>NZ_CP150261.1:192500-985000 GCF_037976065.1 Bacillus sp. FSL L8-0193 | reverse complement strand
GGACTACCAGGGTATCTAATCCTGTTCGCTCCCCACGCTTTCGCGCCTCAGCGTCAGTTACAGACCAGAGAGTCGCCTTCGCCACTGGTGTTCCTCCACATCTCTACGCATTTCACCGCTACACGTGGAATTCCACTCTCCTCTTCTGCACTCAAGTTCCCCAGTTTCCAATGACCCTCCCCGGTTGAGCCGGGGGCTTTCACATCAGACTTAAGAAACCGCCTGCGCGCGCTTTACGCCCAATAATTCCGGACAACGCTTGCCACCTACGTATTACCGCGGCTGCTGGCACGTAGTTAGCCGTGGCTTTCTGGTTAGGTACCGTCAAGGTACCGCCCTATTCGAACGGTACTTGTTCTTCCCTAACAACAGAGTTTTACGATCCGAAAACCTTCATCACTCACGCGGCGTTGCTCCGTCAGACTTTCGTCCATTGCGGAAGATTCCCTACTGCTGCCTCCCGTAGGAGTCTGGGCCGTGTCTCAGTCCCAGTGTGGCCGATCACCCTCTCAGGTCGGCTACGCATCGTTGCCTTGGTGAGCCGTTACCTCACCAACTAGCTAATGCGCCGCGGGTCCATCTGTAAGTGGTAGCTAAAAGCCACCTTTTATAATTGAACCATGCGGTTCAATCAAGCATCCGGTATTAGCCCCGGTTTCCCGGAGTTATCCCAGTCTTACAGGCAGGTTACCCACGTGTTACTCACCCGTCCGCCGCTAACATCAGGGAGCAAGCTCCCATCTGTCCGCTCGACTTGCATGTATTAGGCACGCCGCCAGCGTTCGTCCTGAGCCAGGATCAAACTCTCCATGAAGTTTGATAATGACTACGCACAAAATGTGCGATTTATTTAATGAATTAACAGGTACGTTTTGTCTTGTTTAGTTTTCAAAGATCATTTCCGCTCCTGTCCGAAGCGACTTTATTAGTATAACATTTTCAACAAGGAGTGTCAAATGTTTTTTTGTTTTTTCGTCGCTGCTGCTTTCAGTTCAAAAACCGTTCCGCTAACAGCGACGCTTAATAATATATCACCGTTATAAATTAGTGTCAACACTTTTTTTGATAAAATATCCTCGGTGAAAAATCTTTTGGCCCTTTGTCTCAATCGGCTTGACTCCGACTAAGTCCTTTTCAGCCAAGAACTCCAGTATGACTCCCAGGTCTGCCGTGAAATACTTGAGATCCGGATGCTTGAGAAGATCGGCAAATTGCCAAACCTCTTTTTCATCCATGACATTGAGAATATGTGCGGCCCCGATTTCGGCTTTTGAATGAATGAGAAAATCGCTTGCGAGGAATAATAACTCCAGCCGTTTTTGCAAGCTTTCATTGCTCTCAATTAATTCCTTATACAATTTATAAACCTGAGGCTCCATGTGGCGGACTTGGTTCCATACCGTAACTTCTGGGTGAAAACCTTTATCGATCACTTCGATTCTGGCCAAATGATGGAGGGCGTGTACGATGGAATTGTAGGCGTCCAAAAATTGACCGTCCTCAAAAAACGATTTCCCTTCTATATATCTTCTGATTAATTTCCCGTATTCAAGTCCGATTTTTAGTTTTCTTTCTGAAAACGGAAATGTATTAAGCTGCTCAATCAGCTTGGCGATAAATTCGTTTCGGTCGAAAAGCACCTTTCCATTGAGGACCCAGTCTATGATTCTTCTATTTGTTCCGAGCAAAATCCATTCCTGAAGCTGTTCAACAGAAATAATATGAAGAGAAGCCGTTTTTCCGTCGAACTCATAATGCTTCACGAATACAGGGTCTTCAGCCTTATTAACGATAATCAACAATGCCGCATCAAAATTATCTGTCGCAGATGAGGTTTGATTTCTCCTCTCAATCAGCATGACAGCGAGTGTGTCAGGGCGGCTTGCTCTTTCTTGGTAAATCGGACGGAGAAGATTTTCCATCACCATTCCTCCAATACGATGTAAATGCGTTGCTCTAAAAGCTTCTCTCTTTGTTTCTACCTATTTCTACGAGCCAATAAAAACTCCTTTATTTTGAAAACACATTGAATTATTATAATCAATTTCCCCAAAACTCTCTATAGAAATTTTCCAATTGATTCGTTTTAATTAAAGAATAACACATCTTTTCTATGCTATATTAGAGACAGGGGGATGGATATGGCAAAATACTCTAGCAAAATCAACAAAATCAGAACGTTTGCGTTAAGCCTTGTATTTATAGGCTTCATTATTATGTATGTCGGGATCTTCTTTAGGTCCTCGATCCTCTTGATGTCGGTGTTTATGATCTTGGGGGTATTGTCTATCTTGTTGAGCACAGCGGTTTATTTTTGGATCGGCATGCTTTCAACGAAAGCGGTTCAAGTCGTCTGTCCAAACTGTGAAAAACCGACCAAGATTTTAGGCCGGGTCGATATGTGCATGCATTGCAGGGAGCCTCTGACACTGGATAAAAACCTCGAAGGAAAAGAGTTTAACGAATCGTATAATCGAAAGTCTCAGTAGATACTGCAATAAAAATAAGCTGACCGTTAAAAAAGCGGCCAGCTCTTTTTAATGGCTTTCTTTTTTGTCGCATTCCTGACATAAACCGTATATCTCCAGTCTATGGTGACTGACTTTGAATCCTGTCACATGTGAAGCCAGCTGCTCCACTTCGTCGAGGCCGGGATAATGAAAGTCGACGATTTTCCCGCAGCGTTCGCAAATTGCGTGATAATGCTCGGATGTCACGAAGTCAAACCGGCTGGAGGAATCTCCGTACGTTAATTCCTTAACGAGCCCTGATTCCTTAAAAACCCGCAAATTGTTGTAAACCGTTGCTACGCTCATGTTTGGAAATTTCCCTTCCAGAGCTTTATATATATCATCTGCAGTTGGATGAGACATAGAATTCACGAGAAATTCCAGAATGGCATGACGTTGAGGAGTAATTCGAACCCCGGTTTCCTTCAACGCTTCCAACGCTTCTTTCAGGTTATGTTCAGCCATCGTCATGCACCTCTCTTCTAAAAAAAATTCTTACATTATAACGTTTATAATTAGTGTAACTCCTGATCAGAATCTTTGTCAATTCCAATCCCTGTGAAAAAGCTATTTTTAAGGCGAAAAAGGCCGATATGATCAGCATGTCCGGTCAGACAGACGAATATGAGCGTAAAAAGAGACCAAACTAACATACAGTCCGGCCTCCCCCAGAGCTTTACGCTTCGGCGATTTCTTTTACTGCTTGAAGCGCTTCTGCGACATGGTCTTTTACCTTTACTTTCCGCCACTCTTTCACAAGGCGGCCTTCTTTATCAATCAGGAATGTCGACCTTTCGACACCCATGTATTCCTTGCCGAAATTCTTCTTCAGCTTCCATACGTCAAAGCTTTCAGCGAGCTTGTGTTCATCATCGACGAGCAGCAGAAACGGCAGATCGTGTTTCTGCTTGAATTTCTCATGTCTTGTCTGGTCGTCAGGGCTGACTCCGATGATGACGGTATCAAGTTCGGCAAAGCTTTCATGTCGGTCTCTGAAATCGCACGCTTCCGTTGTGCATCCCGGCGTCATATCTTTCGGATAAAAATAGAGCACGACATACTTTCCTTCAAAATCCGACAGCTTTACTTTTTCTCCGTGATCACCGAGCAGTTCAATATCAGGCACCTTTTGTCCAATTTCAACAGTCATTGTTTTGCCTCCTGTTATGTTTAATCGCTTGCTTTCCCCCATTATAAAAAACAGCGCCGTCTTGTTCAAATGTTCGGCGGCTTCTTTTTTGCGCTCTGTCCGCCTCGTGTTACAATATAGAAATAGATAAAAGGTGCAGAAATGAGGAGGATATTATGCAGCATACTCAATCTGAAAAGCTTCATGAAGAAGCTCTTCAACATATAGTCGGAGGCGTCAACAGCCCCTCAAGGTCTTACAAAGCGGTCGGCGGCGGTTCTCCCGTCGCGATGGAAAGGGGAAGCGGCGCTTATTTTTGGGATGTAGACGGCAACAAATACATAGACTATCTTGCCGCCTACGGACCGATTATTACGGGTCACGCTCACCCGCATATCACAAAAGCGATTCAAACAGCTGCTGAGAACGGGGTGCTTTACGGCACGCCGACAAAGCATGAAGTGACATTTGCCAAGATGCTTAAAGAAGCGATTCCTGCCTTGGATAAAGTGAGATTCGTCAATTCAGGAACGGAAGCCGTGATGACGACGATTCGCGTCGCCCGGGCCTATACAGGCAGAACGAAAATCATCAAGTTCGCCGGCTGCTACCACGGCCATTCCGATCTTGTGCTGGTGGCGGCCGGTTCAGGTCCGTCAACGCTCGGCACACCTGATTCAGCGGGGGTTCCAAAAAGCATCGCCAACGAGGTGATTACCGTTCCTTTCAATGATATCGACAGCTATAAAGAAGCGCTCGATAAATGGGGGGACGATATTGCGGCAGTTCTCGTTGAACCGATTGTTGGAAACTTCGGGATCGTTGAACCGAAAAGCGGATTTCTCGAACAGGTCAATGAACTGACACATAATGCAGGAGCGCTTGTCATCTATGATGAAGTTATCACCGCCTTCCGCTTTATGTACGGCGGCGCCCAGGATCTTCTTGGCGTCAAACCTGATTTGACGGCGCTCGGCAAAATCATCGGCGGCGGCCTGCCGATCGGCGCATACGGAGGCAAAAAAGAGATTATGGAACAAGTCGCACCGCTCGGACCTGCTTATCAAGCGGGCACGATGGCGGGGAATCCGGCTTCGATCCTCTCAGGTATCGCCTGTCTTGAAGTGCTGAAAGAAAAAGGCACATACGAAAAACTTGACCGCCTCGGCGCTATGCTTGAAGAAGGTATCCTGGGACACGCCGAAACCCACGGCATCAACATCACTGTCAACCGTCTTAAAGGCGCGCTCACCGTATACTTTACGAACGAAAAAGTCGAAAACTATGAGCAAGCCGAAAATACGGACGGAGAAATGTTCGCTGCCTTTTTCAAACTGATGCTTGAGCGCGGTGTTAATCTTGCGCCTTCAAAATATGAAGCATGGTTTATCACCACCGCGCACACGGAAGAGGACATTAAAGCGACGCTTAAAGCCGTGGATGACTCATTTAAACAATTGAAACAACGCATATAAAAAGAGAGCGGGTCCGCTCTCTTTTTATCAAATGCGGAGCACTTTGTAAACGCGGTGAACAGGCACTTTTCACCGGCTTGTTTTTCTTTTTTGTCAATGATTTGTTTTTTCTTAAAAATGGGTTGAATATTTCGGAAGATCGCTGTATATTACTTTATTGTTTGGCAAATTAACAGAGAGGGAATGTTCAATACAATTCATTTTCTGTAAAGAACGAATTTTATTATAGAAAGGGATGCAAGTACAGCCTAATGAAACTTGGTGCCCGTATTTTCAAAACAGGCATTGCCATTACGCTTGCGCTTTACCTCGCGTCTTGGCTCGGCCTTCCGACTCCTGTCTTCGCGGGAATCGCGGCTATCTTCGCGATACAGCCTTCGATCTATCGTTCATTTTTGACGATTGTCGATCAAGTGCAGGCGAACATAATCGGAGCTGCCACAGCCATTATTTTTGGACTTATTTTTGAACCCAGTCCGATCATCATCGGATTGACGGCGGTAATCGTCATTACGATCAACCTGAAGCTGAAGATCGAGAATACAATTTCGATCGCTCTCGTCACCGTTATTGCCATATTGGAGAGCTCCGGCGACAACTTTTTATGGTTTGCCTTGGTGAGAACCGGAACGGTTATTTTGGGCGTATTGTCTGCGTTCCTGGTCAACCTGATTTTTCTGCCGCCTAAATATGAAACGAAGCTCGTCAGCCATGTTGTTGAAAATACAGATGAAGTCATTAAATGGATCAGATTGTTGACGCGGAAGACAACGGAACACTCCATGCTGAAAGAAGACATTGAAAAGCTGAAAGAAAAAATGATGAAGGTCGATCACCTTTACTTGCTTTACAAAGAAGAAAGAAGCTATTTAAAACGTTCCACATATGTAAAACAGCGAAAGCTCGTGCTGTTCAGACAGGCGATCATTGCATCAAACCGCGCGCTTGATGCTTTGAAAAAACTGCACCGGCTTGAAAACGAGTTTTGTCATATGCCTGAAGAATTTCAAGAAACGCTGGTCGAAGAGCTTGATTATCTTCTCCATTGGCACGAGCGAATTTTAATGAGATTCGTCGGCAGGATTAAAACGCAGGATCACGTCGACCTTCACGAAGAAGGAGACGTGTACAAACAGCACTTGACCGAATCATTCCTGAAAAACCAGGACAAATTGAAAGAAGAACTGTTGGACTACAATATGCTGACCATTATGGCGAGCACCGTAGAATACCGAGAACAGCTTGAACATTTGGAAACCTTGCTCACAAGCTTTCAGACGTACCACAAAAAAGACAGTGAGCTTGAAGTTGAGGAAGAGTAAACCGGTTAACGAATACGTTAACCGGTTTTTTTATTTTCCTTCCTTCATTTTCGGATCAAGGGTGTCGCGCAGGCCGTCTCCCATCAGATTAAAGCCGAGCACGGTCAGCATGATCGCAAATCCCGGAAAAAATAATGTCCACGGGGCCTGCGCCAAATAAGGCCGGGCATCCGCAAGCATTTTTCCCCACTCCGGGTTCGGCGCCTGCGCCCCCAACCCTAAAAATCCGAGCGCGGCCGCTTCTATAATCGCCGTTCCAATATTCAGTGTCGCTTGAACGATAACCGGGGCCATGCTGTTGGGAAGAATGTGTTTAAACATCATCCTCATATTGGACATCCCGACAGCACGCGCAGATAAGACATATTCCTCCTGCCTAATGCTGAGCACTTTTGAACGAACGAGCCTGCCAAACGTCGGAACGTTGATGATGGCGATGGCAATCAGGGCATTTTCAAGGGAAGGCCCGAGAATCGCCACAATGGCGATCGCCAGCAGAATGCTGGGAAACGCGAGCATGATATCAAACAGCCGCGAAATCAACGCATCAGCCCATCTGCCGTAAAAACCGGCGATCAGCCCTAACAGCGTCCCCGCCAAGGCCGATGCCAGACAGGAGAAAAAGCCGACCCATAAAGACAGCCTCGCGCCGTACAGCACCCTTGAAAAAATATCCCTGCCAAAATCGTCCGTTCCAAAAAGGTGTTCAGCAGACGGAGCGGCAAGCCTGTCTGACAGTGACTGGTCGTTTATTCCATAGGGTGCGATGAGCGGCGCGAAGATGGCCAGCAGGATAAACAGCGCGACTAAAATCGTGCCGGCGGCAGCCAGTTTATGCTCAAAGAACCGCCGAATATGTTCCGCCAAAGGCGAACGCACCTTCACGTCCTCCCTCTGCTGTTCATTTTGAAGCACAACCACATTTCCCGCCTCCTAATATTTAATTCTCGGATCGATGACAGCGTACAGCAGATCAACAATGAAGTTAATCATGACGAAGATGAAGGCGATCACGAGAATGCCCGATTGGATAACCGGGTAGTCGCGGTAGCTGATCGCATCATAAATGTACCGGCCGATGCCGGGCCAGGCAAAAATCGTCTCCGTTAAAATCGCGCCGCCCAGTAAAAGTCCGGTTTGCAGGCCGATGACGGTCAACACCGGAATGAACGCATTTTTTAAACCGTGCTTATAGATAACGAAAAACATATGCACGCCTTTTGCTTTTGCCGTGCGGATATAATCGGACTGCAGCACCTCTATCATGCTGGCCCTTGTAATTCTCGCAATGATCGCGGCGGGAATGGTGGCAAGAGCGGTTCCCGGCAGAATTAAATGGCGGATGGTTTCTGCAAACTGATCAAATCTTCCGTGTAAAAGGGTGTCCAGTGTATGAATGTAAGTAAAGGCTTCGACCGGATTTCTGACATTCTCCCTTCCCGTTGTCGGCAGCCAGCCGAGCTCGATCGAAAAGAACCACTGGCCCATCAGACCAAGCCAAAAAATCGGCATCGACACGCCAATTAAAGCAACCAGCATCGCAATATAGTCGAATACCGAATTCTTAAACCACGCGCTGATGATTCCGGCATTCACACCGACAAACACTGCGATCAGCATCGCGAAAAAAGCAAGCTCGAGAGTGGCGAACAAATACGGCTTTATTTCTTGCGTAATCGCCGCTCCCGTGCGGATTGATGTCCCGAGATCCCCTTTCAGCAAATCCCCGATATATCTGGCGTATTGCACATACCACGGCTGATCAAGGCCGAGCTGGATGGTCAGCTGCTGCACCGCTTCCTTTGTCGCCCTCTGGCCGAGAATAACCTGGGCGGGGTTGCCGGGAATAAAGCGGATGATCGAAAAAACGACCAGTGTCATGCCAATGAGAACGGGGATCAGCATCCCCGTCCGTTTTAAACAGTACGCAAGCAATGGCTGTCACCACCTATTTAAACTCTACGCCGGACAATACTTCACTCCCTGTCGGATGCGGAGCATATCCTTCGATATCTTTTGAACCGGCCAAAATCGGCGTGGAATGGACAAGCGGAATCCAAGGCGATTCTTCATGGAGGAGCTCCTGCGCATCTTGATACAGTTTATTTCTCTTCTTTTGGTCAGGGTCTGACTGCGCTTCGATTAAGATGTCATGAAGCTCGTCATTGCTGAAGTACGTATAGTTGTTACCGCCGATATTATCTTTATCAAGCAGGGTATAAATGAAGTTGTCCGGATCTCCATTGTCTCCGGTCCAGCCCATCAAAAACGCGTCAGCTTCCCCTTTGCTCACCTTATCCAAATACGTCGCCCAGTCGTAAGTGACGATTTCCGCTTTGACGCCGATTTTTTCGAAGCTTGATTGAATCACTTCGGCTATTTTCATACCGTCCGGCATATATGGCCGCGGAACAGGCATTGCCCAAAGCTTCATTTTAAACCCGTCCGGGAATCCGGCTTCTTTTAAGAGTTCTTTTGCCTTTTTTAAATCATACGGATATTCCTTTATCTGATCGTTGTATCCTTCAAGTGAAGGAGGGAGCGGGTTTTTGGCAGATTCGGCGAGGCCTCCGTAGAAGGAATCGATAATCGCCTGTTTATCAACAGCATGATTCAGCGCCTGGCGGACCAGCTTATTGTCAAATGGTTTTCTTGTCGTCGTCATTCCGAGATACCCGACGTTCATTGAAGGCCTTTCAAATGTTTTCAGATTGGCGTCTGCTTTGATGCTTTCGATATCAGACGGATTGACGCCGTCCATTAGGTCGATTTCGCCCGTCTTCAACGCATTTAGGCGGGCTGAGTTTTCAGGAATGGCTCTGAAAATGATCTTCTCCAATTTTGGTTTACCTTGATCCCAATAGTCTTCATTTTTTTCAAGAACGATCCGGTCGTTCGGCTTCCATTCGACAAATTTGTAAGGGCCCGTGCCGACGGGGTGCTCCCTGAATTTTTCGCCGTATTTTTCGATGGCGGCAGGACTCGCAATCCCGAATGAAGTCATGGCAAGATTCTTTAAAAACGGCGCTTGCGGGCGTTTTAAAATGAACTGAATCTTATGGTCGTCGAGCACTTTTATATCTTTGATGACATGCCCCTCATCTTTCTTATAGCCTCCGAACATGCCGTAGTAAGGAAATTTTTCTTCATCCCCGTTCATCCACCGCTCAAAATTGTATTTGACGGCTTCTGCATTAAAATCCGTTCCGTCATGGAATTTCACGCCTTGCCTCAGCTCCAGTGTGTAGGTCAAACCGTCATCTGAAGCGTCCCATTTGACCGCGAGGCCTTCCTTCAGCGTAGTGTCTTGTTCTCCGTAATTCAGCAAGGTCTCAAACATATTGATCGTCACTTTAAACGCTTCGCCTTCTGTCGTTGTGATCGGATCAAGCGATGTTGAATCACCGCCTCTGCCGATGATCAGCGTATCTTTTCCCCCGTTCGTCTCTCCGTCGTTTTTTCCGCTTTCGTTACCGGAGCATCCCATTAAAAAAGCGGAAACAGACAGAATCATTCCCAAACAGATCAGCCAGCTTTTCTTTTTCATCGTACTGCCTCCTTATTGGTAAAATGGCATGCGACATAATGCCCGTCCGCAGTCTCTTCAAGAGGCGGCTCCGCTTCCAGACAAACCGCTGCCCGCTTCATGCATCTGCTGTAAAAAGGACAGCCCTTTTCACTCATGCGGGGCGCGGCAATATCCGGTGCCGTATGAACCGCTTCGCCTTTGCCGATGACCGGTACTGCCGCTAACAGCGTTTCTGTATACGGGTGTTTCGGCTCTCTAAATAACGATTCGGCGTCCGCCATCTCGACGATCTTTCCGAAATACATCACGGCCACCCTGTCGCTGATATAGCGAACGACTGCGAGATCATGAGAAATAAACAGAAACGTTAAATCGAATGCCTCCTGCAAATCATTCAGCAGATTTAAGATCTGCGCCTGAACGGATACATCAAGCGCGGAGACAGGTTCATCGGCAATGATTAGTTTTGGCTTAGTGATCAGCGCTTTTGCAATGCCGATCCTTTGCCTCTGACCGCCGCTGAATTGGTGTGCGCACCGGTCGCCGTATGAAGCATCAAGGCCGACAATTTCAAGCATCGAGCGCACGACCTCTCTCCTTTCCGCCTTCTTTCCGAGTTGATGAACGATCAGCGGTTCTTCCAAAATATCCTTTATTTTCATGCGCGGATTTAACGAAGCGTACGGGTCTTGAAAAATCATTTGTATATGCCTTCTCATATTGCGAAGATCTTTTGCATCAAGGCCTGTCATCTCCTGCCCGAGAAAAGTCACCTTTCCCGAAGTCGGTTCGGTCAGCCGCAATATCGATTTTCCTAAGGTCGATTTTCCGCAGCCGGATTCCCCGACAACCCCTAAGATTTCGCCTTTTTCAACTGACAGTGTAACATCATCGACCGCTTTCACGATTTTCTTACGGGACACGCGGTAATACGTTTTCAGCTCTTGAACGCTCAGCAGTTCGCGATTCATGTGAAAACACCTTCCTCTTCATAGAGAAAGCAGCTTACAGCATGATCATCCTTCAGCTTGTTCAATCCAGGCGCTTCTTCAATGCAGCGTTCATGTTTATGGGGGCATCGCGGCGCAAACATACAGCCTTTTTTAATCGATCCCGGCTTCGGCACCTGCCCCTCAATCGAAGACAGCCGCTCGGATTTGTCTGTGAATGCCGGAATAGAGGCGAACAAGCCTTTTGTATAAGGGTGTTTCGGACTGTCAAAAACAGCGGTGACACCGCCCTCTTCAACGATCCGGCCGGCATACATGATCATCACGCGTTCACATGTATTGTGAACGACGCCAAGGTCGTGGGTAATGAGGAGAATGGCTGTGTTAAATTCGGCATTGAGCTTTTTCAGCAGGGACAGAATCTGGGCCTGGATGGTGACGTCGAGAGCTGTTGTCGGTTCATCGGCGATCAGCAGCTTCGGTTCGCAAATTAATGCCATTGCGATCATGACCCGCTGCCTCATGCCTCCCGACAGTTCGTGGGGATACTGCTTCATCAGCTGGTCCGCCCTCGGCAGGCCGACGGTTTCCAGCATTTGAACGGCTTTTCTTCTTGCTTCTTTTTTATGAATATTGGTATGGCTGGAGAGTGCTTCTGTTAATTGATCGCCAATTGTGAAAAGGGGGTTGAGGGAGGTCATCGGCTCTTGAAAAACCATTGCGATGTCATTGCCGCGCATCTGTCTCCATTCTTTTTCAGACTGCATGAGAAGATCTTTGTTTTGAAACTTGATCCGGCCCGTCGTCCGGGTGTTTGCGTTCAGCCCCATTAAAGCCAAAGAGGTGACGCTCTTGCCGCAGCCGGACTCTCCGACGACTCCCATGATTTCTCCGGGATGGAGATCGAAAGAAATGCCTTGCACAATCGGGGTTTCAGACTTTTTCTGGTGAAACGAAATCGACAAATCCGATACTTCAAGCAATTTTTCTTTTGTCACTTATACACCTCCGGAGCTTGTATTTTTTAAATTGTATTTAGACGGGATAGGAAATATGTACGAAATTTGCATGGAAAGAAAAAGCCTGACAATCGTTCGGCTTCAAACGAAAGTCAGGCTTTTGGCGGTTTTAGTTTAATTTTTGAATGGTAAATAAATGCTTATAGTGGCCGTCGCGGCTCATTAATTCGTCATGTGTGCCGACTTCCGCGACACGTCCGTTTTCGATGACGACGATTTTGTCAGCGTGGGTAATCGTCGACAATCTGTGGGCAACGATAAAGGTCGTCCGGTCTTTCGCGAGCTTTTCCATCGCTTCCTGAATATAGTGCTCGCTTTCAAGGTCAAGCGCTGATGTCGCTTCATCCAAAATTAAGAGAGGCGGATTCTTCAGGAACACCCTGGCGATTGATATCCGCTGTTTTTGGCCTCCGGACAGCTTGACGCCCCTTTCTCCGACCTTTGTATCATAGCCTTGCGGCAGTTCCATAATAAAATCGTGGGCATTCGCGGCTTTTGCCGCTTCAATGATGTCTTCCATCGAAGCTTCGGGATTTCCGATCGATATGTTTTCACGTACCGATTCGCTGAATAAAAATGTATCCTGAAGCACCATGCCGATTTGGTTTCTAAGGCTCTGCGCCTGGTAATCGCGCACATCGATGCCGTCGATCTCCAGGCTTCCGGCTGAGACATCGTAGAATCTCGGAATGAGGCTGACGAGCGTTGATTTTCCGCCTCCGCTCATCCCGACGAGTGCGACCGTTTCGCCCCGTTCCGCTTTCAAAGAAAGATTCTGCAGAATCATTTCTTCCGACTTTTCGTATTGGAAGGAAACATTTTTGAATTCAACAATTCCTTTTAACCGCTCTGCTTTTACAGCATTGGGTTTATCTTTTAATTCATACGGTTCATCAATAAATTCAAACAGCCTGTCCATCGATGCGATCGACTGCGTCAATGTTGTCGATGAATTGATCAGGCGGCGCAGCGGGTTGTAGAGGCGTTCAATATATCCGAAAAACGCCACCATCGTTCCTACAGTAAGGGACCCGTGAATCACATGGTAACCCGCAACCGTAATGATGATCAGCGGAGCGAGGTCTGTAACCGTATTGACGACGGCAAACGTTTTGGCATTCCAGGCCGTATGGCGGATTGCTTTGCCGAGAAAATTCGCGTTCTCGTGATCAAATTGCTTCTGTTCATAATCTTCGATCGCAAAACTCCTGATGACAGGCATCCCCTGAACCCTTTCATGAAGGTGGCCCTGCACCTCGGCCAGCGCCTGGGAACGTTCTCTCGTCAGCTTTCTGAGCCTGCCGTAGAAGAATTTAACAGACAGTCCGTAAAGCGGAAACAGCACGATCGAAATAAGCGTCAGCTTCACATCCATCGTCAGCATGATGGCGATGGCGATAAAAATCGTCATCACGTCAAGCCATACGTTCATCAACCCGATGATGACAAATTCCTTTGTCTGCTCGACATCGTTGATGACCCTTGAAATGATTTCTCCTGCGCGGGTGTTTGCATAATACCTGAGGCTCAGCTTTTGAATGTGTGCAAACAGCTTGTCCCTGATATCATAAAGCACCTTGCTTGCCGTCCACTGTGCGAAATATTGCCGATAGTATTCGACAGGCGGCCGAAGCACCAAAAAAATGGCGAACATAACCGCCATTACCATGAATAATGTGGATGTTTTTTCTTCAGTGGTTCCGCTCCCCTGGATGATGTCGTCAACGACGTATTTCAGCAGAAGCGGGATGACCAGCGGAATAGAAAATTTAATAATACCGATTAAAACCGTCAAAACGATTTTCCATTTATACGGCTTCACAAATTCCATGTACCTTCTGATTACCCCCACACGTCTTCCCCCCTCTATATCTTGATGTGTGAGTACACCGCAAAAAACCTGTTGGTCTCAACAGGTTTTTCAGGTTTATTTTGTATAATGCAAATACCGTTCATACCAAATATCAATAAATTCAGATGCAAACGGGCCTTTTCTTTGGTGTATCCAATGCAGCAACGTATTTAAGTGGTACCTTAAAATGCCGTCGATTTCCTTCGGATAATTCATCGCCTTTTTATGATCCGCGTACTCATCTTCATCAAGAATATGATACGTCATATCCGGAAAGACTTTCACGTCTAAATCATAGTCGATGTATTTGATGGCTTCATCGTCCAAAGCAAACGGCGAGCTGATGTTGCAATAGTAATAAATCCCGTCTTCGCGAAGCATGCCGATGACGTTAAACCACTGCTTTGCATGGAAATAACAAATTGCGGGCTCTCGCGTCACCCATGTCCGGCCGTCAGATTCTGTGACCATTGTCCGGTCATTGGCGCCGATGATGCACAATTCCGTTGCTTTTAAAATCGTTGTTTCATTCCAAATCCGATGAATCTGTCCATTGTGCTTATAGCTATGAATTTGAATGGTTTCTCCTTCCTTGGGAAAGCCCATGTTTTTCTCCCCTACTTTCTTTGCAAAAGCCTTACAAGTCAGTGTGTCACATCGCCTGTCCGACAGTTCTTTTATTTATTATAACGTTTGAAAATAAAAAATGAAAATAAAACAGCCACTCCCGAACAGGAATGGCTCTTTTCAAAAAACGATAAAGAGAGGCTCATGCTTCGATTCTTTGATAAGCCTGAATCACCTGCTCCGTCTGCTTTTGGAATAAATCCTGAATTTGAGCAAGATCTTTCCGCTTCTGGGATATATCTTCCCGGATCGATAAAAGCTGGGCTTTCTTTTCAAGGGCAGCCAATTCTTTTTCAATTTTCTGGCATCTTTCAATCTCCGCTTGCAGATACAGCAGCTTATCCATAATCTCCATCTGCCCCTGAACCAAGTTTTCAAATTCCGGCATTCGGGATCCTCCATTCTATGCTCTACTCCATTTATTGCCTAACTAACATTTCTCTATACATGCCGGATGTCCTTTGACTGATTGTGGCTAAGATTCGGATGTTTTGTCGGATCAAAAAACGAAAAGAAAAAAGCACCTCATCCGATGGTGAAGTGCTTTTTCCTGTTTCAGTGATTAGCTGTTTTGCTGTTTTTTTTGCTCAGCTTGTTGGTTATTTTGTCTTACTTGCTGCGCGTCAGTTTCGCTGGCAAATTCAGTGCCGAACTGACCACCTTGTGCAGAAGCTTGGTTTTGTTGTCTTACTTTTTGTGCGTTTGTTTTGGATTGTTGGTTAGCCATTGTATATCACCTCCACGACCATTAGATTGTGCAGGAGGATGATATCCTATTCATTGAACGCGAAAAATTTACACGAGCAGTGAACGGCCGCCGTCAATAATGATCGTCTGTCCGCGGATCATATCCGCTTTCCCTGACGTTAAAAATTCCACCGCATCGACCATGTCGCTAATCTCAACCATGCGGCCGGCAGGCGTATTTTGCCGGGCATCTTCCAAAAGTTCTTCGCGGTTCGGGAAGTGCTTCAGGGCGTCTGTATCGATCGCGCCTCCGGAAACCGCATTGACGATGATGTTTTTCGCCGCAAGCTCAACAGCGAGATATCTTGTCAATGATTCAAGCGCAGCTTTTGAAACGCCGACTGTCGTATAGTTTTCCAAATAACGGATCGAACCGAGCGAACTGATGCTCACAATGTGGCCGCCTCCCGTTTTCTCCATCAGCTTTGCCGCTTCCTGCGCGCAGAATAGCAGAGCTTTCGCATTGATGTTCATCGTCCAGTCCCAATGGCTTTCCTCAAGCTCCATGACGGGGCGTAATACGCCGGATGCAGCATTGTTGACGAACACGTCCAGTCTGCCGAAGGTTTCCTCGATTTGCTGAAACATATCTTTTATTTTCGCCGGCTGCCCGACATTCGCCTTGACGACCAATGCTTTGACACCGAGCTTTTCGATTTCTTCAGCCGTCTCAAGGGCCGCTTTTTTGCTTCTTGCATAGTTGATGACGATATTGTAGCCGTTTTCGGCAAGCCTCAGGGCGGCTGCTTTGCCGACGCCGCGGCTGCTTCCTGTAATAAGGGCACATTTTCTTTGTTCCATTTGTCATTCATCTCCTAGTATAGTGATTAAAAATCTGATAAAAAATAGCTCATAACACGATCAAAAAGGAGGCATTCGCCTTATGTACGTAGGACGCGATATGAGCGAGCTCGACCACACGCCGAAAAACGAGTGGAAAGATGCGGAGCTTCTCTATTTTCACCGCGCCTTCCAGCAAATCATGCCATTCCTTAATGAAGAAGGGCATGCCGAATACCTGGAGGTTGTGAAAGAAATTCAAGCAAGAGGCGGACTGCGCCGCCAGGAAGCCGATTATACGCACGGCACCACCATCCAGTACGACTAACGGGCAGCATGCACAGTCAAGCTGCCTATTTCATATACATATTCCATATTTTCTGATGCGAAACCGGGAAGGCATATTCAGCGAGCTCTTCTTTCGTGACCTTTTTAAAGTATGAATCATCCGGTTGATCGAGCGTTTTCCCGAAAAAGACAGAAATGTTCCAGACAAGGTGTGTAAACACGTGTTCTACGATTCCTTCAAGCGGACCGATTTCGGCCTCTATTCCGGCTGCTTTCAAAAAAGCCGCAAGCTGCTCGCGCTCGTGCTTCAGCCCTTTCTGCGTTTCTGTGTTCGGGAATTCCCAAAGGTTTGCCAAAAGGCCTGATGCCGGTCTTTTATGGATATAGATGTATCCTTCTTCATCAGTCAGGACAACGGCTGCAAGAGTTTTTACCGAGGGTTTTTTCTTTTTGCTTTTAACCGGAAGCTCTTTTTCACAGCCTTCTGCAAAAGCGGAACAGTGTTCTCGGACGGGACAGAGAAGGCAGGATGGCGATTTCGGCGTACAGATGACAGCGCCAAGCTCCATCAGCCCCTGGTTAAATTCGGACGGTTTTTCTTCAGAAATAAACGCTTCGACAATTTTTTCAAACAGGGTTTTGGTTTTAGGCTTTGCGATATCATCCCATACGGAAAGAATCCGTGACATGACCCGCATGACATTTCCGTCCACCGCGGGTACCGGCTGATTGTAGGCGATGCTTAGCACCGCGCCTCTTGTATAAGGGCCGACACCTTTTAAGCTACCGAATTCCTCTTTTGAAGGAGGAACCACTCCTCCGTATCGTTCGTGGACTTCCCTGACAGCGCTCTGCAAGTTCCGAACTCTTGAATAGTATCCCAGTCCTTCCCAGGCTTTAAGCACTTTTTCTTCGTCGGCTTCAGCGAGCGCTTCAACGGTCGGGAATTTTTCGATAAAGTTGTTGAAGTAAGGAATCACCGTATCCACTCTCGTCTGCTGAAGCATCACTTCTGACACCCATACCTTATAAGGGTCGCTGTCTGAGCGCCATGGCAGATCCCGTTTTTCTTGCTCATACCAAGAAATTAAATCTTCTTGAAATTGTTTGATGTTTTTTTGCTCTAATTTCTTTTGCAGATCCATCATGAAACTTCTCCTTGCCTGTGCACGTCACATTTGCATACCGATCTTTTGTTACTTCGGCTTTTTGTTGTAAACTATATGCATATACGATAACATGTTACATTAAAAGTGAAGAAAGCAAAAGCGTTAAATATTTCAGGCAAGGTCCGTCGTTCGTTCTGTTTTTGGAAAATAAAATGATTTTCTAGCACCATTAGGGGAGGTCACCAATGGATACTGGCACACATGTTGTCATGGGCGTTGCACTCGGAGGCATTGCGACGCTTGATCCAGTTGTCGGAATGGACCCATCAATGGCTCAAGCCGTGATGATTGCGACAATCGCCGGATCTCAGGCTCCGGATATCGATACCGTTTTGAAATTGAAAAACAACGCTGTTTATATTAGGCACCACAGGGGATTCACCCATTCCATCCCCGCTGTTCTCGCCTGGTCGCTGATGATTCCGGGCATTCTCATGCTCTTTTATCCCGAAGCCAATCTGCTTCACCTGTGGCTTTGGACCTTTGCCGCGGTCGCGCTTCATGTGTTCGTGGATATTTTTAATGCATACGGAACACAGGCGATCAGACCTTTTTCAAGGAAATGGGTAGCGCTCGGCTTGATTAATACATTTGATCCGTTTATTTTCGTCAGCCATCTCATAGCCATCGCCTTTTGGCTGGCAGGCGCGCATCAGGGCTATACATTTTTGGCTCTTTACATCGTCTTGGCCGGTTATTATCTGGTGAGGTATTTCATGCAGAGGAACATCAAGCATGAACTCCGTGAAAAAATCGAAGATATTGAAGAAATCATTATTTCGCCTACGATGAAATTCAGGCAGTGGCGAATTGCCGTCAAAGCAAAATCGGCTTTTTACGTTGGACGAAGCATGGACGGAAACGTCGTCATCGTTGACACCTTCAACAGGGTGCCTGTGCCGGATACGGACGTGATGAAAGCGGCGAAACAGGATAAGAACATTTCGGCGTTTCTTTCATTCTCACCGGTTTACAAATGGGAGATCGATACGTATAAGGATCACTACGAAGTCCGCTTTATCGATCTGCGATACCGCAGCAAAGGACACTACCCTTTCGTGGCGATCGCGCACATCGACAGAGACACGCTCGAATTAATCACCTCCTATACGGGATGGATTTTCAGCGAGGAAAAACTTCAGAAAAAATTAAAGCTTGGCTCTGTTTAAGAGCCAAGCTTTTTTCTCCTTCTGCCGTACCAGATTCCGATGATGAGGCTGATGACTGTCACGGCCAAGGCAGCTTTGAAGTACGGCGGGTAATAAACGAGCCGGATGTCGTTTTTCCCTTTTTCTATTGAAAATCCGATAAACGCGTAATTTGCCTTATGGACGGTTTGCGGTTTTCCGTTTACAGTGACTTCCCAGCCTTTTTCATACGGAACCGGCAGGACCATGTAGCGGTCTCCATTTTGATTGTCAAAGCTGATGGACACTTGATTGTTCCGCCAGTCCAAGTCGGCGGCCGGCGCTTTTTGGGCGGCCGCTTTTTTCAGCAATTGATAGTCTTCCTGGTGCAGGCTCAAATGGTCCAATTGATATTTCCCTTTTGGCAGCCTGATTGAAATTTTATCTGTTTTCGGGACCCTGATCGTTAAATCGTAAACACCTGTTTTGTAAATCGACTCGTTCGATTTTCTTGATGTTACATAATCATTGACCCGCAAGTTAAAGAATTGGTCTTTTGCAAGGCTTTTCAAATAAAATCCGACATAATAGTCGCCTTCTTTCGGGAGCCCGCCTTCGGGAATGAGATCGATGCCGCCATTTTCGGCGGTGACGTCGAGGACGCCGTTATGATAGCTCGCCCCTTCGGTTTTCAGCTTCGTCTGCTTCATCAAATCAGGAACGTCCGGCGGCTGCACTTTTCCATCATCGCCATTCTCAAGCACGATTCCTTCAAGCATCGCATGCTCCCGCGCTAAAACAGGCGCATCCGCTAAATCTTTTTCCGTAAATACTGTCCGCGCGGTCCGGATAAATGGCATGGTGTATTTGTTTTTATAGACCGCGTAGTGCTCTGATTCATCCGTTTTGATAAACCCGTACGGAACATTGGCGGCATTCTCTTTTTCCGTCATGTAATACTTGCCGTACAGCAAGCTGTACAAGTTGGCCCGGTCGCCCATTGATGCGTAGCGGCTGACGCTTTCCCTTCCCATATCGATTTGCAGGTCTTCCCAATAAAACAGGAGAAGATCGCGATTGAGAATGCTTGAGTAGGCGCTGAAGCCGTTAAAATCCTGCATCAGCGGAGTATTGTTGCGCACGCCGTTCATCCAGTCGATTCTTGTATACGGGTCACCGTCATCGTCTTTTCGAATGTTGTTTAAGAGGCGGCGCTGTTCTTCGCCATCGTACTCATTGCTGGTCAAATAGCTTTTTGTGACGTCTTTAATGCCGCTTGACTCAGACAGAACATATTTCTGATACGTGTTCGCCACGAGAACGGACGATAATAAAATGCAGGCTTGCAAAAAAAGCTGCGATTTCTTATATTGAAACCCCGCCGCCGTAAAGATGGCGATTGTCAGGAACAGAAGCACAAGCATGCTCCAATTTTGCATCAGTGATAAATCCACGCCTTTTCGCCAAATGACCGCGATATAAACCAGAAGGGCGAGCAGGATGGACCATATCATCTCTTTCCGCCTGATGTTTTTCAGTTCGGTCATTCCTGCGGCCGCCGCTCCCCCGATCGTAAAAGCGAGCAGGTATTCAAAGCGGTTCTGCGGAGCGGAGAAGCCATTGAACGCGCTTGCCGCAAGCGGGCTGTAGTGCAAAAGCACAAGCAGCACACTGATTGAGGCAAACAGCCTGAACGTTTTATTTTTATAGAACGAAAACGCGAACAAGAACAGCATAAAGACAGCCGGCAGCAAGACAATGCGGCTGGAAAACAGAATGTTGTCCGTCAGATCGTATACAGCGACAGCCTGTTCATACGGCGGCCGTAAATTGTTTAAAAATCCGTAAACTGCAGGCACAAAGGAAACCGCGCTGATTCCGAAAGAAATCAGGCATGAAGCGGCGAACATCCCGAATTGCTTCCACCTCGGCGCTTCCTTTTCCGGGTCTAGCCGGATCAGCCAGCGGAAGATGATATAGATCGCAATGAAAATCAAGTTGATATAGGCAAAATAAAAGTTATTGATCAGCGTTAAAGAACAAGCCGTAATAAACAGTCCTGTCCGCTTTTCCCTGATAACTTTCTCGGCTCCGGCGACAAGCAGCGGCAGCCACAGCATGGCGTCACTGAAAAATTCCCAGAACACCGTGTGCCTGAAATAGATGACCGACGTACCGTACAAGACCGCACCTGTAAAGGCGGCAAGCTTGTTTTTCACCATGCCGTTTAACGCATACACTGCCGCTAAAATGATCAGGCTTAGCTTAATGACACTGATGAATACAGAGGCCTGCGCCCAGAACAAAGGGTCCGCATCCCCGGCCAAATGCAAAAGCTGCATCAGAAAAATGGCTGCGGATGAAGCGATGAAGACAAAAGACGTCGTGAAATAATAGCCAAGCTGGCTGTAGATCCCGCCTCCGAGACCGAAAGAATACGAATAAAAGAAGTTCCCTTGTTTGTATTGTTCAAAAAGAAACGACTTAAAAATAATCATTTGTGCAAGTCCGTCGCCGTTCCCAGTCATGTAGCGGTCATGCGCCCATTCATACAGAAAAAAGGAATGGGCGGCCAAGGAAACTGCAACGCTTGCGATCACAAATAAAAAAACTGTTTTCTTCATACTCTTCCCCTGTCTTTTTTCAAAATCTTCCCTGTCACTAAAAATGTCAGAGGAACGGTTAAAAACATGGAGGCAAGCGGAGCTGCCTCACTGTTCATCTTGAAAAAATTCACAAACGTGTAGACGAACAAAGAAGATACCGTCAAATTAAACAGCTGTGTCAGCGGAAATTGCAAAAACTTTGCCAGCGTCGGCTTGATTTTAAATGTAAAATAGCAGTTCAAGAAAAAAGAAATCACAAGACTGACGAAAAAAGCGGCAATATGAGAAACCATATAATTCAACTGAAGCAAAACATGCAGCAGCAAATACACCGCATAGTAATTCAAAGTATTCACTGCACCGACGACGGCGAAGCGAATAAATTCAGGATTCACGATTTTCATGAGTTTCTCCATGAGCGATGTTTGCCTCCTGTATTAAGTAATGAGGCCGCTTTTTCGTCTCATAATAAATGCGCCCGATGTATTCGCCGATGATTCCGAGGCTGAGAAGCTGGATGCCGCCGAGAAACAGGACGGCGGAAATAATCGTAAAATAGCCGGGAACGATCACACCGTATTTTAAGATTCTGATGAATGTCGCAGCGATATAAATAAGCGATAGAAAAAGGATAAAAATACCGGCGTAAAAACAAATTCTCAGCGGTCTGTTGTTGAACGACACAACCCCGTCGATTCCATAGTTCAACAAGTGGCGGAACGACCACTTGGACTTTCCGTTTTTCCTTTCGACGTTCTCGTAATAAACAATCTTTTGGTCAAAACCGATCCAGCAAAACAGCCCTTTTGAGAACCTGTTGCCTTCGCTCAACTTCAGCATCGCATTGACGGCTTTTCTGCTTAAAAGACGAAAATCGCCGACGCCGTCCCTTAAATCGACTTCCACGGCATTATTGATAAAGCGGTAATAAAGGGACGACAAGTAGGAGCGCACAGGGTTGTCTCCCTTTCTGTTGCGCTGGGCGACCACTTGATCATAGCCTTCCTCATACCCTTTAATAAAATCGTGCAGGAGGTATGTCGGGTGCTGCAAATCCGCATCCATCACTACAACGGCATCGCCGCGGGCATGCTGAAAACCGGCAAGGATGGCTGCCTCCTTGCCGAAATTCCGTGAAAACGAAATATATTTCACACGCTCGCTTTTTTCGGCTAGCTTTTTAATTTCCTCCAATGTTTGATCAGTGCTTCCATCATTTATGTAATAAATTTCATAATCATAATCAATGGATTGAAATTCGTTCCTCAACGATTCATAAATCAATTTAATATTGCTTGCTTCATTGTATGAAGGAATAATGATTGAAACGAATCCTCTCTTCACTTAAAGGCACCTCTTTTGGACATAATAAAATTGCATCCGGCATCCGTTTGGCAGGATACTTGCATCTAGCCGCTTCCCACACAACAAAAGGAAAACTGTGGGCACGCTGTACTATTTTCTACAAGATTATTTTGTCATTATATCAGACATCTATGAACAAGTGGTAAAAAAATGATATTGCTTTAGAATCAAACACGATAGCCTAATGGTTTTCCCATTTTACGACATTTTTCGCATTGAATCATATTTTTCCAAATTAAACCCCTGCTCTTCACCAAAAGCCAAAGAAGCCGCAGGGAAAACCTCGTAAGGACCGCTTGTCAAACCGGAGGTGAAAGTCCGCCGCCGCAATCAAATCCTTCCCCTTAATATGCCCTTTGTCATCGGGTGAAAACCGGATTTGATTTCTCCGACTGTTCCATGATGGAAGACCGAACGCTGCAGACAGAGCTTTTTTCATGACTTCACGCCGTTATGCTGCAGTCGAAACCGTGACCCCGCTCCTCTTGCGGCTCCTCCCGACAACCCGGGAATCGGCGAATGACACAATGTAATGGTCATTGATCAGGCAAGCTTACACCAGTCTTCGCTTCAACGGACAGACAGCTACCGCTCCGGCCTCGCCTTGCCTTCACGCCCTTCATGCGCCATCCGGGCTCCTTTTGATATGCGGCGCTGGCACCGGCAATCCGGAACCAATGACAATCGCTTTCACGCCAATCATTCTTTTCGAAAGAAATGCTTAATGAAGCAGCCCGCGGCCTCCGGAGAACAGATCCTTGTAAAAAGGCTTATCATTTTGAAATAAATGCAACTTGCTGCCATAGTGCTCAATCCACTCTTTGACGACACGCTCTGTCAGCTCTTTTCCTCTGTACGGGTGGCCGGCCTTTGCAAATGTCGCCTCGAAATCCCCCCACAGCAGTTCAACCCATGTTCTGGCTTGTGCGTAACTCAGCATATGATTTTTTTCAAGAAGCGCATTTGTCAGCTTTTCAAAGTACTCTTCCACTTGGCTTTTCCCCCTTTCCCTAAGGAAAAAACTTTCTTTTTGAAAACGTCGTCCTTTTCATATACTAACCTTACGTCTTCCGAACCGAAGACGCAAACATTATGGACTTGATTGGAGGAGCCTAAAAGAGATGCGAAATAAATCAAGAGGCTTTCCGAACATGAACAACAATAAATTTGAAGGCGAGCCCCGGGCCAAAGATGATTTTGCTTCAAAGCGCCCTGACGGAAGCACAAATACTCATCCGCAAGAAAGAATGAGGGCTTCCGGCAAACGCTAAACTTTTCTGGGATGGAGTGATTTCTTTTGTGTGCAAATCGCAAACCGTATACAAACGATTTTAACCAGATGAAAACGCAAAACTATCCGCAGCCATGGGCAAACACAAAGCATGCACGCGCGCAGGTAAACGGAGAAACGCAGCAGACCCAGGACCTCATCATTCTCCAGCGCAACACGCGCATCCGGACAAGATAACATTTACGAAAAGGGTTTAAGCTTTTGGCTTAGCCCTTTTCTTTTAATAAAGAAATCGGCAGAGCCTCTTCATGATCAGGTGACGAAAGACGGTATCCCCAGGCGAATACGCCGTTTAAATAACGGATATGGAAATCGTCGCCCCCATCTTCGATTTCGTATACGTTGCCGGCTTTAAAATCGGCCGGATCAAGAAGGTAAGCTTTCGCCATCGCGATTTTTCGTTCGTGGACGGCCAGTTCATTCACAATCCCCATTTGTTCCGCTTTTCTTGCCTTTTCGGTCAGACCCGCGATTTCCTGGTGCAGTTCGTGTGCAGTCATTTCACTGTATCTTTTCTCCATATTCTCATCCCTTTTCATCTAAAAATTGATCAATCATGTCGATTGAAAAGCCTTTTCTGAACAGATGCTGTTTGACCTTCATTTTCGTTTCGTATGATCCGTCATAACCGCACCTCTTCATCGCTTTTTCCCCTTGCTTCTCAAGCGCTTCCCTTTCAGCGCTGTCGTCGTTTTCGTAATCCGTTTCCTGAAGCGCGGCCGAGATGACATCGAAGGAGAACCCCTTTCTGACAAGGTGCTGTTCGATGGCCTGTTTCGTCTCTTTGGAGGACAGCTTTTTTTCTTTTTTCAGCACTTTTTCCGCATGCTTGACCGCGGCCTCGACCTGATCGGAAAACGAAAACGAACTGAGCGCTTCCTGAATCAGTTCATCATCGATCCCTTTCAATTTAAGCTCTCTGAATAGGACATCGGGGCCTTTGCCGCTCGTTTTTCTGTGGGTGCTGACATATGCAGCCGCAAATTCGCGGTCGTCCAAATATTTATAACCTTTAAGCATATGCAGGATTTCTGTGATCGCGGAATCTGCGACGTCTTTTTTCTTGAGATGGTCTTTGACTTCCTTTGTCGAGCGCATCCGGTATGACAAATAATCGAGCGCTTTTTTGAACCCTTTTTTAACGTCGTCTCCGTACTGAATCTCAATGATATCAAGCTCATCAAGCTCTTTGCCTTTTCGCAGGTCAAACTTGACGAGCACGTCCAGGTCGACGCTGAACGCATACTTTTCATCCAGAAAAATATTGACCCGTTCTTCATTGTTTTTCTGGGCAGAAATCTTTGTAATATATGGCATAAATAACTCCCTTCTTTTGTTTTCTTCTTTTACAATAAGGTTAATGATCATGAAAGGGAGGAATCATGATGAAGATTGCGATTTCCGGCGGGACGGGTTTTATCGGCAGGCATTTGACAAACGCCTTAACCGCCCGGGGACATCACGTCTATATTTTAACAAGAAAACCGGCTGAAACCGAACAAAAAAACACTTCTTACGTTCTCTGGCAAAAAAACGGCACCCGCCCTGAAACAGAGCTGACCGATATCGATGTTTGGATCAATTTAGCCGGAAAATCACTTTTCGGCCGTTGGAATGAAAAAACGAAGGCGGAAATCGCGGCAAGCCGCCTCCGCTCCGTGCAGGAGTCGGCCCGCATCATACAAAGTCTTCGGAAGAAGCCGAACACCTTCATTCAGGCGAGCGCAGTCGGCATTTACGGAACGAGTCTTGAACAGACATTCACAGAGGAATCTCCCGTCTCAGCTGAGGATTTTTTAAGCAGAACGACAGCTTCGTGGGAAAAAGCAGCCGAACCAATTGAAACGCTTGGCATCCGCACCGTCTGGATGCGTTTTGGCATGGTGCTTGGAAAAGACGGAGGGGCGCTCCCAAAAATGGTGTTCCCCTATCAATTGTTTGCAGGCGGACGCGTCGGCTCAGGGCAGCAATGGGTGCCGTGGATTCATATCGAAGACGTCGTCGGCATGATATTATCAGCGATTGAGCAGCCTCAGCTGTCCGGCCCTGTCAATGTCACGGCACCGAATCCCGTTCAGATGGAAACCTTCGGACAAACCGTCGCGAAAGTAGAAAAGCGCCCCCACTGGCTTCCGGTTCCCGAATTTGTAATAAAAGGCATCCTCGGAGAAATGAGCATGCTCGTGCTGAAAGGGCAGCGCGTCCTCCCGAAAAAAGCGCTTCAGAACGGCTATCATTTCATATATCCCGAACTGGAAGATGCCCTGCAACACCTTTTGACATAAAAGCTGTTTTCCCAACAAAAGCCTTGTAGCTTTTCCTTTCCCAGCTGCGTAAAATGTAAGTATCTTTTTAGCAGCATACAATACAGGGAAGGCAAATGGTGCGCCACCAGGTCTCTGGTTTTAGTGGGTTCGATTCCCACCCCGAATTTTTTAATGGATGTGCAAGATACGCGGACAACTGTTTCCGCAAATTAAAAAATTCCGAGGGTGGATTTATGCGTCCCGTTCTGCTGTAAAAGCCGCCCTCAAACTAAGGAGGGGCTGCCATGCTGAAGAAACGGGAACTGACCGACTGCTATGCACTTTTTGAACTGATGATTCATCCGGATGTCTTCCCTTTTGTCAGAAATAAAGCGGAGACGATTGAAGAGTATATGTTTCATGTCAAAAACATGATCGAAGAGGAAGAACAGGGAAAGCTGATATCGCGAACGATACTTGATGAATGGGAAAACCCTGTCGGCTGCATCAGCTTGTATGAAATCGAAGATCAAAAAGGCTTCCTTGGCACATGGCTCGGCAAACCTTATCATGGAAAAGGCTTGAATCAACGGGCGAAAGACACGTTTTTTTGCGAGCTTTTTTATGAAAAGCAAATCGAAGCCGTTTTTATGAAAATCAGAAAAACAAATATGCGCTCCCTCAAAGCGGCGGAAAAGCTCCCCTATGCCGTCAAGACTGATCTTGACTGGGCCGGCAGCGATACATTTCACCTTTATGAAATTCCGAAAGATATGTACACGCTGTACAGCATGAGAACATTCGAAGAGGAAAACCGCCGGTTAAAAGAAGCTTAAAACTTGTATAAATGCCGTTGAAACGGACAGCCTGTGAATAACTGAGGTTTTGAGGAGGCTTGAAAAGATGGCTGACAAGAAAAAACGAGAGCATTTTAAATCCTCTCTGAACAAGACGCAGGAAGTCAGATATTCGCGCGAATTTAAAAGGGCTGAGCGCGCCGCAAGGGAAAAATCGTAATGCATAGCGGGAGCCTGATCAGCGAACAATAAAGCTTGACCGGCCGATTATTGATGAGGAGTGATCATATGGGCAGAAATGCAATCCACAAAAACCGTGACAAAAACAAGCAAAAGCTCCCTCAAGTTCCTGATCAGTATAAGAGAGAAGCTGACGGAGTATACGAGGAATATTCTGCTGAACTCGCCGATCAGGATGACCGCGAAGCACAAGCCCGCATGCAGGCGGCTGATAAGCGCGCGGAAAAGCGGCAGTCAAAATAATAATCGAGGCCCGGGATTCCCGGGCCTCATTCTTTAAGTTAATTCGGTCAGTAGCTGTGCTGCCGGGGTCCTGTGCTTCGCTTCAGGAATTTCCGCAGGATATCCGATCTGCAAGAGAGCTGCTACCCGCTCATCGCGCTTCAGCCCCATTAACCTGTGCAATGTTTCATGAGAAAGAACTTCCCCGCTCTTCCATACCATGCCGATGCCTTTTTCCCAAGCGAGAAGCTGAAGATTCTGGATCAAACAGCTGACGGCTGCAAAATCATCTCTTCTGACCCGTTCGTTTTCGTCTTCTTTCATAATAACGAAGAGAAAAGCCGGAACGCTGAGAATATGCTCTCTGAACTTATTGATTTGTTCTTCCTGCATATTCGGCTTGAGCTCTTTAAACGCCGCTTTTAAATTGTCGGCATGCTTTTTTTTCCCGCTTTCCGTCCCGATATAAATGAACCGCCACGGTTCTGTCAGCTTGTGGTTCGGCGCATAAACCGCATCTTCCAAGAGTTCCAGCACCACTTCTTTCGCCACCGGATCCTGTTTAAACTTTCGAATCGTTCTTCTATTTCTGACACAATCGCGAATACTTTGAATTTCCAGCGTGTCGTTCATGTGGCCGCCCCCTCAAATGAAAATGATTATCATTGTTGATTATAATGTTTACCGCTGGCGTTTGCAATGATCATCACTCGTTAAAAAAAGGCGGTATCTGTTTTACACCTCGAAGCTCTGCTTTTCAGCAAATACAGCGGTTCCTGTCATCCGCACTTTCATGATGCCGTTTTGTTCCGCAACTTCGATTTTCACTTTTCCGTCTTTTCCCATTTCCTGGCCCTGTTCGATTAGAAAATCAGTCCGGCCCTCTTCACAGAATTCCTTTCCGTACGTTTTCATATAAGCGCCCATCACTCCTGATGCTGTTCCTGTGACAGGATCTTCACTCGTTCCGGAATAAGGCGATGAAAAATGCCTGCCGTGAAGCTGGCAATCCCGATGAATCGTCTCCAGGCAAAACGGGTGGACTGACGCCCGCGGCATTTCGGTTAAAATGTTGGGGAATTCAGCTTGAACGGGCTTCATCCTGCGGATTGCGGCCAAATCTCTCACCGGCACAAGCAATGTCCATATCCCTGTGCTGCCGTAAACAACAGGCAATGCTTCATGAAAGTCCGCTTCGCTGATTCCCAGCGTTTCCGCCAGTTGGCTTCTGCTTCCTGTGAATGACTGAAAACTCGGTGGCGCCTGCTCCAACGTCACCAAAAACCGCTGATTGCCGTCAGAAGCGGTATACACGGAAAGAACACCCGCTTTTGTTTCGACCTTCAACTCCGCCCCGGCTTCGATCGCGCCTTTTTCCAGAAGCGCATAAAGTGAAGCAACAGTCGCATGTCCGCATAGATTCATTTCATGGCCCGGCGTAAAGTAGCGGATCCTTATGTCGGCCGACTCGCTCGGCAGCAGGAAAGACGTTTCGTTATAGCCTGCCTGTTCAGCGATCTTCTGCATTTCACGATCGGTCAATCCGTCTGCTTCAAGCACGATGCCCGCCGGGTTTCCCAGACCCGCCGTCTTTGAAAATGCATCATATCTTAATACTTCAATTTGCTTCATTTTGATCCCCCATTTGTCGAGTTCGATCCTTTCCTTCCAATCATTTGCAGTATACCGCCTTTCATTGCTTCTTACAATGGCAATCTAAAAAAGACCGTTTTAAAAAACGGCCTCACTTCGTTCTCCTTCCGATCAGCCTCGTCACAAGGATCATCGTCACCGGGAGAGATCGGTTTTTCCGGTAGGCTAAATATTTTCCCCGCCAAACCGGTTTATATTTTTCTTTAAAAGACCGCAGTCCGCTAAAACTGTACATGTAGCTGACATTGTTGAAAATCACAGCGGCTAATCGCTCCGTCCAGAATGACTGAAACGATGTCCCTACATTCGATAAAGGGGCCATTCCCATATTGAAGGCCGTGTAGCCCTGTTCTTTTCCCCATTGAAATAAATAGATGAACAGCGCATCCATGATTCCTTTCGGCGCTTTCTTCGAATAGCGCATCAGATCGATGGATATTTCCCCTTCGCGGTACATCGGCATGATATTCATAAACGCGACGATCTCGCCTTCTTCGCTTTTTAAAACGGCAATCGGCGCTTTCTGCAAATAATCTTCATGAAAAAACCCGAGCGAAAAGCCTTTTTCTTTTTTTCGGCCGAGCCATTCATCAGATACCTGCCTCAACTCGTTGAGGAATTCTGCCGAAAACGGCGGCTGTTCGACATGAAATGTATACCCTTCCCGTTCAAAGCGGTTGTGAATCGCCCTTAACCCGGCCCGCTTTTTTCCGGTGATTGTAAAGGTGTCAAGGTCGACAATCGCCTCTTCTCCAAGCTTGAAAAAACGGTATCCGAAATCATGATAGAGCCCCATGTCTTCTCGTTCGATCTGATAGAAAATGACAAGATACCCTTTTTGGTCAGCCGTATGAAGAAATTCTTTGATCACGAGCGGAAACGAGCCTTCCAGGCCGGACGGGTCGCCGAGCACAACGAGACGCTGGCCGACTTTGGCGAATTGAATCAGCGCATTCCCGTCGCTTGAATAAAAAAACCGCTTGTCACCTAAAAAACCCAAATGACTCAAAGCGTTTCCGCCTTTTTCTTTTAAGAATGCCTCCAGTTTCTCCGGGTCAGGAGCTTCACCGACCTCTTTCGTTTTCCTGTTAAACGTCCAGATGAAAACAACGAAATACAGCGGAACGAAAAATAATGCAAAAAACGTCGCGAAGTCGACATGGCGTTCACTGTGAATGAAATAATCTTTTACGAGAATATGGCCGAGCGCCTCCCAAATGTTTGAAGCGATAATATTGTAATTCAGCAAAGTAAAGAGAAAGATAAAAGCTCCCCATGCGATTTGCCCAAATGTGTAGACAGCCCGCTCCCTTGTAAACTGCCCCCTCAGCAGGACAAACAGGACAAATACCACAGGAATCATGAAGACCGCGCTAATATTAAAACCTTTAAAAAGCGTGAACAGAAAGGCAAGAACCAAAGCGGTCAGCGTCATATAATAAGATCTCTTTGTCCTCCGATAAAGCTCCAGCGGCAGGATCAGCAAAATCAAGCCGAAACTGAGGGCCAAGCCGTTAAAAAACACCAGCATGTACTTCGGAATATTCGGTATCAATGTAATCCTGTCAATCGGCAGCGCCACGGATGCGATCACAATCGCTCCGCTGCAAAACGCGATGACTGAAAGCGAACCGTTCAGCAGTCTGAATAACAGCGCTCTGTGTAAAATCAACAGAATATTGGTCGTTTCTATTGCCGGGGCAATAATCGGCTTTTCTTCGAGCTTCTTCATTGTATTCCCAGTCAAATCGGCTGCTGCAAAAATAAGGCCGAATACAAAAGGGATAAACGAATAGGCAAGCCTGTAAAGCACAATCGCCGTCAGAGTGATTTCCTGATCAACCCCAAGCTTGCTCATCCCCACCAAAAAAAGCAGGTCGAACGAACCGAATCCGCCGGGAACGAGACTGATCATTCCGGCTACAGATGCAATTGTAAAAACGCCGAGAACGGTTTTCGCATCTAAATCGACCCCCATCGTTACAAGGGAATAATACATAACCGCTGCAGCGGCAAACCACTCGATCACAGATGCACCCAAATACGAAAAGAAGACCGAAAGCCGCATGCCTTTTTCGGCTCCTGCGCTTCTCCTCTTTTTGATCATTAAAATGATGGCCGCACCGGGAGCGATTATCGCCGTACCGGTAACAGCCAGCAGCACCCACGCTTTTTCTGTAAACAGATCTCCGGCAGGCAGAATCCCGGCAAGGACGAGAAGGCAGAGGACAGACAGCCCGAGAAGAATCGAAGACGCAAGCCATGCGATCCCCCTGATCAGCTTCTTCACATCATCAACATGCTCTTTGTAAAGGATCGTTCTCAATCCTGCACCGGACAATCCGCCGAACCCGAGAACATTGTTAAGCGAGTTAGCGATCCAGGACACCTTGATCGTCTTCCATTTCGAAACCTTCATTCCGAGGGAGCGAACCAGAACAAAATCGTATAATGTCATCGCCAAAATGGCGGCAAGTCCGAGAAAAACAAGGATAAACAGGTCAACCCGATTAATTTGATCGATAATCAAAAATGTTGCTTTAAAAGACAGCCCGGCCAGTTCTTTTTTCGCTTGAAAAAAGACAAACAAAAGAACAGCCGCCGGAATTACAATCCTTAAAATCGCCAGCGCATTTTTTTTCATGAAAAACCACTTCTCTCTAATCACAGGATAAATCCATCACGTTTTGAGTGATAACTCATATATCTTACCTTAATTTACCGGCTAGAAAAAGCAAAAACCAACGATTCTGCTGTTATGTTAGTGTTAACCATCCCCCCTGAAAACAAACGGTAAACAAAAAACGCGCAGCGGCGCGTTTTTTCAGTTCCAACCCATTCTTTTTCGAAGCTCTGTAATATGGGCAATATGGTGGTGTGAGTGCCACACATAGAGAGCGAGCGCTTGATACAGCTTCATTTCCTCTCCTGTGTCAGGATAAATGTACGCTTTTTCAATCCGCTTCTGTTAAAGATTCAAAAAAAGCGGTCCAGCGCAGATGCAGCGTGTTCAAAAGCGCCAGCGACAAAGCCGGATCGAGCGTTCTGGCATCGGTAAGTCCGGCCCAATTCTGTTCGTCAAACGTGCGGATCAAAGGCGCCTCCTCAGTCAGTGCCAATTTGCTTCGAATATAGCCGTTCATATGGCTGTCGGCAAGATGGTGAACGACTTGCCGGACAGTCCAGCCTCCGGTCCGGTACGGCGTATCAAGCTGTTCTTCATTTAGTCCCGCCACCGCGCTACTCAGGAGATGCGGCGCTTGCTTCAGATCCCCGATCCATTTTTTCCGTTCCCTTTCTTCCGCTTCAAGCGGTTTTGAAAAAGTGCCGATCGGATATTTCAACTGATCCATTGTCTGTTCCTCCCCTAGTCGCAATACACTGCATCATGCTTTCCAAAAAGGTATTCGATCTGTTCATACGTATTCCTTGCTTCAGATAATTCAGGCAGATTCTCCAATGGGAAAAAACCAAGGTTTTGCGTTTCCATCCCCGCTTCCGCCTTGCCTCCGACAATTTGACAGGCAATAAACAGCTTATAGATGTGGAAGGCGGAAGGAGGGTGGTTATGGCGCTTTTTATCAATGACCGCCAAAAGTTTGTGCGCCTTGACTTTCAAACCTGTCTCTTCAAGCGTTTCTTTAACCGCAATTTCTTTCGGCGTAAAGCCGATGTCTGCCCATCCGCCTGGCAGCGCCCATTTACCGTCTGCTTTTTCCTGGACAAGGAGGAGCTTATGATCTTTAAAAATCACGGCTCTCACATCGACTTTAGGTGTTTGATAGCCCGATTCTCCGGCAAAAAGCTCTTTCACTTTTGAGAAATCGGTTTCCGCATAATCGGCGATAATTTCACAGCTCAACTCGCGAAGCCGCTCAAAACGTTCACGATCAAAGTCATCTTTTGTATAGGCAAGCCCCGCCTGGGCGATGGCTTGAATTTCCTTCGCCCAATCCAGCCATTTCAGATCCTTTTTCATTCGCTGATCCCCCGATCTGCAGGAGCTATAGACCGGTAGACACGGTCAAGCCATTGCGTTCGTTTTCCGTCGGAGCTGTCTTTCACACCGGCAAACAGCAGTCGCCTTACCCGCCGTACGCCGCAAAACTTCAACATCACATCTTTAACCGTCACCCAGTCGGCATCCCGCCGCCAAAACCGCAAATACCATGATGGGGCGTCAGCCGTGTAGTAAACCGAAGCCGTAGGCGCCTTCAGCAGGCCTTTTGGCAGCTTTCCTTGATATGTATAAGCTTCTCCGGCTGCAAAAACGCGGTCAATAAATCCTTTCATGATCGCCGGCATCCCGCCCCACCAAAGCGGATAAATGAAAATCAGATGGTCGGCGTTTTTGACAATTCTTCGATATTCGGCGGTTTCCGGGTCGCGCTTCATATCAGAGCGCCTCTTCTTTTCATCAAATAAAAGAACGGGATCAAACCGGTCTTTGTACAAATCGATGACATCATAAGAATGCTTACCGTCCTCAAGCGCCTTTATGACTTGATTTAAAATGGCTCCGTTGAAACTGTTTGGATTTGGGTGTGCATATATAACGGCAGTCTGCATATCGCTTCCTCCTTTTCGTCCTTTGATGGAATTATATTGTTTATTTTGCAGAATTTAAAGAAAATGAACTTGGAGCAAATATGATGAAAAACCCTTTCCTTTTGAAAAAACGGAAAGGGTTTTTCTGTTTAGTTTGCCTTTTTCAGATCTTCATTCAGCTCTTTCATAATCGTTCCGCCGCCATGCTTCTCCCATTTTACGACTGCCTTGTCAAAGCTTTTTTCATTGATTTCCCCGAGAATAAATTTGAATGTGGCGTCATCGATGATTTTCTTCAATTCTGTTCCCCTGTCCATCTGTGCGGCGGAATACAGCGGTTCGGCCGGATTCTGGACTGCGATTGCCCGGTTGTCCTCCTCAAGCTTTTCATTTTTGGCGCGCAGTGGATCTTCAGCGCTTTTTAAAGCTTGTTTATTGATGCCGATCAGCTGGTTTAACGGCTGAATTTCCGCTTCCCACAGATGGTAGTATTCCTGTTTTCGAAAATAGCCGCTGTCGCCTTTCTTTTCATAGTGTACGCCTTCTATTCCATACAGCATTAAATTGTTGAGGTCTTCTTCAGCGATTCTGTCAAAAAATGCGAGAATTTTTTTGACCTCTTCTTCAGTCTTGACGCTTGATTTCGAAATGGCGAACATCCCGCCATGGCCGCCGAGCGCCCATGTGCGCTCCTTGCCGTCGGGGCCTTTGATCCGGTTTGCGATCTCAAGCTGAAATTCGGGATTCAAAGCGAGTCCCTGATCACGCAAGTTCATGGCATCGCTCATTGCGCCGATGTAGATTCCCGCTTTTCCCTGAATCACTAAATCCTGCTGCTGCGTTTTGCTTGTCACCGCGAAGTCCCGGTTCATCAGGCCTTCTTCATAAAACTTTTTCATATATGCCATTGTGTCTTTATAGGCCTCATGCTTAAAATAAGGAAACAGATTTTCGTCTTCGTCGGTCCCCCATTCATTCGGTGCGCCAAAGTACGAAGCCAAGGTTTTAAACGCTCCGAAGGTGAGATCATTGCGGTCGGCAAGACCGATCGTATCGTCTTTTCCGTTTTGATCGGGGTCCTGTTCTGTGAACGCTTTTGCTATTTTATAAAGGTCATCAACGGTTTCCGGCATTTCCAAGCCGAGATTGTCGAGCCAATCTTTCCGAATCACGACTCCCTGTCTGGCCATCGGCCTTTCTCTATAAATCCCGTAAACTTTGCCATCAACCGAGATATTTTTTAAAATGGTTTTATCAAGCGTTCTTAAATTCGGATAGTCTTTTAAATACGGACCGATTTCCCAGAACATTCCCGAACGCAGCGCGCTGACAACCGCTGAATCTTCAAGATCAGGCAATGTCATCACTTTAGGCATGCTTCCGCCAGCAAGCGTTGTATTGATCCGCTCTTCTTTTGTTGAATCCGGAACCCAAATGAGCTTCAGCTTTGTATTCGTTTTGTCTTCAATGATATCAAGCGCCTTCTCCTTCGGAGGCTGCGGCGTGTGGAGCGGTACGAGCCAATCGATTTCAAGCGCCCCGCCCTCTTCTGTTGACGCCTTTTGCTGCGTGCAGCCCGCTGAAAAAACCAAGATCAAGATCAGGCAACATAACTTTTTCATATGATCCCTCCCGCTTGATAAGAAAACGTTTTCAAGGAGGAATGCCCGACATGCTCCATCCTAAATATTTCATAGCCGAGCATTCTTTTTCGATTCAATATATGCAGAGAAAAGGATTTACCGAGATGAACGCGCCGCATGTTCATGAAGGCTATGAACTGTATTATCTGCTCAGCGGAGAACGCACGTATTTTATTAACCAAAGCGTCTATACCGCGGAAAAAGGCTCGATGATCATCATCAACCCCCACGACCTCCACCGAACGTCAAGCACGGAAGTTCAAGAGTTCGAACGCATCCTGATTAATTTCTCGCACAATTTCATTGAACCATTGCTTGAGTGCAGCCATTATCGGCTGCTTCCGTTTCCGGAACATCAAAATTTCATCGCATTTTCCCTCCGTGAACAGGCGGCAGTCGAACACCTGCTGATGGAGATGAAGAAGGAGTGCAAGCTGAAAAAAGAAGGACACGAAGATGTCGTGAGGGCGCTATTGTTTCAGCTGCTTTTTACCATTTACCGGAGCCTTGCGGGCGGCGGACGCAATCAAACACGGCCGCTTCACCCGATGGATGAAAAAATCTCGGAAATCGCTTCATATATCAATGGCAGCTTTCAAGAAACGATGACATTAAACGGGCTGGCCGGACAATTTTATATCAGCCCATCATATTTAAGCAGAGTGTTTAAAAAAGTGACCGGCTTTCATCTTCAGGAGTATATCCGGCATATCAGAATCCGCGAAGCGAAAAAACGGCTTCGTGATACAGACGAGAAAATATTGGACATCGCCGCGGATACCGGTTTTAAGCATATCAGCCACTTTAATAAAGTATTTAAAGAAATCGTCGGCATCCCGCCGCTTCAATACAGGAAAAAAAGCAGAGACATTTAATATGCGGTATAACGGAACCAGTCAAAATCAGCGGCGGCCTTTCTGCCGCTTCCGCCATTATTGGCGAATACCCCCACCATCGTTCCTGTATGTCCTTTTGCGTCACGCGACCCCTCATCGCTTAAGAAACGGGCATCATAAGTACCGCCTGCGTGATGCCAATGCTTCCCTTCATAACTGTAGTAAAAATCCCTCTTTTGCTTATTGATGACGGCTTTTAAATACAGCGGGCCGGCTTCGGCATGTTTTTCCCCAAGCGTTTTTTGGAAGCCGGAGCGATTTTCCATGACCTTGATCTTTAATCCTTCTTCATAGGTCAGACAGCATTTCAAATAATTATGCGTGCTGTAGTAGCAGACGATCCCCGCTTGCTCGCCGGACGCCGCAGGTGAAAAGTCGAGTTTCACGCCGGCGCTGTATTGGTGGTGCTTTTCCCTTCTGACGACCGTATTTTTTGCGCGGATGTCGTGTAAATCCCAATCACCTGTCCATAGCCTGAGATATCCCGGTCTTTCGGTCAAAGACCAGCCTGAATGGTCGGGATTTCTGACAAACTGCCAGTCAAGACCGAGCGTATCATCGTCAAAATCGTCGAAAGTCTTTTCATCCCATTTGACCGGAGGAAGGTTGGGAGCGCGCTGGATCAGACTCGGGCCGTTCAAGCCGTTGATGACAAACCAGCCGTCATCCTTCCATTCGACGGGATCCAAAGCGGTCTCTCTGCCAACCGTTGTATAGTTTCCCTCATTGGGCCGCCCGCATAGATACACCGCCCACCATTCTCCATTCTGGGTTTCAACGAGCTTGCCGTGCCCCGCTCTTTGAATCGGAGCATCCGGGTCTGTCTGCGTTAATATCGGGTTATACGGGCAGGGCTCATAAGGACCGTACAAATGCGTCGAGCGGGCTGTCGTGATCGAGTGGGAATATCCGGTGCCTCCTTCCGCCAATATCGCGTAGTAATACCCGTCTTTTTTCAGCACATGCGGCCCTTCAGGCGCCCTTCTCCCGGTCCCTTCCCAAATCTGAACCGGCTCGCCGGAAACTTCTGTGCACTCGTCATTTAAAGGAAAGAGCGTGCAAGCAGGACTGAGCAGCATATAGTGTTTCCCGTCGTCATCAACAAAGTGAGACGGATCGATGCCGCTTCCTTCATCAATGAAAACGGGCTTTGAATAAGGGCCTTCAGGACGGCTGGACTTGATCATGATCTGTCTGCGGATCAGCTCTCGTCCATTGATGACGGTCGGTCCGTTCAGCCTGTGTGTCGCGAAAATGTAGAAGGTTCCGTCATGATACGAGATATCGGGCGCCCAAATGCCGTGTGAATCATTGATATCAGACAGATCCAATCCGTCATTCTCCGTAATTCCGTGGCCGATGATCTTCCAATGGACTAAATCTTTAGAGTGGGAAATAACGATTGCCGGGAAATACTGAAACGTTGAGTTCACCATGTAAAAATCTTCCCCGACTCTGATAATTGAAGGATCTGGGTGAAAACCGGTCAACACCGGGTTCGTATATGTGTGTTCACCATTCATGACATTCCCCTCCTGCCGGTTCGACCCTGAACCAATCGATATCGCACCAGCCGTCCTGTCCGTCTGCTCCTCCGGTATCCGTGCAATATACACCTGCCTTGGCACCCGTCCATCGCCCGGGAACAGCCTGAAACGAATCCCCAATCTGTGTGAAATGACGCTGATCCATGCTGTAGCTGAAACGGCACACCGCCTGTTCATCAACAGTCACGCGCAAATAGACCGTTTCCGCCTGTACACCGTGCTCTTCTGTTTTGACATCTTCCTGCTCACCTTCCATACGGCCTTTGTATACAGAAAGCCGATAGCCGTTTTCCGATTTCGAAAAGCCGAGATAGGCGTATTCCCTTCCCATTACAGCCAAGCCGGCCAGCATAGTGTCCGAGAAGGCGTTTAGCGACAATTTGACTGTTGCTGTAAAGCTTGGGCCCGAAAATTTCTGCATCAGAAGGTTCGGCAGACGGCTCAGTTTGAACGGATGCGGGATGCCGCGGCTGTACAAGCGAAGCCGGCCGGGAGTGGCGCTGAGAGAGTACCAGTCTTGCTTCGGATTCGCTTCCCATTGCCAATGAAGCGCAAGGCGATCTGAAGAAAAATCATCATTGGCATGGTCAAAGGGCTGTTTCACTTCTTTGGCGTTTGTCTTCGGCTTTTCCCATTGCAAAACAGGTTCGCCGATCCCGTCGCCGTCTATGTCTTCGCCCATCAACGGCCAGCCGTCGATCCAGCGGACAGGTTGAAGGTGTACTACTCTGCCGAATGCTCCGCGATCTTGAAAGTGGATAAACCATGATTCTTCAGAATCAAGCTCAATCCAGCCTCCCTGGTGCGGACCGTTAATCGCTGTATTTCCTTGGTGGAGGACAACCTTATCTTCATAGGGACCGTAAATCTGCTTGCTCCGCAAAACCGTCTGCCAGCCTGTCTTCACCCCTCCAGCCGGGGCAAAGATATAATAATAGCCGTCTTTTTTATACAGTTTCGGCCCTTCAATGGTAGGGTGGTTCAGCGTACCGTCAAAGACGATCTCGCCATCGTCTTCCAATGCCGTTCCGTCTTTTTTCATTCGGCAGAGATTCAGCTTGCTCTTGATTCCGATTCTGCTGTTGGCATAGGCGTGGATCAAATAGGCATTTCCGTCGTCATCCCAAAATGGACAAGGATCAATCCAGCCCTTTGTCTTTTTGACATGTATGAGAGGCTCCCATCCTTTAAACGGATCTGATGTTTTGCTCATAAAGATTCCCTCATCAGGCGTAGCGAAATACACCAGGAATTCCCCGTTATGGTACCGAATGCTCGGCGCCCATGCTCCTTTGCCGTGAGCAGGGGCCTCGTATTCGCCGAAGGGGAGCTCGTCAAACACATGGCTGATCAAAGACCAATTCACCAAATCTGTCGAGTGCAAAACGGGAATTCCGGGAAAACAGGAAAAACTCGAGGCCGCCATAAAAAAGTCGCTGCCTTTCCGAACGACATCGGGATCTGAGTAGTCCATGAAAAGAACGGGATTGCAAAACCGCCCGCCGTCAACATTCGGATTCCAGACAGGCGGATGTTTCGCCTTGCCAGTCAGGCTTTTTGCCATCAACCTTCACCCCTGTTTCATTTCCAATTTTTCAAATTCATGTTAGCACAGCTGCCGCCCCTGAATCTTTGTTATTAATGTCTGTTTATTCTCATTCTTTGCTATTGTTGTCCTTTGATTGAATGGCATAAAAAAAAGGCGAAACTAAAGTTTCGCCTTTTCAAGCAGTCAACCTGATATCAATGCCTGAAGCCGGGTCTTTAACAAACCATGCGTTTTCTTGATGCTCAACGGCATAACCTGAGCTTTTCAGTTTTTTCACGATGCAGTCCAATTCCGCCTGACTCGGGAGAAGAACCGTGTAATATGCCATGCCTGCCGCATTAAGTGGAGCAAATGGCGCATGTTGTCCGGCCCAGATGTTTAAGCCGATATGGTGATGGTAGCCTCCGGCAGAGACGAAAAGCGCTGACATGTGTTGATAATCTCCTGTAATATCAAATCCCAGCACAGAGTGGTAAAATTCTTTCGCCAGCTTTAAATCCTTGACATGAAAATGGACGTGTCCGATTTTTGTTTCAGGGGGAAGACCTTTCCATTCGTGACCATCGGCTTCTTCAAGAAGACCTTGGACATCAACCGGCTCCGTACCCATCACGTAGTTCCCCTGTTCATCACGCTTCCAGCCCTCGCACGGGCGGTCCCGGTAGATTTCAATTCCGTTTTGATCAGGATCTGACAAGTAAAGCGCCTCGCTGACAAGGTGATCTCCCTGGCCGAGTTCAATGCCGGAGCGGAGCAAATGCTTCACAGCCATGCCGAGCTGCTTGCGATTTGGAAGCAAAATGGCAAAATGATAAAGGCCTGCTGCCGATCTTTCAGGCAGCACAACAGCATTTGGAATTTCCTCAATAATCAGAAGCGGATTTTTCCCGTCAACTGTGAACTCCGCCGTTTTTCCGTCACGTTTTAATACTTGAAAACCGATCACATCCCTGTAAAAAGAAACCGATCTTTCAAGACTGCTCACCTTCAGCTTCACATATCCGAGCTCAGTGCCCGGGTGGATTTGCTGCGTCATCTGTTTTTCCTTCTTTCCTTGGTTTCTCCTGCCCTTTGGAACGGAATAAACCATCAAGAGACAGCATGCGGCTTCCGCTCAAGCCCAAGTATACAGACATTGCAAGAAGCGCTACATCAAATTCATAGCCTGCGCCTCCATCCGTTCCCATGAATCCGGCGGATAGCTTAACAGTGAAAATGGCCCCCAGCATGACAATCGCAAATAAAAGGCCAATCACACGCGTACCGAGCCCGAGAATCATTAAAGCCCCTCCGGCCAATTCGATAATCGCTACGATATAGGCGAGAAAGCCCGGAATTCCGACACTGCTGAAAAATCCTACAGTATTTTCAATCCCGCCTTGAAATTTTGAAAGACCGTGAAGCAAAAATGTAAGACCGGTAACCAAACGTAAAATAAATGCACCTAATTCGTATTTGTTGTTCATTATTTTCTCCTCTAGTTTATTTTTTATTTAAAAGACCAATGACGTACACCAACTTTATCCATCTATCAACATATCATCCGCATAAGAAGTCTGCAGTGTCCTCCTTTTTTCGTTCGTTACTTACTTTGTGTAAGTTAGTATATATAAATAAGAAACTTACGTCAAGACATTTTATGAGCTTTGCTCATTCATTGATATACCGTTATAATAGACCTAGAGAGGTGAGAAATATGAGCCTATCATCTTTATGTCCGAAATTCGAAAAAGGAATGAAAATGATAAGTCAGCGCTGGAATGGATTCATCATTCACCAGCTTCTTAACGGCCCGCAGCGGTTTTGCCATATAGAATCTTCCCTTCCCATCAGCGGAAGGCTGTTATCCGAAAGATTAAAAGAACTCGAACACGAAGGCATCATCCACCGGCACGTGTATCCAGAAACTCCGGTGCGGATCGAATACTCCCTGACTGAAAAAGGACAGGCGCTCGAATCGGTCCTTAAAGGAATGGAAAAATGGTCGCAGGAATGGATCGATCCGGACGGCGCCAATGAACGGGAAAATCATTAAAAAAGGCGTGCATCTCAGGTGCATCGCCTTTTTGTTTTGCCGTTTTATTCCGCATATTTTTCAGATCCCCGCCTTTTTCATGCTTGCCTGAACATCAATTTTTAATCCTCATATATTAAATAGGGAAAGATTACTTCCTGAGAGGAGAAAGAAATGCGGAGATGCTTGAAAATATTAGTTCTGATTAAAACGTTTTGGAAGACCATGCCCAAACATGAAGTAAAGTATAAAATGATGAAATCTCTGGAGGAGTTTGCCGAAGTCATGTACTGGCATACAGACGGCTATCTTCCGGATATTTTGGACAAAATCCAATTTCGCCCTGATTTCATTTTCCACTACGACATTGCCTACGGCTTCTCATTATCCCCAAACATAAGGGGGCTCAAGGATACAAACATCCCCACCGGCGCGTTTGTGATCGATTCTCATTTTAATCAACAGATCAGAAGCAGCTATTTCGAAGAAAACCAAATTGATTTAATTTTTTCAGTGACAAAAGAGCATTTTTTAAATGAATATCCCCAGTATGAAGAAAAATTCAGATGGGTTCCATGGGCAGTTGATCCAGAAATATTCAAGGACTGGAAGTTGAAAAAAACGATAGACTATTTGCTCATGGGGCTCGTGCATGAAGGAAACAAAAGATACCCTCCAAAAGGAAAGTACCTTTTTAGGGAAGCTGTACTGCAGACCATGAAGCATGAAAAAGGGTTTGTTCACCACCCCCATCCCGGCAATGTCATAACTGATGAAGAAGAAATCAAGCAGGCTTTTTTGAATGAAAAGTATGCCCAGGAACTGAACAGGGCCAAGATATTTTTCACGTGCGGAAGCACCCTTCGCTATCCGTTGTTGAAATTTTTTGAAGCTCCTGCCTGCAGAACGTTGTTGCTGGCGGAACCAAATCAAGATATTTACGATCTTGGTTTTAAAGACGGCACCCATTTCATTGCTTGTGAAGTTGAAGACTTTTATGATAAGGCAAAATACTATCTTCAAAACGAAAAAGAAAGGCAGCGTATCACAGACAACGGCTACCGTCTCGTTCATTCGCGGCATACCTATCATGCGCGCGCACAAGAAATAGCAGACGCGATAATAGATTTTTTGGAGCAGCGGAAACGGTGATGAATGGATCCATTTTTCTTATCCGGCGGGATTGTTCCCGCACGCATTTTCTTTTCGGACATATATTTCTATTACTGATGATTTAAAAGATTTCGAGGTGAAAAACATGGGAACGGAAATGCCCGCTGAATTTTATGATCAATTTATTGACCGACATCTGATTCCGCTTGAAAAAAGCCCTTGGAAAAAGGTGTATGAAGAAGCTGCACGTCTATTGCCGGAGTCCAAAGATGAAACGATTGTTGATATTGGCTGCGGCACAGGGAGATTCGCAAAGCTTTTATATGACAAAGGATACAGAAAATATTTAGGCATCGATTTTTCCAAAGGAATGCTTGAAGAAGCCAAAAGGTATAATCCCTCGTTTACTTTCATCGAAGGGAATGTATATGACGAGGCGATCGTCCGGATGCTGCAAAAATACAATGTTTTTGTTTTGCTGGAAGTGTTAGAGCATATCGAGAAAGACAAGGCGTTTTTATCAAGTCTTCCTCAAGGGAGCGATATGGTGATTTCTGTGCCTAACTATGATTCTCGCGCCCATGTCCGCCACTTCAAACATATTGACGAAGTCATCGAAAGATACGACGGCATATTGGATTTTCAGGGCAGCGAAAAAGTCGTCATTAAAACATCTGAACAGCTGAAGAATGAAATTTACGTGCTGAACTGCAAAAAAAGATAATAAACGGGAATTGGCATGCAGCGAGCTAATGCGGATAACCTGTGAAGCGTTAGCTTGTCTCTGCATCAAAAGAGCATCCCCCAATCGTACATGCAAGTCTCAGCAACTTGCATTTGTCGTTTCAGGAGATGCTATTTTCCCCGGCACAATTATGATTGATCCAGCAGCTTCTCAACCCTTTCACGGACTTGCGGAACCGAAAGACCGATGATAATTTGCAAGGCTTTCCCGTTTCTGACGACACCGTGAACGCCAAAGGACTTAAACGTACTGTCCGGCTCCACTTTCGATTCATCATACACGCTGACTCTCAGTCTTGTCGCACAATTCGTCACTTCAGCTATGTTTTCTTTTCCGCCGAGCGCTTTGATGCAAAGAACCGCCTGATCGGTTTCATCCATTTCCTGCGCAGCAGAAACCTCTTTTTCGGACTCTTTTTTCGCCTTGTATTCTTTTTTCGAATAAAATTTGGTCTCCTGCTGCTGGTCTTTTTCACGCCCCGGTGTGGCGATATCCAATTTTACAATCAAGAACCTGAATACGAAGAAGTAAATGGCGGTGAAAGACAAGCCGATCAAAATTTGAAAAATATAAGTGCTGCCATGCTGATGAAACAGAGGGATCCAGTTGAGCGTTAAAATCTCGATTAAACCGCCGCCCATATTTCCAACAACCCCTGCAGCATACATCAAGGTTGCCATCGTCGCGGCCAAGAGACTGTGTACGAAAAACAGCAGCGGCGAAATGAACAAAAACGTAAATTCGATCGGCTCCGTGATCCCCGCAATCACCGCTGTCAGCGTGATCGGAATCAGCAGACCGGCAACGATTTTCTTCTTTTCTTTTCTGGCTGTTACATAGATCGCGAGCGCGATCCCCAGAATTCCGAAGATTTTAGAGTTTCCGTGGAGCGCGAATCCGCCTTGAGGAAAGAGCTCTTTCAACGGCACAGAGCTTGCCGAGAACTCGCTGAGATGCTGCGCCCAATAGGTGACAATTCCGCCTTCAACTACGGCCGGGCCGAAAACAAATGGCGTGTAGATGAAGTGATGCAGGCCTGTAGGGATCAAAATTCTTTCCAAAAATGTGTAAACCCATACACCGAATGCTCCTGAGGCGACAAGGAAGCTTTGCAGCGACGCAATGCCGCCCTGCACCATCGGCCAAATCCACGCGGTCGCAAGCGCTACCGGAAGCATGATCGCAAATGAAATGATAACGACAAATGAAGAGCCTTGAAATATTCCTAAAAAATCGGGCAGCTTCTTATCAAAGTAGCGATTGTGGATATAAACGACAATCGATGAAATCAGAATCGCCCCGATAATGTTCGTATCAAGGGTTTTGATGCCGGCGATTTCCGCAAGTCCGCTTGTTCCTCCGGCTTCCTGTGTCATATCAACACCGAAAAAATCGCCCCATACTGTCAAAATGGCGCTGACAAAATAATTGAAGGTCAGATAGGTAGTAAGCGCTTCCAAACATGCCCTCGCCTGCGCTTTTTTCGCCAGTGCGATCGGAATTCCGACCGCAAACAGCAGCGGCATTTGCCTGAAGACAGTCCAGCCGCCTTCTTCAAGGATATACCAGAATTGATACCAAAAGGTGTCCTGACGGGCAAGCGCTCCCATCAGCTGCTCATTTTTAAATAATGTGCTGAGGCCCACGACGATCCCGGCAAAGGCAAATAGCAAAACCGGCACAAACATAGCGCTTCCGAATCGCTGTACTTTTTGCATCAATGCGAATCCCCCCTGTTATTCCTGATTTTTCTTTTCTTCAGCATAGTCGACATAGCTGCGAAACAGCGCTTCCCCAACGAGAAAAAAGGGCGCAAAAGCTGTCAGCTCCGTTTTTGGATAAACCGTCACCGTCTGGCTCGGCGCATAGAGATTGTAAGGCGTGAGCTGGGCGAGCAGATTATTTTTCAAATTAGTCAAAGAGATAAAAGGAATGCCTTTTGCCGACAGAGACTGTGCCTGCGGAATCAGCGACGGGGTTTCTCCTGACAGCGAAATGATGATGATCAGATCGGCCGGGCTAAAATCAGGAAACATGAGGTCGAAATCGATTTGATCTTTGATCACCGTCAAATAACGGTGCTGAGAAACAAACATTCGCTGCAGCTCATAAGCGCACGTGGTCTGAGCGGTACCTGAACCATAGACAAAAATGCGGTCTGCTTCGTCAATGAGCTGACACATCTTGCGCAAATCCGTATTTTTCAAATACTTCATGCTTGCTTCCATATCCCTCATGAGGCATTCAAAGGAACGGCAATCTTCCCGCTCTTCTTCCCGTTTCTCGGCCTCCCATTTCAGAAACACCCTGAACTCACTGTACCCGCTGAAATCCAATTTTTGAGAAAGCCTTAAAATCGATGTGCGGGATACGTTGCATTTCTTTGCTAATTCGTTGATGCCCAGCTTGTAGCAAGTGTCTTGATGGTTCAAAATATATTTCAAAACATGAAAGTCGTTTTCGTTCAATTTTTTATAATGCTTGTTCATTAATTCTTCCAACTGCATCATTTTCACCCCATTTATTCTCTGTCTCTATTATATAAAATACGAGAATAAATGGGAGATATGCCTGGGCTGGCCGGTATGGCTCAGGAGCCCAGGCGCTTTTATCCTTAAAGCGACGGCTGAAGATGTTCCGCGGAGAGCTCCGGCCAATATGCTTTGTTCGCTTCAATCAGATCATCGAGAATCAGTTTGGCTGTTCTTGCATTCGGCACGGTGCGCGACAAAATCAGAGCCTGCCAAAGCTTTTGATACGATTTTTCAATCCAGGCTTCAACGACAAGCTTTTCAACAGACACCTGCTGTTCCATCAGCCCTTTTTGGAACTGCGGTATCTTGCCGATTGTGATCGGCTCCGGACCGTTTTTGCCGACAATGCAAGGCACCTCAACCATCGCCGATGAATCGAAGTTTTGGATCGCTCCGTTATTTTCAACAATTAACAGCATCCGTTCACCGGTATTAAAAGCAAGGGCGCGCGCAAGGTCGACAATATATGAAGCATGATCATCAATTTTGATTTTGCTGCCGGCGCTGGATTGGGCTTTTGCGATTTTTTCACACTCGCCGAAAATGAATTTTTCCCGCCCTTCCATTACTTCGTTCGCCCGCGTGAATTCAGGGTTTGATTTTTTCACCATGTCATCGGGATAAAAATAATATTGCAAATACGTATTTGGAAGCGTCTCAGGATCGAGTTCATATACTTCCCTCGCTTTTTTGAACGTGTCGTTCCAGCTGGCCTCAGCCTTTTCATGTTCGTGTTCAGGAATATAGCCGAACTTCCCGACGTGCTCCTTGATCGCCGGCATCAGATCATTGCCGTTTTTATCACAAATTGACGTCCACCAGCCAAAATGATTAAGACCGTAATAACGGACGACCATCTCTTTTCGTGATGACAGCCCGAGAATTTGAGCCATCCTGTCTTCGATACCGATCGGCATATCGCAAATGTTCAGCACTTTTGATGTCGGCCGCAGCCTTCTCGTCGCTTCGGCAACGATTGCAGCCGGGTTTGAATAGTTCAGCATCCACGCATCAGGTGAATAAGTTTCCATATAATCAATGAGCTCAAGGACGCCGCCAATCGACCTCATTCCGTACGCAATCCCTCCGGGTCCGCACGTCTCCTGGCCGACGACTCCGTATTTCAGAGGGATCTTTTCATCGAGCTCGCGCATCGCATATTTGCCCACTCTGATATGAGCCATGACAAAATCAACATCGGAAAACGCCTCTTCCGGATCGGTTGTCGCTAAAAATTGAATGTGCGGAGCCCTTTCTCGAACCAACACTTCACAGGCGCCGGCTATCTTGTCTTGCCGCTCCCCATCATTGTCATACAATTTCAGCTGTCGGATCGGGAAATCATCCAAATTGTCCAAGAGCATCAATACAATCCCCGGGGTAAATGTGCTTCCTCCGCCTGCAATGACAATCGAATACGTTTTATCCATTTTTAAAGCCCCCTTATAAGCGTTTACAATTTACTTATATCATGCTGAAGGAGCCGTTCCAACAGGTTCGGGAAAGACAGTTCCTATACTCGCGTTCTGTTTATTTTCCCGAAAAACGGGAACTTTCCCGGCCGTTTTATGTCGTGTAGAATAAAGGCAATTCACTGAATTGGAGTGTGTTGTTGATGCTGATCGCAATCGGTTTATTTTTGCTGGCGGGCTTGGCTGAAATCGGCGGGGGCTATCTCGTATGGCTGTGGCTGAGGGAAGCCAAACCGCTGTGGTACGGGGTAGCCGGAGGGCTGACTTTAATCATTTACGGCATAATCCCGGCTTTTCAGGCGTTTCCATCGTTCGGGCGCGTCTATGCCGCGTACGGGGGCGTATTTATTATTCTGGCTGTGCTTTGGGGTTGGCTGGTGGACAAAAAAACCCCCGACCTCTATGATTGGGCCGGGGCCGTGATCTGTTTAGCCGGTGTCAGCGTCATGCTTTGGGCGCCGAGAGGTTAAAGGTTATACTTTCGAAGCCGCTTGTAAAATGTGCTTCTTGGAATTCCGGCCTGCTTAGCCGCTTCGGACACATTTCCTTTCGTTTTTTGCAAAGCTTCCATCATCGTTTGTTTTTGAACACGTTCTCTGAATGTGAGCCGGTCTTCTTCAGAAGGTGCGCCGCTTTTCCAATGGAGTCCGTCCAGCACCGCGCTGTATTGGGACGGGGCGATCAGCCCGCCGTCCGGAAATAAAACCCTGAGCCTTTCAAACGTATTAAAGAGCTCACGGACGTTTCCCGGCCAGTGATATTCTTGAAGCCGATTGAAAAAAATCGGCGGAAAATCGGCCTTCCACCCGTGTTGCTGCTGATAGTGGCGGAACAAATCAGGTATGTCCTCTTTGCGCTCTCTGAGCGGCGGTACTTTTACCGGATAAACATGAAGGCGGTAATACAGATCTTCACGTATCTTTCCTTTTTGGAGAAGATCTTTCAGATCACGGTGTGTTGCTGTGATGATTCTGATGTCGAGGGGAACTTCACGGGTTCCGCCGATCGGGGTGACCTTCCGCTCTTCGATGATCCTTAAGAGCGCCACTTGCATCTGATAAGGGATCTCACCGATTTCATCGAGAAAAATCGTACCGCGGTGAGCCTGTTCAAACTTCCCTTTTGAACCGCGGCGCTTTGCTCCTGTAAATGCACCTTCGGCATAGCCGAACAATTCGCTCTCCATCAGGCTTTCAGGAATGGCGCCGCAGTTGACGGCGATAAAAGGCCCGTTTCTCCGGGCGCTTGCCTGATGAATGGCCCTTGCGGCAAGTTCCTTTCCGGAGCCTGTCTCCCCCCATATGTATACATTCGCATCCGTCTGAGCCGCAAGCCTCATGTCGTTAAGCGCCTGCTGAAACGCCCGGCTTGTTCCGGTTTCTCCTGGATAGATGAAACCGGATGCGAGTGATGGAGCTGTTTTTTTGCGGGAGACTTCAGCCAGTGCCATCGACTTTCCGAGGGGCCTCCCGTCTTTTGTGGAGAAAATCGTCTGCTTGTGCACGCCGGCAAACCCGCGCTCATACAGATCATTGACATCCATTCTCCTCCAGTCGGAAAAACGTTCCCGCACCGATCTGCTCGCAGCTACGATTTTGTCTTTTTCATTGCAGACGATAAACGGCTGATCCGAATCGATTTTTTCAAGACAATGGCTGATGAGCTCGGCTTCGTTTTTTTTCGTGTGTACGCTGACCTCGCGCTCGATGGCGTGTGCGGCAGTAGCAGCCATCCCAAGCATAAAGGGATGCCTTCTATCCGTGAGACAGGAAATATCAATCAAACCCATAACGGTGCCGTCTTCATCGCGAATCGGTGCAGCAGAACAGCTCCAATGATGGGATGCCACCGAAAAATGCTCGGTCCCGTGAATGGTGACAGCTTCGCCGATTTCAAGTGCGGTTCCGATGGCGTTCGTGCCGACTTCTGTTTCCGTCCAGCGCACACCCTCAACAAAATTGATTTTTTTCGCCTCTTCAAGCGTCCTCAGGCATCCGGCCAAACTCAATACGTACCCGTCGGCATCGATCAAGAGCGCCATCATTTCCGACTCTTTTAATTCACGGCTGATATTGTGTAAATAAGGCAGGGCGATATCGAGGAATAACGAATGTTTCTTTTTTTGAGCGTTGAATAAATCCTTTTTTAAAATTGACTGTCCTTTATCTAAATACGGATTTACATTTCGGCTTTTGCAGCGGTACCATGATTCCATGACTCTTTTGTTCAAGCGGGCCTGGTCAAGGAGCCCCTCCTGAACAAAACGTTTCCACGTATTTAAATAGCAGGGCGTCGGATTCATTCCATCCTCTCCTAATGCTTTTTCCTCATTATATTATAAAAGCGCTTTCAATATCGATAAAAAAAACTCCGCACTTACCTGCTGTGCGAAGTTTTCCATTATTCAGCAATGAACCGCCTGGCCTGCGACTTGCAGCAAAGCTTCGTGAATCGTTTCCGAAAGAGTCGGATGAGCCGCGATGAAGTGCTCCATTGCGTCTGCCGTCAGCTCAGCGTGCATCATCACGGCTGCCTGGCCGATCAGTTCGGTTGCTCCCGGACCCACGATCGAAACCCCGACAATTTCCTGATACTCCGGCTCTGTGATGATTTTGACCTTTCCGGCAGCCTCATTTAAAATAAGTGCTTTTCCGTTTGAAGAAAACGGAAACTCACCGATACGAACATCCCCGTAGCGCTCCCTCGCCTTTTTTTCATTTAAGCCGACGCTTGCGATCTCAGGCGAGGTATAGATGCAGCGCGGAATGATTTCACTGTTGACCTTCATGTCTTTGCCTGAGGCATGGGATGCGGCGACGATTCCTTCGTGAAAGGCGGCATGCGCCAGCTGAACTCCGCCTGTGATATCCCCGCACGCATAAATATGCGGAATGTTTGTCTGCATATGCTGGTTGACTTGAATCCCTTTCCTGTCATATCGCACTCCGATATGCTCAAGCTTCAAATCAGCAGTTCTCGGTTTTCGGCCGACGGCGACCAGACATCGATCCGCTTGAATATTAAAGCTGTCATCGCCATTTTTCAGAAAGACGCGCTGCCGGGCAGGATCAAGACGCTCCACTTGTACAGATGTGAAAACACGGACGCCGGATTCTTCGAGACTTGTGTGCAGAAAGGCGGCAATATCCGGATCTTCCTCAGGCAAAATCTGTTCCGCTTGCTCGGCTATCACTACGTTCGCTCCCAACCTGCTGTATATACTGGCAAATTCACAACCGATGATTCCTCCGCCGATAATAAAAATTGTTTCAGGAATGGACGGCAATGACATGGCATCTCCGCTGTCGATGATCCAGCTCCCGTCAAAAGACGCAAAAGGCAGTGCGGCAGGTTCCGCTCCTGCCGCTATAATCACATGCCCGGCATTGATGACCTCCTGTTTTCCGTCCTTTTCAACAATTATGTCGTGTTCCGACAAGAACGATGCTTTTCCTTGCAGCACCTTGATTTTGTTTTTATTCATCAAATATTTAATACCCCCGGCGAGCCGCTGAATAATCTCTCTCTTACGGCTCTGGACGGCCTCCCACTGAACCGTCGGGCTTTCGCCTGTCAGCCCGATGCCGAATGCACCGGCGGACTTTACTTTCTCGAACATATCGGCGCTCTCAAGAAGCGCTTTTGTCGGTATGCACCCTTCATTTAAACACGTCCCTCCGAGGGGGCCATCTTCAATCAGGATGACTTCTCTGCTATTCTTGGCGGCTGTTATTGCCGCTACGTAACCCGCAGGTCCCCCTCCTATAATCGCGAGTGTCACAGTCTATCCACCTTCTCTCTATAAAAGAATCGATGCAGGATCTTCCAAATATTTTTTTACATCTGAAAGGAATGCTGCAGCAGGCGCACCATCAAGCGCGCGGTGATCAAAAGTCAGACTGAGCGGCAGAATGGCGCCCTTTGTCAGTTCTCCGTCTTGATAGACGGGGGCCGAATACATTTGGCCGATTCCAAGTATCCCGGTTTCTGGCGGATTTAAGATCGGTGTAAAGTGCTCGACACCATATGCGCCGAGATTTGTAATCGTAAATGTCGATCCTTCTATTTCGTCGTGCAGAAGCCTACCTTCCCGCGCTTTTTTGGCATACCATTTGATTTTCTTGGCCAGTTCGATCAGCGGAAGCCGCTCGGCATGACGGATGACGGGAACGGCCAGGCCTTCGTCCAAAGCCGCCGCCACTCCTAAATGAACATGATCAAAGGTCGCAAGCCTTCCGTCTTGATAAACGCTGTTCATGGCCGGATGATCCAAAAGCGAAAAAACAGCTGCCCTGGCGGCAAAATCAGTGATCGTCAGCTTTGTATCATACCTGGATTGAGCTGTTTCATTAAGCTGTTTTTGCAGGGCTGTTAATTTCGTGATGTCCGCCTTCATCGTAATCGTCAGCTGGGCGCTGTTTTGCAGGCTTTCCGTCATTCTTGCGGCAATCGTTTTCCTCATCGGGCTTGCCGGCGGACGATCTTCAGCCTTATCCGCCTGCTTGTTCGGCCTGTCGGGAAGCGCCTGCAGCACATCCGCTTTCGTAATTCTCCCTCCGGGCCCCGTGCCTTTCAGCGTTTTGATGTCTATATTTGCGCTTTGCGCGATTTTGCGTGCAGCCGGAGAAATTTTAATCCGTTCTTTCGGGGAATCCGGCTGTTTTGTTTGACTTTCCGGCGTTTGTTCGTTTTCATTCCCGATCTGGCAGATGACCGTTCCCGGCGGCACTCCCTCTCCTTCGGACACTTTGATGTCCAACACGGTTCCGTTTGCCGGAGATTCGATTTCCATTTCGATTTTTTCGGAATTGATGCTGGCAATGCTTTCTCCTTTTTCAACGGCTTCACCGACTTTTTTATTCCAGACGGAAACCGTACCTTCTTTCATCGCCATTCCCAATTTCGGCATGACAACCTCGACAGCCATGTTCTCCTCTCCTTTCCAATCTTTATACCGTATGTGTTGAGATTTCTCCGAGCATCTCCAGCACGGTGTTCACCACTTTTTCCGGCGTCGGCAAATACAGGTCTTCAAGAGGCGGTGAAAATGGAACCGGCGTATGTGGAGCCGTTACCTTTTTAACCGGTGCATCAAGCGAATCAAATCCTTTATCTGCCGCCAAAGATGCGATATCCGCGGCGATGCTGCATCTCGGATTGGCTTCATCGACGATCACAAGTCTGTTTGTTTTTTCAACAGATGTAAGGACGGCCTCCTCATCAAGCGGTGAAAGACTCCTCGGATCAAGGACTTCGGCTTCGATTCCCCGCAGTGAGAGCTGTTCCGCCGCTTGAAGCGCCGTATGAACCTGTTTGCCGACTGCGACAATCGTTACATCAGCGCCTTCCCGCTTGATATCGGCTTTTCCGATCGGAAGCGTGTAATATTCTTCCGGCACATCGCCTGTCATGTTGTACAGCGTTTTGTCTTCAAAAAAGATAACCGGGTCCTGATCCTCAATCGCAGCGAGCAATAAGCCTTTCGCATCGTACGGGGTCGACGGCACAATCACTTTCAAGCCGGGAATGCTTGTAAATAGGGCATACAAGCTTTGCGAATGCTGGGCGGCTGCCCTAAAGCCGGCACCGTGGGTCGTCCGGATCGTAATCGGAACTTCCGCTTTTCCGCCAAACATGTAGCGGAACTTCGCTCCCTGGTTCAGCACCTGGTCCAGACACGTGCCGATAAAATCGTTAAACATCAATTCCGCGATCGGCCTTAAACCTGTTGAAGCCGCCGCCATGGCTGCGCCGATGTACCCCGCTTCACTAATCGGCGTATCAAGGACGCGCTCCCGTCCAAATTCCTGAACAATCCCTTTCGTGACGCCAAGCACACCGCCCCATGCTTCATCATCCTGCAGATGATCGACATTCGCTCCTCCTGCGACATCTTCCCCCATTAAAATGACGTGATCGTCCTTTCTCATCGCAAGTTTGATCGCTTCATTCAATGCGGCTGACATGCTGATTTCCCTCGTCATGTTTCCTTCCCCCTTCATGAATTAATAGGATACATATACATCTGTCAGCAGTTCGGTTTCTTCCGGATAAGCGCTTTTTTCGCTGAATGCGACCGCTTGCTCGACCGCTTCTTCAACTTCTTTTTCAATCCGTGACTGCTCTTCTTCACTCATCAGCCCTTTTGCCAGCAATTCGCTTTTGAACACGGCAATGGCATCTTTTTCTTCCTGATGCACCGCTTTTTCGTCATTTGTTTTGTAGCGCTGGGCATCTCCTTCAAAATGGCCGTAGTTCCGGTATGTCATACACTCAATAAGCGTCGGTCCTTCACCGTTTTTGGCACGCTCTATCGCCCGGCCCGCAGCCTGGAAAACCGCGGCTGCATCTTTTCCATCCACGCGAATGCCCGGAATCCCGTAGGCGGCCGCACGATCTGCGATCGACTCGCAGCTTGACGCATAGGAAAACGGCGTCGCTTCGCCATACCCGTTGTTTTCGGCGACAAATATGACAGGGAGCTTCCAGATGGCGGCAAGGTTGATCCCTTCGTGAAACGTCCCCTGGTTGTTGGCGCCGTCGCCAAAAAAGCAAACGCTTACATTTTTAGTCTTTTTATACTTTGCAGTGAGGGCAGCTCCGCAGGCCAAGGGAAATCCCCCGCCGACGATTCCGTTTGCGCCTAGCATCCCTTTGTCAAAGTCTGCGATATGCATCGATCCGCCTTTTCCTTTGCAAAGTCCTGCAGATTTCCCGTATATCTCGGCCATCATCCCTTTCAAGTCGCACCCTTTTGCAATGCAGTGCCCATGGCCGCGATGTGTGCTCGTGATGGTGTCTTCATCATTCAGATGGGCGCAGACGCCCGCAGCGACCGCTTCTTCCCCGGCGTAAAGATGGACAAAACCCGGCAGTATCCCTTTAGCAAACAGCTGATGAACCCGATCTTCGAAATAGCGGATTTCCAGCATTTTTTGATACATCCATACCGCCTTTTCCTTTGTCAGTGCCTCTTCCATATGCAAAAACCTCCTGTCTTTTTTTACTCACACGTTATGATGCAAAAATCGTGCCAGCTCTCCGACGCGAACATGAAGCTCTTTTCAGACGGACATCCTTCCAAAACAAGAGACAAAACGAGACGGGTGTCTCAATTTGTCTACTTCATCAGTTGCGGAAATGTCTTTGCCGCAGTTAGAATGAACGGTAGAGACGAAGGAGGTTTTTTTCATGAAGAAAGCGTATGTTTTTTTAATCGGCGGATTTGAAGAAATCGAAGCGATAGCAACGATTGATATTTTACGGAGGGCTGAAGTCGAGACCGTCACCGTCTCGCTTGATCCATCGCGCAGCGTGAAAGGCGGGCATGACATTGTCGTCGAGGCAGACGTCATGTTTGAGGATGCTGATTTTCAAAAAGCGGATATGCTGATTCTTCCGGGCGGAAATGTAGGCAGCAAAAAAATGCTGGAACACCAAGCTTTGCACAAGACGCTGACAGAAGCGGCGGATGCAGGAAAATATGTCGCCGCTATCTGCGCCGCAACGATGACGCTCGGAAAAACGGGGCTTGTCAGCGGAAAAAAAGCGACCTGCTATCCCGGGGTTGAAGAACATTTAACAGGAGCGGATGTCACTGCAAATGAAAAAGTTGTCGTAGATGGAAACATCATTACTTCCAGAGGCCCGGCGACCACGATTCCATTTGCCCTCAAGCTTGCCGAATTGCTGAACGGCAAAGAAAAAGCCGATGCAGTTGCCAAGGGAATGCTCGTCTGCTAAGACGGCATTCCTCTTTTTTATCCATAAAAGAACGGTATTGACATCATAAATCTTAAAAGATATGATATTTAAAAAGTAATTCCGTAAAATCAATAATTGTAATCTCATGCAAAAGAGCTTTAGCATTCGGCTATAATCCCTATGGTCGCGTGAAAAAGCACCCTTTACCATGTATGACATTAACATTTTGATAGGACGGTATATTTCATTTTCCCTATACTCATGTATAAGGAAAAGAAATATACCGTTTTTCAGGAGGATATAACATTGAAAAAACAGAAAGTGACAAAGGGGTCTCTGGAGGCGGAGATCAGCAAAACCTTAACCCAATGGGAAAAAGACTATTTGGGCCGCGGCTCCGTGTCTGTTAAAACAGACATTCTCAGAAATATGGTCATCATTTCCCTGAACGGTATTTTGACACCCGCCGAATACGAACTTTGCAGTACAAAAGAAGGCCTGCTGTCAATTAAAAGAACCCGCTCCGGTTTGGTGGAATCGGGTATAGAACAACTGAGCCGCATAATGAAGGAGCTGACCGGTGAAGAGACGATCAGCTTTCACACGGATATCAGCACCCGCACTGGCGAGCGGATCATGGTATTTAAATTGGCAAACGACCTGCAAAAAAAATTGGCATAGAAAAACGGAAGATCTTTAAAGCATGAACATGAGTTAAAGATAAGCCGGTATTATTCAGAAAGATTGGCTGAAATGGGCCGATCCTGAATATACCGGCTTTTTTTACGTTTTCAGAAAGGAAGGCAAGACATGAAACAGTATGTTCTTTTCCATCATCCCGACGGAGGGATGCCGGATGTTTGATCTGCTAGATTCTTTATTTTGGCTGAAAATATTTTTCGCGTCGCTTGCGCTTTGTTTGTTAAGCGCACTGCTCGTCCTGAATCGAAAGGTTCCATTGGCATATGTACGGATTCACGCCAAGATCATCGCCCTGCCGCCGCTTGCCGCGCTGGCAGCATTGATAACGGCAAATCCCGGGCAAGCTGGAGCTCCTTGGCGCTTGGATTCGCTGGCTTGGCTGATCGCCTTGTTTGTCTTGACAATCGGCTTCATCGTCCAGCGCTACTCTGTCCGGTATTTGTTCGGCGACCGCTCCTACCGTAAATTTTTTGTGCTGCTGACGCTTACAACAGGAGGCGCTTCATGCGCCTGGCTGAACGATGATCTTCGCTGGCTCCTCTTATGCTGGGGTATCACGCTTTTCGGCTTGACCGCGCTAATCGGCTTAAACGGCTCGTGGCAAGCGGCCAAAAATGCCGCTTTGTATGCGGGCCGGATCTTTGCGCTCAGCTGGCTGGCGATAGCAGCAGCCGCTCTTTGGCTGTCTCTCGCGACAGGACACTGGCAGCTATCATCCGCCATAGCGGAGGAAAGCCTTGTACAGCTCAGCGCATGGGAGAAAACCGGGATTGGCCTCCTTATCATTTTAACGGTGATGATTCCTGCGGCACAGTGGCCGTTTCATCGCTGGCTGCTCGATTCGGCAATCGCGCCGACTCCCGTTTCCGCGGTCATGCACGCCGGACTCGTAAATGTAGGCGGCGTCATGCTGACCCGTTTCGCACCGATGTTCAGCGGTGATGGGCTGCAGCTTATTCTGCTTGTTCCCGCCGTCTTTTCCGTCTTGCTCGGAACGGGCATGATGATCGTCCAGACGGACTACAAGCGGCAGCTCGCAGCTTCAACGGTCGCGCAGATGGGTTTTATGCTCGTCCAATGCGCATTAGGAGCCTATATTGCGGCTGTTATTCACCTCATTTTGCACGGCCTGTTCAAAGCCGCCCTTTTCCTGCAAGCCGGATCAGCGGTGCGCCGTTATGAATCGTTCGCCTCTAAACGGGGCAGACCGGCTCTTTTCTGGGACATGATAGGCGGCGCCTTTGCTCTTACTGTCGTCATCGGAATCTGGGTCTCAGCTGCGGACGATGGCTATCAATTGATCAGCGCCCTTGTTTTAGGCTGGGCATTGTTCATTGCTTGGAGACAGCTTGTCACAGCCAATGACGGTCGCGTCACACGAATGGCCGGGCTTTTCATTTTAACGGGGGCTTCACTCGCGTTTGCCATCATTCATTCCGGTTTACACGGGCTCCTGAAGGAAGCTGTTGTACAGGGGGCGCAACCGCCCGTCATGGCGGCCGTTTTAACGGTAGTCGTTTTGTTAGCTGGCACTGCGGCCGGCGCCTTGATCGTTCGGCAGCGGTTTGCATGGTCCGGCGCACTTTATCTGCGTCTTGTAAAAACGGGTGAGCCTCATTTTGAATCGGTCGAAGAACGGCCGAATTATCTTGACCAATATCTTACTCAAGGAGGTCGTCAATCATGAAAGCAGCACCCACATTGTCTAAACAATTGATCTTCAAATATGAACATCAGACAGCGGACTTTAATATTGATGAATCGGTTCAATCAGCAGCACGAGTCATTGCGCCGCTTTGGCCGATTGAAACCTTTGCCGCGCGCCATCCGTGGATGGGTCTTGAAGAACAGACATTTGAACAGACGGCCCGGCAGCTTAAACAGCAGCTTCAGGTTGATATATACCCAAAGTCCTCCATTTTCCGCTCCGCAAAACAAAGGGGAGAAATCGATGAGGCCATTCTTGAAAAAAAGCTGACGCATTGGCTCGATTCACATCAGCCCGGCATGCAGAGGGAAACAGCGGAAGCGTTTTGCAAAGCCGCGCTCAAGCTGGATGAAATCCCTGAACAGCTCTTGAGATCCCCGCAAGTCGAAAAGCTTGCCAAACAAGCGGCGCGCGGGACAATCGATGATCAAAAAACACGCTTGATCAAACCGCTCAGCGTTTTTGCCGGACAAAAAACCGCTCACCTTCTTGATCATCATGTGATTAAATGGTGCAAGCTGTTTCTCGATGAATCACAATCGGCATGGCGGCTTCCACATCGTGAGAAAGGGTTTTACAGCGCTTGGCGGCAGCTTGTTGAACATGATCCCGCCCTGGCGCGAGCGGAACGCCAACGACTGAAAGGGTGGCCGGAGGAGCCTCGGGACGCGATGAAAAGAGCACTCCGAGCGCTTGATATTTCTGATGGAGACGTTCAGGCATACCTTGAAGCTCATTTGCTCTCTCTTCCGGGATGGGCCGGGATGATGCTTTGGCGTTCCCAGCAATCGCAGGACGAACAAGGGCTGCTTCTCGAGTATTTGGCCATCCGGCTTTCAATGGAATGGATGCTTATTGAACCTTATGTGCCGCTGTCTAAGCCAAAACCTGAAAAAGAGATGCAGGTCGTTCCTTTGATTGCGGCCTGGCTGCATTGGGGCGGCCTGACGCCTGACGAATGGCTCAAACTTTCAGCAGCAGAGCAAAAAGCGAGATTAACACTCGCCCGCCGCTTTGATGATCTAACGCGCAGGCGCATCTGGCTGGAAGCATGGGAACAATCATACGCTGCTGAGGTAAGGAACCTCATCACGGCAAACAAACCTGCCGCTGCCGCCAAAAGTGAAGCGGCGCTGGCCCAGCTTGCATTTTGTATTGATGTCCGTTCAGAGCCGTTCCGACGGGCATTGGAAAAGTCAGGCCCTTTTGAAACGTATGGAACAGCGGGCTTTTTCAATCTGGCAATCGAAACGTGCGAACTTGGCACTAAGCACACTCACAGCTCTCTGCCGGTCATCCTTAAACCTCAGCATCGAGTAAATGAAACGGCCGATGAATCAAGCTTTAAATCGTATCAAGAACATAAAAAAGCAGCAGCTTCGCTGAGCTCCGCCTTTAAAAAGATGAAACAGAATCTATTGGCGGGTATGCTCCTTCCCGAAGTGAGCGGGCCATGGCTGAGCCTGCAAATGGCCGCGCGCAGCCTGGTCCCCCGCACAGCCGGGCAAACTTTCCGGAATGCGCGGAAAACATGGCTGAAAAAGCCTCAGGCAAAGCTCTCGCTTGATCGTATGGAAACATCTGATGCCGGTATTCCGGTCGGATTTACGGATGAAGAAAAAGCCGCCTATGCCAGACAGGCATTAAAGATGATGGGGATCACCGACCGGTTCGCTCCGCTGGTTGTCATTTGCGGGCACGCCAGCAGAAGCACGAATAACCCTTATGCATCGGCATTGGACTGCGGCGCCTGCGGAGGCGCATCAGGCGCTTTTAACGCACGCGTCCTAGCCGCTTTATGCAACCTTCCGAGCGTCAGACAGAGGCTCCGCTCCGACGGCATTTTTATTCCGGATGATACAGTATTCGCCGCCGCAGAGCACATTACAACATTGGATGAACTGCAGTGGCTCTATGTACCTGAGCTTCCGGCTAAAGCTCAACAAGCGTTCGACCGCATCAACTCGGTGCTTCCTGATGTGAGCCGTACTGTCGGAGCCGAACGCTTAGAAGAGCTGCCGCAGCTCGGCTACCAAAATCCGCGGAATGAAGTTGAGCGCTTCGCCGAAGATTGGAGCGAAGTCCGTCCAGAATGGGGGCTGGCACGAAATGCTTCATTCATCATCGGCACACGCCGGCTTACACGCGAAGCTGATCTTGAAGGAAGAGCTTTTCTGCACAGCTATGACTGGCGGAATGACGAGGACGGCTCCATCCTCAGCGGCATCATTTCAGGGCCTGGAACAGTAGCCCAATGGATCAATCTGCAATATTACGCGTCAACCGTTGCACCGCATTATTATGGAAGCGGAAATAAGGCAACTCAAACCGTCACTTCAGGCCTCGGCGTCATGCAAGGAAATGCAAGCGATCTTTTGGCCGGTCTCCCGTGGCAGTCCGTCATGCGGTCGGATGACGAAATATATCATGCGCCTCTCAGACTCCTGATCGTGATCGAAGCACCGGATGATGCTATCGAACGTCTCCTTGACCGCGATCACAGCTTCCGGCAAAAGGCGGAGAACGGATGGATCCACCTGGCATCTATTAACCCGGAGGGAAAATGGAAGAACTGGACAAACACGATAAATGAATGAGGTGAAATGTCATGGAAGAAAACAAAAAAATACTGATGATTATCGGAATGGAGAAACAGCTTGAACAGACCATCTGCCGGGCAGGGAATATTCAGCCTGAGAACGCCCTTGTTTTAAAAAGCGTCTTCCCTGATATTTCACAGCCCTACGGTGATATGATGAGGGATATCATTACCCTTGTCCACCGGAACAAAGCGGAAGAAATTTGGATTGTCCGCGATAAATACGAGCAAACGGCAGATAAAGATATTTCTGACCTTTTAAATAGAAACAAAGATTTAAGCGATAGAATGCAAACTTTAGAGTACCTTTTCCAAAACTGCAGTCCGGAATTTCCGTACGGCAGCATCGATGAATGGCTGTCACCGAGCGAAAATGCGGCCGAAGGCGTCCAAAAAAGCGTCGCCGCCATCCGACAGCACCCGTTAATCCCTTCGCACGTCAATGTAAAAGGATTTCTAATCGAAAATTCGGTTTTAACGGAAATTGAAACCTTAAACAAAAACGGAGCCCGATAACAGGGCTCCGTTTTGTCTTAAACACAGGCATTCTTTACACAACAGCAGACCGCTGATAAAATCTCTGAATATGCATGGTAATATAGCACAGCTCTTTTTCCGGAAATTCAAAGCCATACTCCCGCTTCACAAATGCCCCGATTTCTTCTGCGCACATAAACGCTTGTCCAAACTTCTTTTTAATGAGGCTGATCATTTCACCATCCATTTCGTAAAATGTCTCTCCCGATTCAATATGCTGAATGGCGAAACGGAGATGGTTGACAAGCCGCTCATACGAAATCGTCTCATCCTTTATTTTAATGTTGAGTTTATCTTCGATAATCTCGATAATATCCTTGATCATCGTTGTGAGATCGAGCGTTTTTGTCATATCTCCCGCGTTTGTTTTCGCTGTATGAATATGAAGCGCAATATTGGCGACTTCATCCTCCGGAATATCGATCTTCAGCTTATCTTTAATGAGGGCCTTTGCCCAGCGGCCGATTTGAAATTCTTTCGTATAGAGGACTTTAACTTCCTGAAGCAGCGGATTTTTAATGACCATTCCCTTGCTTAACCGTTCTATCGCGAATGATAAATGATCTGAAAAAGCGACATGGATTCGCTCATTGATTTTGATCCCGAGCTCTTTTTCCGCATGAGAAATAATGTCCTCCGCCACCTGAATATGATCTTCCGGCAACGTTTTTAAGATCTCCTCGAATTGGCGGTATTCTGTTGAATCTTTCATCACAAATATTTTTTCAATTTTAGATCTATCGACAATATCATTCTTCTTTTTTTGAAATGCGATTCCGGAACCTAATACGATCTTTTCCTCGCCGCCATCCTTGACGACGAGCGCATTGTTATTTAAGATTTTTTTTACTTTCATAGCTGCCTTCCTTTCATCCTGTTTTAATGAATGAAAACGGAATTATTCTTTTTCATCTTTAAAGCCAAGACACAAAGTCGCAATGAATGCTGAAATCACCGCAATCGCAAAAGCGATTAAATAATGAATGAGATTGGCGGTGCCAAGAGGGAGAATGATTGAAATCATCGGGATGCCGGACAATCCGTAAGAGTTTGCCGCAACGTGTGTGAAGACGGCGTATGCCCCTCCGATGGCGCCTCCGATCGATGCGCCGATAAACGGTCTCGCGAGCTTCAGATTGACGCCAAACATGACAGGTTCGACGATTCCCAAAAAAGCGGTGAGAGAAGCCGGAATCGCAATCTTTCTGATAGCGGCATTCTTTGTTTTCAAAAATACGGCGAGCCCCGCTCCTCCCTGCGCGACATTGGCCATCGACCATATTGGAAGCAGAAAATTGACCCCATATTCGGGATCTGCAAGCAGCGACGCTTCAATCACATAAAAACTATGGTGCAGGCCGCTCAAAACGAGTAAGGAGTAAAGCCCGCCAAATAAAAATCCGGCGCAGGCCCCCGCAAAATGATAAACAAACCCGAGACAGTCGCTTACGAAATGAGCGATGATCAGTGAGAGCGGCCCCATGATAAACAGCGCGGCAAATCCGGAAGCCATGACTGTAATAAACGGTGCGACAAGCAAATCTAAAGAACGGGGGACGATTCTTTTTAAGAATTTTTCGATTTTGCTCATTATGTAGACGGATAAGAGAATCGGTATGACCGTCCCCTGGTATCCGATCAAAGGGACTTCAAGACCGAATACTTCGACGGATTCCGGCTTTTGGCTGCCGAGCAATGAAGGATCGAGTAAATCGGGATGGGTCAGAATTCCGCCGATGACAGCGCCTAAAAACGGATTCGCTCCAAACTGTTTAGCCGCACTGAACCCGATCAGCACAGGCAAAATGACAAACGCTGAGCTTGAAAAAATATCGAGCATTTTCATCAGCGGGCCGCCATAAGCGCCGAGGCTGAATTCTTTAAGCACACTGATGAGACCCATGAGCAATCCGCTCGCAACGATTGCCGGAATGATCGGCACAAAGATGTCTGACAGCGTTTTGGCAAATCGCGTCAATACGTTCATGTTTGGCGGCGCCTCCCGCCGGGCTTCTTCAAGAGGAGCCGGATCGCTGTATTGAATCATTTCCTTATAAATCTTATTGACTACACCTGTACCGAAAATGATCTGAAACAAACCGTATCTGAAAAAAGTCCCCTGCACAGACTCCATCTTTTCAATAGCAGCTATATCGATTTTTTCTTCATCTCTGACATTGAAACGCAGCCTTGTCGTACAATGGCTGATGCTGATGATATTCTCCGCGCCTCCAATGAGGGGCAAGAGAACTCTTGCAATCTCTTTATGCAGCACCCGGATCTACCTCCTCCAATTTTTCTATCCTATCAAATCAACAGAAGACGATCAAAATGAAAAATGTGCCATCACATCCAAAGACCCCCGGCGAAAGGAATAAAAAAAGACCTAAAACATGCGAAAGCATCAGCCGATAGGCGCAAAAAAAGCACACTAAGGTCTGTAGTTCCTTTAGCACATTTTAGGTCTTGCCTGCCTTACCAGTAACAATCCCGTCAATATTTGTTCTTAATATGATTCTATTCGCTTCGGCCTTGGACATCAATAGTGCAAACCGCCTATATATCCCCCGTATAAAAAAAGAGAAGGCGTTAAAGCGTCTTCTCTACATCTTCAATGGCTATCGCACGGTCCTTTAAAACATGCACACTGTACTTCACATAGCCTGGCCGGTCTTCCCCGTCTAAGCCCATACTGTCAATCTCAATGTTTTCATAATGGTAGCCGCTCAATAACTTTTTCACCACTTTTGCCTGGTCATAGACCTGCCTCCGGCCGTCCCGGCCTGAATTCAAGGTAACTATAACAGCGATCGGTTCTGTTTGCTTCAGTTTTTTCCAATTTGTATTGACATCATAGCTTCCTGATAGAGAAACTTGGACGTCAATTACGTTTTTCAGCTTTTTTTCAAGCTCTCTCTTGATCTCATTTGAGGCTTCTTTGCTTATTCTGGCTCTCGTCTTTTCCTGTCTGGCTTCTTTGATGCCATCGTTTGTGACAGCCGGGTGCAATCCGCCTTTCACGCTGAAAATGTACTCATCATTCCGCTCATCTGACACACGAAAAAGGTATTCAGCAAACTTGAAATTATAGGAGCTCCCTTTCATATTTAAGGTTTCACCGGCGTGTGCTTCCTGCAAGTATGCCGATAGCTTTTGTTCAGCCAGCGCGCGGCTGAACGGATTTCCGTAAAAGGCGTTATACACATAACAGCCTGTCACAAGAATCAACAACGAGAGACCAGTAATGATGGCTTTCTTTTTCAATTCAATCAACTCTTTCCAAATTCTCGCGTCCCGTCCATTATGAAGGAGAATTCGGACATTAGGCAAGCTCTTTCTGCTTCGTCTCCGTCCCCAAAAAGAAGATCGCCGCGACAGCCGCAATAACGGCGACGCAGAAGATCAAAAAGATCATTGAAATCTCTGTTCCCCGGGCGACGAGATAGCCGACAAGAAGCGGGCCCAGGATGCCGCCGATTCGGCCAAAGCCGGCTGCCATTCCTGCGCCGGTCCCCCTGATTGATGTCGGGTATTGTTCAGGCGTATAAGCATAAAGCGCGCCCCAGGCACCAAGGTTGAAAAACGATAAAAACATACCTGACGCAAGCAGAAGCGCCAGCGATTCAGCCGATCCGAAGAAGTAGGCGCTGACAGCCGTCCCTAACAAGTAGACGGTAAGCACCATTTTCCGGCCGGCTTTTTCAATCAGCCATGCCGCGGAGAAATAGCCGGGCAGTTGAGCCAGCGTCATGATCAAGACGTACTCAAAGCTCTGGATCATGCTGAATCCTTTCATCACCATGACGCTCGGCAGCCAAAGAAACATGCCGTAGTAGGAAAAGACAACGCAAAACCAGACAATCCACAGCATGGCCGTAGGCCGGGCATATTTGCGGGACCAGACGTTTTTCACATTTTCCACGACGGTCGGCTTCCTTTCCTGCGCAAGCTTCTCATATTTCGGAGAATCCGGCAGGGCGATCCGCAAATATAAGGCGTAAATAGCCGGTATCGCGGTTATTAATAAAGCAATCTGCCAGCCGTAGGCCGGAATAATAAAATACGAAATGAGCGCTGCGGCCAGCCAGCCGAATGCCCAGAAACTTTCGAGCAGGACGACGACTCTTCCCCTCCGCTCCGGCGCAACCGTTTCGGATACGAGCGTAGATGCTACTGGAAGCTCTCCCCCAAGCCCCATACCGACGAAAAAGCGCAGGACTAAAAATGCCCACAATGTCGTCGTCAAAGCGGATAACCCGCTGCCGATCGAGAAAAACAGCAGCGTAATCATAAAAACGTATTTTCTTCCGACACGGTCAGCCAAAAGGCCAAAGACAAACGCCCCGACTGCCATGCCGATTGAGTTGACGCTGCCGATCCAGCTCATCTCCTGCGGCGTCAACTTCCATTCCACGTGCAAAGCGGCGATAATAAACGATAATATGCCAACGTCCATAGCATCAAAAAGCCAGCCGAGACCGGCGATGCCAAGCAGTCTGCGCTCTGAAACAGGACGGTTCTTCTTCATACTCACTACACCTCTTTACTCTCTTAGCAGTTTACATGAGTATTAGTTTACACCTGTCTTTACACTTTTGTCACGAAGAAAATGAGGCGCCGTCTATTTCAGTTTAATGAATATGATGCTTGTGAAACTTTTCTTCTTGGTGCCTCAACTTTGGCAGAAACCCGTTTTCCCGCTCTTTTTCATAGCGCTTCTCAATATGAGATTTGATTTCTTTACCCCTCTCCTGATCAAGGATTCCGTACTCCACATACTTATTGATCAGCTGTTTTTTCTTTTCCACAATGTCCTTTTGCAAAGAAGCCAGTTCATTTTTTTGCTTGTCGGTCAACTCTTGATAAACGCGTGTTTCCCCGTAGGCAGAAGACATGACAGCCGTACATGACAGCGGAATGACGAGAAGCAGGCAAACGCACAGTTTGCGCATCATGCAACATCCTTTCTGATCTATGATTCATTCTATTTTTATCTGTTTTGCGGAGTTTATGCATAAAAAAAGCCGCTTGGTAAAGCGGCTTCAGATTGTTGACAAAATCCCAAAACGACTTTTAGTTTTGGGATTTTGTCATCCTTTCAGCGTGATTGAAAACCCTTGCAGTCTAGGAAGGCCGAGCATCGGAGCGGAGCGAATGTTGGAATTCGTGAGCACCGACGCGCAGGCCTGACAACGAATGCGAGGGTTTGTCGACACGCTGAAGCCGCTTGGTAAAGCGGCTGGGCTTTCTATTAAGGCTGCAGCGATTTCCGCGCCGTATATTCATCAATGCGCGCCAATGCGTCTATCATGTCCATGCAGTTGCTGAAGCTTTCATCAATTTTTTGAATGCCTTCCTGATACTTTCCGTCAGTAAGTACTTGTTCTGCTGCATCCCTCAATCTTTCAGCATTGACCTCTTCTGCAAACAGCGGATATCCAGCATTCAGTTCTTTCAGGCGCTGGGCGATCATCGGCTGATCTTTATCATGCGGAAGCACGACCATCGGGACACGGTAATGAATGCCTTCATTGACGCTGTTCATGCCGCCGTGGGTGATGAACACATCGGCTTCTTTAAGCACCTCTAATTGCGGCACATACGGTGCAATGATAAAATGCTCCGGCACTTCTTTTATATCCGCGTAGTTCGACTTTTCGCCGGCGGCGATGACAACCTTGCCGTCGAAATCACGGAATGCATCGATGCACATATTGAAAAAATCCTCAGTTTTACCAAGTACGGTTCCCATTGAAATATAAATGACTTTCTCATTCTTTAACGATTCTATCGGAAAATCGGTCTTGTCCAGGCGCTTCGGAAAACGCGGACCGATAAACAGCACATCATCCCCAAAACGGTCGCTTTCAGGCTGAAAATACCGGCTTGTATACACAACCGTCAACTCCGCCTGATTGCTCATAAACTGTCCTGTATGCCTAGGTGAGACGCCGTACTTTTCTTTCAGTTCACTAAGCATGTCTTCACATTCTTTGTCCAAGTGCAGCTCCGCGCCTGAATCCGGATGCAGCGGCAGAATCTTCATATGTTCTTGTCCGAAGAGAAATGAAGCCGACGAAGCGATTCCCGGAATGTTCAAATAATCCCTGACCAATTCACCTGCACCGAATGTGTCATAATACACGGCATCGAACGAAATGCTTTTGGACAGCTCTTTTACAATGTCTAAAATATACAGCGAGGTTTTGAGATGAATTTTTAAAAATTCAAGAAGGCCGGACGGTGAATTCGGATCAATATGCGCGTTTCTTACCAGATCTTTGTATAAATGGACGGTAGCCCCGACGCCCTCCAGCCTGTCTTTATACTTTTCTGTTGAAAGATAGTGCACATTGTCGCCTCTGTCAGCAAATGCTTTGGTGATCCCTAATGTAGGATTGACATGCCCTTCCGCCGGAAAATTGACGATTAAAATATTTTTCATGATTAAAACTCCTTTTTATCCTTTTTGAAACGGGTTGACATCAATTCAGCGCCTGATTAGACTGGTGTTAGTTACTACTAACTATCATAAAATGGGGGTATACACCTTTGCAAGAGACGAACGAACGGATCATATCTGCTGCTTTAGACTTAATGCAAAAATACGGTTTCAAGTCGGTGACGGTAAAGGATATCGCGCTCCATTCAGGCGTCAGCGAGATGACGGTCTATCGCCACTTCAACACAAAGCTCGGACTTTTGGAAGCGGCCGTTCAGCAATTTTCTTATATACCAGCCTTTCAGCGCGTATTTGAAAATGATATCACTTGGAACCTGGAGAATGACTTAACATTGATTGCAGAATCGTATTTGCTTCATATGGAAAAAAACAAGCCCCTCTACCTTATCGCTGTTCAAGACGGCGGAAGGATGACTGATCTTTTCGGTTCTCTGTTAAAGCATATGGAAGAACTCCTTCGTTATTTAACAGACTACTTTCAAACGATGCAGGACAAAAGCCTGATGAAAAAGGGAGATGCGGATTCACAGGCCTTCGCTTTTCTGTCATCTTTATACGGATACTTCTCTTCTGGCGCATTGGCTGACGGCCGGTTTCAAAAAGTCGCTAAAGACACTTATATTAAACAGATAACCGCCGCTTTCTGCGGCGGTTTGCACATCTGATCAAACCTTTCAGACTGAAGGATGGATCGCTACTCATTTAGCTCCTCAACATCCTTCAGCCTGGTATCCGTATTTTTTTCAAAGAAGGTGCTGTATTTGACATAGCCGGTCTCGTCGTCTTTGATATCTTCCCCCTCAAAAATGTTGGCATTAATCGTCACGCTTTCATAGTCGTACCTTTCTTCATTCAACAGGCGCTGAATCTTTTGCGCCGTTTTGTATACGTCTTTTCGGTCGGCATTTGCGGCATCAAGTAAAATATGAATCTCCATCGGCCGCTCTAAGCGGAGGCTTTTCTCCCATTTTGCGTCCTCTTTCAGCTTTCCTTTTAATACTTCCACATGCACGTCAACGTCTTTCAGATGGTTTATGTTTTTCGATAAAAACGTTTTGATTTCTTTTCCGGCTTCTTCTCCAAGCCGCTCCATCAGCGGTTCGTTGAGGTTCTCTTCATAGATACCGTCCGTGTGTACTTCTGGTTGAACAAACCCTCTCAAAGAAAACAGATAGGGATCTTTGCGCTTTTGATCGCCGGTATCCGTGACTTCAAATACATATTCGGAGAACTTGAAATTATAAAGCCCGCTGTCGATCCGCAAGTCTTTTTCAGGATAGCGGTCAGTCAAATAATGCTCAAGCGCCGTTTGAGACAGCTTCTTGCTTACGGGATTTCCGTTGAAGGCGTTATATGCGGCAAGCACAAAAGAAACGAGCAGCACGATCAATACGCTATACAAGATTTTCTTTTTCATCATATCAACTACTTTCTTTCAGCTTTAAGAACAGCCATCCGATCATCATCCCGGCCGCGGCGAAAAAACAGTGAATAACAGCAAGCATGAAAGCGCCAAAGACAGAATACAGCAGGTGCTCCACAACCCCTGTACCGTCGGCTGCATCCCAGCCGGCCAGAATATCCCCCATCCCCCAAATGAAAATCGGCGCAAAGGAGAGGAGAATCACAAGTTTCATATCCCGGTAAAACAAGTACACCGCAAGCCCAAGCACGGCGTACCACAAAATAAAGCCGAAGCTCTCATTTAACAGGGATGTGTGAATCGCGAGAAAAAACGAAATGGCTGTAAACATCAATTGGTACAAGGAGAGCTTCCGATTGATTTTTTTAAACATTTGACTTTCATGAACAGTCGATTCGATATGTTCCTTCGGAAGCTCGGCCTCCGTCATCTTCAAAAGCTTTTGAAGCTCTTCATCGTTTTCGGCCGCTTCCTCAATCCATTCAGCCGACTCTTTGCTTAACAGCCCCTCATGGTATAAAGGAAGCAAATCTTTGAATACACTGCGTTCCTTATCCTTCATCATAGCCCTCCATTTCTTGCTGTAGCTTGAGCTTTGCTCTGTGAAACCCGACCCTGGCATAGTTTTCGGTTTTGCCTGTGAGCATGCCGATTTCTTTAAATGATAATTCTCCGTAGATACGGAGGGTGACAATTTCCTTTGAAGCCTCATCAAGCCGGTTGATTTCCTCGAGAAGCCGCCGCTCTTTCTCGGTTTTCAGAAGGTGTTCTTCAGGAGATAAGCAAGCCGCTTCCTCATGCTGAAATATCATGTTTGTCCCGGCTTTTGACGCTCCTGAACGAAAGTGTTTTTTCAACACATTTTTAGCAATCGCAAACACCCATGTTTTGATTGTCGACTTTCCCGAAAATGTATGATAGCCTTTCACAGCCTGATAAAATACTTCCTGTGTTAAATCTTCCGCTGTTTCTTTATGAAATGTCTTAACGTAGAAAAAGGCATAAACGGAAGGCTGAATACTCTTGTAGACTTCCTCAAGCTTCATAAAGCCCCTCCCCGGCTGGGCTGCCGCTATTTTTCCATTCACTTATTAGTACCGCTGAACCTCTTTTTGTTACAAAAAATCGCATAAAAAAAGAGGCAAAAATGAATATTTCATTTTGCCTCCGGATATCCCAGCCGCCAAACAAATGCCTTCCAGATCATGCCCTGCCCTTATTTAGGCAAACCCGCCAGCGATTTTAAAAAACTCACTTTCTCTTCAGTTGTTTTCAGGTTCACTAAGCTCCCGGCCTTCATCGACAGCCCGCTTCAGCGCCTGCAGCATATAGCCGATTCCCCGATAGCCCGCCAGCGGGTAAGTGATCTGCTGGCGGCTGCCAAACACGTTCCTCAAAACAGGCCTGTATTTTTTCCCGCCGAGCATAACGATTTCGTCATAATCCATCAAGTTTTTCCGTTCACCTTGCGCCTTCAGCTCATCATCCGCCATAATCTCCGGGTGGTCCATCCCGAATGTGACATCATAGTTTTCAGGAACGATATCTTCCGGTTTTAAAAAACCGTGTTTTGCTGAAAGAATCACCCAATCCGCAAAAAACGTCTGCGCATATGCGCCGCACGCCCGATGAAACGGACTCAGATAGACATCCTTTGCGGCGGACGGGCCGATGCCCGGATCGACATCCCAGATTTTCTTCGCCCCGCACGGGATGATGCAGAGTCTTTTCATCATATGTCCCCCCTTTTGGTTCCGCTAAAAAACGCCTTTAAAAAGGCGTTTTATTTCAGCTTCAGCGATACGACCGATTCGACGTGCGCCGTCTGCGGAAACATATCGACAGGCTGAATGTATTCGACATGGTAATCCTTCGCTAAGTACTGCAAATCTTTCGCAAGTGTTGACGGATTGCATGAGACATAAACGAACCGCTTCGGCTTAACCTGCCTGATCGTATCAAGGAAGGTGCGGTCACAGCCAGTTCTTGGCGGATCGACGATGACGACATCAGGCCTGAAGCCTTCTTTAGTCCATTTCGGCAGCCAGTGCTCCGCCGTTCCTGTGACATAACGCGCATTATCAATTCCGTGCTTTTTGGCATTTTGGTTGGCGTCATCGATCGATTCTTTGATAACGTCCATGCCGCGGATTTCTTTTGCTCCGTCGGCGATCCACATTCCGATTGTGCCGACGCCGCAGTAGGCATCGACGACTTTTTCGCGCCCGCTCAGTTTCGCCGCTTTTTTCACTTCGTCATACAGCTTGACCGTCTGGATCGGATTAAGCTGAAAAAAAGCGCGGGCGCTCAGCTCAAACGTAACCTCGCCGAGAAATTCCTGAATGACCATATTGCCGGCTAGGAGCCTTGTATCATCGCCGAAGATAACCGATGTCTTGGCTTTGTTGACGTTTTGAATTACGGATGTCACTTCAGGCAGACGCTTTTTGATTTCTTCTGCAATGAGCTCCTTGCGCGGCAGGTCTTCTTTTGACGTGACAATGACAACCTGCACTTCCCCCGTCTCAAAGCCGACCCTCGTCACGATCGTGCGGACGTCGCCCGTTCGCTTCCGTTCGTTGTAGACGGAAATGCCGAAGTCTTCAAGAATCTGCTTGACGGTTTGTGTCGTTTTGTTCGTCGCCGGATGCTGAACGATGCATTCCGTAATCGGGACAAGCCGGTGTGAGTCAAGGCCGTACAGCCCTGCTACCATCTTTCCATTTTTCGAAAGCCCGAGTTGAAACTGGCTTTTATTCCGGTAGTGCCAAGGGTTTTCCATGCCGATCGTCGGCCTGATGTCCATTTTGCCGATGTCAAAACGGGTGTGCCGTTCGAGCGATTGAATGACGATGTCCCGTTTTCCTTTCAGCTGCTCTTCATAAGCCAGATGCTGGAGCTGGCAGCCCCCGCATTGCTCATAGATGATGCAGGGCGGCTTGACGCGGTGCTCTGAACGCTTGCGCACCTTTTTGACCCGCCCTTCGGAAAATTTCGGATGAACCTTTGTCGCCTCGACGACGACTTCTTCACCCGGCAGTGCGCCGGGGACGAAGACGACTTTTTTCTTGAAGTAGCCGACGCCTTCGCCATTGATGCCGAGGCGCTTGATCGTCAGCGGAAATTGCTGTCCGACTTTTAATTCTGCTGATGATCCTTTTTTATCACGTTTCACTGATGTTCTCTCCATTTCTACTCAATGCTCCTCCATAAATACAAGGAAGCATAGCTTAAATAAGGGTGCCATTCTTTGCTCATTTCAAGCATTTGTTCTTTTGTCGGTTTATCGTTTAAGCCAAAATGGCGTTTGATGGCATTTTGGATGCCGATATCGGCGGCCGGAAACAGATTGGGTCGGCCGAGTCCGAACAGCAGAACGTTTTGGACGGTCCACGGGCCGATGCCTCTGATTTTCACCAGCTTTTCCATAATGTCTTCATCTGATAATTGATCAAGCTCATCAAGATTTAAACGGCCGTCTGCGATCATCCTTGATGTATCGATGACGTATTCAGCCTTCCGCATGCTGAATTGAAGTTCGCGCAAGTCGTTATAGTCGAGCTGTGCAATCGTTTCGGGAAGCGGATAAAACCAGACCCCGTCCTTTTGCTCTCCATAAGTGTGAACGAACCGCTCTGTGAGCGTATAAGCAAAAGACAGATTAAGCTGCTGGTGGATCATGCATTTCATCAAGCAATGATACAAATGAAAATCGAGCACCAGCGGCGTTCCGGCATGCTCTGCGAAAATTGATGACAAGCTTGATTGTGAAAAGTGATCCAGTACAGGCTGAAGATTTTCCTCCCATCTGAAGATCCGTTTCACTTCTTTCATCATGGCGTCTCGATCGTCTGTACCGCTGACGGCAAACGCCGGGGCTTCGACAGTTCCCGTCGCCTGCACAGCGACAATCCGGGGCTCTTTGTTTTGATTGCGGAGCGGCAGCTTGACCTCCCTTTTGTCAAGGTTGACCGCATTGAGCGGATCAAGCGAAAGCCTGTCCAAGACGCGGTCAAAATGATACGGCGGTGATACGCTTACAGTTTCCTTCCACATCGCTTCCCATCCCTTTTTCTTCTTTGTCCACAGTATACCATGTTTCAAATTCTCTTAAAAAAGAACAACATTTTATTTTTTCACCGAATGAATCACAGGGCATCGCAGCATCCTATGGAAGCGGAGGGGTGCCGATGATTAAACATTTTGCGATGACAAAGGACGGAAAACTTTTATCTACCGACATCAAAGCAGAAAGGCTGACAGATCAAGATATTGAGTGGTACTGGACGGACTTCGATCAGCCTTCGGATGAAGAAGTCTCTTTACTCAAAAGCCATTTTCACTTTCACCCTTTAGCAGTTGAGGACTGCGTTCATCATTTGCAGCGTCCGAAGCTTGATCAATACGAAGAATATCTTTTTTTCGTCATACACGCGTTGAATCAAAGGACGCTGGCGTCTGAAGAAGTTGACTTATTCGTTGGAAAAGATTTTATCATCACATTTCACTTTCATCGTTCAGACGGTATTGAAAAAGTAAGAAGACAGCTTTCGGAAAACAGCGAGTTGTGGAAAAAAGGACCGAGCCATATCGCCTATATGGTCATGGATCAGCTTGTTGACGAATATTTCCCGATTCTTTACAAAATAGAAGACCGCCTCAATGAAATTGCTGAAAGCGACAGCAGAAAAACGTATGGAACGCTGATGAATGAAGTGTTTGATATCCGGAGCGACCTTCTAAAGCTTAGGAAAACAATCATTCCGATGCGGGATTTGCTTTACCGGATTTTAAACATTGAAATCTCAAAAGAAAACCGCGAACGAAAAGCGTATTACAGCGACATTTACGACCACCTCTTGAAGCTGACCGAAATCGTCGAAAACAACCGCGACATGACCGCCGATTTAAGGGACAGCTACCAGACGCTCAACTCCAACCGGATGAACGCCATTATGATGACGCTGACGATCGTCTCAACGATTTTTATTCCGCTCACCTTCATTGCCGGAGTGTACGGCATGAACTTTGACAACATGCCTGAACTGCATTGGCGCTACGGCTATTTTTTCATCCTCGTCATGATGGGAGCCGTTGTCGCCGGCATGATCTTCTGGTTCCGGCATAAAGGATGGTTTGACATTTTCAAGTAAAACCGGAAACCTTTTTCCTCTCTGTTCGACTATTTCTATAACTGAGGGGGGAAAGAAATGAAGGTACATACAGGGCTTGCCGGCATCTTCTTGATCGTTCTCGGCTTGTTGATTAGCGCCGAAAATCATCAAAGCGTGTCTGCTGCAGACGCGCTTTCGGACTTTTTCAGACTGCCTGTCCGCAATTTAGTGGTTCTGATCTGCATGTTGATGCTCATCATCGGCTTCATTATGGCGTGGCGCCATTATTATGGAGTACCGTGGATCCGCTTTAAGCTGTTTTTGTTTATTATCGGCATTTCAGTATTTTACCCGCTGGTCACAGAACAGCTGATGCTCTTTCAAAAATGGAATGCACAAGGCGATGATGCCGTGGAATATATGAAAAAGAGAAGCACTTGCAGCTATCAGAGCGATATGGAGGAAGGAAACATGGACTGTGAGGTGAAAGTGAACAATTACGGAAAAAAGACCGAACGCATCCAGCTCATCCCTGATATAACGAGCGAATTTGACTTTCAGCCGGAAGAGCTGGAACTGTCTCCGCATTCACAAGAGACGTACAGCGTCACCTTTAAGGCTCCGGGAAATGAGGATGTGTATGAATCAGGGATAGAAGAAGAGCCGAGGATGAAGGTTGAAGTGGTGAAATGAGCGACTTCACTCGATTCAAGCAGCACGCTTTTGGAAACTTTTAAAAATATTACATGGAAGAGAAGGTTTAGAAGTAAAAGGTATACAGAAAAAACGAACTGCAAACAGCCGCTTCACAAACTAATAGACAAACCTCAAAGAAAAAAGCCGCTCCTTCACGGAAGCGGCTTTTCGTCTATTAATCGCGATAAGATTCTGCAATCGCGTTGGCGGCGACGATCGCATTGTAGACATCGTCAGGGGTGACTGGGAACGGCATGTTGCCCATTGTGTCGCCTTCTGCGCAAGCGCTTTGAGCGACTTGGCGCCATTCCTCTTCGACAAATTCGTCGACTCCGAGGTCTTTTAATGTCAACGGCAGACCGACGCCTTTGATAAAGTCAATGACGGTCTCCAGCTCTTCGGCTGGCGCGTTTTCAAGAACGAGCTGTGCCAAAAGGCCGAACGTGACTTTTTCGCCGTGCTGAGCTCTGTGCAAAGAAGGAACGGCTGTCATTCCATTGTGGATCGCATGTGCGGCGGCAAGACCGCCTGATTCGGCGCCGACGCCGCTTAAATAGATGGTCGCTTCTATTGTGTCTTCAACAGCTCGTGTAGAAACGCCATGCTTGATCGCCTGCATCGCTTTTACGCCGTTTTCCAATAGCGTATCGTAGCAAAGGCGGGCAAGTCCCAATCCAGTAGTTGAAGGCTTCATCAGCACGAGGTTGTCGCCGTTTGCTTTAAAGCAGGCGCGCGCTTCAAAATACGTCGCCAAGGCGTCTCCGATACCGGCTGCGAAAAAGCGCGGCGGCGCGGATGCCAAAATGTCAGAATCCGCGAGAACGACATCTGGGTTTGTCGGCAAAAACAGATATCGATCAAACGATCCGTCATGTTTATAAATGACGGCAAGGGCCGTACATGGAGCATCTGTTGAAGCAATTGTCGGGAAAATCACAACCGGCAGCTTCTCGTAATAAGCGGTGGCCTTTGCTGTATCAAGCGTTTTTCCCCCGCCGATCCCAACGATGATATTAGCGCCTGCATTGCGTGCAAGCTCCCGGTTACGATCGATTTCTTCCTGTGTGCATTCGTAATTGAATTTTTCAAAAACAGCTTGATTGCCGGCTTTCTGAATCGAATTCCCCGCTTCTTTTTGAGCGCGTTCCAAAATGAATTCATCGCAAATGATATATGCGTGATCACCATAATCTTCAATGTAATCGTTCAAGTTCTCAAGGAGTCGTTTTCCTGTAATAAATTTTTTAGGCGATGTGACTGATTTTACTAATTTTGACATGGTAATTCCCCCTTCACTATCAATGATATACCTATTTTCTTTTTAAATCTAGTAATATATGTATATAGAATGGATTTTTATTCTATGGAATTGACTAGGGGAAATAAAAGAGCCTGAACCATCAACTTTTCCGCTCAAAGCAAAAACCCCGTCTCAGCGTCCGGGGCATTTCTTTCAAAAGGGCTTTAGCATCATAGATTTTTCAAACATCAGGTCATCAAGGCTTTTAAATGTATAGCCTTCTTTTTTTAAGTCGGTGATCGCCTGATCAAGCGCTTCGGCATTGTCTTTCGAGACGGTGTGAAGCAAATAGACGGCGCCGGGATGGGCCTGTTTTATCATATTGTCGTACGCATAGCGCCACCCTTTTTGGGCATTGATTTTCCAATCGACAAAAGCAACAGACCAGAATACCGTTTGATAACCGAGCTTTTTCGTTTCTGCAAGCACCCGCTCGCTGAAAACGCCCCGAGGCGGCCTCAGGTAGAGATTGTTTTTTTCGCCTGTGATTTTGTAAACCTCCTCATCGACCGATTCCAATTCCTCTTGTATCACGCGGCTTGTTTTCGTCGTGAGATCCGGATGGTGATAGGAATGATTCCCGATGATATGTCCTTCCTCGGCCATTCGCTTGATCAGCTCCGGCTGATCTTTGACAAAATGGCCCGTTACAAAAAAGGCTGCTTTGACGTTTTGTTTTTTCAGAACATCTAGCACCTTAGGGGTGTAGCCGTTTTCATAGCCGTTATCAAAGGTCAGATAGATCGTTTTTTCCTTTGTGTTGCCCAAATAAAAGGCGTCGTACTGCTGCAAAAGGCTGTTCAGCTCTTGTCCCGCATCTGCCGGCCGATGGTTTTTGCTTTTTGAAAAGCCCCAATGGATCGCCTTGTTGGAAATCGCTTCAGCATTGCCGCTGAAGGCCAGCATCAGCAGGAATCCGCAGCATAAGGCATAGAATCGTTTCATCATCTTCTCGCTCCCAGTTTTATTTTTTCTTATTGTGCAGAAGGGCTGGGCTTTTCATACCAAGCAACACTTGGAAAACAAAAAAACCGCGGCAAAGAATGCAGCGGTTTTATTTCCAGTCTTTTTTAAAGCGCTCGTATTTGGCTTCCAAGTCGTCGAGCATGCTGATCAGTCTGTCAATATCTTCAAGGTCGGTCGATTCCGGGTCTAAAGAATCGATGACTGACATAAACATATCCAATCTGTTTTTTAAATAATTGACTTGCTGTTCTTTGTCATGTACTGCGTTACCCATGATTCTCCTCCTTTTGTTCCTTTATCGTAGCCTATAAACGGCCTTTTTTCAATCATCCATGACTTGCACGCCTCAAGGATCAGGTCTAAAATGAATAGTTGGGCTATATTAGTATGTCCTATCATAAAGGAGTTAGATATGTCATGACAGAAAAAACGCAGGTTCGTCCGATTACCCCGGAATATGATCCGTGGGAAGCCTACATGGACGTTGACCAATATGGAGATATACAGCTGACGAACGTTGAATTTACGACGACGACTCTTTGCAATATGCGCTGCGAGCACTGCGCCGTCGGGTATACGCTCCAGACGAAGGACCCGGACGCGCTGCCCGTCAGCCTTCTGTTGAAACGGCTTGATGAGATTCCCCGCCTTCGTTCTTTAAGCATTACGGGCGGCGAGCCGATGCTTTCATTAAAATCCGTAAAGGAATATGTCGTTCCTTTATTAAAATACGCTCATGAACGCGGCGTGCGGACGCAGATCAACTCAAACTTGACGCTCGATATCGGGCGCTACGAGCTGATCATCCCCTACCTTGATGTGCTTCATATTTCCCACAACTGGGGAACAGTCGAAGACTTTGCAGAAATCGGCTTCGCCATGATGGATAAAAAGCCGACGTTTGCCCAGCGGGCGCGCTATTTCGAAAAAATGATCGAAAACAGCCGGACGCTTGTTGATGAAGGGGTTATGGTATCCGCCGAGACGATGCTCAACAAACGGACGCTTCCTCACATCGAGCATATTCACCGGCAAATTGTCGAAGACATGAAATGCCAGCGCCATGAGGTTCACCCGATGTATCCGAGCGATTTTGCAAGCGCGCTTGAATCTTTAAGCTTACAAGACATGAGGAAAGCGATCCACCGCCTTCTTGACATTCGCGACGAAAATACGTGGATGCTGTTCGGCACCCTGCCGTTTTACGCGTGCAGCCCTGATCCTGAAGACCACGCTCTTTTACAGCGGCTGCGCGAAGCGAAAAATGTCACGGTCAGAAACGACCCTGACGGCAGATCGCGCCTGAACGTCAATATTTTTGACGGCAATATCATCGTGACCGATTTCGGAGATACTCCGCCGCTCGGCAACATTCAAACCGACAGCCTGCCAAGCGCCTATGCGAAGTGGAGAAAAACAGAGCTTGCCAAGGAGCTCAACTGCCACTGCCCGCACGTCCGATGCCTCGGGCCGAATGTGCTCGTCAAAAACAGCTATTATCAAGATGTTGATTTTACTTCCAGAACAGCAAGAGTATGAAAAAGCAAGCCGCAAAAGGCTTGCTTTCAGATTGTTGACAAAATCCCAAAACGACTTTTTGTTTTGGGATTTTGTCATCCTTTCAGCGTGATTGAAAACCCTTGCAGTCTAGGAAGGCCGAGCATCGGAGCGGAGTGAATGTTGGAATTCGTGAGCACCGACGCGCAGGCCTGACAACGAATGCGAGGGTTTCTCGACACGCTGAAAGCAAGCCGCAAAAGGCTTGCTTTTTTATTTCGGCTGATGGCTGAGCTGAAAGCCGAATGTGAGGTGATCCTGTACAGGAATCCAGGCGCCGATTCCTTGCGAGGTGATATTTTTGACGACCAGCTTTCTTTTGTTGCCTTTTAATACAATGTACACTTCACCGTAGGTGACCTTCCCTTTTTCATTGACGGCAGGTGCATAGGCGTGTAAATTCCCCAGCTTTTTCGGCTGCACTTTATAAATCTGATCGCGTTTTGTGCCGGCGCCGACGACTGTTTCAAAGGCGAGCGGCAGCTTTGTTTTTTCCATGGCTTCAAGCATCATCATGTTTTTGACATCGTCCGCTTTCGGGACTTTCGCTGTTAAGCCGCCTTTGATTTTGCTCGTCTGTTCCTGGGAATACGTGAGTTCGGCAGGTGCTTTCCCGCCCCGGTTGTCAAAGCGGTTCGTGTTGATTTTGCGGTATTCCCAGTTCGCAACGGTTTCATTCGAGGTATACCCGAGCGCCCATCTGCCCAAATAGATCGTCGCTCTGTAGCCGATTGCCAGCGGTGTGCCGGAAATGCTTGACTCATTCAGCATTTTGATGAGATGCGGATTTTCAATCGCGATATCGGTTGTTTTCAGCAGCTCTTCGGCCAGTTCGCTCGGCTGCAACCTCGGCTGATCCTGGGAGGCGTTAGGGTATGTGTTCTCTTTGGAAATATTCGTGACAGAGCTTGGAATCTTGATCGGCTTGGCTGCATCAGCTTCCTGTACAGCGAAAAAACTAAAGGATAAAAACGCAGTTAGCGTAAAACACAAAAGCTTTTTCATACTATCACTCTTTCTGTTTCTTTTCCCTTATTGTTTTCCGGATGCTCTCCGTTTATCCCAATTTTTTTAAAGAAGGAAAAAACCGATTCCCATGATGATATAAGCAGCCAGCAATGTCGCGCCCTCAAACCAGTTCGTATCCCCGTCGTTTGAAATGACGATCATCAAAAGGACGGCGGAAGCCATGGCGACGAGTTCCGGCAAGGTAAAGACGAGCGGCATGCTCACTGGAAAAAACAAAGAGCTGATCACAAGAACGGGTGCGACAAACATCGCGATCTGCAGCGTTGATCCGATCGCAATTTCAACTGCGACATCCATTTTGTCCTTATAGGCCATAATGACGGCGGAAGCATGCTCTGCCGCGTTTCCGACGATCGCGACAATGATGACCCCGATGAAAAGCTCCGACCAGCCGAATTGTTCGGCCACCGTATCAAATGTGTGGACGAGGTGCTCGGAAATGTAGGCAACGGCAACGGTCGCCAAAAATAAAATCAATGTTGCCCTCTTTCCCGACCATTCCGGTTCTTCATGCGATTCTTCCCGCTCATTTTGATTCGTCTGGTAAACCCCGCGGTGGCTGACAAGCTTGAAATAAAGCGCTGCCAGGTAAAGCAAAATCATGATGATGCTGATGCCGACGCTCATCGACAGCTTCCTCGGCTCTGTCATTTCGGCTGAAAATACTTCTGGGATGACGAAAGCGACAATCACCGCGAACATGAGCAAACCTGAATTGTGTCTCGCATCATACACGTTGAATTCCTGGCGCTTATATTTCAGGCCCCCGATGAAAAACGACAGGCCGGCGACCAGAAGAAGGTTGCCGAGGACAGATCCTGTCAGCGATGCGAGCACAATGCCGGTCAGTCCTTCCCGCAACGCGAAGATCGAAATGATCAGCTCAACGGCGTTTCCGAACGTCGCATTTAAAAGGCCCCCGATCCTCGGACCCGCAATAATCGCAAGGCTTTCGGTGGCTCTTCCCATATAGCTTGCAAGCGCGATAATCGTCAGGCAGTATATGATGAACAATAAAACCTGCGGCCAATGCAACATGCTCCCTGCGACAGAAAGGGGAACTCCCGCAGCCATCATCCAAAAGAAAAAACGGCCCATTTTTCATTCCTCTTTTCTTTTTTGGTGTAGGTTATTTTTGTGCGAACTTTTCAGTTTATATACAGCATACTGATCTATTCCGCATTAACGCAGGTTTTTAAACATTAGCGAATCTGAAATGTTTCGATGATCTTGATGCTGTTTTCAACAGATCTCACCATGGCACAATTTTTCATCGCTACTTTCAGCGCCTTTTGAATTTGTTCTGCACCGAGGTTTTCTCCCTTCAATATGAAGTGAAGATGGATGCTTTTGATGCGGCCCGCCTCTTCGGAAATGCGTTCTTCTTTTGTCTCGATGGTCATATCTTTCAGCTGTATCCTTTTCTTTTCCAATATGTTATGAAGAACGGTACCGCTGCATGCCGCAATCGAAGCGGCCAGCAATTGATAAGGCCTGAATCCTGCTTCTTCATTGCCTGATATCTTAAGCTTTCCATATTCCAGATCAGCCTCAAAGCCGTTCTGATTCCACACGATTTCCATGATTCACACCTCTTTTGACAGAAAAAGAAAAATCGCCTTGCCTAAAAACTTGTGAAAGTTGTACGATCAAAGAAGGATTACGGATAAGGAGAATCGGCCGATGACTAGATTTCACTTTTTCATTCTCGTTTTGATTGTCAGTATATCAGGTTTTTCGCAAGGGATGCTCCTTCCTGTCATCTCTGTTATTTTCGAACAGGAAGGCCATTCGGCTGCGCTGAACGGTCTACATGCGACAGGCCTCTACATCGGCGTCCTGATCGCTTCGCCGTTTATGGAAGCACCGCTTCGCAGGCTCGGTTTTAAACCGCTGATCGTCATCGGCGGGGTGATGGTGTGCGCGAGTTTGTTCGCCTTTGTTTTTATTCAGTCGTTTATCGTCTGGTTCTTTTTACGGCTCTTGATTGGAATCGGGGATCATATGCTGCACTTTTCAACGCAAACTTGGGTGACCACATTATCGTCTGAAAAAAACCGCGGCCGCAATATCTCTTTGTACGGCCTTTCGTTTGGTTTGGGATTTGCTGCCGGTCCTTTTATAACGCCGCTTGTCAACATTGCCCCGTCATTGCCGTTTATCGTCTCAGGTGCATTCAGCCTGCTGGCGTGGCTGTTTATTTTTTGCCTTCAAAACGATTTTCCTGAGAAAAGCGGCTCTGAAAGCCGCAGCGATAACAGCTTGAAGCGCTTCGTCCAAGCCTTTCTGCTAGGATGGGTCGCGTTTTTGCCGACATTCGGCTACGGCTTTTTGGAAACCGCCCTGAACGGCAATTTTCCCGTCTACGCGCTCCGCTCGGGCATTTCCGTCGAAGGCCTATCAATTATTCTTCCGGCTTTTGCGATCGGAAGCATCGTCTTTCAGTATCCGCTCGGCGTGTTGAGCGACAAGTATGGAAGACGAAATGTGCTCCTTGTCATATTGGCTGTCGGGGCAGGCTGCTTCTTTGCGGCGGGCTTTTCCGATTCCGTCCCCTTGCTTGCGGCATGTTTTTTCATAGCCGGAATGGCTGTTGGATCAACTTTTTCACTCGGCATCAGCTTTATGGCCGACCTGCTTCCAAAACGCCTTCTCCCGGCCGGAAACTTGATGTGCGGAATCACCTTCAGCTTCGGAAGCATTTTCGGCCCGGTTGCCGGCGGCTGGTATATGCAGACATTTCATAACAGCAATCTGTTTTATTTGATTACAATCGTGATGGTGTTGATCTGGATCGGGGTGCTCTTTGGCAGAACGAAGAAAAACGGCGCTCTCGAACAATCTGAGGCGGCGCCAATGTAAAAAAGGCCGGCTGCTTACTATAGGCAGCCGGCCTTTTCGAAAACGTCAGGCAGTTTTAATGATATCCGTTTTGTCCGTTGGCGCTTCCGCTCGTTTTGTTTTTCGAACTTTGCTTTGAATTTTGTTTATTATGGCTGCCGCCTTTTTTCGTGTGTTTTGTCATGATGATCCCTCCGCTTTTGAACTCATGAAACGTTCTTTTATAGATTGCTCATTTCCGCGGATTTTCTTCAGGAATGATTTTACGTTTATGTAAAAGGGCATTGATCTCCCCTCCAAGAATAATCATCATTCCGCTTAAATAAAACCAGATCATCAGGACGATGATGCCGCCGAGGCTTCCGTATGTTGCGCTGTAGTTTGCAAATTCACTGACGTAGTATGAAAACAGCATGCTGACGAGGATCCAGCCGGCTGTCGCTGCAACGGCTCCCGGAAGCACGAATTTAAATGACAGCCGCTTATTCGGGGCAAAAAAGTATAAAGCCGTAAAGACGATCAGCAGCACAAGCGGGCTGATTCCCCAGCGGAGCGCTGACCATGCCGCTAGAAACATTTCCGGCGTACCGTCCAGATTGGCGATGAAATGGCCGATGGCCCTCCCGAATACCGGAAGAAGAAGCGCGACCAATATGGTGAAAACCATCGCGGCGGTCAGGAGGAGTGATGTCAGCCGAACCATGATGAATGAGCGGTTTTCCTCCACTTCATAAGCATGATTAAAGGCCCTGACAATCGCGTTCAATCCGTTTGACGCAGACCAGAGCGCCGCGATGATCCCGAAAGAAAGCAGGCCCCTGTTTCCTGTATTGAGCGTCTCTTCAATAACGGACATCGTGTCTTCTGGAGCATACTGTTCAATCAGCCCGATGACATCGCCCGTTTTGACAGGCAGGTAGCCGATCAAAGTCAATAGGAAAATCATAAACGGAAACAGGGACAGCAGGAAAAAGTAGGCAAGTTCCGCCGATTTGCTCGGCCCTTCATGAAGGAAAAAACGCCAAGCCAGCTCTTTCAAAAAGCTCATTCTTTTTCCGGCTCCGTACGCCCTTTGGATTTAGCTGTGAAGTGATCCCTCGTTTCCTCGATCAGACCGATCACTTTTGGCGTCGTCTCTTTCAGTTCTTTCATCTGTTGATTTAAGAAGCTTAAATCGTCCGATATGGAAGCGGTCAGTTTTTTGGCTTCGTCCATTTTTTCTTTCACGCATTCGGTGAACATTCCGGGATTTGCGCGGTAAAGGCGGACTTTGTTTTTGCACGCGTCAAGCTTTGCACCGCACGCTTCTCTGGTCGGTTTGTGCAGCAGTGACATAACCGCCCCGACCGAAGCGCCGAGGAGGATATTTCTGATGAAAACGCGGTCGTTTTTCATAAAAAATCTCTCCCTTCGTTTTTTTATAATTTGTGTTCTTTTCGAATGTCCTTTAGCAATTCGCTGCATCCTTTCGCGACGAGTTCGTACACCTCATCAAAGTTCCCGGTGTAGTATGGATCAGGAACATCTGCCGTCTCACAGTCCTCGACATAGTCGAGCAGCCTCCGGATGACGGCTTTGCTCCCGTAGCCGGCAAGGCTTCTCACATGGCCAGCGTTTTCGGCATCCATCGCGATGATATAATCGAACGCTTCCGGGTCTTTGTCGGTAATCTGCCTCGCGTAAAGGCCTTCGCAGCTTATCTTTTTTGCAGATAGCAGCGACCGTGTGCCTTCATGAGGCGGTTTTCCGACATGCCAGTTCCCCGTCCCCGCCGAATCGGCTTCAATTCGGTCCTCCAGTCCGCTTTTTTTGAGCATGTCGTTAAATACAGCTTCTGCCATCGGAGAGCGGCAAATATTGCCGAGGCAGACAAATAGAACTTTGATCATCAAACAAGAGCCTCCTCTATTCTTTCCCCACATTTCAGAAAGAAAAAACACTTTTGCTTTTATACTAAAGATTTTTTTGTTTTTTTCAACTTTAGGAAGAAAAGATGACAATGCTATTGACAAATCTAACAAACTTTCAGAATATTCTAGTTAGACACAAAATTAAAGGGGGATATTTCGCCTATGGATTTTATTTCACATATTGTAGATACAATGAACGGTTTTTTATGGGGACCTCCGCTTTTGATCCTCATTGTTGGAACAGGTATTTATTTGACTTTCAGGCTGGCTTTTTTGCAGATCAGACTTTTGCCTTACTCATTAAAGCTTGCCTTTTCAAGACATCAGGATAAATCCTCCGAAGGCGATATTTCCCACTTTCAGGCGCTGATGACTGCCCTTGCCGCTACGGTCGGTACAGGGAATATCGTCGGTGTCGCCTCAGCTGTCATTGCCGGGGGGCCGGGCGCCGTGTTTTGGATGTGGCTCGCCGCCTTCTTCGGAATGGCGACGAAATATGCCGAAGCGGTGCTTGCCGTCAGATTCCGCGTGAAAGACAAAAACGGCGAAATGTCAGGCGGTCCGATGTATTATTTGGAACACGGCCTCAAGCAAAAGTGGCTAGGTGTGTTATTTGCCATATTCGGGGCGCTTGCCGCTTTCGGAATAGGCAATATGGTTCAGTCAAATTCTGTATCCGGAGTCATGAGCTCCACATTTTCCGTGCCTGCCTGGGTAACCGGCATCATTGTCACGATTTTTACAGCACTTGTCATTCTCGGAGGGATTAAAAGTATCGGCAAAGTCACCTCGCTGTTCGTGCCGATCATGGCTTTATTTTATGTCATCGCCGGGTTGATCATTCTTGTCACAAACTTTGAACTTGTCCCAGGCGCGGTCGGTTTAATTTTCTCTGACGCGTTTACCGGCCAGGCCGTGGCAGGAGGCGCGATCGGAACCGTGATCCGCTGGGGCGTGGCGCGGGGCGTATTTTCAAATGAAGCAGGGCTCGGCTCGGCGCCGATCGCGGCAGCCGCGGCAAAAACTGATATGCCGGCTCGCCAAGCACTTGTCTCTATGACCCAGGTTTTCATCGACACATTGATTGTCTGCTCGATTACGGGGATATCGATTGTCATGGGAAACATGTATCTGACAGAAAAAAACGATGCGCTGACATCGATGACATTCGCACATTTTCTCGGCCCTGCGGGATCGACAATCGTTGCGATCGGACTGCTGCTGTTCGCTTATTCGACGATTTTGGGCTGGTCGTACTACGGAGAAAAATGCTTCACCTACCTGCTGAATGAAAAATATGCGATCGTCTACCGTGTCATCTTTGTGATCGCCGTCTTTTTCGGAGCGGTCTTTAAAAATGACTTTGTCTGGGCGCTGGCCGATATGCTGAACGGTCTGATGGCGATACCGAACCTGATCGGACTGCTCGGTTTGACAGGGATTGTCATCTATGAGTCCAAACAGATCCTTGCAAAAATCAAAGCCGAAAAAGCGGAAAAGCAAAACAGCGTATCCGTTTAAACCGGAGATGCTTTTTGACAGCCGTCCTTTTCTTCTCGCTTAATTCTGTTACAATAAAGACTACAAAATCAGTGAGAAAGGATGTGCCTTCTTGTCAGAGCAGAAAACAGCCGAGCTTAACAAAATGATCGAAGAGATCTCGCAAAAACTAAACATGCTGAACATCGGCGTCATCAAAGCTGAAGCCTTCAGCAATGAAAAGCTTGAAGATCTTGAATACCTGCACAAAATGGTGATGAAAAAGAAATCTTTCAGTCCGAGCGAAATGCAGGCAATCGCAGAGGAACTGGCTGCACTCCGAAAATAAACATAAAAAAGACCGGAAATCTATTCCGGTCTTTTTCATTAGCCGAGCAGCTTCAAAGATTCGCGTGTAAACGCAGGGATGTCGTCAGGCGTCCGGCTTGTAACAAGCTGGTTCTGGCAGACGACAACTTCCTCGTCCTTAAATTGAACCCCGGCGTTTTCCAAATCGACTTGAATCGATGTGTAGCCTGTTGCACTGCGTCCGTCCAGAGCCTTGGCGGTGATTAAAAGCTGCGGGCCGTGGCAGATCGCAAACACCGGTTTTTTGTCATCCATAAAGGATTTCGCAAACGATACGAAACGCTGGTCGGCTCTGAGAATATCCGGCGAAAATCCGCCCGGAATCAACAGCGCGTCAAAATCAGCCGGGCTGACTTCATCAATGGACGCATCTGTTTCCACTTGCGCCTCGCCTTGCTTGCCTTTCAGCGTTTTGCCTTTCTCTTTTTCAATAACCGTAAGCTGGTGCCCGGCGTCTTTGAACGCTTTCGCAGGCTCGGTATACTCCGAATCCTCAAAGTAATCTGTCAGAACAACTGCAATGTTTTTGCTCATATTGCTCACCCTCCCAAAAGCTTCTGTCTACATAAATCCATTTCCCCCTGCCACACTAAATAAAACATCCGCACGTTCCTCGCGACAAAGTACCTAAGTCACCCGGCAGACAGGGACAGACTTTGGAATCATTTTCTGAGTGTTTACAATATTCGCAACGAAAGTTCTACAAAACTTTACAAAAAGTTCTTACAATAGAAATTGTTACTCTAATCTGAAAGGTGGAGAAATGGTGGGAATACAGAAAAGACGGTTTTCAAGGAAAAACATTCTCCGTATTCTGCTAACCTCAGTGATGATACTCAGTTTACTCATTCCAAACACCCAGACATATGCAGAAGAACCAAATGAACACCCGCTGATCAACCTCAGCATCCTGGGTACGACAGATATCCACGCCCATATCATGGACTATGACTACTATGCCGACAAAGAAACGGCAGAATTCGGACTGGCCCGCACGGCTCAGCTGATCGAAAAGCACCGGAGCCGGAATCCGAACACGATTCTTGTCGACAACGGCGACTTAATTCAAGGGAACCCTCTAGGGGAATATATCTTCAAACATGAACGTGAAGCAATTATCTCCGGAACGAAAACACACCCGATCATTGATGTCATGAACAAACTGCACTATGACGCCGGCACGCTCGGAAACCACGAATTCAACTATGGCCTTGAATTCCTTGACGGCACGATAAAAGGCGCCGAATTTCCCATCGTCAATGCCAATATAAAAACATCGGACGGAAAGAACAAATATACGCCATATCATATTGAAGAGCGGACGCTGACGGATGAAAGCGGCCAAAAGCACCAGCTTAAAGTCGGCTACATCGGCTTCGTTCCGCCGCAGATTTTAACATGGGATAAAAAGCATCTGGACGGCAAAATCACGGTGCAGGACATCACCGAATCAGCGAAACAAACGATTCCGAAAATGAAGCAGGAAGGCGCCGACGTGATCATTGCGATCGCCCACTCCGGAATTGAAAATGGCGAACAGGCGGCGGGAGCAGAAAACGCCGTATATGACTTGGCTCTCAAGACGGAAGGAATAGATGCGATCATCTCCGGACACCAGCACGGTCTGTTCCCCGGTACCGACTATCCAGGAAATGGCGTGATCGACAATCAAAAAGGAACGATCAACGGCATCCCTGTCGTCATGCCGAAAAACTGGGGCAGCCATTTAGGAATCATCGATATGCAGCTTGAACAGGACGGCAGCAAATGGACAGTGAAAGATGCCAGCGCAAAAACGGAAGCGATTGCCGGAAATGTGACGTCACGACACGAAACCGTCGTTTCCACGATTAAAGGCACACACGAAAAAACGCTTGAATACGTCCGCGCGCCGGTTGGCCAAACGGAAGCTGATATTAACAGCTTTTTCGCACAAGTAAAAGACGATCCTTCGATTCAGATTGTCACAGACGCACAAAAATGGTATGCGGAAGATGCCATGAAGGGAACGGAATACGAAAACCTGCCGATTTTATCAGCGGGCGCGCCATTTAAAGCAGGAGGGCGTAACGGTGCTGATTATTATACAAACATTAAAGCAGGAAACCTTGCGATCAAAAACATCGGCGATTTGTATTTGTACGACAATACGCTCTATATCGTCAAGCTTACGGGAAGCGAAGTGAAGGACTGGATCGAAATGTCGGCCGGGCAGTTCAACCAGATCGCCCCTTCAAAATCGGGTGAACAGGCGCTCCTCAACCCCGATTTCAGGTCGTATAATTTCGATGTCATTGACGGTGTGACCTACCAGATCGATGTCACACAACCGGCAAAATACAATTCGTCAGGCGGGGTGAAAAATCCGCAGGCCAACCGCGTCAAACAGTTGTCTTACAACGGAAAAGCCGTCCGCGACGATCAGGAATTCCTTGTGGTCACAAATAATTACCGCGCGTCCGGGGGCGGCGGATTCCCGCATCTGACGCAGGACAAAGTCGTTTATGCGGCGGCTGATGAAAACAGGCAGGTGCTCATGAACTACATCATGGAAAAGAAAACGGTCAATCCTGCCGCCGATAACAACTGGTCGATCGCTCCGATTAAAGGAGCCGATGTGACATTCGAATCTTCTCTCCTCGCCAAACCGTTTGCTGAAAAAGCGAAGGACATCGATTTTGTCAGAGAATCCGAAAACAGCGGATATGGCGTCTATAAGCTGAACTTTGAAGGTACAGAGCCTCCGGTTGATAATGGAAACTGGACGTTAACAGTCATGCACACGAACGACACGCACGCCCACCTTGATGAAGCGGCAAGGCGCGCTGCCAAAGTGAAAGAAATTCGCAGTGAAGCAGAAAACAATGTGCTGCTCGATGCCGGCGATGTCTTTTCCGGTGACTTGTATTTTACAAAATGGAACGGACTCGCCGATTTGAAGCTGATGAACATGATGGGCTATGACGCCATGACCTTCGGCAACCATGAATTTGATAAAGGGCCGAAAGTGCTCGCAGACTTTCTGAGTGGAAACAATGCGGCCGTCGATCCGTTAAACAGACACCAGCTGGAAAAGCCCGATTTTCCAATCGTCAGCTCCAATGTCGATGTATCAAAGGAGCCTCAGCTGCGAAGCTTTCAAAAAGAGCCTGCACTCTTAACAGCGGGAGAAAAGAAAGAAAGCGGCATCTATCCTTATATTCTGCTTGATGTAAATGGCGAGCAAGTCGGCGTATTCGGCCTGACGACGGAAGATACGTCATATACGTCAAGCCCCGGACCGAACATTGCGTTCCATGACGCTTATCTGTCAGCGGAGAAAACAGTCAAGGAACTGAAAGAAAAAGAAAAGGTCAACAAAATCATCGCCCTCACCCACCTCGGCTACAACCGGGATCTGGAGCTGGCCAAAAAAGTGAAGGGCATCGATTTGATTATCGGCGGGCATACGCATACACTCGTCGATCATTTAAAAGTGGTGGAGAGCGAAGAACCGACAATCGTCGCCCAAGTGAAAGACTACGGGCAGTTTTTAGGACGGGTCGATGTTGTGTTTGATGAGAAAGGCGTCGTTCAAACGGATCAATCAAGGTTCAATTTGATCGCGATTGACGGCAAAGTAGACGAAGATCCTCCAGCGAAAGAAGTGCTTGACGGCTTTAAAGAAGATATTGACGAACTGAAGAAGAAAAAAGTAGGCTATGCCGATGTCCCGCTTGACGGAAAACGCGAGCATGTCCGCTCAAAAGAAACCAACCTCGGCAATTTTATCGCGGACGGCATGCTGAAGAAAGCAAAACAAGCCGGCGGGGCTGACATCGCCATCACAAACGGCGGCGGAATCAGAAGCGGTATTGCCAAAGGCGACATCACACTCGGCGATGTGCTGACGGTCATGCCGTTCGGCAACACCCTTTATGCCGCTGATTTGACGGGTGCGCAAATCAAAGAAGCGCTTGAGCACGGGGTGAGCCAAGTCGAAGAAGGCGGAGGCGCGTTTCCGCATGTCGCGGGTTTATCCTTCACATTTACACTGAGCAAGTCAAAAGGTGAGCGCATCCTTGATGTGAACCTTGTCAATGACAAAGGGGATGCTGTTCCGCTCGATTTGGACAAAACCTACCGTGTGGCTACAAATAACTTCATGGGCGGCGGCGGAGACGGCTATTCCGTTTTTAAAGAAGCAAAAAACGGTGTCGATCTCGGTTTTACCGATTACGACATTTTTACAGAGCAGCTTGCCTTGTACGATTCTGTTTCACCGAACATCGAAAACAGAATCACAGAAGTGTTCCTTCCTGACCGTCAGACAGACGGCACTTGGACGCTTGCGGAAAAACCGTTCGAAACATACGCGAAAAACGCAAATCAGGTGATTGGTTATTTCCCTGACACAGAAAAAGACCACATCAAGCTGAATATGACAAAAGCACAGACTGACCTTGTCAAAGAAAGAATTGATGATCCAAGTATCACCCTGAAAAACGATCGCATTGCGATGCAGCTTCCAGCCGTTAATCTGGCAAGCGAAAAGACTAAAATCAGCATCAAAATCGCCAAGAATATCAAACAGGCGGTCACAAAGGTATATGATTTCAACATTCAGCAGAATGGAAAAACGGTCAGCACATTTAAAGAGCCTGTCGGACTGTTTTTCCAAGTCGAGGCTCCTGACAAACATTTGAGCGTCTATTATGTCGACCGCAAAAACAACAGCTTCACAAAAGTGACAAACGGCTATACGAAAGGCCGTACCGTTACAGGCTATGTCGACCATTTCAGCGAGTATACCGTGATGAATGACAAAGATGCCGGGTCTCCTTCACTTCCGCCGGGTTCAGGCGATGATGACGGTCCGGATGGCGGCAGCGGCGGGTCAGATGACGGAAATGAACCTTCAGATGGTTCAAACGGCGGGTTTTTGCCTGACACCGCTTCAAACGCCTATCATTGGCTGATGCTCGGCCTGCTGCTGCTTATATCCGGAAGCGGCCTGTACCTTTACCAAAGGAAGCGGCGCAAACTCCAAATCTAAATAAAAAAGTGCGGTCTGCTAAAGGCAGAACCGCACTTTTTTTATTCAACCCATTTCACGATTTGATCAAGCGCCCGTCTCGTCTTCGGACGCGGTTCTTTCACGCGGTAACCGAAAGCGGCCATGACCGAGATGTCAAAGCGGCCGTCCTCCAACAATCCTTCTTTTTCAAGGATGTCGTGGACTTTGTCGTAATTAAAGCCTTCAATCGGGCAGGAGTCAATACCGATCAAGGCGGCCGCCGTCATCATGTTGGCAAGCGCGATGTACGTTTGCTTTGATACCCAGTCAAACATCGCTCTGTCGCTTTCGTACAAATGAAAATCGCCGTCTTGGAAACTTTTTAGAACGCCGTCTTCTTTCAGCATATTTTCAATGATGTCATCCGGCATTTTTTTCACATGCTTTAACTGATCTGCAACATACCCGGAATCATGCCGCATTTCCTTAGCCGTGCGTCCGAGCAGCAAAACGAAATGGCTGGCTGTCGGCAGCTGTCCCTGTGCGCCCCATGAGACCTGGCGCAGTTTTTCACGCAGCTCTTTATTTTGGACGACGATGAACTTCCACGGCTCGAGGCCGACAGAGCTTGGCGACAGTCTGCCCGCTTCTAAAATGAACTGAAAATCCTCGTCTGATATCTTTCTGTCCGGATCAAACTCTTTTGTCGCGTGTCTAAATTGGAATGCGTCAAGAATCTCCTGCTTCTTGGATTGCTGTGTCATGTTCTGTTCTCTCCTTTTGTCTATAGTTTATATTCCTTTCTTAATTTCATTCTAATCATTATAATAGCAATAAGAAAGTACGCACATTTTTGTGGCATAGTATCATTTTTTATACTAAGGAGAGAGGAAAATGAACAAGAATCCAAAGGCATGCGAAACACCGGACGGTTATTCATGCCCGGTGGAAGCAACGATCGATATCATCGGCGGCAAATGGAAAAGCGTCATTCTGTATCATTTGATCGATGATAAAAAACGCTTTAATGAGCTGCGTCGTTTAATTCCCGCCGTGACACAGCGGATGCTGACCCTCCAGCTTCGCGAACTTGAGCGTGACGGCATCGTCTGCCGCACGATTTATAAGCAGGTTCCCCCGAAAGTCGAGTACAGTTTAACTGAGTTCGGCAAGACGCTGATTCCGATCATCAGTCAAATGATGAATTGGGGAGCTTCCTATGCCGGCAAAATCAAGGAAGCGCGCCAACGATCGGCTGCCGCTGAAATGCTGGAATCGCAAGGCTAATTGGCCGGCTCGATTTTCAAGAGAAAGTCTTTGATTCTGCTTAAGTATTCTTCAGGATCGTGGCGAAATCCGCCGACATGTCCCGCGCCTTCAATCAAATACAGTTTCTTTATCCCTTTTTTCCGGTCATACAGGCTTTTGGCCATTTCCGGCGGAACAAGCTGATCATTTGTGCCGTGGATGATAAACAGCGGCGTGTCTGACTGCTCAAGATTGCTGACCGGCGATATGTCGGCAAGGCTCCAGCCGTGGCGCCGTTTGATCAGCCCGCTTGCCAACGGGATGAGAAACGGCACGGACAATTTGACGGCGGCTTTCAGCTGAAAGCCGCATAGCTCTGTTAAATCGCTGAAGCAGGAATCGGCAATACAAAACTTGATTCTCCTGTCCTGTTTCATCAGCTCGATGGCAGCCGCGGCTCCTAGCGATTCGCCAAGCACCCCGATCCAAAGGTCTTTGCCGAACCTGTTCTCAAGCTCGTCAGCCCACCTCGCCAAATCGTCCTTTTCGTAAAATCCGTAAGAAACGTGTGAACCGCCGCTCAATCCGTGGCACCTGCTGTCGCAAAGCAGAACATTGTAGCCGATGGACTGGAACAGCTCGACGTATTTATACCCTCCAAACAGCGACCACTTGATGCCGTGGGAAACGATGACGACTTTCCTGCTCTTTTGAACGGGAAAAAGCAGCGCATGCAGCCGGCATCCATCCCCCGCCGTCAAAAACAGCTCTTCTTTGTCGTGTGACTCAAACACATCATTGCTGATCTCGCCGTATTTGAGTCCGCTGAAAAAGGTTTCTTCATATGTGCTCCTGTTCGGCATAACAAACAAATAGCTGACAATCAGACTGACGGCAAAAATACTGATCCCAATTCCAAAGACCATCAACAAAATTCCGATCCACACGGCCCTCACCCTTTACGTTCTTGTTTTAACTTATTGTATTCCGAACGGGTCTGGGCGTGAGTCGCGGAAAAAAATTGGCGTCAAGAGCACCCGTTTCCGAGCTGGATGACTTTCGCTTTTCCTGCTGCTTCTCTCAATACGCCTCTTGTATCAAATATCACGGTTGCATGGTTTAGTAACAGCTCTTTCGGAAGTGCGTCATGATCGGTCAAAACGACAACACAGTCGAACGCTTTCAGCATCTCTGAATCTATCGGCATGCTTGCCAGTTTTTTGCCGCTGAGGTCGAGTTCCGGAACGTGCGGATCATGGTAGGAAACATCAGCCCCCATGCCGATCAGCTTCTCTATAATATCAAGCGATTTTGATTCGCGGACATCCGCTATATTACGTTTATAGGTGACGCCATAGATTAAAATGCGGGCGTCTGTCGACTTATCTTTCGCTGCCAGTTGCAAGGAACGCTCTGCGATATAGCGGACGATTCTATCATTTGTCGCTTCCGACAGCTCGATAAAGTCGCTCGATAAACCGCTTTGTTTCATGACAAACTGCAAATACAGCGGATCAACGGGGATGCAATGGCCGCCGATGCCGGGACCTGGATAAAACGCCGCAAAGCCGTACGGCTTCGTGCTTGCCGCCTCGATGACTTCCCATACATTCACCCCGAGCTTGTCGCATATCATCGCGAATTCATTAATGAATGAAATATTAATAAACCGGTACGTATTTTCCAGCAGCTTTGTCAGCTCCGCTGTTTCAGGCGATGTGACAGGCACAACCTCTTCATAAATGCCGCTGTATAATTGATGCACCTTTTCAAGGCATGCCTCCGTCGCGCCTCCCACTACCTTCGGCACGACTTCAATCGGGAATTGATTGCCCGGATCAACGCGTTCTGGAGAATAAGCCAAATAAAAATCCTTTCCGCATACAAGGCCGCTTTCTTCGAGGATCGGTTTGACGATGTCCCTTGTCGTACCCGGATATGTCGAGCTTTCCAACACAACGAGCTGCCCTTTTTTCAAGTGCCCTCCAATCGATTGCGCCGCTCTTTTCACATAAGTCAAATCAGGACCCGCATCATCATTCAGCGGCGTCGGTACGCAGATGATGACGGCATCCGCTTCGCCGATTAAACCGTAGTCCGAAACAGGACGAAAGAAACCGGTGCCTATTCCGTCCTGCACCGCTTGATCGTTGATATCTGAAATATAGCTGTTCCCTTTCCGTAATGCCTCGACTTTCTTTTTATCCAAATCAACACCGATAACCCGAATTCCTTTTGATATCAACAACATGGCCAAGGGCAGACCGACAAACCCCAAGCCGATGACCGCTATCGTTTCGTTATGCATTTCCTGTTTGCTCATTTATCAAATCGCCCCTTCTGTACATTCCTTTAATAAACTATGTTTTAAATCTTTTTTTGAAAGGGACGATCTACCAAATCAAAACCTATTTATTTTTCATATCAGATGTTTGAAACGAAGAAAGAGGCAGCTGCACCGGCTGCTTCTGCAGCACAGACTGGTAGATTCCAAAAATCGTTTCAATCGCCTTTTTCCCTTCATAACCGTCAACCAATAGTGTGTCTTGGCGCTTGACGGCGCTTATAAAGTTTTGGTACATGGCGGTTTGTTCGCCGCCGAGATCAATCAGCTGCGCCGCTTCTTCAGCAGCATCCTTCTCCCCGTGGATATACCAGCGGCTGATCCGGTTTAATGCCGGGCCTTCCAATGAAATCGTTCCATGTTCTCCAAAAATCGAGAGAGAGCTTCCGATATTGTTTGGCTGTGTGACGATATTCGCTTCTACTACTCCTTTCGCCTGACTGGCAAACGTCAGAACACCGACAGCAACATCTTCCGTTTCTTTTGCTCCGGAACCGCCCAGTATATCTCCGTAAACGCCTTTTACATCACCTAAAAACCATTGCAGCAGATCGATCAGATGTATCCCTTGATTGACCAGCATCCCGCCGTCTTTTTCCCAGCTTCCCCGCCAGGTTGCCGCTTCATAATAAGCGGGTGACCTGTTTAAGCGAAGCGATACTGTGCCTAAGTAGATCCTTCCCAGTTTTCCTCTCTCAATCGTTTCCTTCAGTTTTTTCATGATCGGCCGGTGGCGCATCTGGTGGCAGACCATGAGCTTCAGCCCGTTCTGTTCCGCCAGTTCTATCAGCTCATCGGCATCCTGTAATGACAAGGTCATCGGTTTTTCGACGATGACGTGCTTGCCTGCCTGCAGCGCAGCTTTGGCCATTTCGGCGTGCAGTCCCGAAACCGCCGCAATAATGACCGCTTCTATTTTAGAATCTGAAAGCAGCGCTTGATACTGCTGATAACGGGTCATTCGGCTTTCATCTCCGGCGAAGGAAGCATAGTATTGTTCCGCCTCCTTCATCCGTTCTTCCTGCAAATCACTGACGGCCGACAACTTTGCATCACCGCACCCGGCCAGTGCTTGAAGATGTTTTCTTGACATATAGCCGCAGCCGATTAAACCGAAATGAACCGTCACTTTCCCCCTCCTCCTTTTTTCAGCAGCGCGGAAATAATTTGCTCTTGTTCCTCAGCGGCTAGAAAAGGATCCATCGGAATCGCGAAAAGGGTTTCGGACAAGGACTCGGCTATAGGGAAATCGCCTTTTTTGTACTGCAATGAAGAATAGACCGTTTGCAAATGAAGGCAGCAAGGATAATACACGCCTGAATGAATGTTCTGCTCTTTCAGCGATTGAATGAATTCGTCGCGGTCTTTCGCGCCGATACAATAGAGATGATAGATATGTGTGCGGTCTTCTTTCTCAGCCGGCAGTGTGAGATGCTCCGCCGTTTTCAAACCTTCCCTGTAGCGGCTGGCAACTTTTCTTCTTTGTTCATTCCAGCCGTCGATTTTCTCAAGAAGAATGAGCAAAGCAGCGGCATGTAATTCATCAAGACGGCTGTTGAAACCGATTTTGTCATGGAAGTATTTTTTGCTTGTGCCATGGGTTCTGAGTGTTCTTAATTGCCGGGCCGCATCCGGATCTGAAATCGTCACCATTCCCCCGTCTCCCAACGTTCCTAAGTTTTTTGTCGGGAAAAATGAAAAACAGGCGGCATCCCCGATGCTGCCGACAGGCCGCCCTTTATATGAAGCGCCGAACGCTTGGCAGGCATCCTCAATCACAAGCAGTCCGTGTTTTTTGGCAATCGCCATGATCTCGTCCATATCAGCCGGCTGTCCGAAAATGTGGACGGGAATGATCGCTTTAGTAGCAGGGGTGATCTTTTCTTCTATTTTTTTCGGATCAAGGTTGCAGGTTTCACGATCAACATCAGCAAACACCGGCTTAGCCCCCACCCTTGAGACAGCTTCGGCGGTCGCAAAAAAAGTGAACGGCGTCGTAATGACCTCATCCCCTTTGCCGATACCGAAAGCTTCGAGCGTCAGCACTAATGCATCCGTTCCGTTGGCGACCGCGACCGCTTCTTTTACACCAAGCTTTTCGGCTATTCTTTTCTCCAGCTCTTCAACCTTCGGCCCCAATATATATTGGCCGCTGTCCAACACATGCTCCAACTCTTGTAAAATATCTTGTTTTACCGTTTGAAACTGGCGTTTTAAATTGATTAACGGGATCATCTCTGTTCCTCCTCTAAAATCAAAAAGTTCCAAAATAAGTTATGATGCCTGCCGGTAATTTGGCACGGCTTGATTTTTTTCATAAAAAAAGACCTACTTGTTCAGTAAGTCTTGACCATGCTATTTGTTAATGCCTAATTTCCCTTCCAGCAGCTGTTTGTTATGAAGGACGGATTTGTCATCGGGACGGTATTTTCTCGCCTCTTCATTGTGCTGATACGACTTTTCAAAGTCTCCTAAATTGTAGTAGCACACACACATTTGCAAGTGAGGGTACCAAGTGTAATATGCCGGATAGGTGAAGCTCCATTTATTTGAATCAGGCACCAGTGTTGTCGCCAGCTCATACCAGTAGATAGCGGCATTGTATTCCCGCCGCCGCTGAAAGTTATAGCCGATTCTTGAGCATGTTTCGGCACGAGGCGTTTTGGAAAATTCAAATGACTGGAAGAGCGATCTCAGCTCATTATCCAAGTCGCCGAGAAAGCGGTGGCAGTCGGCTTTGTTGATGCAGGCGTATACTTTGTCTTCAATCCATCCTTCTTTCATTTCAATGTTTTTATTGTAGCTTTCAATTGCTTTTTCGTAGTGTCTGTTTTCTCTTAATTCATTTCCGTAGTAAAAATAGTCGCGCGGGGTAAACGTGTCGCCGCGATCGATCTTCTTTTGGTAAATATTGAGGTTTCGTCCGACAGAGTGGCGGATTTTTTTATGCGTCACAGAGATATCGGCATTGATGATGTTCCCGAATACCTCCAAATATTGATGGCAGTCGCCTTTCCATTTAAAGTTTTTCTCCCTTTTCACCAGGCGGTTGCGGCGGTACCTTAATGTCACATTTCCGAATTCGTCAGTTCCCGCATCATAGTACATGGACACGGAATCAACGGAAGGATCAAGCGTTTCCTTCAACTCTTTTAATTTTTTCTGATCTTCCTCAAGCAACACATCGTCCGCATCCAGATAGAGAATATAATCCTTTGTGGCGTGTTTAAACGATTCATTGCGGGCAGCCGCAAAATCGCCGATCCATTCAAAGAAAAAGACGCGGTCTGTGTAGCGCTTCGCAATCTCTACGGTTTGATCTGTCGATCCCGTATCCACAATGTTAATTTCATCTACAATGTCTTTCACTGTATCAAGGCATCTCGCCAATACTTCTTCTTCATTTTTGACAATCATACATAGGCTGATTGTAACCAAAGCCTTCACTCCCTGAGACTCTTTTTTAAAATCTACCCATAAAATATGAACCAGCAGCTGATCGCGTTTGTGCCGCTGTCACTGTTTTAGCTTTTCAGGCTGTGCCATTTCCGAAGTATTTTTCATAGAACTTTCTTTTCTCGCTTGAATATAGATACTACTAGCGAAAATGTGTTTAACCAGGAGGTTTCAGATGGATAATGAATTGGAATATTTGCTAGACTCTGTTGGGCTTAGCTGGAGAGAAACCGAAATATCCCAACTGATATTTCAACACAAATGGCACGATGCTGCGCAGAAGCTGGAAGAGAGGCTGGAAGCCGCTCCCTTCGATCCCGGCTTACTGATAAGCGCTGCTTTTGTTTATGAAAAAAAGCAGCAGGTTCAGAGAGCGTCTGAATTATATGATGATGCCCTCCTGTTTGTCAGGAGCGAACATCAACATCGCCTCATGAAGGAGAAAGAAGACCTTTTCAAAAAAATGGTCAGGCGTCCAAAGATCATTTTTTTCGTCAAACCGGATTTAGACCGGTTTTTGAATGCTGTCGTTGAGCGCCTTTCCGGAACTTACCGGACCAGAAAAATCGCGGTTCATGATTTGAATCAAATCGACACTGGTATGCAATGGGCGGATATTTGCTGGTTTGAATGGTGCGATGATTTATTGATCCACGGGAGCAAAGTCCCTTCTGCAGCGGCCAAAACATTAATATGCAGGCTCCACAGCTATGAAGCATTTACTTTTTATATTAAAAAGGTATATTGGCAAGCGGTGGATCAAGTGATCTTTGACGGGGAACACATGCGGGAATATGTATTAGATCAAGTTAAATCGTTGAAAAAAGAGAAAACGGCCGTCGTTCCAAATGGAATCAAGTTAGACGAATACACCTTTCAGCAAAGGCAAAAAGGCTTTCATATCGCATATGTCGGCTATATCAACTATAAAAAAGGTCCGATGCTTTTGCTGCAGGCTTTCAAGGCACTGATTGACAAAGACTCAAGATACAAACTGTTCATCGCCGGGACGTTTCAGGACGCCCGCTATCAGTTGTACTTCAAGCAAATGATTGATGAACTCCGGCTGACTGACAGCGTCCAATTTGACGGATGGCAGGATGATATGAATCAATACTTGGAAGATAAGCATTACCTGATTTGCACGAGCCTTCTTGAAAGTCAGCATATGTCGGCCATGGAAGCGATGGCTAAAGGCATTAAACCGCTGATCCACAACTTTTACGGCGCAAAGACGATATACGATGAATCAGTTGTTTGGAATACAATAGATGAATTCGTGGCCATGATCACAAGCGGTGATTATACATCTCTCCATTATCGGTCGTTTATTGAAGAGCATTATTCATATGACCTGAGCATGCGCAAAATTGAAGAGATGATTTCAGGCTTTGCAAAGCAGTCAGAGTTGACGGTTATGCCAAATCCGCCGCTGATTACGGTAGGCATCATCAACTATAATTACAGTAATTTTATTGATGAATGCCTTCAATCCGTTTTAAATCAACTCTACCCTAATATCGACATTCTGATCGTTGACGACCACTCAACTGACGACTCGATGCAAAAAATCAGCAGCTATCAAAAAACGCATCCGCACATTCGAACGATATGCCACAGCGAAAATACAAAACTTCCTGATCTCGCTTTTAAGGAAATCTTCCAAGAGGCAAAAGGCGAATATGTTTTGCTTTTAAGCGCAGATGATTTCCTTCCGCACAATTTGGTGCTCCATGACTTTATGCAGTGCTTTTTTGGAGAAGAGGGATTAGATTATGTGTACGGGGACCTTTTGCTTGTTGATCAACACGGAAAAAATGCAGGGCTGTGGACGTATCAAGAGTATGGCGATGAGGAGCTGGTGAGGACTATTTTTCAAAGGGGCGGCTCAGGCATTGTCCCGATGGTGGGCATGTTTAAAGCATCTTATTATCAGCAAAAAGGCTTTACTTGGCTGGTTGATCCGCAAAAGCCGCTTGCAGGGGATGTGCTGAATTGTTTGGCCAACACGAAGCGCGGCTGGAAGCGCCGCTATTTAAGAAAACCTGTATTGTGCTACCGCCGCCATCAAAACAATATTTCCTACCAATTGCATAAAAGGATTCAATCGCTTGTGTACGTCATCGACTATATTGTGAAAGAATTTGACGAAAGCGTCTATTTTCCCCATATCAAATGGAAGGAGCTTGAGGAAAATCAAAGACAGTCCTTGAAATATTTCAGCATCGGAAAAACCTTTTGGAGAATGGCCCGGAGATACGCACAAAACGGATATACCCGGCATTTAGATCAAGACGCCAAAAAAGAATGCATTCAGCCGCTTCTGGATAAAATGGATGAATACTTCCAATTAAGCCTCGCTTCAGACAATCAGTATGAACGATATATGAAAAATATTAAAAAAATCCAGCTGATATAATGCCTTCCGCTCTGTGGAAGGTTTTTCTCTTATACTCTCGCACAAATACACAGTCATATAGATTCATTTATACGTATGATAGAGCGCACAAAGCGTTTTTATTCTGCCATTAAAAGGAGAAATTGAAAGCAGCGTGATCGATGGGAGGTCATCATGAAAGATTTCAAGTCAGACATCATTCATTGTCTGGAACAAAAAGATTGGAACAAAGCCATGAAGCGCTTAAAAGAGTGGGAAGCCGACGGCTCGCATAACGAGCCCGATTTTTATTTTCTTCAAGCCTCTCTTTCTGTCTATCTCGGCCATGACCATAACGCCTGGCTATGGCTCTGGAGGGGGCTTGACCTTTTTCCTGATAACAGATCTTTAAATCTGCTGATGGGAAAAGTGTGCCTGCGCACCGGAAGGGAAAAAGAGAGCGCGGCCTATCTTCAAAAAGGAGATGGAGCAGAAACCGAAAGCGGGCCAAAGCTTGATCTTCCTGTTCATGAAAAAACCGAGCCTCCGGCTGGGCAAATCCGCGTTTTGCAAGGCACAATGGAAATCGCCAACCAAATGAACACCTTGGCTAAAGGGCTCTCACAGCATGGCGCGCTTGCCCACACTTTAAATTACTATCCTTATTATTTAAATTACGCTGCCGACTACACCTGGTCATTGCTGAAAGAACGCAATACGCCCGCCATGAATGCGAAGCTGAGAAGGCTTGCCAGTGATCTCTTGCCATCCTATGATTTGTTCCATTTTCATTTTGGCACAAGCTTTACGCTGGACATGTCGGATTATCCCATTTTAAAACAGGCGGGTAAACCAATGATCATGCATCATTGGGGCAGCGATGTGAGGCTTTATTCAACATTGGCTAAAACAAATCCATACGCCGTTGTCAAAACGAAAAACGAAGCGCGAATTCGATATCACCTCAAACGAATTTCACAATATGTCCAGCACTGCATCGTCGCCGATATGGAACTTTACGAGTATGTAAAAGACTATTATGAGCATATCCACATGATTCCTACCATGATCCAGCTTGACCGCTATATTCCCGACTACAGGTCAAATGAAAAACCGCTCATCGTTCATGCCCCCACCTCTCCAGGAATAAAAGGAACCCGCCATATCCTTAAGGCGGTGGAGTCTTTAAAAGAAAAATACGATTTTCATTTTCACCTAGTACGAGGGGTTTCTCATGAACAGGCAAAGAAAATCTATCAAAAGGCGGATTTGATCATTGATCAGCTTCATATCGGCAGCTATGGATTATTTGCCGTCGAATCGATGGCAATGGGGAAACCCGTTATCTGTTGGGTCAGTGATTTTATGAAGGAGCACTATCCTTCCGAACTGCCTCTCATAAGAGCAAATCCCGACAACATTACAGAAGTGATTGAAAATATGCTGAAAAACCGGGATATGCTGCCGGAAATCGGCCAGAAAGGAAGAAAGTATGCAGAAGTTCATCATGATATGGTGAAAAACAGCAAAAAAATGCTGGCTGTTTATCAGACGCTACTTTCGGGATGATATTGAACACCTTTCGCGTCGCGGGATTTGTAATTCAAAAAAACGAAACAAGCAGGTGAACAATTGATGAGCGATATGACAGAGTTATCCGGCCAGCATATTTTCATAACTGGCGGAGCAGGCTTTATCGGATCCTCTTTAATAGGAAAACTGATAGAGCGCAACAGCGTCACCGTATACGACAATTTTTCAAGAGACTCCCTCCGGTATAAACCTTACCGGGACCATCCTCACTTGAAAGTGGTGCAGGGAGACATTTTAGATGTGAACACGCTTAAAAAGGCGATCCAGGGAGCCAGCCACATTGTCCACGCCGCCGGCATCGCAGGGATTGACACGGTCATTCAAAATCCCGTTAAAACGATGCAGGTCAACATGATCGGTTCAGCCAATCTGCTAGAAGCGGCTGCAGGTTTAACCGAATGCAAAAGGGTCGTTTGTTTCAGTACGAGTGAAGTGTTCGGCCAAATCGCTTTCAGAGCGCGCGAGACCAGTCATACTGTTTTAGGAGCTGTGGGAGAAGCTCGCTGGACATATGCTGTCAGCAAACTCGCCGAGGAACATATGGCATATGCCTATTTTAAAGAACTGGGGCTCCCGACCGTCACCGTCCGCCCTTTTAATGTTTATGGACCGGAACAAGTCGGGGAAGGCGCCATCAAAACGATGGTTCACAGAGCTCTGTTAGATGAGCCGATTTATATTCACGGCGACGGAACGCAAATCCGGGCCTGGTGTTATGTAGATGACATGATCGACGGAATATTGCGCTGTTTGACGATGAAAGAAGCCATCGGAGAGTCTTTCAACATCGGCAATGAACGGACTGTGATCACTGTATACGGATTGGCAAGCACGATTATCAGAGTTCTTGGATCAAAATCGCAAATCTTCTTTGGAGAGAAAAAAGAAGCCGATATTGAACTTCGCATCCCTCAGGTCAATAAAGCAAAAGAAATGCTCGGTTTCAGCGCAAAAGTAGATCTGGAAGAAGGGATCACAAGAACAGCTGAAAGCATTCGAAAAAATTTGGATCAATAAGAAAGGAGGCGCTTTTGTTGAAACAATGGAAAAGCGAAGGAAAAGGTGAATTTACCCTTTCCCAGCTTGGAGGGTGCGGCGAAAATGTCGTTATTGAAGACGGAGTCCGCATTTTTCATCCGGAAAATATCTATATCGGAGATAACGTTTATATCGGCCATGACACGATTTTAAAAGGCTATTATAAGCATGACCTGATCATCGGCTCAAACAGCTGGATCGGTCAGCAATGTTTTATACACGGTGCCGGCGGGGTTACAATCGGAGAATTTGCGGGAATTGGTCCGAATGTCCGGATACACGCCGCCTACCATACCGATCCTGATATACCCGATAGTACCATTTTGTTTTCGCCGCTTACATTCGCTCCCATTCATATTGAAGAAAACTGCAACATCGGGATCGGTGCGTCTATTTTAGCAGGCGTTACGATAGGCGCCCACTCCAAAATCGGAGCAAACGCCGTCGTCAATCGTCATATTCCCCCGTACAGCATAGCGGTAGGCGTGCCGGCAAAGGTGATCAAAAACCGAAGGATGAAAGATGAGGAGCCCTCATGATCAGATTGATCGAGCCGTATATTACGTTTGAAGAAGTGGAAGCAGAATTAAAAGAAATATTTTCTTCCGGCATCCTGACAAAAGGCCCTTATGTCAGAACATTTGCTGATCATATTAAACAGTATGTAAGTGCAAAGCATGCTTTTTTAACAACATCGGCTACAACGGCTTTATCGATGTGCCTTAAAAGCCTTAACGTCCAACCCGGAGACGAAGTGATCGTCTCAGACTTTTCGTTTCCCGCCACTGTCAATGTAATAGAAGATTTAGGTGCCAAGCCGATTTTTGCCGATGTTGATCTTGAAACATTTAACATGCTTCCAGAAGAGCTGGAAAGTCAAATCACGTCCCGGACAAAAGCCGTTCTTTTTGTAGATGCTCTTGGAAACCCGACAGGTATCACAAACATCAAACACATTTGTGAAGCGTACGGCTTACCGCTTGTGGATGATGCCGCTTGTGCGATGGGCAGCAGTGAATACGGTTGTAAATCCGGAAAAATTGCCGATCTTACCTGTTTTAGCTTTCACCCCAGAAAGCTGCTTACGACAGGCGAAGGAGGGGCAATTACAACCGACCGGGAAGCGTTGAAAGATTGGTTTTCAGTCAAGTTAAACCATGGCGCCGCTATCTCTGACGGCCAATTGGATTTTATGGATTTCGGCTACAACTACAGATTATCTGATATCCAAGCCGCTCTTGGAATCAAACAGCTCCAAAAACTAGATGACATCATTCATCGCAGAAACCTTCAGCAGAAAGCATATAGTGAACAGCTTGAACCCCTCGGATTCCAAAGTCAAAAAATCGGACCTGACGTTGTACACAATACACAATCCGCCGTTTTCAAAATTCCAAAAAACATCGTTCGCGACGAATTGATTCAATATTTGAGCGACTGCCATATAGAGTCGACTTTCGGCACCTATTGCTTAAGCGGCACTACCTATTACCGCCGCAAATACAGACAGATTAAACCCAATTCCATTTTTCTTGAACAAAATACGATCACCCTCCCCTGTCATGACCAAGTCAATGTGGAGCAGGTAGTCTCAGCCATTCAATCATTTAGCCAACGTAAAGTCTAATCAATCAAAAACATCCCTTTCACAAAATAGTGACAGGGATGTTTTTATTCTTAGAAATAAGCAATAGAAAAAAGGCAGTAAACCATAGGTTTACTGCCCCCTGAATCATTCGCATAGCATTCCAGCGAAGTTCCGGAAAAACAAACGGAAAATATTTGCTAATAGTCGTTAAATATTAAGCGCCGGTTGGACCTGTTGGGCCGGTTGGACCTGTCGGGCCAGTTGGACCTGTCGGGCCAGTTGGACCTGTCGGGCCAGTTGGACCTGTCGCTCCGGTTGGACCTGTTGGACCTGTCGCTCCCGTTGCTCCGGTTGGACCGGTTGCTCCCGTCGGACCTGTTGGGCCGGTTGGACCTGTCGCTCCGGTTGGACCTGTTGGACCGGTTGCGCCTGTCGCTCCCGTTGCTCCGGTTGGACCGGTTGCTCCCGTCGGGCCGGTTGCTCCCGTTGCTCCGGTTGCCCCGGTTGCTCCCGTCGGACCTGTTGCTCCCGTCGGGCCGGTTGCTCCCGTTGGGCCGGTTGCTCCCGTTGCTCCGGTTGGGCCTGTCGGACCGGTTGCTCCTGTCGGACCGGTTGCCCCGGTTGCTCCTGTCGGGCCAGTTGCTCCCGTCGGACCTGTTGGGCCTGTCGCTCCTGTTGCTCCTGTTGGACCTGTTGCTCCTGTCGGGCCGGTTGCTCCTGTCGCTCCTGTTGCTCCTGTCGCTCCCGTTGCTCCTGTCGCTCCCGTTGCTCCTGTCGGGCCGGTTGCTCCCGTCGGACCGGTTGCTCCTGTCGCTCCCGTTGCTCCCGTTGGGCCGGTTGCTCCTGTCGCTCCCGTTGCTCCCGTCGGACCTGTTGGGCCGGTTGCTCCTGTCGCTCCCGTTGCTCCCGTCGGACCGGTTGCTCCTGTCGCTCCCGTTGCGCCTGTCGCTCCCGTTGCGCCTGTCGCTCCCGTTGCGCCTGTCGCTCCCGTTGCGCCTGTCGCTCCGGTTGCGCCTGTCGCTCCGGTTGCGCCTGTCGCTCCGGTTGCTCCTGTCGCTCCGGTTGCGCCTGTCGCTCCGGTTGCTCCCGTCGGACCTGTTGCGCCTGTCGCTCCGGTTGCGCCTGTTGGACCTGTTGGGCCGGTTGCTCCCGTCGGACCTGTTGCGCCTGTCGCTCCCGTTGCTCCCGTCGGACCTGTTGCGCCTGTCGCTCCCGTTGCTCCTGTCGGGCCGGTTGCTCCCGTCGGACCGGTTGCTCCTGTCGCTCCGGTTGGGCCTGTCGGGCCGGTTGCTCCGGTTGCGCCTGTCGCTCCCGTTGCTCCCGTCGGGCCGGTTGCTCCCGTCGGGCCGGTTGCTCCGGTTGCGCCTGTCGCTCCCGTTGCTCCCGTCGGACCGGTTGCTCCCGTCGCTCCCGTTGCGCCTGTTGCTCCGGTTGCGCCTGTTGGACCTGTTGGGCCGGTTGCTCCCGTCGGGCCGGTTGCTCCTGTTGGGCCGGTTGCTCCCGTCGGACCGGTTGCTCCTGTTGGGCCGGTTGCTCCCGTCGGGCCGGTTGCTCCTGTTGGGCCGGTTGCTCCGGTCGGGCCGGTTGCTCCTGTTGGGCCGGTTGCTCCAGTCGGGCCGGTTGGACCTGTTGGACCTGTCGGGCCGGTTGGACCTGTTCCTCCGCCTTCTACATCTAATAGTGCTACATCATCTACAATGACATTCGCTGTACCTGCCTGCGGCAAAGTATTAATCAAAATGAAAGCCATAGTAGAGCCAGCTGGAGCTGGGGTCGTCGTTTGATAGACTTCAAGCCATGTATTATTCTCAACAATTGGTAGTCTGTTGAACGGGATATTTAAAAAGAGACCTTGGCCTAGAAAATTAAATGAACTATCAAAATAAGACACTTGAATTTGCACCTGAGGCGATGGAGCAGGAAAACCTTCTTTAGCTAGAGAAACTAAAAATTCCAAACCTTCTCCTGCATCTACTGGAACAAATTGTGCAATAAAAGAAGTAACAGCCCCGCCCAGTAATCTTGCCGACCAAAAACCTGAATGGGAAAATTGAGTTGTGACGGTTGCATTTTGGCCTACCCAGGGTGGAAGTGCCCCGTTTTCAAAGCCGCCATTGACAACCAAATTTTGGATCGACATCTAGGATTTTACCTCCCTTTCACTAGATTAGCCTCAATTCTCTTTTCAAGAATGAAGCTAACATATACTATGTCTCCCTGCTAAGCTCGGTCACGTTATTTTCCATATGATTAAAACACATTTATAGCAGCTAAATCCGAGAGAAGCAAAATATATTAATTTTAACAACAACGTCCTTTTACTTAATATGAAACTTCAAAAGGGGAAAGCTCCATTTAGCTTTCCCCCTCCCTTTAAGGGAACCGAATGAGATTTAAATTTCTATTGAATGCTGCAGCAGAAGTAACGTTTGAAGCCATTGTTACCGCTACCCTAACGGAATATTCAACTGTTGCGGTGGCAGGAATTGTATCAACAATTGTGCTGGCTAATGGAAACCTTTGAGTGCCGGCAGCCGCGAGACTTCTATTAAATATTCTTGTTTGAACTAAAGTTCCACCTCTATATAGCCTTATTTCAAAAATTATATTACTGTTTGCAGTATTTACGGCTTCTATCGCCAATGCATAATCCACCTTAATATTTTGCCCACTAGTGACCGATACATTAGGAACCGACACAACAGTTACTTCTGTATTTAAAGGAATCGTTGGTGGATTGTAAACAGTAGTAGACCCAAATAGATTGTTAAAGAATATAGCGGTTTGTGGACTAGCTGGTCCTGTTGGGCCGGTTGGACCAGCTACTACCATTACTCCTACTTCACCCGGCGGACCCGTCGGACCCTGTGGACCTGTTGGGCCGGTTGCTCCTGTTGGACCTGTCGCTCCCGTTGCTCCGGTTGGACCCGTTGCTCCGGTTGCCCCGGTTACTCCTGTTGGACCTGTGGCTCCTGTTGGACCCGTTGGTCCTGTTGCCCCTGTTGGACCCGTTGCTCCTGTCGCCCCGGTTACTCCTGTTGGACCTGTCGCTCCGGTTGGACCCGTTGCTCCTGTCGCCCCTGTTGGACCCGTCGCTCCCGTTGCCCCGGTTACTCCTGTTGGACCTGTCGCTCCGGTTGGACCCGTTGGTCCTGTCGCCCCTGTTGGACCCGTCGCTCCCGTTGCGCCTGTGGCTCCCGTCGCTCCGGTGGCTCCCGTTGCCCCGGTTACTCCTGTTGGACCTGTCGCTCCGGTTGGACCCGTTGCTCCGGTTGCCCCTGTTGGACCCGTCGCTCCCGTTGCCCCGGTTACTCCTGTTGGACCTGTCGCTCCGGTTGGACCCGTTGCTCCTGTCGCCCCTGTTGGACCCGTTGCGCCTGTGGCTCCCGTCGCTCCGGTGGCTCCCGTTGCCCCGGTTACTCCTGTTGGACCGGTTGCTCCTGTTGGGCCGGTTACTCCTGTTGGACCTGTGGCTCCGGTTGGACCCGTTGCTCCTGTCGGGCCGGTTGCTCCCGTTGGGCCTGTCGCTCCGGTTGGACCCGCTGCTCCTGTCGGGCCGGTTGCTCCTGTGGCTCCCGTTGGTCCTGTTGGACCCGCTGCTCCTGTCGGGCCGGTTGCTCCTGTGGCTCCCGTTGGTCCTGTTGGACCCGTTGCTCCGGTTGCCCCGGTTACTCCGGTCGGACCTGTCGCTCCTGTTGGACCCGTTGCTCCGGTTGCCCCGGTTACTCCGGTCGGACCGGTCGGACCTGTCGCTCCTGTTGGACCCGTTGCTCCGGTCGCTCCGGTTGATCCCGTTGCACCTGTGGCTCCCGTTGGACCTGTTGGGCCTGTCGCTCCGGTTGATCCCGTCGGGCCTGTGGCTCCGGTTGCTCCTGTTGGACCTGTCGCTCCGGTCGGGCCGGTGGCTCCGGTCGCTCCCGTCACTCCCGTTGGACCCGTCGGTCCTGTCGCTCCCGTTGGACCTGTCGCTCCCGTCGGTCCGGTCGCTCCGGTTGCACCAGTTGCTCCTGTTGGGCCTGTTGAGCCTGTCGCTCCCGTTGGACCTGTCGCTCCCGTGGCTCCTATTGGACCTGTCGCTCCCGTCGGACCTGTTGATCCAGTTGCACCTGTTGCCCCGGTTGCTCCCGTCGGACCGGTTGCTCCTGTTGGACCCGTCGCTCCGGTGGCTCCCGTTGGGCCTGTTGCCCCTGTTGGACCCGTTGCTCCGGTCGCTCCCGTCGCTCCGGTGGCTCCCGTTGCGCCTGTGGCTCCCGTTGGACCTGTTGGGCCTGTGGCTCCCGTTGGGCCAGTTGCGCCTGTCGCTCCTGTTGGGCCTGTCGCTCCCGTGGCTCCTGTTGGACCTGTCGCTCCCGTGGCTCCTATTGGACCTGTCGCTCCCGTCGGACCTGTTGATCCAGTTGCACCTGTTGCCCCGGTTGCTCCCGTCGGACCGGTTGCTCCTGTTGGACCCGTCGCTCCGGTTGCTCCCGTTGGGCCTGTTGCCCCTGTTGGACCCGTTGCTCCGGTCGGGCCGGTTGTTCCTGTCGGACCCGTTGCTCCTGTGGCTCCCGTCGCTCCTGTTGGACCTGTCGCTCCCGTGGCTCCGGTTACTCCTGTTGGACCCGTTGGACCAGTTACTCCGGTTGCGCCTGTGGCCCCGGTTACTCCTGTTGGACCTGTCGCTCCCGTCGGACCTGTTGATCCAGTTGCGCCTGTGGCCCCGGTTGCTCCCGTCGGACCTGTTGATCCAGTTGGACCCGTTGGTCCTGTCGCCCCTGTTGGACCTGTGGCTCCGGTTGGACCCGTTGGTCCTGTCGCCCCTGTTGGACCCGTCGCTCCCGTTGCGCCGGTTGCTCCTGTCGGGCCTGTCACTCCCGTTGGACCAGTTACTCCGGTTGCGCCTGTCGCTCCCGTTGCGCCTGTGGCTCCCGTTGGACCTGTTGGGCCTGTGGCTCCGGTTGCTCCGGTTGCTCCGGTTGCTCCTGTTGCTCCTGTCGGACCCGTTGGTCCTGTCGCCCCTGTTGGACCCGTTGCGCCTGTCGCTCCCGTCGCTCCGGTTGCTCCCGTTGCGCCTGTGGCTCCCGTTGGACCTGTTGGGCCTGTGGCTCCGGTTGATCCCGTCGGGCCTGTGGCTCCGGTTGCTCCTGTTGCCCCGGTTGCTCCCGTCGGACCGGTTGCTCCTGTTGGACCCGTCGCTCCGGTTGCTCCCGTTGGGCCTGTTGCCCCTGTTGGACCCGTTGCTCCGGTCGGGCCGGTTGTTCCTGTCGGACCCGTTGCTCCTGTGGCTCCCGTCGCTCCTGTTGGACCTGTCGCTCCCGTGGCTCCGGTTACTCCTGTTGGACCCGTTGGACCAGTTACTCCGGTTGCGCCTGTGGCCCCGGTTACTCCTGTTGGACCTGTCGCTCCCGTCGGACCTGTTGATCCAGTTGCGCCTGTGGCCCCGGTTGCTCCCGTCGGACCTGTTGATCCAGTTGGACCCGTTGCTCCTGTTGGGCCGGTTACTCCTGTTGGACCTGTGGCTCCGGTTGGACCCGTTGGTCCTGTCGCCCCTGTTGGACCCGTCGCTCCCGTTGCGCCGGTTGCTCCTGTCGGGCCTGTCACTCCCGTTGGACCAGTTACTCCGGTTGCGCCTGTCGCTCCCGTTGCGCCTGTGGCTCCCGTTGGACCTGTTGGGCCTGTGGCTCCGGTTGATCCCGTCGGGCCTGTGGCTCCGGTTGATCCTGTTGCTCCTGTTGGACCTGTCGCTCCGGTTGCACCGGTTGCTCCTGTTGGACCCGTTGCTCCGGTTGCCCCGGTTACTCCGGTCGGACCCGTTGGTCCTGTCGCCCCTGTTGGACCCGTTGCGCCTGTCGCTCCCGTCGCTCCGGTTGCTCCCGTTGCGCCTGTGGCTCCCGTTGGACCTGTTGGGCCTGTGGCTCCGGTTGATCCCGTCGGGCCTGTGGCTCCGATTGCTCCTGTTGCCCCGGTTGCTCCCGTCGGACCGGTTGCTCCTGTTGGACCCGTCGCTCCGGTTGCTCCCGTTGGGCCTGTTGCCCCTGTTGGACCCGTTGGTCCTGTCGCCCCTGTTGGACCCGTCGCTCCCGTTGCGCCGGTTGCTCCTGTCGGGCCTGTCACTCCCGTTGGACCAGTTACTCCGGTTGCGCCTGTCGCTCCCGTTGCGCCTGTGGCTCCCGTTGGACCTGTTGGGCCTGTGGCTCCGGTTGATCCCGTCGGGCCTGTGGCTCCGGTTGCTCCTGTTGCTCCTGTTGGACCTGTCGCTCCGGTTGCACCGGTTGCTCCTGTTGGACCCGTTGCTCCGGTTGCCCCGGTTACTCCGGTCGGACCTGTCGCTCCTGTCGGACCCGTTGGTCCTGTCGCCCCTGTTGGACCCGTTGCGCCTGTCGCTCCGGTTGCTCCCGTTGCGCCTGTGGCTCCCGTTGGACCTGTTGGGCCTGTGGCTCCGGTTGATCCCGTCGGGCCTGTGGCTCCGGTTGCTCCTGTTGCCCCGGTTGCTCCCGTCGGACCGGTTGCTCCTGTTGGACCCGTCGCTCCGGTTGATCCCGTTGGGCCTGTTGCCCCTGTTGGACCCGTTGCTCCGGTCGGGCCGGTTGATCCCGTTGGGCCTGTCGCTCCTGTTGCTCCTGTCGGACCCGTTGCGCCTGTGGCTCCGGTTACTCCTGTTGGACCCGTTGGACCAGTTACTCCGGTTGCGCCTGTTGCCCCGGTTACTCCTGTTGGACCTGTTGATCCAGTTGCGCCTGTTGCCCCGGTTGCTCCCGTCGGACCTGTTGATCCAGTTGGACCCGTTGCGCCTGTGGCTCCTGTCGGGCCGGTTGATCCCGTTGGGCCTGTCGCTCCTGTGGCTCCTGTCGGACCCGTTGCGCCTGTGGCTCCGGTTGCTCCTGTTGCCCCGGTTACTCCTGTTGGACCTGTGGCTCCGGTTGGACCCGTTGGTCCTGTCGCCCCTGTTGGACCCATCGCTCCCGTTGCGCCGGTTGCTCCTGTCGGGCCTGTCGCTCCTGTCGGACCTGTTACTCCGGTTGGACCTGTTACTCCGGTTGGACCTGTTACTCCGGTTGGACCTGTTACTCCGGTTGGACCGGTTGAACCCGTTGGACCTGTTACTCCGGTTGCTCCTGTTGCCCCGGTTGGGCCTGTCGCTCCTGTTGATCCAGTTGCGCCTGTCGGGCCGGTTGCTCCTGTTGCTCCTGTCGGACCTGTTGGGCCTGTTGCTCCTGTCGGACCTGTTGGGCCTGTTGCTCCTGTCGGACCTGTTACTCCGGTTGGACCGGTTGAACCCGTTGGACCTGTTACTCCGGTTGCTCCTGTTGCCCCGGTTGGGCCTGTCGCTCCTGTTGGACCTGTCGCTCCGGTTGATCCAGTTGCGCCTGTCGGGCCGGTTGCTCCTGTTGCTCCTGTCGGACCTGTTGGGCCTGTTGCTCCTGTCGGACCTGTTGGGCCTGTTGCTCCTGTCGGACCTGTTGGGCCTGTCGCTCCGGTGGCTCCTGTTGGACCAGTTGCTCCCGTTGGGCCTGTCGCTCCGGTTGCTCCCGTCGGTCCTGTCGCTCCGGTGGCTCCTGTTGGACCTGTTGCTCCCGTAGGACCTGTGGCTCCGGTTGGACCCGTCGCTCCTGGTTGATCAATTGTTATCATTGCAACATCATCAATTAATATCGGTGCCCCCCCACTAAGAGGGAGTTTTTGAATAGTTACCACTCCTATAACGGTTCCAGGAGGAGCACTATTCGTTGTAGCATATATTTCATTCCACACATTTACTGCAGATAGACGGTTTACTGGAATTGTTAAGCTTAATCCCTGCGACAAAAAGTCAAAAGAGGAGTTGTAATAATCTACTGTTATTACAATCGCAGGAGAAGGAGCGCTGCTAGCTTTTGAAATAGATATAACAAATTCAAAATTCTCTCCCGGGTTAACCAGAAAGCTCTGAGCTAAGATTCCAATCGATGAAGTTACCAAGTTAACACTATAAATCCCTGAATGGCTGAAATTAGAAGTAACTACGGCATTAAATCCTGTCCAAGGCGGCAGAGAACCGGTTTCAAACCCTCCATTTATTATTCGATTCTCAATGGTCAATCAAGTTTCACCACCCTTTCTCAAAAATTGAGATAATAATATCCCTCAAACAAAATATGAAATATCTATGTATACCGTTTGGATAAAACTCTATTTCTTTGAATTTTTATAACGCCAATCACTATAAATGATAAATTTTATAATTTATCATTAGAATCTTTTAAACAAAAACCCCCTTTAAGCTTTATGAAAACTTAAAGGGGACTCTTCATTTTACAATCAATCAAAGATTACAGCATTTAGCGCTCTTGTATTAACATTGGCTGCCAAAAGGTTAGTCCCTGTTACATTAATTCTAACCTCATAAGTTTGTGTTCCTGCCCCTGGTGTATCAACCCATGTAAGGTTAGGAATATCACCATATACACGAACCGAACCTGCCGATTTTTCATCCTGAGAATCAACAGACACTTGTGCGATAGCGACGTCATTTCTATACAATGTAAAAATTATACTGTATTCAAAAGTAGTAGCTGGCCCTATGATAATATCAACTTCAGCCATAGAATCGAGTTTTATATTCTGTCCAGCTGAAGAGGTAACAGTTGTCGTTAGAATTGGTGTTTCGCTGCCAACTGTGAGTGAAACAGGGTCAGTTGACTGCGCCGGTGTTCCCAACAGACTTCCCGGACCCGTCGGACCTGTCGCTCCTGTTGGACCTGTCGCTCCCGTCGGACCTGTTACTCCTGTTGGACCTGTGGCTCCTGTTGGACCTGTTGGACCCGTTGCGCCTGTTGGACCTGTGGCTCCTGTTGGACCCGTTGCTCCCGTTGCTCCCGTTGCTCCCGTTGGACCTGTGGCTCCTGTCGGACCTGTCACTCCCGTTGGACCTGTGGCTCCTGTTGCTCCGGTGGCTCCTGTCGGACCCGTCGCTCCTGTCGAACCTGTCGCTCCTGTCGAACCTGTCGCTCCCGTCGGACCTGTTGATCCAGTTGCGCCTGTTGCTCCCGTTGGACCCGTCACTCCCGTTGGACCCGTCGCTCCTGTGGCTCCCGTTGGACCTGTTGATCCCGTGGCTCCGGTCGGGCCTGTTGATCCCGTTGCGCCTGTTGATCCCGTCGGACCCGTCACTCCCGTTGGACCCGTCGCTCCCGTCGGTCCTGTCGCTCCCGTTGGACCTGTTGATCCCGTCGGTCCGGTCGCTCCGGTTGCTCCGGTCGGGCCTGTTGATCCCGTCGGGCCTGTTGCGCCTGTCGGGCCTGTTGATCCGGTCGGACCTGTTGATCCGGTCGGACCTGTTGATCCGGTCGCTCCCGTCGGGCCTGTTGATCCCGTTGGGCCTGTCGCTCCGGTTGCCCCGGTTGGGCCTGTTGGTCCTGTTGGGCCGGTGGCTCCCGTCGGACCTGTCGCTCCGGTTGGACCTCCTCCACCCTCAACACTCAATAGAGCAACATCATCCACAAGCACACTTGCAGTTCCCGCCTGCGGAATGTTGTTGATCAAAATGAATGCCTGGGTGGTGCCGGGGGGAGCCGGTGAAGTTGTTTGATAGACTTCAAGCCATGTCCCATTTTCGGCTGCCGGTATTCTGCTTGACGGCACAGTGGCAAACAGCCCGTATCCGAGAAAATTAAATTGACTGTCAAAATAAGTAACTTGTATCGTTACAGAAGGTGCCGGGAGAAATCCCGCTCTCGCAAGAGAAACAAGAAATTCGCTTCCTTCCCCAGCCCTGGCCGGAACAAATTGAGCAATATATGATGTGGCTGTTCCGCCCAAAAATCTCGCAGAGAAAAATCCCGAGTGCGAAAACTGGCTTGAAACAGATGCGTTTACGCCTACCCAAGGCGAGAAAGCACCTGTCTCAAAACCACCGTTCATCACCGCGTTTTGAATGGACATTTTTCCACCCCCAATTCTTTTCATTTTCTGGCTGCAATGATCTTTAAAAGATATTGAAGCTCTATATCCTATGATCTCTCTTTTTTTGCAGACACGTTATATAACACGGCTAAGATTGAAAAACCGTCATTTCAGCAACCGGCCTGGATTGCCCACAGCCGTTTTGCCTGCGGGAACATCTTTTGTTATGACGGCGCCCGCTCCGATGACCGCATGCTCCCCGATGACGACCGCCGGCAGCAATGTTGCGTTGTTTCCGATTTTCGCTCCTCTTTTAATAGTTGGACCTTGATACGGGTAGTTTCCCATTCCCATATATTTATCATTTGATGTGGAACAGCAAGGACCGATAAACACTTCATCTTCGATCGTCATATCAGCGGTGATATAACAGCCCGTTTGAATCGTCACTCTCTTTCCAATTTTAGTATTGTTTTCAACCATCGCGTTGCGTCCTATAATGCTTTCTCTTCCGATCGCAACATTTTCGCGAATGCTCGCCATGTCTCCCACAAAAACGCCTTTTTCCAACAGCACGTCCCGGTATATAACAGCACTCGCACCGACTACGGCATCATCTTCTATCCGCAAAGGCGCTCCCGCCTGCTTCGGCTGGCGTGCCATTTTTTTATTTGAAGAAGCCGCTTTGCCAAGGACGGCCAAATCGCCGATTTTCACCCCGCTGCCGATCTGAGTATCCTTTTTAATAATGGCATGATGACCGATTGTTACGTTGTCCCCGATGACCACATTTTCTTCAATGACAGCCTGCTCTCCCAATACTACGTTCTTTCCGATCTTTACGGTTTCATGAATCATTGATACATCCTCCATTTCTCATTTACACCTGCTGTAGCATATTCAATGCGGACGTGATGAGAAACGGCTGCATAAAAAAACACGGCCGCCGTCAGGCGCACCGTGCTACTTTTCTCTTCTTGCAAAATCGACAAAACGGAATTTATCCAAGCGGTGTCTGCTTTCCGTATATTGAAACAAGGTTGTATCATCAAGGAAAACAAAATTCTTCACAACCACAATGTGTTCGTATCCGTTCAAATCCAAATATTCTTGATCCTCAGCCGTACATGGCTCGACCACAATTTCCTTATGGGCATAGCTGATGACGAGCCCGCATTCACCTTCAAGGTATTGGTAGATCGAGTCCTCGCATATTTCTTTCGTCAAGAGCGGCACATGCTTGCGGATAAAATAGTCTTTATCCAGGATGATGCGCTCTCCGTTAATATTCCGCGATCTGACGACCCGCCATACCTCTTCATCTCCAGAAGTGCGAAGCTGCTTTTGAATATATGCATCCGGATGCGTCAAGCCGAACTCGTGGACCGTCGTGCTTGTCTCTTTGCCAAGCGTTTCTGAAAGTTCCTTAAAGCTGACCAAACCGGAAACCGGGAACTGCATTTTCTCCCTGTGCAGCACGACTGACCCTTTTCCTTTGATCTTTTGAATATATCCGTTCTGGGCAAGCACATTCAGCGCTTTCCGAACCGTTTCCCTCGAGGTGTCGTGCTGTTCGGCAAGGTCGTTTTCAGACGGCAGGATATCTCCGGCATTCAGTATGCTTTGATCGATTTGTTCTGCAATTTGTTTGTAAATCATCATATACTTGTTGATCTTCATTTTTTTACCACCACGCTTAGTTTAGCATGGTTTGGCGAGATGATAAACAATCGATTGATACGGTTTCACTTTAAAGCGTGTAAATGACTCGGGAAGATCGGTGTCATTGGAAATGAGAACCTTGGCATCATAGCCGTCAATATCAATATCATCAGGGAGCTGAAACTCGGTCTCTTTCCCGTAAAAATTATTGATCACCAGCAGTTTTTCATCCGCTCCGTTTCTCAAATACGCATAAAGTGCTTGATCGTCTTCCAGAATCAGCTGATAATCTCCGGTTGTGATGATATCGAATTCCTTGCGGAGCTTATTCAGCTTTTTATAATGGTAGAAAATCGAGTCAGGATCGCTGAGCGCTTTTTCTGCGTTGATTTCTTTGTAGTTGGCAGGCACCGAAATCCACGGTGTCCCCGTCGTAAACCCGGCATTTTTTTCTCCGTTCCACTGCACCGGCGTCCTTGAATTATCACGGGACTTCGCTTTCAGGATTTCGATGATTTCGGCTTCCGGCTTTCCTGCTTCTTTCAGCAGACGGTACATATTGAGAGATTCGACATCCCGATAAAGAGAGATGTCATCGAATTTCGGGTTGGTCATCCCGAGCTCTTCTCCCTGGTAAATGTATGGCGTTCCCTGAAGCATATGAATTGCGGTTGCCAGCATTTTCGCAGATTTTATGCGGTATTTTCCGTCGTCTCCGTAGCGTGAGACGATCCGCGGCTGGTCGTGGTTGCACCAGAACAATGCGTTCCACCCGCCTCCTTTATGCATTTCAGTCTGCCATTCAGAAAGAATCTTCTTCAGCTTTAGAAAATCAAAATCCGCCAGCGCCCATTTTTCCCCGTTTGGATAGTCGGCCTTTAAATGGTGAAAGTTAAACACCATATCGAGCTCCCGGCTTTCAGGGTTTGTATACCGGATGCAATCTGCGATTGTCGTCGATGACATTTCCCCGACCGTCATGCTGTCGTATTTTGAAAAGACCTCCCTGTTCATTTCATTCAAAAACTCGTGAACCCTCGGCCCGTCCGTATAAAATCTGCGCCCGTCCCCCTCGTCATCATCAGGGAAACGCTGGTCTTTTGAGATGACATTGATGACATCAAGTCTGAAGCCGTCGATTCCTTTTTCAAACCAGAAATGCATCATCTCGTACACTTTTTTTCTGACTTCATCGTTCTCCCAATTCAAATCCGCCTGTGTCACATCATAGAGATGGAGATAATACTGTCCGGTCTCTTCATGAAACTCCCACGCCGAACCGCCGAACTTCGATTCCCAGTTTGTCGGCGGGGCACCGTCCGGCTTCATGTCCTTCCAAATATAAAAGTCGCGATACGGATTTTCTTTTCCGGACGCTGCTTCTTTAAACCATTTGTGCTCTGTTGATGTATGGTTGACGACAAGATCCATGATCACCTTTATGCCGCGTTTGTGAGCCTCTTCTAGAAGCTCTTCAAAGTCGGCCATTGTTCCATATTCTTCATGAATGTTGTAATAGTCGCTGATGTCATAGCCGTTGTCATTTTGCGGCGATTGATAAATCGGCGTCAGCCAAATGACATCACAGGCGAGCTCCTTGATGTAGTCGAGCTTTTCGATGATGCCGCGAATGTCGCCGACACCGTTACCTGTTGTATCTTTAAAGCTTTTCGGATAAATCTGATAGACGACTGCTTTTTTCCACCATGGATTTTCTTTCGTTTCCATTTTCAACACCACCGTTTTCTTCTTTATGAAATGGGAAAAGGGCTGACAAATATGCGCGCCCCTCTCCCTCTCTTATTTCATTTTTAATTTTGCATAGAGGTATGTTCCGGCGAACGGCGCGATCAGCACAATCGCCATCCCGATTGCAAACGCTCCCCAGTATTGGCTCATGATAGAGAAAATTCCGGGTACACCGCCGACGCCGACAGAGCTTGCCAAAACCCCTTGCGAGGAAATGAACATTCCGGCAATCCCCGAGCTGATCATCGCGATCACGAACGGAAATCTGTATCTGAGATTCACCCCGAACAGCGCCGGTTCGGTAATTCCAAGATAAGCTGAAATGCCGGATGTCAAGGACAGACCTTTCTGCTTCTCATCTTTGACAATAAACATCATCGCAAGCGCGGCTGAACCTTGTGCGATATTGGACAGCGCCAGCATCGGCCATAAAAATGTTCCGCCGAGCTTTGATCCGATCAGTTGAAGGTCAACGGCAAGGAATGTATGATGCATTCCGGTAATGACGAGAGCGGCGTAAAGTCCGCCGTATAACAGTCCGCCCAGTACGGCAAATTGTTCAAAGACAGCAATAAGGCCTGATGTTAAGACATTTCCGATGGCAAATGTAACCGGTCCAATGACAATAAATGAAGCAAAACCTGTGACAAGCAGCGTAATCGGCGCCACAACAAGGAGCTGAATGCTCTCAGGCGTCCGCTTTGTCAAAAAGCGCTCAATTTTTGCAAGCAAATAAGATGCGAGCAAAATGGGAAGCACCTGCCCCTGATAGCCGACCTTCTGCACTTCCAGACCGAATAAATTCCAGACAGGAATCTCTCCGCTTTGCTCGGCAGCCCCGTATCCCCAAGCGTTTAACAAATCAGGATGCACAAGCATGACGCCCAGCACGATGCCGAGCAGCGGATTTCCGCCAAACCGCTTGACGGCCGACCAGCCGATTAATGCCGGGAGAAATGCGAAAGCCGTTCCCGCAATCAAGTTAATCATATTGGCGAGATCCGCCCATTCAGGATAGACTTCAACGATCGATTTTCCGCTGAAGAAAATGTCTTGAGCCGTCAGGATATTGTTGATTCCCATCAACAGTCCGGCGGTGACAATCGCCGGCAATATTGGAATAAAAATATCTGCAAGCGTTTTCACAGCACGCTGTAAAGGATTCATATTTTTCTCTGAGGCTTTCTTGACGTCATCTTTTGACGATTCGCCGATTCCTGTGGCCTTCACCAGCTCCGCGTATACATTGTTGACCGTTCCTTGGCCGATCACCACTTGGAATTGGCCGTTCGTTGAAAACGATCCTTTGACAACATCTATTTGCTCCAACACCTCTTGATTGACTTTGCTTTCATCGAGCAGTGCAAATCGCAGACGCGTCACACAATGGGTTACCGCTGCAATGTTGTCCGCACCGCCGACAGCATCGACAATCCGTCGCGCTGATTGATTTAAATCAGTCATTCCAATCCCTCCTTCTCCTCTTATAACTTGTATATACATGTTATACCTATATTGTATTCTTGTATATACAAGTAGTCAACATATTTTTATAGCGCTTTCAAAAATAAAAAAAGCCCGGCCGTTCCCTTCATAAAACGAAGGACAGCAAGGCTTCCTCCGATTTATACGCCGGGAACAACCGGCTGAGATCATAAATTGTTCACTTTTTCATCACGTTCATCAGCGCAGTCCTGCTGACCGATGTCTTTCAAATAATACTTTTCTGATGTAAAAAACTCATCATATAAAGACCTTACTTTTTTGCTCAAGAGCAGCACCGCCAAAATATTCGGAATAAGAATGAAAACGAGCGCAAGATCAAGGAATCCCCATATTGCCTTTGCTCCTCCGGCAGCTCCGATGATGACGGCGCCCAGATAGACGAATTTAATCATATGCCCCGCGAGCCGTCCGAACAGAAATTCAGCTTGTTTTACTCCGTAAAAAATGACCACTGTGATCGTTGATAAGACAAAGAAAACGAGCGAGACGGAGACGAAGTATCCGCCCACAGGGCCGAAATAGCTGCGGAATGCGGCTGCCGCCAGTGCCCCTGGATTGCTCGCAGCATTTTCAGCGGTCCAAACGCCTGATGCGAGCACAACGAAGGCTGTGGTCGTGCATATCAGCAGCGTATCGACCACAATGCCGATCACCGCCCAGAATCCCTGTCTCACAGGGTGGTCGGTCATCGCCGCCGCATGCGCAATCGGCGCCGTCCCCATCCCGGCTTCGTTGGAATAAAGTCCACGTGCAAATCCCCAGCGAACGGTTTCAGCAACCGCCGCACCTGCAAAGCCGCCGAATGCCGAAGAGGATGTAAACGCATTCGAAAAGATGAGAGAGAAAAATGCGGGTACAGAAGAAAGGTTCATGACGACAATCAGGAAACCGGCCCCAATGTACGCCCCTGCCATAAGCGGAACCGCAAGCTCTGTCACTTTTCCAATCCGTTTAATCCCTCCGATCACCACTAAACCGATCAAAAAAGCAATCCCGATTCCGGTGTATAAACGATTGAATGAAAACGACTCAGCTAATGATGCGGAAACCGAATTTCCCTGCACCATGATGCTCGGAACGAGCTCGATCATCAGCGCGACCGAAAAAAAGACGCCGAGCCATTTCATAGAGAGTCCTTTTGTAATGTAATACATCGGCCCCCCGACATATTCGCCTTCTTCGTTTTTTTCTCTGTAGTGGACGGCGAGGACGCTTTCCGAAAACTTGATCGCCATGGCAAACAGAGCGACCAGCCACATCCAAAACACGGCTCCCGGACCGCCGAACATGATCGCCGCAGGCACACCGACGATATTGGCGGCGCCGACTGTTGAGCTGAGAGCCGATGTCAAAGCTTGCAACGGTGTAACTGTCCCTTCTCCTTTCGGCTTTTTGCCGACGCTTCCGATCGTCTGCTTAAAAATATAGAGAGGATAGCGAAATTGAAAAAATTTCAGCAGGATCGTTAAATAGACTCCCGTCCCTGTCAGCAGTATGATGAGCGGCGGCCCCCAAAGCCAATCTGATATGTATTCAACCCAGTTCAACAATCGTTCCATCCTATCACCCTTTTATTCGTTTATGGGTCAATACCACTATAGGACAGAAATAAACCTGCTCAGCGCTTTTTTATTTCCCGCTGAGCCTTCGGTACACTTTTTCTTTATAAAACGCTGAGGCTGGTTTGGAAAACATGCCTTTTTTGTCGGCGAGCCTGTCGAGCCTGAGCCGCGTTTCTGTTTTTCTCTCAATTAAACGATCGCGCTCGTCTTCATCCGCGCACTTTGCGATTAAGTCGTCAATTGTCATCAGCTCTTTCTTCAAAGCCCCTTCGTCCCCCGTCATTCCGGCGTTTTTCATCACCCGGTAAGCCATGCGGAGATGCTCTGGAACATGGGCGGCATCGTCTTTTTTCAAGGGTTTCCCCATTCCCGGAAGCCCTTCGAATTCGCCGTCCTTAATGGCCCGCTTAATCTTATCTTCAGAAACGATGCTCGAAAAATCCATGGTCTACATCCTCCCCTTTTGTTCATATACTAACAACAGTCTGCCATAAAGATGCGTTCCCGCCAATGCAAGACAAGCGTAAAATATTCCCAAATGTTTTTCAGAAAACTGTAAAACCCTGATTTACCAGGGGTTTTGCGCTTCTTTTCACAAGGTTGATTTCCGCTTTTCTAAATCGGTATTTCATGGTATATTTTATACATTCGTTTTTTTCTTTCGTTCCGATGGTTTTTTACTGATCCGGAAAAAAGGAGTGTAACAATTGAAAAGATTTATTAAGGAAAGAGGTCTTGCCTTCTTCCTGATAGCCGCCATATTGCTATGGCTGAAAACTTATGCTGCGTATGTAATTGAATTTAATTTAGGAATAACCAACACAGTACAACAGATTTTGCTTTTTGTGAATCCGATTAGCTCAAGCTTGTTCTTTCTTGGATTAGGACTCTTGTTCAAGAAAAAAATACAGCAGACAGCGATTATAGTGATTCATTTTTTAATGTCTTTTTTGCTATATGCAAACGTCGTATACTACAGATTTTTCAGCGACTTTATCACGCTGCCTACGATCATGCAGGCAAAAACAAACGGGGGGCAGCTCGGGGACAGCATCTTCTCGCTCATGCACCCGCTTGATGTTTTGTATTTCATCGATACCTTTATTTTAATCGGGCTGGCTGTTTTCTATAACAGACCTTCTGAAACAACAACGAAGCGCCCGTTTAAAATTGTGATGGGAACAAGCGTCCTTGTCTTCCTCGTCAACCTGGCCGTTGCCGAGATTGATCGTCCGGAGCTTCTGACCCGTTCTTTTGACCGCAACTACCTTGTGAAATATTTGGGAACCTACAACTTCACAATCTATGATGCGGTGCAGAATATCAAGTCAAACAGCCAGCGCGCACTGGCAAGCTCCAGCGACGTGACGGAAGTAGAGAACTATATTAAAGCCAATCATGATAAGCCGAATGCCGAATACTTCGGAAAAGCGAAAGGCATGAACGTGGTTTACATTTCACTGGAATCACTTCAGACGTTCGCGATCGACTATAAGATCGACGGCAAGGAAGTCACGCCGTTCTTAAATTCACTGGCGCATGACAATGAAACGTTTTATTTTGATAACTTTTTCCACCAAACAGGACAAGGTAAAACGTCTGACGCGGAATTTATGATGGACAACTCGCTGTATCCTTTATCACAAGGGTCAGTGTTCATTAATAAAGCGCAAAACACGCTGCAGTCGACTCCGGCCATTTTGAAGTCTCAAGGCTATACATCAGCGGCATTCCACGGCAACTACAAAACGTTCTGGAACCGCAATGAAATGTATAAAGCCATCGGTTATGACAAATTCTTTGACGCTACGTATTACGATATGAGCGAAGATAAAACGAAAAACTACGGATTGAAAGATAAACCGTTCTTTGAAGAATCAATGCCGCTGTTGAAAAGCCTGAAACAGCCGTTCTATACGAAGTTTATCACCCTTTCGAACCATTTTCCGTTCGAGATGGATGAAGGCGATACAGACTTCCCTGCCGGCGATACCGGCGACAGCGTCGTTGACCATTATTTCCAGTCGGCCAACTACATGGATCAGGCCATTGAACAATTTTTCAACGATCTGAAAAAATCCGGACTGTATGATAATACGATTGTCGTCATGTACGGAGACCACTACGGTATTTCGGAAAATCACAACAAAGCGATGGCCAAAGTATTGGGCAAAGACATCACACCATATGAAAATGCCCAATTGCAAAGGGTTCCGCTGTTCATCCACGCGCCTGGGGTCAAGGGAATCAAATCCAATAAATACGGCGGCGAAGTCGATGTAGCCCCTACCCTGCTTCATTTGATGGGCGTGAATACGAAAGATTACCTGATGAGCGGTTCAGACCTTCTGTCACCGGAACACCGTGAAGTTATTCCGTTCCGCAACGGCGATTTCGTTTCTCCGGAATATACGAAAACGAACGGTAACTACTACGACACGAAAACAGGAGAGCTTCTGAACGAAAAAGACATCGATCCGAACATCGATGAGTCCGTGAAAAAAGAACTCGAAATGTCGGATAAAATCGTCGACGGAGATTTGCTGCGCTTTTATAAACCGAAAGGCTTTAAAGCGATCAACCCGAGCGACTACGACTACACCAACCACAATCCGAAAACATCAGAATCTGATGCGGCGCAAACTACGAAATCAGATTCCGGACAATAAACAGACAGCACCCGCTTATTTATAAGCGGGTGCTTTTTTTTGTCTTGAAGCCGCTCTGTTCCTTTTTCGCAAGCAGATATGGTAAGCTTGAAATGGAATATAAAAAAAGAAAGCGGGAATGAATTGTGATTGTAACAAATGACCAAGAGCTGGAAGGGCTCAAGAAAATAGGCAGAATCGTCGCTTTAGCCAGGGAGGAAATGAAGGCAAAAGCAGCACCCGGCATGAGCACAAAAGAGCTGGACCTCATCGGTAAAGAAGTGCTTGAGGCTCATGGCGCCGCACCGGCTCCGGAAAAAGAATACGATTTCCCAGGAACGACGTGCATCAGTGTGAACGATGAAGTCGCCCACGGCATCCCAAGCGAATCCACGATTTTAAAAGAAGGGGATTTGATCAACATCGACATCTCCGCTGAATTTGGCGGCTACTATTCTGATACTGGCATTTCATTTGTACTCGGAAAAGGCGATGAAACGCTGCACAAGCTTTGCCAAAGCGCGGAAAGCGCATTTCAAAAGGGACTTTTGCAGGCGCGCGCCGGCAAGAAACAAAACCAAATCGGCAGAGCCGTATACAATGAAGCAAAAGCAAACGGATTTACCGTCATTAAAAACCTGACGGGACACGGGATTGGAAAGAACCTCCATGAAGCGCCCAACCATATCTTAAATTACTATGACCCGTTTGATAATGCGCTCTTTAAAAACGGAACCGTCATCGCCCTTGAGCCGTTTGTTTCCACAAAAGCCGAGCATACCATCGAAGCCGGAGACGGCTGGACATTCAAAACGCCTGACGGCAGCTTTGTGGCACAGATCGAGCATACGATCGTCATTACGAAAAACGAACCGATCATTTTAACACAGCTTGACTGATTACGTGAAAAAGCCCGGCTCATAGAAGTCCGGGCTTTTATGCTAAAATAAAAGACAAACTGTGCCGAAAGGAGCTTTACCGCATGCTGTTTGCCATCATCGGGCTGATCTTTTTCATCGAGAGCATCCTGTTAATCGTATATGCTCATAAAAAAAAGAACGGCTTCTTAAAATATATCGGAATCGTCCTCAGCATCTCAATCATTGTGATGATCGTCACCAGTTTGACACACGGCTGAAGCCTTCCTCAAACTTCCAAACTACGACGAAAGACTCAGTTTTTAAAAATTGCCGCCTATCCCTTTTCAGTGTTTTTCTATAGATGTTAGAATGCCAATTGCATCGAATTATAGAAGGGAGTTTTCTGCCATGCATTACGGAAGCAAAGGCTGGTATGTAGAAGAACTGAAAAAGCTGGGAATGACAAAGTATGAAGGAAGAAAGCTTCAAAGCTATAAAAAACACTTTTTGGCCAACCTGCTTGAAAGCGTCAAAAAATAAACATGTTAAAGCCGTGCTCCTTTTCGGACACGGCTTGTTTTTATGCGCTCAGCTCCTTTAAAAATGAGCTTCTCCAGCTTTCCGACAGCGCTTCAACCTCAAGGATCTTCCGAATGGCGGGGTGATTGCCCCTGTCATGGTACATCAAATGGTTGGCGTACGAAACTGTGGCTTCATGCGCATCTCTTGAAACGAGCTGCAGCCCGGAATCGGGCGCAACGATTCCTTCTTCGAGAACCCTGAAATAAAATCCGCTGAACCCGGTGTCCCTCACCTGTAACACCATATCTTTTTGATTCAGCCGTTTGGCAAGCTTGAAACAAGGCTGGCGCGGCTGGCTGACTTGAACAAGAGCCTCCCCCAGCTTGAAGATATCACCGATGCACACATCTTTTTCGGTGAGCCCTTTAACCGTCACGTTTTCTCCAAATGCCGCCTCCGGCAGCTTCCGCTTCAAGACGCTTTCCCAATACATGTAGTGGTCCGCCGGATAGACGCAAACCGCTTTATCCACTCCTCCGTGGTGAATCAGATCCGCCTGCCCGTCCCCTTCAAAATTCGTACGGCTCAAATATACGGGTCCGCCGACAGGCTCCTTCACGATTGCCGTTTCCACCTGTTTTCCGTCGAATTCGTATGTGTGCGGACGGCCTACATGAATAGATAAAATTTCATACTCCTGATGCTCCAAAACCTCACGCCCTTCCTTTATTTTCATATTTTAACGATTTATCCGAAACATGTCTATCCCATGATCTCAAAATGAGAAATGTGGTAGCATAAAAGAAAAGGAGTGTTCTCGATGCTTCAATACAGAATCATTGTAGACGGACGCGTTCAGGGCGTGGGATTTCGCTATTTTGTTCAAATGGAAGCAGATAAGCACAAATTGACCGGCTGGGTCCGGAACCGCGACAACGGCACAGTTGAAATCCGCGCCGAAGGACCCGAGGAAAGCCTGAAGCCATTTTTAAAAGCGATTCAAAAAGGAAGTCCCTTCTCAAAAGTAACGGACGTGAATGTCGAAGAAACAAAAGAGATTGACGGATTCCACAAGTTTAATATCAGCTATTGAAAAATCCGCCGGAGATGGCGGATTTTTCAAACGAATCTTGACTAAATTCCTCTTTTATTTTAGTATTTAGTTAAATAGCTAAATACTTAATTCCAAGGATGCTGAATATGAACCAAACCTTTAAGGCTCTAGCTGACCCGACGAGAAGAAAAATTTTAAATCTGCTGAAGGATCGGGATATGACCGCCGGTGAAATATCTGACCAGTTTCAAATGTCTAAACCAAGTATATCTCAGCATTTAAAAATTTTAAAACAGGCTGAATTAATTCAAGATGAAAAAAAAGGCCAATACATCATTTACTCGCTGAACACCACAATATTTCAAGAAATCATCGGCTGGGCTTTCAGTTTTACTGAGCAAGCCGGCAAAGATAAAGGGGATGCCAAATGAGAAAACACATCTTTTCACTCGCTATAATCGCCATAAATCTAATCATGTGGGCCATCGCTTATCCGCACATTTCCGATCAAGTTCCAATTCATTGGTCATTTTCGGGAGAAGTCGACAGTTATGCTTCAAAAATGGAAGCAATGCTTATCATGACCGGGCTGCTCGTTTTTGTGTATGTGTTGATGTTCTTAACGCCAAAAATCGATCCGCGCAGAAAAAACTATCAGCTTTTTTCAAAGACTTATTACCTTCTCATCAATGCCATGCTGATTCTATTTTCCCTGATCAACGTGCTTGTAATCATGACAGGGCTCGGGTATGATCTGCCCGCTGGCAGCATTGTACCGGTTCTAGTAGGCGCTCTACTCATTGTCATAGGCAATTACCTCCCGAGAGTCCGCTCAAACTTTTTTTTCGGGATCAAAAACCCTTGGACATTGAGCAGCGATTCAATCTGGAAAAAAACCCACAGATTTGCGGCGAAAGTATTTACTTTAGCAGGACTGCTGATCATTGCGGACGGATTGTTATCTATCAGCCCAGAAATCATGCTTCCGGTTATTTTGGCAACGGTTTTCGCGCCCTATATTTATTCTTATGTCCTGTACCGAAAAGAAATCAATATGAAAAGCTGACATGAGAATAAATGAAAAAGAAGGCTCCGAATTGGAGCCTTTATTTTATTCCCTTCCGCACCGCCTGCCAAAAAGAGGCCGATTCATGTCCCATCGAGTAGACGGAAACTCCTGCGATTTTATATCGCATGGCCAGGCGGCTTTTCGCCGCAATCGTTTTTTCATCTTCATACCAAACGACATGGCGGTGTTTGTGTTGATCTGTATAAGAAAATCTCATCGACCCCGATCTTTTATCATATACAGGCTTAGCCTTCACTTTTTTCTTAAGCGCCTTCACGTCGTTCCACTGCTTCAATTTGCTGTTCTTTCGGGATGTTAAATCCCAATCATTCCCGTATGAGGGGATGCCCATAATGACTTTTTCGGCTTTGATCGTTTTCACCGCATATGCTAATGAGCTTTTGACCCAGTTCATTCCGGCAACAGAGCCCGGCTCGCTCCAGATCCCGTGTTCATCGTAGGTCATGACTTGAACATAGTCAGCTGATTTTCCGATTTCCGCATAATCATACGGCCAGCTCCATCCATCTTTTCGGTCATCTGCACTCTTCGCCGGTACCGAAACCATCGTTTTGATCTTGTGTTTTTTCAAAGCGGCTGCGACATGACGGATGAAGCTTGAGTATTTAGCTCTCTCGTTCGGCTTTACAGCTTCAAAATCAATATTAATTCCGGTAAACGACTGCTTCTTCGCAAGCGTAATAAGCTGTTCTGTAAAGTGCTGCCGCGCCGTTTTGCCGGACATGACCGTTGATGCCAGATTCCCGTCAAAATCGTGAATGGATTCGTTGTAGTTTGAAATGACCGCCCACGTCTTGAGGCGTTTCTTCTTTGCAAACGATAATTGTTTTTTCGGAGTGTCTCCGATGATATCTCCTTTTTGATTAAACGCGTACGTGTCGAGAGCTGCGGCATTGATATAGTGATGGTATGCCGTCAGCGATTGATAGGAAGCTGCTTCCCCTGTTGTATAGCCGAGTACGATTTTGGCCGCTTTTGCTTCTGTTTCTGTATATGTAAGCATCGTTAAACATACAGCGAATACGCTGCATAGCAAGTAGATTTTTCTCATTGTCTATTCGTCCTCTCAATCGTTCGAATAAGGCTTTTCCTGATAAAAGTAATTCGGTTTAAGCGTTTTATTTTCATAATAGCTGTGAAAGATATGGGTCGCTGCCGGAGATAACGGCGGAATCAGCCATGTCCAGCTTGCTGAAAGCTCCCTTCCCGCTTCAGCTTCCTGCTCCTCGAACCGCTTGAATTGGCTTGCCGCGGTATGGTGGTCAACAATGCTGACGCCGGCATTTTTATAAGAGTGAAGCACCGCCGTATTTAATTCAACAAGCGCCTTGTCTTTCCACAGCGAAGTATTCCGTTCCGTATCAAGTCCCATAATTTCTGCCACTTTTTCGAGTACATTATAGCGGTCTGTATCCGCGAGGTTGCGCGCTCCGATTTCCGTTCCCATATACCAGCCGTTAAACGGGGCGGCATTATAATGAATTCCTCCGACCTCCAGCTTCATATCGGCTATAATCGGCACACCGTACCACTTCAGCCCCAGACTTTTAAAGCCTTCAATCTCCGGATGTTCAATCCGGACCTCTTTGACGATTTCACGAGGCAGCTCATACCACACAGGGGGATGGCCATCTATTTGAAAAACAAGCGGCAAAACGTCAAAAGGCGTACCTTCGCCTTTCCAGCCGAGCACTTCACACGCTTTTGTCAGTTCCAATGATGCCGGATCGCCGATGACACCTTGCTCCGTTTCATACCCCGCATACCTGATCAGCTGATGGTTCCAAATGGACACTTTTTTTTGCCCGCTTTGTTCCGGGGGAAAAATCGTAATGAACGGTCTGATTTTCCCTCCGTTTGTCGCAAGCTCTATATGGTGAAAAAGCGCATCCCGCACCTCTGCCTCGGTTTGAACGCCTCTTTGATCGATGACAGTAAGAGAGTGCCAAAACAGCCGGCCGATGCAGCGGCTGCTGTTTCTCCACGCCATTTTCGCGCCATGTTCGATTTCTTCTAATGTATGTGTATAGCTTCCGGTTTCTCTGATTTCTTCGTCTATTTTATGTAAGCGCATCCTTGTTTCTTCTTCGGACTTCGACAGTTCCCCGTAGCAGAGCTCGATGAAGGTCTTGGCTTCCCTCCATAATTCTTCATATGATTCCAACCGGATTCTCTCCTTCCAGATTTCAGACTGATATTTATTGTATAGGTTTCAATCTCAGTTTAAAACCATTATGTATGAAAAGACAAAAAACCGCTAAAAAGCATCCGTCAAAGACGGATGCCTGATGATTATTCCTTAATGTTAAGCGTTTTGGTGTTCAGCATGAAGCGGTAAACCGGCAGCTGTTTGCCTGTTTGAGAAGGGATGTAACCCGTGCTTACATAACTGTCAACCGATTCCGGCTCAAGCGCAATCGACAGCAGATTGCTTTGCGGCTGTGCTGTAAAATAGATTTTTGTTCCTTTTGGAAACTCTTTTTTCTGTTTTTTAAGCTTCGTTTCCACCTTGATCACAGGCCGGCCCTCAGATTCTCCCGATGTTTCTTTCGATAAAACCTCATACGCTTCAGCGGTGAGCTTTTGTTTGAAAGGAAGTGTCACGCTTTTTAATCCCTGATCCTTCAGCTTCTGCTCAATATCTTGATGGCCCGGAAGGACAAGGTAAGCGGTCGGACGTGTTCTTGACAGCACAGGGACGGCTTCCGAAGCGCTGTAATATTGGACAGGAACGTCAACTGCTTGTCCTGAAGCGATATCAGCGACTTTCAGCGTTTCTTTATACGGCCCTGCAAACTCACTGTTGATGATCACTTGGTCTTTATCGCTCACTTTTGCACCATTTTTTATCAGCTTTAATTTTTCTTTGGCGACAAGGCGCTTGATCTCGGCTGCATGCTTCACTGTCGTGTCGATGATCGTCTCATGAGTAGCAACCTGAGCCGCGACTCTTCTTGCAAAATTTTCGCGTCCGATGTCTATCCCCCTGCTTTCCACTAGGAAGGAAAGAGCAGGCTGGAGGCCGAATGCATTACGTCCGATTCTCGCTTCAGTACCTCCTTCATAGAATTCGATTTTTCCGTCCTTGCTTTTTCCTGTCGTAAAATATGCATCATTAGAAAAACCTTTTTCATCAAGTTTAGCTCTGACGCCGTTCACATAAAGGCTGTCAGACGCATACCTGATCGATTCTGGAATGTTTAAGTTTTTTCCTGATAAAATTAAAATATCATGGTATTTTAATGACCCTTTTTCGCCTACGCTTTGAAATTCGTTTTGGCCGACACCGTATTCATGGGCATCAATAACGACTTCAGGCGAATATTGATTGAACTCCTGGTGAATGGCGCGGACTTCCGGAGATTCAAGCTTAACATGATCCCTGTTTCCGTCGATTCCGCTCGCCAGCCGTCTGTTAAACTGATACGAGCCGTCAGGATTGACCCGCGGAACGACGATGACATTGATCTTGTCCAACACTTTGTCGCCGTACGGCCCGGCCAGTTTTTCAGCCATCGCCAGGACCGATTCTCCCGCTGCCGGCTCATTTCCGTGTATCTGTCCTTGCAGCCAGACGGTCGGTTTTTTTGATATGGAACGTATTTGCTTATCCTTTGTGAAATAAAGCACGGGAATATTTCTTTTTTCAATTGAAAAACCGATATTCCCGATTTTGACATTCGGGCTTTTCTTTGTCAGACTGGTTATAAACTTCATCATTTCTTCTTGTGTCGTAAAGGCTTCCCCTTCTTTCACAAAAGCAGGGGTCGAGAAAGTTTCTTCCGGCTCCGGATATAATGATGACACTTGCTCTGGCTGAGTATAGTTCTTTCCATAGTAAGGGGTTTCCGCAGCGTGAACCGCATCAGACACCATCAGTCCTGCAAACATTGCCGCAGCTGCCAGCAAAGCTTGGACCCTTTTTTGAATGTTCATCTTTTCTCAGCTCCTTTCAGGCATACCTGCATTATAAATGAAATATCAGCTTGTTTTGTCTAAAATTTCAGAAAATGATTCCTTTGGTATACAACAACATCCGAAATATAGAACGATGGATGGCCATCATCACATGTAAATGGTTAGTTTTTCCCTATAAAAAAACATTCAGCCTGGCTGAATGTTTTAAGTGCAGCATATGGCATTTTACGAATCAGAAGCGGGAAGGCGGCCTGACAGATCAAGGAGCTCTTTGGAAAAATCGCTTCCTTTCATCGGTACACCGTGTCCCGTCAACAATGCAGCCGGTTTTAATTCCGACAGCTTCCGAACCGAGTCCGCCGCTTTTGTCCAGTCCATTGTGAAATAAGCCGGGGGTCCGTTCAGCTCCTGCTTTTGAATCGCCACTTCAAACAGAGATTCCTGCTCTACAGTTGTAACGGCGTCGCCTGCGATCAAGGTTCTGTCCGACTGCCGGAAAAGCGAAACATGACCCGGTGTATGTCCCGGCGTCTCAATCCATTTCCACCCTTTAAGAAACGGAAGCGACCCATCTTCAGAAAGCTGCTTTACATGGGACGAAATGTTGATTGAGTGCCTCGGAAACAACGGAGACATCTTTGCAACCAGCCCGCTTTTTACTTGCGGTTTGGCAGGCGGATAATCGGCTTTTCCCGTTAAATAAGGCATTTCTTTTTCATGGGCGTAAACTGGAACCGGCCATGTTTCGAGAAGACCTTCCAAAGCGCCGACATGGTCGAAATGTCCGTGCGTCAAAACGATTGCTTTTAGGCTAAAATCGCCGAACCGCTCCTTTGCCTCTCTTAAAATAAATGGAGCGGACTTGGGCATTCCGGCATCGATTAAAATGGCTTCCCGCGAATCGGGATCGAAAATAAAATACACATTGACGATTTGCACCGTCAAACCGAATACACCTTCGGCATACTCTTCCAGGACCCCGCTGTTGATGGATGTCAAAGGCATGTAAGGATCACTCATTATGTTCACCACACTCACTTATCATATATTTTATTACTTTGCACATTTGACTTGAGGATATGCATGGATGAGCACCTTTGAAAAAATGAAGGAGGGACAAACCAATGGGAGATGGTCAATGGTTTACTGTAACAGAGCTTGATGAATCCACATATGCGATTAGCGAATGCGGGCATTGGGAAAATGTGCACTCTTACTTGCTGATTGGGGCGAAGGAAGCCGTTTTAATTGATACAGGTCTTGGTATCGGCAGCATGAAGACGGTAACGGATAGTCTGACCGATCTGCCGGTCAGCGTCATCACAACCCATGTCCATTGGGATCACATCGGAAGCCACGGTGAATATCAGCGCATTTACGTTCATGAAGCCGAGAAAGACTGGCTGACGGACGGAATCAAAGGGCTTCCGATCGAGCACATTCGCCGCGATGTCTCTCGAGATATCACCAAACCTGTACCGGCCGGCTTTTCCGCTGAAACATACACCCCGTTCAGAGGTGAACCGTCGGGAACGCTGCAAGACGGCGACACAGTCGGCTGCGATTCAAGGCCGCTCGTTATTTATCATACGCCCGGACACTCCCCGGGGCATATCTGTATCTTTGATCCGGCGTCAGGCTACTTGTTTACCGGCGACCTGCTGTATACCGGAGCCCCCATCTATGCATTCTACCCGACGACTGATCCGGCCCAATTGATTCAGTCGCTTGAAAAAATCTCGGCTATCGGGCGCGTGAAAAAGGTTTTCGGCGGGCATCATCAGCTCGGTCTTGCTCCTGACATTTTGCAGGAAGCCGGGCATGCGGCACTGCACTTAAAGAAACACGGGCTGGCAAAACACGGCACAGGCATGCACCGATTTAAGAGCCTGAGCTTTCAGTTTTAACTAAAAAAGATGATTGCCCGGCCGGGAACCATCTTTCGCACTTCTTCAAAAATGCAGATCTTTTCGGCGGGAACCTGATCCTTTAGCTCCGAACATGAAAGACGTCAGGCAGAAACCGATTACACCGCCGGCCGTATTTAAAATTAAATCATCCACATTAAAGGTTCTCGCCATTATAAATCCAGTCACAGATAGCACAAGCTGGAGACTCTCAATCAAAAAGCTTGTCAAAAAAACAAAAACCGCCGCTTTTTTCAGCGAAATTTTTCTCCATAGAACGGAAAGATACACACCTAAAGGAATGAGCAATAAAACATTAAAAAATGTAAGCTTGACAGAATTCCAAAAAAACCAATCAAACCCGCTCTGCTGATGCATTTGCACCCATTCAGCGACAAAATAAAACGGAATGAGCTGAATGTTCATTTGAGCGTATGCCGGCTGCGGCGGAATGTTGATTCCGCCTATCGTATAGTGATAAACGACGCTCAAATAAACAATAAAACTGGCAAACACCATTTTTCTAAAAAAACTTGTTTTTTTTCGGTTTTTCACAATGTCGTACAAAAAGTAGACGATTGCGCACATGAAACCGAGTAGCATTAAATTAACTGACCAAAACATTAAAATTCACACCTTTATTTTTAGTCACTATACTAACAAGTTTTGTGGATTTTCACCATAGCTCATAAACACTAATTACCAAACTATTCTTCCTTAGTTTTTAAAGCGTCAGAAATACTTATTTTTTTCAGTACAAAAAATAAGATAGACAGTGAAAGCAAAGATAAAGTACTTGTGAAAGCAACTGAATAAAAATAATATTTGAAATAATTATAATTATTATAGTTTTCAGGCATTGATAATGTAAGAAAAAGAATGATCGTTCCGCTTAAAAGAAAAGCTAATATTAAATAAATAGTCATTTCAATTATCAGGTCTTTCAAGACGGCTGTGACGCTTTTTCCAAAGGCTCGATTAATTGCAATTTCAGCTTTTCTTTGAATGATTCTAGAATACATTGTTGCAGCTAATGTTAAAACAGAGTAAAATGCAGTAACCGCAAATAACACAGTCCCAAGTATGGATAGATAATTAGAAATTGACTCAAGTCTCTTATTATCTTCTGTTTCTGAATAATACAGACTTCCAGGAATTGATGAAACCATTTGTTTCGTCTTATTAATAATCCCCTTCTTTTTTTGTTTAGAAATTGAATGGTCAGTATATATTGTCAATTCTTTATAGCCATCAAAAACCCCAATTTTTTTAGCCACTTCTTCATAAATTAAAACTGTAATTCCCTCACGTTCTTGAGAAATCTGATTTTGTTTCATCAAGTAAGGAGACAAGATAATCCGTTCTACCTTCAAATCCCAATTTTCAAATTTTGGTTTTTTTTCATCAGAATATGCAATCCTGCCGATTTTCACTTCGTCTCCATTTATAATTTTATTATTCATTTCTTTTTGATTTATTTCAGGAAAGAAAATAAAGGCTGATCTTGATTTTTTCACTTTCCTTACGGAACTTTCATCAAAACTATACATGCGTTGGAGATGTTTAAGTTCACTGTCATTCACTAATACAAAATTCACGTTAGGAATAGGTATAAGATTATTTGGTACTAAATTATCTATTGTGTCCTCAGATATTTCAACATTTATATTCTCCAGCTTATAGGTATTTATCCAAGATTTAATATTGGGTGAAAGTTGTTGTTTGGTTAGGAGCAAGGTGCTCCCTAGGGAGTTTGGAACTTTATCAATATAAACAACTCCTGGCAAGCGTTGAAGATCTTCTACACTTTTATAATCAAAAGAAACAGATTGATTGGTTTCGATAATATAGCCATTTACATGTTCCTCAGCAGTCAGTTGCTTAGATGAAAGTATAAAATCCGGTGTTGTTTCTTCGGATTTTTCAATTGTTTCATCGGCTATTAACTGGGTGAAGAAAAAAATCATGATCGAGAAAGACAGTATAACAATAAATAATATAGAAGATTTCCATCGAAACGTAAGTTGAATCACCAAAGACTTCAATTTAAAAGGAAACTTTTCTATAAATTGATAAACACGGTATCCTTTTGCTATAAGCGGATTCCCTTTTAAATTAGTATGAATTGTTTCTTTGCTTATTTTTTCCGTTACAATTAGTGCTGTTATACATAATGAAAAAAATAATAAGGTGAGCCAAATCGTGACGAACAGAGTAGATTCCAACAGAGGTGAAGAACTGTAGTTTTCAGTACGATATGTTTGATGATTTAATATCTTTTTCAAGTACACCCCAACAGGAAAAGATATTAAGAAACTCACTAAAACAATAATGGTACTCTGAAAAAAAACAAGAAGCCTTATATGATTTTTTTTTGCTCCGTGGGATCTCAGTATCGCAATTTTTTGCCGGTAATTCTGATAGAACACCTCAAATATTCGAAAACAGCAACACAACGAACCAAATATTAGAATTATCGAAAAAAATAAACATATATAGAAAATCCTATTATAGTTTTTATATCCTTCATTAAAAAGATTCTCATTTTCATATAATTGTTCAGGGCTAGACAAATGTTGCTCAAAATTTTCATTTATTTCTTGTTCGATCTTTTCTACATTTTCATTTTGAAGTGAAAAGATAAAACTTTTTTGTATATCAATGTGCTTATCTGCATTAAATTTTGTCGGACTTATAAAAACATTTGGATATGTATTCTTTCCTTTTTCTATATTTATTGGAGTAGACCAATTTGAGGAATAGTTATTCACAATACCTACTATTTGATAAACTTCCTCAACAGCACCTATTTTTAATTTAACATCCGCTCCAATAACGTCATTTGTTTTAAAAGAGTCAGTTAAAAATGATTCAATGGCAATCTCATTTTTGTGTACAGGCATCCTCCCATGTAAAATATGTATATGCCCTAATTCTAAAGCACTTTTGTCAAACCATCCAATAGAAGCTCCGACTGAAGATTCATTAAAATCTTCAGTGTAACCAACTAAAAAAATTCCTCCTCCTTTTTTTACACTATGTATTCCTTTTAACTCTCTGAACTCCTTTTCACTAAGATTGTTAATTATAGCATGATGCTCACCATATTTTTCATAGGCCTTTTCTTTTGTGTATTTCAGAATTTCTTCTGTAGCGCTGTTCACCATAATAAGAAAGACCATTGAGATAGAGATTATTAAAACCATTAAATAAGATATTTTTCTTCTTTGGAACAACGACTTAAAAGCTAATTTAACCCAAAACATATTTCAACACCTTTATAAAGTTTTGACTCGTCCATCTTCAATTAAAAAAAGCTGATCTGGCCTCTCTATCAAGTTCTCTTCGTGTGTAACAATCACTAATGTTTTATCAAATTCTTTGCATAAAGAAACTAAAAGTTCAATAACTTTTTCCGCATTTTTTTGATCTAAATTACCAGTCGGCTCGTCCGCAAAAATGATTTCTGGATCATTTGCCATTGCTCTTGCAATAGCAACTCTTTGTTGCTGACCACCTGACAGTTGGAAAGGAAAAGATTTCAACTTGTGCCCAATCCCTAAAATATTTGTCAGTTTCTTAATGTCCGAAATGTCTTTTTCCTTTTTATTAATCATTAGTGGTAGGATAATATTATCAAACACTGAAATTTCAGGTATTAAATGATAATTTTGAAAAATGAAACCGAAATTATTGCCTCTAATATTAGCTTGTTCAGGATCCTTTAATTTGTAAAAATTTTGCTGTTTAAACCACACATGGCCGTTGGTAGGTTCCTCCATGCCACCAAGAAGACTCAGCAAAGTTGTTTTACCTGATCCACTTTTCCCTAAGATTACATTAATTGAACCCTTGCTTATAGAAAGAGTAGTAGGGTGCAACGCATTAAATAATGAAGCACCCTCCCCATATGTTTTTGTTACTTGATTTGTCGATATTATAATTCTATTATCTTGTCTCATAATATTCTTATTGTTTAATCCTTCCTCCACCTTTTATATTAATTCCGTAATCTGAATATGTGTGCTTCGTAACATTAACTCTGTAAGTTCCTTTAGCCACTTTTCCTACATTTTTGCTATAACTTTTTCCGGTGGTTAATCTACCGGTACTGTAGCTAGTAAATACTCCTTTGCTAATTGTGACAGTATATTTATGAGTTTGTGACAGAGTTTCACCAGTTTCAGCCTTAATAGTTCTTGCACTAGCAGTTATAGTGGTAGATTTATTGCTTAGTTTATGTTTAGCTTCTCCAGTTACTGCTGATCGGATATTGAAAGAATATGGCTCATTATAAGCTAAACTCACCGTACTAAAGCCGAAAATAAAGACCAAAGCTACCACAGAGAAAGTACCAAATATTTTCTTTCTCTTTAATAATCTTTTCATAAATAATCCCCTCTTCCTTTTTATCTTCTTTTTGATTGTCCAATCAGAAACAGATCTGTCATATATTAGGTTAATATGAAAAATAATGTAAGTCAATGCATAAATTAGATTTCTATATCCATCATTTGTTTCAAAGAAATAACTAATATAAAACGGATATATGATGATAGATAGGCTAATTCCAAAGCTTTTAATTTATTACGACTTTTAACCGCAAGTGTGGAATTTCAAATCAACAGCATCGAAATGGACATAAAAGAAAGGACAGGATCTCTCCTGCCCTTCATTTTACCATATACCCAACAATTTCCACCATAGCCCTCCGACAACAAGCCATGTCACAATATGAACAATCGACAGGATAAAGCCGATTGACCACCATTTGCTTTGTGGAATATAGCCGGCCCCGAAAAAGACGGGTGCCGCTCCAGCTCCGTAGTGTGTCGTCGAAGCAAAAAGGTTGCTGAAAAACGCAAGGCTTAATGCTGCGAGGAGCGGCGGAGCGCCTGCAGCGATAATCACGGCGAGAAAGGCCGAATACATCGCGCTGATATGAGCGGTTGCACTCGCAAAAAAATAATGCGAATAATAGTAAACCGCAATTAAAATGAGAAATGCGCTGACCCAGGAGAATCCTGAAACATACGATTTCATCGCATCGCTGAACCAGCCGACCATGCCGAGTTCATTCAAAAAGCTCGCCAGCATGACGAGCGCGGCAAACCATGTCAGCGTATCCCATGCGCCTTGCTCTTTCTTAATATCGTCCCACGTCAGAACCTGTGTCAAAAGCAGGACGGCTAAACCGATCAATGCCGTTGTCGTTGCGTCAATTTTCAGGTTTCCGCCGAAAATCCATAAAAAAAGGACGAGCAAAAAGACCGCGACCATCGAGAGTTCCGATTTTTTGAACGGGCCCATTTCTTTCAGCTTCTCTGTTGCGATTTTCGCCGCATCAGGTGTTTCTTTCACCTCAGGCGGATACAGTTTATAAATGACAAGCGGGGTGATGATCAAGCTGACAAGTCCCGGGACGATGGCCGCCACAGCCCAGCTTGTCCAGGTCAGATTCACACCTGCCACATCATGGGCAAGTTTGGCAATCAGCGGGTTTGCCGCCATAGCCGTTAAGAACATCGCTGAAGTGATCAAGTTCCCCTGAAAGCCCACCTTCAGCAAGAAAGCGCCAATGCGCCGTTCCGTGCCGTCCTTGGGCGTTGACTGAAAAGTTTCGGATAACGAACGGATAATCGGAAAAATAATTCCCCCGGCCCGTGCGGTATTACTCGGGATCGCCGGCGACAAAATCAAATCGCTGACAAGAAGTGAATACGAGAGTCCGAGTGTTTTTTTGCCAAACATCCGCACAAATAAATAGGCGATTCGCGCACCTAAACCGGTTTTAATGAATCCCCGTGAAATAAAAAAGGCAATAACGATCAGCCAAATCGTCTTGTTTCCAAAACCGCTGAGCGTTTCTTCAATCGACAGCGTTCCGGTCAGCGCCGTGACCGCCAATGCGAATACGGCGATTGCCCCCATCGGTAGCGGTTTTGAAATAAAGCCGATAATCGTTGCCACAAAGATTGCAAATAAGTGCCATGCTTTCGGGTCCAATCCGGCGGGCGACGGAATAAACCAAATCACCGCTCCGACTAAAATCGTGACCGCAAGAGGAATGATGTTCAATGCCGATTTTTGTTCTGCATCTTTTTCTTTAGCCAAAACCTTTTCCTCCTATTCATATCGTTTTCGTTTATTATTCTACTCCTTTCCTGCTATCATTCAAATTTTATTTTATTAAAAAAACTGCCGACCTTGTCGGCAGTCTCAGATTTTTGACAAAATCCCTTCAGCGTGATTGAAAACCTTTGCAGTCTAGGAAGGCCGAGCATCGGAGCGGAGCGAATGTTGGAATTCGTGAGCACCGACGCGCAGGCCTGACAACGAATGCGAGGGTTTCTCGACACGCTGAAACTGCCGACCTTGTCGGCAGTCTCAATTTATACCCAAGATTTCACTTTTTCATGATCCGTGACAAAGAGGAGGACTTTTCCTTCATCAAGCTGCTTCTCGAATTGTTCTGCTTCCTGTTTTGAAAAGCCGATCTCATGAATTTTATTGCGGAGTTCGTCCCCTTTTTTGTTGAAGATATTGCCCACGGCATTTTTAAGGCCTGTCTCTTCGGCTCCGATCGTATTGGCATCCGCGTTGTCCGCAAGTCTTTCAGTACGGTCGTCATCATGTGACAGAACGTAAATATCTTCTCTTGCAACTCCGATTTCCCTGAGTTCCTCAACATCCTTCATCAGTTTTTCATCATTAGTATATTGTCTTACTACTGGTTTCATATGAATCTCCTCCCTTTTTTCATGTTGTATTTAACACTTACCCTTTGTTTACGCGGCTAAACGGATGAATGCTCTGTCATGACATTTTCATTTCAATGTTACAATTGTTATAAATTTTCAGACAAAACGTTTGAAAGGATTGCCAATTCAGGTACATTACAAATAGACAAGGCTTTGAGATGGGGTGATTGAAGCGTGTATTATTTTTCACCGGAACAGCAATATAACGCATGGATCATTAGCGATTTGGTCAAGCAGATTTTTTCAAGGGAAGGTCATCAAGAAGTTGATACTCATCGATTTGAATCTTTTGCCGCCAGACGATTCGGCATCAATATCGATTACGTCTTTTCAATCATCATGAACATCGGCGATCCGGAAGAAAGGAGAACGGCAAGCAGCACCGAAGACCTCCTCTCTTCATATCTCCTGTCATTGCTTCCTTTTATCACAAAAGACATGTTTCAATTTTCGAGAGAAAATGCCAATCAATATCTTTTAAATGAAAGAAATGCTGATGTTTTTCATCTTTTTCTGCCCGATGCTGTGCTGAAAAAAACCTTTCATGTAACCCGCTGATCTTTTGCTAAACCTCTTTTTTACGTGGTAAGTTATAAGTAAAAGGAGGAATCATTATGTCGCAAAAACAAATTGAACTCGCAAGACGTCCGCAGGGCATACCTGTTATGGACGATTTTCGCATAAAAGAAACGGAAATTCCGGAAGCAAAAAACGGTGAAGCGCTTGTAAAAACGCTTTATGTCTCAGTGGACCCTTATATGAGGGGAAGAATGCAGGACACGAAATCCTATGTCGAGCCATTTCCGCTTGATAAAGTAATCACCGGAGGCGTGATCGGCGAAGTGATATCTGCAAAAGGAGACAAGCTCAAAAAAGGGGACATTGTTTTGGGCCGCTTGGGCTGGCAGGAGTATTCAGCGGTTCGCGAAGACAATCTGCAGAAAATCGATCCGTCCCTCGCGCCTGTTACCGCTTTTCTTGGGATTCTCGGCATGACCGGTTTGACCGCTTATTTCGGACTTTTGGACATCGGACAGCCAAAAGCCGGTGAAACGGTTGTTGTCTCCGGTGCCGCCGGAGCAGTCGGCTCCGCCGTCGGACAAATTGCCAAAATCAAAGGGGCGAGAGTCGTCGGTATTGCAGGCTCTGACGAAAAAACGGCATACTTAAAAGAAAAGCTCGGTTTTGATGAAGCAATCAATTATAAAACAACGGAAAATATGGCCTCAGCGCTTGAACAAGCTTGTCCGGACGGTGTCGATGTTTACTTTGACAACGTCGGAGGCACGATTTCAGATGCTGTCTTCCCCCTGCTCAATAAGTTTGCACGAATTCCGGTTTGCGGGGCGATTTCTTCTTATAACGTCAAAAGCGCAGAAGATGATATGGGGCCGCGTGTACAAACAGCCTTAATTAAAACAAGCGCCCTGATGAAAGGATTTGTCGTCAACGATTACAGGGATCGCTTTCCTGAAGGAACCAAACAGCTCGCCGAATGGGTAAAAAGCGGGCAGCTTCAATATGAGGAAACGATAACAGAAGGTTTCGAGCGGATACCTGAGGCATTTTTAGGCTTGTTTGAAGGAAAAAACCTCGGCAAACAGCTGATCAAAGTCGCCGATTCCGACAATGCCTGAGCATTCATATAAAAAAGAGGCCTGCCGGCAGCAGGCCTCTTTCTTATCTTTCAATAATCCGTCCTCTTTCATACACGATCCGCTGAAGCGGGATTTCAAGCTTCTTCGCCAGCTTTTTCAGCCTTTCCTCTTCAATGCGGTTGACAAGGCTGATCACGGTTCCTTCATTCCCCGCTCTTCCCGTCCTTCCCGATCGGTGGATATAGCCTTCAATGTTTGGCAAATCGGCGTGGATGACATAAGGGAGATCTTCGATGTCGATTCCGCGCGCTGCGATATCGGTCGCGAGAAGCAGTGTGAATTCGCCTGCTTCAAATGCCTGCAATATTTTGGCGCGCTCGATTTTTTTCGCCTCGCTGTGAAGAACGCCGATGTCGACATGATGAAATTTGAGCTTTTCGGCATACACGTTTAAGTTGCCGATGTCTTTGACAAAGACGAGCGCCTGCATACCTGGAAGCCGCGAGAATTTTTGCAGGATCTTCACCTTATCCCGCTGGTCGCATACGAGAAATTGGTGTTTGATTTTTGCAGATTCTTCTTTCGACCTCTTGATCCTGAGAACTTCCGCTTCTGTCGTCATGCTGCGGATCTCGCGTTCGGCGTCGTCTTTTAAAGTCGCCGAAAAACAGAGGAGCTGCCTGTCGCGGAGCGTCGATTTGATGATGCTTTGTATCGTCCCGCGATGCTCCGGCGTAAGCAGATGATCGGTTTCGTCAAGGACGATCGTCTTCACTTCATGCATTTTCAGTTTTTTCATTTTAATCAGCTCAAATACGCGTCCAGGTGTGCCCGCAATGATGTGCGGGTGTTTTTTCAGCTTTTCCTGCTGCTTTTTAACATTGGCGCCGCCGATCAGGGAAGCGGCTCTGATATCCGAGCCTTTTTTCCATTCGACGATCACATCAAAAATCTGCATGACAAGCTCGCGGGACGGAGCCAAAATCACAGCTTGCACGTTCTTTTGATCCGCCTCCAGCTTTTCCAGAATCGGCAGGACGTAAGCGAGCGTTTTGCCCGTTCCAGTCGGCGACTCGGCGATCACGTCACGCCCGTCCAAAATCAGATCGACTGCATTTTTTTGGACACTCGTCGGCTCTTGAAAGCCCGATGCCTTCCAGTTTTCTTGAATAAACGGTTTTGCTTTATTTAAAAATGGCCATCTTTCTGTCATGTTTTTCTCCTTTTATCAGGTTGATTCTGCTCCTAGTATCTCAAAACAAAAGCGGCTGCGCAATTTTTCTTTTATTGTTCCCTCTGAGTTCGATATAATCTTATAGAATACAGATTATATTTTTTGAGGTGCAAAACATGAGTTTACTTACAGTCACAAAGCTGAGCCACGGTTTTGGCGACCGGGCGATCTTTCATGATATATCCTTTCGCTTGCTGAAAGGCGAACATGTCGGTCTCATCGGAGCAAACGGCGAGGGAAAATCGACCTTCATGAATATCATTACAGGCAAACTTGAGCCTGACGAAGGAAAAGTGGAATGGTCCAAAAAGGTCCGGGTCGGCTATCTGGACCAGCATACATCACTTGAGCGCGGACAAACAATCCGCGACGTGCTGAGAAACGCTTTCCATTATTTATTTGCGATGGAAGAAGAAATGAATGCCATCTACACAAAAATGGGCGAGGCTGACCCCGATGAGCTTGAAAAGCTTCTCGAAGAAGTCGGAACGATCCAGGACGCCCTGACCAACAACGACTTTTACGCGATTGACGCAAAAGTCGAAGAAATCGCCCGCGGCCTCGGGCTTAACGATCTCGGCCTTGACAGGGATGTCGCGGATTTGAGCGGCGGCCAGCGGACAAAGGTGCTGCTTGCTAAACTGCTCTTGGAAAAGCCCGACATCCTGCTGCTCGATGAGCCGACAAACTATCTGGACGAACAGCATATCGAATGGCTGAAACGCTATTTGCAGGAGTACGAGAACGCCTTTATTTTGATTTCTCACGACATTCCGTTTTTAAACAGCGTCATTAATTTGATCTACCATGTGGAAAACCAGGAGCTGACCCGCTATGTCGGCGACTACAACCAATTCCGCGAAGTATACGAAGTGAAAAAACAGCAGCTTGAAGCAGCCTACAAGAAACAGCAGCAGGAGATTTCGGAGCTGAAAGATTTCGTCGCCCGCAACAAAGCGCGCGTCAGCACAAGAAATATGGCGATGTCCCGGCAAAAAAAGCTCGATAAAATGGATATGATCGAGCTCCCTTCGGAAAAACCGAAGCCTGAATTTCATTTTAAACAAGCAAGAACATCCGGAAAGCTGATTTTTGAAACGAAAGAGCTCGTCATCGGCTATGATGAGCCGCTGTCCCGTCCGCTGAACTTGAGAATGGAGCGGGGCCAAAAGATCGCTCTGTACGGAGCCAACGGCATCGGAAAAACGACATTGCTGAAAAGCCTTTTGGGTGAAATTTCACCGCTGTCGGGAGAAGTCGAACGCGGCGAACACCTTCATATCGGCTATTTCGAGCAGGAAGTCAAAGAGACCAACAACAACACATGCATAGAAGAAGTGTGGAACGACTTTCCGTCCTTTACACAGTACGAAATCCGCGCGGCTCTGGCGAAGTGCGGACTGACGACAAAGCATATCGAAAGCAGGGTATCCGTATTAAGCGGCGGGGAAAAAGCAAAAGTCAGACTATGCAAGCTTATCAATTCGGAAACGAACCTGCTTGTACTCGATGAACCGACAAACCACCTTGATGTTGAAGCAAAAGAAGAATTAAAAAGAGCTTTGAAAGAATACAAAGGCTCCGTCCTGCTCATCTCTCACGAACCTGAATTCTATATGGACATCGCGACAGAAACATGGAATTGCGAGTCATGGACAACGAAAGTTTTATAAACAAAAAAAGCTTGTTTCCTTTTAGGGAAACAAGCTTTCAGATTGTTGACAAAATCCCAAAACGGCTTTTTGTTTTGGGATTTTGTCATCCTTTCTGCGTGATTGAAAACCTTTGCAGTCTAGGAAGGCCGAGCATCGGAGCGGAGCGAATGTTGGAATTCGTGAGCACCGACGCGCAGGCCTGACAACGAATGCGAGGGTTTCTCGACACGCTGATTTCATTAATGACCGGCTTTGATGCCTGCCAAATAACGGCGGCCTCCAGTCAAAACGGCCATGCCGGCAAGCACGGCGATGCATCCTGCAAAATAGGGAGTATGCGCAGTAAAATGATCGGCTAACACACCGGCGATCCAAGGCGCAATGGCCCCGCCGATGAACCGGATGGAGCTGTAGGCAGATGAAGCGACAGACCGTTCGACAGGCGCAGCTTCCATCACCGCTGTTGTCAAAATCGTATTGATCATGCCCAGAATCCCTCCGGCTATGATGATCGCCCCGATGACGAGCGCCATGTGCTCCGTCCAAATCCCGATCGCGAGCAAATCAGCTGCAAACAGCATAAACAGAAAGATCAGCGAGCGGACGGTTCCAAAGATCCGCTGTACGGCCGGAGCGATGAAAACGGAAGTGATCGCAAGAAACAGCCCCCAGCCGAAAAAGACGTAGCCGAGGCCCCGTTCATTTAAGTCAAGAACAAACGGCGAATATGCAAGCAGGGTGAAGAAACCGAAGTTATATAAGAATGCGGCGCCTGAAAGCGTCAATAGCCCTTTATAACGAAGCGCTTTGATCGGCGCGCTGACGGAAATTTTCTTCCGCGGCTTTTGGACAGGCGGCAAAAGAAAAAAGATGGCCAAAAGAGCGGCCGCCATTAAAACCGATACGCCGAAAAACGGCGCTCTCCACGATATTGTGCCAAGCTCTCCACCGGCAAGCGGTCCAACCGAAATGCCCAATCCCAAAGCCGCCTCATACAAAATAATGGCTTTTGCGCTTCCGCCAGATGCCACGCTGACAATGACGGCAAGCGCAGTTGAGATAAACATGGCGTTTCCGAGTCCCCAGCCGCCGCGAAAGCCGACGAGCTGAGAAATGGAATGCGAAAGCCCGCCCAAGCCTGCAAAAACGATGATCAGGATCAAGCCGCTGATTAACGTCAGCTTTGCCCCAATCCGGCTCGATACGGCGCCTGATAAAAGCATGGCGAAACCTGTGACTAGCAGATAGCTTGTAAATAAAAGCGAAACTTGGCTGGGGGAAGCATGCAGCTGCCGCGCAATCGCCGGCAGAATCGGATCGACAAGCCCGATCCCCATAAACGAGATCACGCAAGCAAAGGCCACGGCCCAGACCGCTTTTGGCTGTTTAAACATACTTGAGTTCTCAGGTGGTTGTTCATTCATGATCTATCAAACCTTTCTTTGCAAATAAAGAAACGCTATAAAAATAGCGTTTTTCTTGTTTAATCAATTGATTCAAGCGCATTCTCGGCTTTTGCCTGCATAGCCTCCAAGCGCTTCTTGAATGATTGAAATTTTTCAATCTTTTCATCAATCATTCTCATCTGTTCATTCAGCATCCTCTGAATGTCTTCGAGCTTTTCTTTTCGTTCCCGTTTGTCCAGCGATAAAAGGTATCCTTCTTTATTCATCTCCAAGTGCTTGCCCGTTTCCATGAACTGCTGGAGCTCCTGCAGCGAGAATCCCAGCACTTCCTTCGCGCTGATCACTCTTTCAAGCTCTTCAAGATCGTCTTCAGAGTAAAGACGGACACCGCCTTCCGTCCGCTTCGGTGAAGAAAGCAGACCGATTTCTTCGTAAAAGCGGATCGTTCTTTTCGTCAGGCCGCTTCGCTTGGCCATTTGATCAATCTTCATCCACTCCACGTCCATATCCCCCCGAGATTTTTCTTCTTTTCTATTATACTACTATTATACTTTTACGTAAACGTTAAGTTTTTTTCGATACAAAAAAAAGAACTGACTTGACATCATCCTGCTGCTGTAACGTATCATAGAATGGACAACTAAACAGGAGGACAAATAATCAGAGTGAACACTCATCAAAATCGATTTTCAGTTCAAAGTAAAGTTTCGGCATTGATTGAAAGCCGGCTGTTTCAGTCATTCATAACGACGGTCATTGTGTTGAATGCCATCTCGATCGGTTTGGAAACTTACGCTTTCTTTAAACCTTATCAAAAAGTATTTTTTATTGTGGATTGTTTGTTTTTAACGATATTTGTCATCGAACTATCTCTTAAACTATTCGTTCAAAAACAGCACTTTTTTAAAAACAACTGGAACGTTTTTGACTTCGTAATCGTCGCCGGCAGTTTGATTCTTTACAATACGAATTTCGTCAGCGTTCTCCGTATCTTCCGGGTGCTGCGGGTGCTGCGGACGATCACTTCCGTTCCCTCATTAAGAAGGATCGTCAATGCGCTGTTTATGGCGATTCCGACTATCAGCAGCGTCATTATTCTGATGAGCATCATTTTTTATGTGTACGCCGTCATCGGTACGATGTTCTTTTCTGCTATCGCGCCGGAATACTTCGGCAACCTGCAGCTCAGCCTTCTGACACTGTTCCAAACCTTTACGCTCGAATCGTGGGCAAGCGGCATATTCAGGCCGATTTTTGCCGAGAGCGGCTGGTCATGGCTCTATTTCGTTTCATTTATCATCATTGCGACTTTCATTATGATCAACTTGATCGTCGGGGAAATCGTGAATAATGCACAAAAAATTTCTCAGGAAATAGAAGATGAGACAGGCGAGCTGAAAGAGGATACAAAAGAAATCAAAGAACTGCGCGCGGAGGTTAAAGAATTAAAAGCGCTTCTGGAAACCTATATCACGCAAAATGAAAAGAAAGATTAAAAAGGGCCGGCACCTGTAAGCCAGCCCTTTTTTGTCTTTAATTGAGAATGACAGGCAGCTCGGCCAGCGATCTAAAGCCGATTAACCTGCGAAATGGAATGTCTGTTGAAGCAAGCTTCAACTTAGGCAGCCGCTCCAACAATGCGGGAATGGCAATTTGCGCTTCGAGCCGCGCCAATGCCGAGCCTAAACATACGTGTGCACCGGCTCCAAAGGCAAGGTGCGGATTCGGTTTTCTCGTGATGTCAAATACATGCGGATTTTGAAATATCTTCGGATCGCGGTTGGCGGCGCCTAAAAGGATGTATACGTGCTCTCCTTTTTTGATGATCTTCCCGTTGATTTCACAGTCCTCTGACGCGGTGCGCGCTGTCAGCTGTGTCGGACTTTCATAGCGCAGGCATTCTTCAACGGCTGACTCAATCAGCAGCGGATTTTCTTTCAGCGCGCTGAGCTGGCCGGGATGGTTCATGAGCAAAAACAATCCGTTCGTCAAAAGGTTGACCGTCGTCTCGTGCCCGGCAATCACAAGCAGAATGCACGTCGCAAGAACTTCATCTTCGGCGAGCTGCTCATGACCGGCGAATGTGCTGATCAGGTCTTGAGAAGGATGAGCTTTTCGCTTTTCAATCAAATCTTTAAAATACGCCGTCAGCTTGGCAACGGTATCCCCGCCTTTTGCCAGCACCTTTCGTGTGCGGGTCAAATCGATCGTTTGAATGAGATCCGCCGTCCATTGCCTGAATTGATATCTCTCCTCTGCGGGGACGCCGAGCATGTCGGCAATGATAAGGCTTGCCAAAGGAAAGGCGAATTCGGATACCATGTCCGCCATCTTCTTGTTTTCAAGCTGATCGAGCAATTCATGGACGATTTCTTCTATAACAGGACGGAAAGATGCCGTCTTCTGCGGCATGAATTCTTTGCCGACAATCGTCCGCATCCGCTTATGGCCAGACTCATTTTGAAACAGCATCATATTCCGCTGCAATTCGTGAAGTTGTTCATATTTTGTAGAGGCTTCAGGGAGAGGAACGCGGTTTTTAAATACCGCGTCCCTCAAAATCGCCGCCGCTTCTTCATATCCGGTGACATACCATCCCAGATGCTTTAAAACGGTTCCTTTATATACAGGATGAACGGACCGCAGTTTATCGTAAAACAGATATGGATCTCTCCAAAAATCCGAATCCGATTTCAGACGCGGCCCTGCCTCGTGCAGTTCTGTCGTCATGTTATATCTCCCCCGTGTTACCGCTGTAAACTGGCTTTCATTTCTTCCACCGATTCGACTTCAAATCCTAAATCATGGAGCATCTTATGGTCCTCTGTTTCATTCTGCCCTGCCGTTGTTAAATAGTCTCCGACGAAGATCGAATTGGCGGCATACAGCCCCAGCGGCTGCAAGGAGCGGAGGTTGACTTCGCGCCCCCCTGAAATACGGATTTCCTTTGTCGGGTTGATAAAGCGGAACAAAGCCAAAACCTTTAAACAATAAAGCGGATTTAATTCATTGACCCCTTCCAGCGGAGTTCCGTCGATCGCATGTAAAAAATTAACCGGAATTGAGTCTGCATCAAGCGCCTTTAAGCTATTCGCCATATCGACGACATCCTGCTTCGTCTCTTTCATCCCGACAATGACGCCCGAGCATGGGGACATGCCGGATTTTTTGGCTGTTTCCACAGTGTTTACTCTGTCATCATACGTGTGGGACGTTGTAATGTTTGAATGATTGCTTTTTGATGTATTGATGTTGTGATTGTACCGGTCCACTCCGGCTTCCTTCAGCCGCTCGGCCTGTTCGGGCTTTAGCAGTCCGAGGCATGCACAGACTTTTAAGCCGTACGTTTCTTTAATTTCTTTAACGGCGCCGACCACTTGATCGACATCTCTGTTGGACGGGCCTCTGCCGCTCGCCACGATGCAATACGTTCCGATATTTAAATCGTGCGCACGCTTTGCACCTTCAAGCAGGGTCGTTTTGTCGACCATCCTGTAGCTGTCGATCGGCGCTTTTGATATCGAAGACTGCGAGCAGTAGCCGCAGTTTTCCGGACAAAGTCCAGATTTTGCATTCATAATCATATTGAGCTTTACTTTTTTTCCAAAGTAGCGTTTTCTGATTTGAAATGCAGCATGCATAAGCAGGAGAACGTCGTCATCCGAGCATTCCAAGATGGAAAGCGCCTCTTTTTCAGTTACTTCTCCGCCATCCAGCACCCGTTCTGCAAGTTCCATCCACTGATTCATGTTTCTGCCCCCATTTGCATTTGATTCATAATCAAGGAAACATCGACATGCTCCTTGATCATGTGGTGAATTTGTGTTGGTGAAACGTCTTCAAGCTTCGGCGTAACGCCGAGGAGCGGCACACCGCAAAATCTTTCAATCATGTCCGGATTCGTCTGTTCATCAAGTCCGGGCCGGCTGCTGATGCCGTTGATCACGATGCCGATCACGCGTATCCCCATTTGTTTCGCGTATTGGACGGTTAAATACGTATGGTTGATCGTTCCAAGATTGGGACGAGCCACAATGACAGCCGGCAAATCGAGCGCTTTGATCAAGTCGCTGACGAAATAATCCTCTCCGAGCGGCACCGCAATCCCGCCTGCCCCTTCAACAATGAAGCAATCGTGCCGATCCTTAATCTTTTTCCAATGGTTCACGGCATCTTCCAGCCCGACGGTCCTCCCTTCGAGCTTCCCTGCTGTGTAAGGTGCAAGCGGCTCTTTAAACACGAAAGGTGTGATCTCCTCATCAGCGAGAGATGTTTCAGAGCTGTTCTTCAAAAGTGCTGTATCACTCTGCGGATCGCTGCTAAGCTCTCCACTCAAAAACGGCTTGAACACGCCGACATCAACATGCTGCTCTTTCAACAAAGCGGCAAGGCCGCAAGCGATAAACGTCTTCCCTACTCCCGTATCAGTTCCCGTTACAAAAAAACCCTTCATTTCACCAAGTTCAACTCTCTTCCCACTAATTTAAACCCCTCTAATAGAGCTTCAATATCTCTTAACTTGCGATCTGCGGTGACGGTCAGCCTGATTCGGCTCTCTCCTTCCGCAACAGTCGGCGGGCGGATGGCCGGGGCCTCAATCCCTTTCTCCTTGAGGCCGTTTGCAAATCGAACGGCTTTTTGAGGGTCTCCGATCATAACGGGTATGATCGGCGTATCTTCTCCCTTGACCGTAAACCCGATATCCTCGAGACCCCGTTTGATCGTGGTCACCGATGATTGCAAAAGCCGGCGTTTATCCCGGCTGTCTTTAATGATGTCTAAAGCTCTGCATGCCGCCGCACAGCTTGCGGGCGGGACAGCCGTTTGAAAGATAAACGTTCTCGCATGATTCAGCAAAAAATCGATCAATGCTTTAGAGCCCGCGACGAAGCCGCCTTCCGCGCCTACAGCTTTACTTAACGTGCCGATCACAACATCTGGGGAGACGCCGAAATACTCGCCCGTTCCCCTGCCGGCATCTCCCAAAACCCCTGTTGCGTGGGCATCATCAACGATGACAAAGGCCCGGTACCGCTTGGCAAGGAGCATGATTTCGTCAAGCGGTGCAATTGTGCCGTCCATGCTGAACACGCCGTCTGTCACAATAAAACAGCGAGCACGGCTCTGTGCGGTGCGGAGTTTTTCTTCAAGATCATTCATATCCGTGTGGCGGTAAACAACCGTATCAGCTTTTGAAAGGCGGCAGCCGTCGATGATGCTCGCATGGTTCAATTGATCGCTTAATATGACGTCTCCTTTTTCAGGCAAAGACGAAAGCACGCCGATATTGGCCAAATATCCGCTTGAAAACAAGAGAGCGGCTTCTGTCTGCTTAAAACCGGCGATTTTCCGCTCAAGTTTTTCATGCCATTCGGTATTGCCGGACGTCAGCCTTGACCCTGTGCTCCCGGCTCCAAAGCGGCGAAGCGCCGTTTCTGCGGCGTGAATCAGCCGTTTGTCGTTCGCCAGGCTCAAATAATCGTTTGACGCCCAATTCGTACGTTTCGCTTCCGCGACAGCTTGAGGCGGTTTAAGCGAGCGGTAAAGCCCGGCTGCCTTCGTCCTGGCGAGCCGACTGCTGAGCCATTCGTCAATGGGCACGGCCTGTAACCTCTTGAATCGCTTCTTTCATAATGGACACCATGGCGCTCAGGTCATCGGCGGTGCTGGCGAGCGGAGGAAGAAATGCGATAACATCCCCGAGCGGCCTCGTCAGCATGCCAAGCTCCCTCATTTTCAAAGACACCCGGTATCCGATTCGCTCTTCAGGCGGATAAGGCTGCCTCGTTTCTTTCGACTGAACGAGTTCGATCCCGCTCATTAAACCGAGCTGGCGGATGTCGCCGACATGAGGGAGCGCTGCAAGATCATGAAAAAGCGATTCCACTATTTTCGACTTTTCCGCAACTTGAGCGACGATTTTTTCCGATTCGAACAGGCGCAAATTTTCCAGAGCAACGGCGCAGCCAAGCTGGTTCCCCGTGTACGAATGGCCGTGGAAAAACGTTTTCAGTTTGTCATAGTCATCATAAAATGCCTGATAAATTTCCTCTGTCGCAAAAGTGACGGCGATCGGCAAATAGCCTCCGGTAATGGCCTTTCCAGCCGCCATCAAGTCAGGCTGAACACGTTCATGCTCACAGGCAAACATTTTCCCGGTTCGGCCGAATCCTGTCGCCACTTCATCGACAATCATTAAAACGTCATATTTCGTACAAAGCTCCCGGACGCCTGCCAAATATCCTTCAGGCATCACGATCATCCCCGATGCCCCTTGGACCATCGATTCGACCGACAGCGCGGCGATCTCACCGTGCCGCTCGCTCAGGAGCCGTTCGAGTTCTGCGAGGCATTCATCGCGGCACTCGTCCGGGTTGCCTCTTTTCGAGCGGTACACGTAAGGAACATTTACCTTAAAGCTTTCAAACATAAGCGGCCCGTATACATGGTGGAAGAGCTCGATCGCACCGACGCTGACAGCGCCGATCGTATCGCCGTGATAGCCGTTTTTCATCGAAATGAATTTTTGTTTCTCCGGCTTGCCGATGTTTTTCCAATATTGAAAGGCCATTTTCAGCGCGATTTCCATTGCTGCAGCGCCGCTGTCCGAATAAAAAACACGCGTCAGCTTTTCCGGTGTGATCTTGATTAACACCTCGGCAAGCTCTGTCGCCGGAACATTTGTCATCCCCAGCAATGTCGAATGAGCGATTTTGCCGAGCTGTTTATTGATGGCTTCATCCAGTTCCTTCTTGCGATGGCCGTGGACATTGAGCCATACTGAAGAAAATCCGTCATAGTACTCCCTGCCGTCGATATCTTTCAGTTTGATGCCCTCCCCGCTTTCGATGATCAGCGGGTTTTCGTCATAGTCTTTCATTTGGGTAAAAGGCAGCCAAAGATATTTTTTGCTTTTTTCAACGAATGATTGATTCATGTTTTACCTCCCGACCGAATGAATACAGGCTGTTTTTCCAAGCCGTCTATACAGCTCTTGATATCTGTTAATCCATCAACAAAAAAAATCCGGCAGCCGCTCTCGTCTCCATGCTCTTTCATCCTTGTTATCCGCTGATAACCCAGCTTTTTAGCGGCAACATAGCCCGTTATGTAATCAGGGTCATCTGACCAGCATAATTCGGCGACGACAGCCGGATGCTCACATACCTTAGAAGCGATGGCAAGCGCCTCTTTCAACCGCGGATTCGGCGGCATTCCGCACAAAGCCGCCCACATTTGAAAATCGGCTTCCGGCCAATCGAGCCGTGAGACGCGCACTCCTTTTTGTTTTCTTCCGTCAATCCTCCGGCCTGAATGAATGTCAAACAAAACGGCGCCCCTTACGTCCGAGTATTCGGCAATGCCTTGAAACGCTTTGTCTACCGCGTTTTTCGGTACGCCGGCGCGGCTGATCAGCTCACGGGCAAGCGCTTGTCCTTCTTCCGCTGATTTTGTTTCATTCGTTTCAATGCGCAGAGGCTGGACAAACTTTATCGGTTCGTTTACAAGATCGAAGCGAATTTGCATAAAGTCCGGCTTGCCCCGCGAATGAGACAATGCTTTTTCCAATAAATCGCTGACGGCATCCTTTACACCGATGAAAGGCGCAAGCCGCTCTCCTCCGGATATGTGTTTTCCCCCCTCTTCATGGGGACCGTTCTCGGAGGCTCTCATTCTCACACTGTAATACGCTTCTCCCTTCATGCTTTCATCCCCCCTCTAAACACCGCACTCATATGTTAACCTATAAATAATTTAAGTTAACATTACAATAAAATATTAGTATTCCTTTCCTGATATGTCAACATGGTGTACAAAACACCGGTTTGTTTGAAATAAAAAAAGACAAAAGAGATATCTCTTTTGTCTTAATGTGGAAATTCATTTATCTAGCTCTTTCAATCTGCCAATCGAACGGGTCAGATAAAAGCGACCAGTCGTCCGCCATCTCCGAATCTGTCAAAAGGCATCGATCCGCTTCGGCGGTAATTTCTGACGGGGACAGATCCAATCCGATAAAGACGAGCTTTGTGTGGCGGTCTCCGAATTCTTCATTCCATTCTTTTAATAGCTCTGGATTCTGTCTGAGGATTTGCTCCTGTTCCGCCTTGGACAGCGCGGCCACCCAATAAGAGATCGGTTCCAGCGACACGGATGGGCCTGCCTGCGACATCAAAAGGGCAAGGCTGTTGCGCGTCGCACACCAGGCGATTCCTTTCGCCCTGACGACGTTTTCCGGCAGCGAATGAATCCAGTTATAAAACCGCTCGGTATGAAAAGGACGGCGCGCTTCGTATACAAACGAAGATATTCCGTATTCTTCAGTCTCAGGCGTATGCTGGTGGTGTCCTTCGTTTAATTCCCTGATCCAGCCTGCTGAGCCGCTTGCTTCGTCAAAATTGAAAAGACCGGTGTTTAAGATGACCTTCGGATCGACCTCTCCTTTGACCGCTCTGATGATGTTTGCTTTAGGCTGCAACGTTTTCAGCACTTTCTCAAGCTTTCCCAGATCTTCCTCGGAGACAAGGTCGCATTTATTCAAAATCAGCACATCGCAAAACTCGATTTGATCGATGAGCAGATCGGCGATATCACGTTCATCCTCTTCACCGACAGCCTCTTTCCGGTCCAGCAGGCTGTCACCCGACTGAAAATCGTGCCAAAAACGATTGGCGTCGACCACCGTGACCATTGTGTCCAAACGGCAGAACCGCGTCAAATCAATACCCAATTCTTCGTCGATGTAAGAGAACGTCTGAGCGACCGGGATCGGTTCGCTGATACCGGTCGATTCGATCACGATATAATCGATATTTCCTTGCTTCGCCAGTTTTTCGACTTCAACCAGCAAGTCCTCTCTGAGTGTGCAGCAAATGCAGCCGTTTGACATTTCGACCAGCTTTTCATCCGTCCTCGACAGGCCGCCGCCTTGCTTGACAAGCCCGGCATCAATGTTGACTTCGCTCATGTCATTAACGATAACGGCGACTTTCAGCCCTTGGCGGTTTTGCAATATGTGATTCAGCAGCGTCGTTTTACCCGCCCCCAGGTATCCGCTTAATACTGTTACAGGAATCCTTTTACTCATTTTTCCATTCTCCTTTCTCTTATCAAATCGTAATGATTACGATTTGTATTTTATTTCACCACAATTTATTTAAAAATGCAAAGTGTCAGCTTCCAGATGATCATGATGATCAAAACTGACACGACTGAAGTGGCCATCTGTTTTCCCATAATGGCTGCCGCCGTTTTCATCCCCAGTTCCTTGGCAATTGTCCAAACCGTCACCATGCATGGAGTAAAGGTTGATGCCAAGTAAATGAGCAGAAAGAGCGTTGCCCCCGGCAGCACATCAAGAAGCGCTCCATTCCCTTCATTGAACAAGAGAATGCCGTCTTTCCTGATCAGAGAAAAAACAAGGCCCGGCGCCGCATCTTCCGGAGCACCGAACAGGCTTAAAACAGGCGAGACAAGCAATGTCACAAGACGGATGACACCGAGTTCATTCAATACTGTCGCCGCCAGGCAAATGATGAGAAAGATCGGCATCGCCTGAAAGATAAATTGCTGAAGCACTTCCTTTACTCGAAAGACGATCCCTTTCCAGGACGGCATCTGTAAAAACGTTTGCCGGCGCTCGAAGTAAGCGGCCCATTTCTGATCAATGCGATACCATATCCGGTTATGAGCGGCTGCTGCGGCAACAAGAACAGCGAGGTAAGGGATAAACAGCCACTCCCTTCCCGCAGTATGAAAAATCGACAGCGTCGCGCCGATTTGGTAGCTGCACGCTGATCCGAAAGAAATAAATGATACACAACGCTTTCTCGTACACATGCTGCACGACCGCGTCTGCTGAACGGCAACGACATTGCAGCCAAATCCGGTCAAAAGCGGAACTAAATCGCGGCCGTTCAGACCGATCTTCCGCATCAGCGGGTCCAGTGAATCGACGATCCGGTCCTTTAAACCCGAATCATCTGCTGCCGCATTTGCTATAGACATAAACAAAACGACAGGAAACGCCCAAACAAACGAGTAAATGCCAAGGGATAACAGGCCATAATTCCCCGCCAATGCCGCGCTCAGCCATGACGGCAAGCCTCCGACCGCATTTTGGAGAGGTTCAACCGCCCATTCGTCCGCGTATTGCTGCATCCACTCTGATGTATGATAAGCCAATATGATCGGCACCATAAATAACAAACATAAAAGTGCAGTACTCACAACAGGCCCAACTACGGGACGATGAAACACAAACTGCTGAACAGCCACACTTTCAAGTTCAATCTGTTTCATCCGTTTCCGTTTCAGCGGATGAAATTCAGCCTCTTTTCTTAAAAAAGCGATGATATGCTCTTTTTTATCGTCTGTCACAGTTCTCGTATCAACCAGCAGGACCGGGAGACTGTGCTTGGCCACTTGCTCAGAAAGCGTCCGGCGCATGGCGTCCGTCATTTTGTCCTGAAACGTAACGATAAAGCAGACGCGCCTGGCATCCGGCGGAATCAGGTCCAAGACCGCGTTCACCTCTTCTGAAAAATGGGTGCCGCGCAAGACGGCAACCACCTCATCGGCCTTTTCGATCTCTTTTTTCAGCGCTCTTTTCGACACGCTGTCATCCTCCCGAATGCCCGGTGTATCAATGGCTTGCCAGCCCGGAAGGCTTTTGATCTCCCGTTCAGCCGCAAATATCGTCGATCCTTTCACATTGGCTGCTTCGCCTGCTCTCTGATCTGTGATCGCGGAAAAAAGCGTTGTTTTCCCGACCGATTCGAGTCCGATGAAGAGCATGCGCTGCCGCCGCGTTGGCTCTTTCAGCATTCACACTGCACCTCACAACAGCTCAAATCCGTGAGAAACATTTGATTTTCCCTGTATTCTGTCAGCACCTTTTCATCGATCGAAAACTTTCGTTTCTCCAACAAATGCTCGGCGATGACGGCGAATCGCTGCCTGAATTTATAAATGAAACAAAAGACGGCGTTTTGGTGCTGAACGCTCGGCCCGATTAAATAAAGACCGTCCGTCACGGTCGACATATCTTCATTCGTTAAAAGCGGTTTGCCGTTCTCTCCCCATTCAAACAAATGCTCGATTTGTTTTGCCCCGGAATGAAAGCCTGTCGCGATAATCGGCCGTGTTTCCGAGCGGATTTTCCTCCCGTCTGACAAATATAAATCATAGGCTGGTCCGTTTTTCGCCAGTTTCTCTACCAGGGCTTTTTCCAAAAACTGAACCTTCCCTTTTTCATACGCATCTTCAAGACGCTCCCATGTATAAGGTGAAAGCGACCGGCTTGGATCGGCTTCAGCGTTTTCGCTGAGCGAATTCGGCATCACAACCGTCACATCGCTGCCATAGGACGCCAGTGTAACCGCCGCATCCATTGCGCTTTCATAGCCGCCTACCACGTAATAATGGGCCTTTTCAAATTGGCTCCATCTGGCGACCTTGCTGTTGTGGATGCCAATCTCTGCACCATGAAACGAATATTTCGGAAATTGGAATTCACCGGCTCCCCAAATAACGTCTTTGGCCTTCATCATGCCTTTATTAGTTTCAACTGAAAAACCGCCGTCGTCTTTATAAACGTTGCGAACCGATGTGCCTTCTTGAATTGGAAGCTGAAAATGATCGGCCAAAAGCGCCAAATAATCTCCATACTCCTGCCCGCTCAAGTGCTCGCGGTGAAAAGTAAAGGCAGGGGATGTTCCCGGAGCAACAGCATTTAAATCCAAAGCCCCGAACCCCTGTCCGGTAAAGGACGGTGTTATCAGTTTCATTTCTTCAGGCCAGCTTCGAAATGAAGCTCCTGCACGGTCTTTTTCCAAAATCGCAAACGATTGAAAACCGAGTTTTTTCAGAACGATTCCCATTCCAATACCTGCGGGTCCCGCTCCAACAATGACGATTTCGCTATGCTGCAAAACAACCACTCCCTAAACGAAATCATTTCGATTTAATTTGCATGCTTTAGACATGACCACTTGATTTTATCACAGCATTCCCTCAAAATAAATAGGAACTATTTCGATTTACTATAGAAAGGGGTCTCATCAATGGAACGTATCCTGCATTTGCCCGCAAAACCCGAACGCCACCGCCGCTTCGGATCTGTCGAAGCCGTGAAAGGAATAAAACCGACCGATAAAGAACAGATGAAGGATATTCAAAATACACCGAACGACTATTTTTTTGACATTGACCATGTCGGTGTCTCAAACGTTTCGCATCCGATTTTGATTGCATCCTCGCTCAAGCCGTTTACACAAACGACGATCGGCGCTTTTTCCTTTACGACGAGCCTTGCGCGCGGCCGCAAAGGAATCAATATGAGCCGCCTGACAGAACAGCTGCAGCGCTATCACGAAGCAAACTGGACGATTGATGTCCATACACTGAAAGATTTTGCAAAGGATTTAGCCGACAATATGGAACAGCAAAGCGCATCCGTCTCTGTCAGTTTTCCATGGTATTTCGAGCGCCTTAGCCCGGAAACCAAACTGTCAGGATTGATGCACGCCGATATCCATATGACAGTCTCTTATCATGAAAACAAAGGCTTTTCACAAACCGTCGGCATCACGGCCCATGTGACGACGCTCTGCCCGTGTTCAAAAGAAATCAGCGAATACAGCGCCCATAACCAGCGCGGCATAATCAAGATCACCGCACATATCAATGAGCAGGCGGAGATGCCGGACGATTTCAAAACCGAGCTTCTTGCCGCAGCGGAAACGAACGCAAGCGCAAAGCTCCATCCCGTCTTAAAAAGGCCCGACGAAAAAAGAGTGACTGAACAGGCTTATGAAAATCCAAGATTTGTAGAAGACGTCATCCGCTTAACGGCTGCCGACTTATACGAAATGAACTGGATCTCCGCCTTTGAGATCGAATGCCGGAACGAAGAATCGATTCACATGCATGATGCGGTGGCGCGGCTGTCGTTTTCCAAAATATAAATCAAAAAGAGCTGCCGGTTTTTCCGGCAGACTCGATTCTTATGCAGTTTTTGATTGATTCAGCGCCCGGCTGTTTTTAAACAGGAGCATTGAAGAAATGTATAATACCGATGCAAACAGACAAACCGCCCTGACATCAGTTTATCCGCTGTTCTTTACGCCCTCAGTGATCAAATCAGACTTCAAATCATAAAAAATCTTGCAGAAGCCGGCGAACAATCGTGCAGCGCTGTTAACGTTCCCATTCCAAAATCAACCCTGTCTCATCACTTTAAAGTCCTTAGGGAATCGGGAGTCATTCATACAAGAATAGAAGGAACACAACGGTTTATTTCGCTTCGCCAAGAGGACTTGGACAGCCGTTTTCCGGGGTTGCTTCAAATCGTTTTACAGGCAGACGAACCGTTGTAAACTGCCGGGTTCTCCCCGGCAGCTTCGACTTATTTCTCTTTCCGCACGTATTCAATATCATCCTGATACTGGCTGTACCCCTCTTGATACTCCATAACACGCGCCGTTTCTTCTATGAAGCTTTCATCATAGCCCGCTCTTCTCAATAAGTGAAAGCCCATTTCCATGCCTGAAGCAATTCCCCCGGCGGTGATGATCCGTCCGCTGTCGACGATTCTCGCCCGGCTGACGCGGCAGGCCGGCGCGATGTCCGCCAAGCGGTCGATCGGTACTTGCCCCATCTCTGACGCCTCAAGCCGATCCGGCTCTTTCCGGCTTGTGGCGGAAAGCCCGTCTAAGAGCCCCATGCGCCCGTAAATCCATGAACCTGTACATACGCTCACCAAAAGCGTCGACTCAGGCAGAGAGCGGATAAACTGATGCAGCCGTTTGTTGTTGGTCTCCTGTCGTGTACCGAAACCGCCCGGAATTAAGAAAGCATCCATATCTGGCTGGTCATTGAAGCTGTAATTCGGATGAACGGTAAGCCCGGCTTGCGTCTGAACCGGTTTCATCGCATCCGCCACAAGAAAGGCGTCCAGTTCAGGATCGAGCCTCCTCGCCACTGAAAACACTCCGTATGGGGCGGCATAGTCGATGATTTCAGCATCCTTGAAAATGTACACGCCAAGTCTGAATCCTCTCGTTCTTTTCATTGTTTTCCTCCTCAATTTTTCTTTTATTCTTGCAAAACCTACGATATCATGGGGAGAGACATTTTACTTATGAATGATTACGATAGAAATCATTTTGATTTTCGATATCAAGGAGATGACAAGCTATGATTGAGCTTTTAGAGGGTAAATTTTTTAAAACCTTCATCGCCGTCATGGAAGAAAAAAACTTCAGCCGCGCCGCTGATCGGCTGGGGTATGTACAGTCGACAGTCACCAGCCATATTCACCTTTTGGAGCAGGCTTGCGGACAGCGTTTGTTTCACCGGCTGTCAAGAGGTGTGAAGCCGACACCGGCCGGTTTGAAGCTAAGTAAATATGCCTATCAATTTATTCATTTAGGCAGCACCTTGGAAGAAGCGATGAATGAACTGGATCAGCCGCAAGGAACCGTCCGCATCCGCATGCAGGAATCGTTTTTTCTGACGCGCGCGTCTCTCCTGATCCGGGATTTTATTAAAGAATATCCAAAGATCAGATTGCAATTGGAAAACGGGTTTCAACACGATATCGTTCAGCAGGTGCAAAATCATGCCGTCGATTTCGGAATCGTACCGCAAAATCCGAATAGGCCCGACATCCTTTTTACCCCTTTGCTCGAAGAAAAGCTGGTGTTCATCGCTTCCAATGATCTCGCTGAAAAGGTTGAAACTGAGAGCCTTGGCGCTCTTAGTCGTGAAACATTCATCAGCTTCGGCACAAGCTGCGTCTACCACACAAAAGCGGGCAGATTATTGCAAGATGCCGGGATTGAAGGAAACAGCGCCCTGGAATACCCAAGCATCGCCATGATCAAAGAGGCGGTAAAATGCGGCATCGGCTTTGCCTTCATTCCTGAAATCGCCGTCAAACAAGAACTTGAAGCCAAGCAATTCAAACTGCTGCCTGTGACTGCCCCGATTGTCTCCACCCACGGGCTCATCGTCCATCAAGACAGAGAGCTGAGTCTGGCGGCGTCTTTATTAAAGGAAAAATTAATCGGCTATTTTTGTAACGATGCTGAAAAAAGCCCGACAAATTAAAAACTGCCGGGATTTCCCGGCAGCTTCCATTACAATTGTTCCAGCTCCTCGATCATCAGCGACAGCTCGGTCCAGCGCTCCATTGCCTCGTCAAGCTCTGCGGCTGTTTGCGCCTGCTCTTCCATCAATGTCTGAATCTTGGCGAAGTCGCTGCCGGCGGCGGCGATTTCCTCTTCAAGCCGTTTATGCTTTTCTTCCAGAGCGGCGATTCTGTCTTCGATGCCGTCCCATTCCAGCTGATCTTTATAAGACAGCTTCTTTCTTTTCTTTTTCTCAGGTTTGGCAGGTTCTGCGGCTTCAGGCGCCGGCTTTTGACGGCTGGTCTCCTTTTGCTTCTCCATATATTCGCTGTATGAACCTTGAAAACGCGAAACGTTTCCGCTGCCTTCAAATACAAGCAGCCTGTCGACGACACGGTCAAGGAAATAGCGGTCATGGGAAACGGTCACGACAACGCCGGGAAACTGTTCCAAATAATCTTCCAGCACTCCGAGCGTCTCGGTATCAAGGTCGTTTGTCGGCTCATCAAGGAACAGGACGTTCGGCTCTTCCATCAGCACTTTCAAAAGATAAAGGCGCCTCTTTTCTCCGCCTGACAGCTTGCGAATCAAGTTGCGCTGCATGCTCCGCGGAAAAAGGAACCTTTCCAGCATCTGCTCAGCTGTGACCACTTGTCCGTCGGCCGTTTTGACGACCTCAGCCGTCTCCTTAATGTATTCGACGACCTGCAGCGCATCGTTTATTTCGCTGTGATCCTGTGTATAGTATCCGATTCTTACAGTCTGGCCGATCGTGATCTGCCCTCCATCAGGCTTGACGCGGCCGGCAAGCGCGTTTAAAAGCGTTGTTTTGCCGATCCCGTTCGGTCCGATGATGCCGATCCGGTCCCCGGGCACAATCAGTTCATCGAATGAACGGACAAGCTGATTGCCGCCGCGGCTGATGTCAACACCTTCCCCTTCAATCACCTGCTTGCCGAGACGGTGGGAGCCGATGGCGAAATCAAGGGAAGAGCCGGTTTCAGGCGCATCTTGTTCCTTTAGTTCCTCCACCCGCTGAATTCTTGCTTTTTGTTTTGTCGAACGGGCTTTGGCTCCTCTTCTCAGCCAGGCAAGCTCCCTTCGGAGAAGGTTTTGCCGCTTCGTTTCGCTTTGTTCGGCGAGCGCTTCTCTTTCGGCCCGCTTTTCCAAAAACACTTCGTAGTTCCCTTTGTATGTGTATAGGCGCCCGCGATCCAGTTCATAGATCCTGTTTGTCACCCGGTTTAAAAAGTAGCGGTCATGGGTGACGAGGACGACGGAGCCCGGATACCCGCTCAAATAGCCTTCAAGCCATTCGATCGTTTCATTGTCCAAGTGGTTTGTCGGCTCATCCAAAATGAGGAGGTCAGCAGGCTGAATCAATGTTTTCGCAATCGCAACCCGCTTTTTTTGCCCTCCTGATAGCGAGCTTACTTCTTTTGCCACATCCGCGACGCCAAGCTTCGTTAAAATCGTTTTTGCCGCTGTATTCGCGTCCCAGGCGCCGTGTTCGTCCATTTTCCCCTGTGCCGCCAGCAGGTTTTCCTGCTTCTTCGGATCATCAGGCGAAGCATTCAGCTCCTGAAGCGCCTGCTCATACGCCCTCATCGTCCGCATCATCACGGAATCTCCCGAATAAATGTGCTCAAGTACGGTTTCCGGACCGTCCAAATCAGGATCCTGATCCAAGTACTCGATATGGAGGCTGCCAGGCTTGGTGATGTCTCCTTTTTCGGTCGATTCATGGCCAGCGATCACTTTCAGCAAACTGCTTTTTCCCGTTCCGTTCGGTCCGATCAAGCCGATCCGTTCGTTTTCTTCGATATGAAACGATATATGGTCAAATAATGTTTTATCTCCGTAAGTTTTATATAAACCTTCCGCTTTAAAAATGCTCATCTGTCTACCAATCCTAACGTAATGTCATAACCTTATTTTAATGCAGATGATGCAAGAAAACTAGTGAGAGCTTTTTCACGGACATTACAGGAAGACGGCCGGAAGCCAGAAATATACGCTGATCACGATCAAGACGACACCTGCGATATTGAGCCAAAAGCCCGCCCTGACCATGTCCTTCATCGTCAGCAGATTGGAGCTGAAAACGGCCGCATTCGGCGGGGTGGAGATCGGGAGCATAAAGGCGCATGATGAAGCAAGCGCAGCTGCCGCCATCAGCCCGTACGGCTCGACCTGAAGCGCGGCGCCAAGGCCGATCGTCATCGGAATCACCATATTGGCGACAGCCGTATTAGACATGATTTCGGTCATAAATAAAATCGCAGCCGTCAAAATGATCAGTACAAATAAGTAAGGATGGCCTTCCAACAGCTTTAGCTTGCCGCCGATCCATGCCGTCAGATTGGTCGCCGAAAAACCGGCCGCAAGCGACAAGCCGCCTCCAAACAACAGAAGAAGCCCCCATGGCAGCGTCTGCATATCCTTCCATTCCAAAATCCGTTCATCCTTTGTACTCGGAATTAAAAACAGCAAAACCGCTCCGAAAATCGCAATCGACGTATCTGAAATTTGAAACGGCAGGATGAATTTGAACATCCACAAACATGCGGTCAACAAAAAAACGGCAAAAACCGATTTTTCCTCCCTCGTCATTGCGCCAAGCGCCTTTAAATCATGATCGATAAAATCAGGTTTTTTTCCTTGAAAGGCGCTCACTTTAAATTTTATTTTCGTTAAATAAACATATAAAATAGCAAGAAACAGAACGGAAACCGGGAACCCGAATAAAAACCACTCAAAAAACATAATTTCGTGATTGAGCATCTGTTTTGACATCGCGGCAAAGACCGCATTCGGGACGGAACCGACCAATGTGGCAAGTCCGCCGATCGAAGCCGCATACGCGACAGCCAGCAAAATGCTTTTGCTGAACTTCTGCAGCGATTCGCCTTTTAAAATTTCTTTTTCCTGCACTTCTTTAATAACTGCAAGCGCTACGGGAAGCATCATCAAAGCGGTGGCAGCATTCGAAATCCACATCGATAAAAATGCCGTCGCCGCCATCACGCCGAGCACGATTCGATGGCTTTCAGCCCCGATCCGCTTCAAAATATGCAAGGCCATCCGTTTATGAAGATTCCATTTTTCGATGGCGATCGCAATGATAAATCCCCCCATATACATAAACACAATCGGATCGCCGTATGCTTTGGCCGTCGTTTCCATATCTAAACCGCCCAATGTCGGCAGCAAAATGACTGGCAAGAGCGATGCCGCCGGAATCGGCACGGCTTCCGTAATCCACCAGACGGCCGTCCAAGCTGTAACCGCAAGAACGATCCGCGGCGCGTAAGCCAACTCAGCTTCCGGTATCAAGCCGAGAATCAGCAAAAAACTGATCGGCCCCAATAACAATCCGGTCAGTTTAGTCGGTGTATATACTCTCATTTACCCCTTCCCCCTTTGAAAGCGATTTCCCATTCTTCACTTTCGCTTCGCCCGGGGAAAATTCCTCTAAAAAATTTAAAATAAAATTTAAATTAATGTATCACACTGAGCCTAGAAATTGAAAAGTACAACTTTTCTATTAAAAAGTCACTCAGAGGCTGAAAGCAAATTTTTTAGCGCTTTTCCATATAAATTCATCGGGACGCTTTCTCCATTAATAAAATTGAATATCGCAAGACCATTTTCGAGTGAAAAAATAGTCCAAGCGATTTCTTCCGAAGATAGCGTAACCTCATGATTCTCTTTCAACATTAGTTTCGCGACAGACTTGGAGATCCGGTCCACAGACTCCCTGATCATGCAAGACCATTTGTAGCGCACTGACTCATTACGCATCACATAAAGAAGAAATTCCATATTTAAAATCATCCACTTTTGATTTTCTTTCACCACTGAGACAAAATGATCATTCATTGTTTCAATAAAATATGAAAGTGAATGCTGATTATTTATGATTTGATCGATGTTATTCACTTGTAAATTCATTTGTTGTTCCAATAAGGCCAGAAAGAGCTCTTCCTTAGATTTAAAATTGGAGTAAACCGCTCCTTTGCTAAATCCGGCATGTTCAGCAATTTTTTCAACAGAAGCCCCATGAAAGCCAAGCTCCGAAAAAATCTCAACAGCCGATTCTAACAACAATTGACGTGTTTCCTCTTTTCGCTCTTTTTGGGTTAGCCTTCTTCTAAGCATTCTTCTTCCTCCTCTTATTGACAATCATACTGTTCAGAATTAACATACCATATAGTATGTATATTCTAAAAGGTATCACTAGCACTTCACTAAATCAACGTGTGGCCATTAAAAAGAGGAGAAGAATCATGCAAATTGAAAATAATATCAAAACGGATAAACGACCTGTGTCCATCATATTGTCAAAAACCATTAAAACAGGAATTATTAAATCTAACCTTATTCCGATGTTTTCTGGATTAACATTATCTTTATATACTTATAAAATCAGCCTTTCTGAGAAATTACCAGAAATATTTTTTGCATTAATTGGGTCTATTTTAGTAATGGGAGCGGCAGGAGCTTTTAACAACTTATATGACCGGGATATAGATTCTATTATGGAGAGAACCAAAAACAGACCAACCGTTACAGGAGAAATAAAGCCTAAAACAGTTCTATGGCTCGGTATCTTTATGATGATTTTTGGTGTAATAATCCTTGGTTTCACCACCTCTCTGGCAGCACTCCTAGGGTTTCTAGGATTGTTTTTTTATATTGTCCCGTATACCATGTGGAGTAAGAGAAGAACAGTTTACAATACAGAGGTCGGGAGTATCGGCGGAGCTATGCCGCCTCTTATTGGATGGTCAGCTGTCTATCCGGACATCACACATCCTGCTGTTCTCGGTCTTTTTGTGACATCTGTGATATGGCAAATGCCTCATTTCTATGCTATAGCCATTCGAAAAAATGATGAGTATAAGGCTGCGAAAGTTCCAATGCTCCCTGTTATCAAAGGAGTTAAAAGAACATATATACAAACTAATATTTATTTAATCATCCTTATCGGGACAAGTCTCCTTTTTATTTCTTTGAGCCTCGGCATTATGCTTGTTTCCCTTATATTAGGTGTCATATGGTTGGTTCTTAGTGTGTATGGTTACAAAAAAATGGATTCAGAGAAATGGGCAAAATCCATGTTTATTTACTCTCTGATTCATATGACAATTCTTTTTTCGACTGTCATTATCTATTCTCTTATTGGAGTTATTTTCAATATATAGTTATTTGATATCGTCTCTTTTACACGTTTGAAGGAATTCCAGTGTGACGGGAAAGAGCATACTCATGGGCCATATTTACGGCAGTCATTTCAATCGCTAGTGTAGTAGTGTTAGTAAAAAAACTGCCGACACATTGTCAGGCAGTTTTTTTCTATATCTAGTCTTCAAAATGGTGTTCCGCCATCTTGGCGAGGTTTTGCGCGTTGCTGCTGATCTCCTGCATGGTGGCGGAAATTTGTTCAACGCCGGCGGCCTGGCCGCTCGTATGTTCATTGATGACTTCGATCGATTGCTCAAGGTCTTTCAATAACGCGTGGATTTTCTTCGTGATTTGATCAATCTGACCGACGTTTTCTTTTGAGTGTGTCGCAAGCTTGCGGATTTCGTCGGCGACGACGGAGAACCCTTTTCCTGATTCTCCGGCTCTCGCCGCTTCAATCGCCGCGTTCAGTCCGAGCAGGTTGCTTTGATCTGAAATACCTTTTACGGTAACCGAAATTTTCTCAATTTCTCCGGCGCTTTCACTGACTTCTTTCGCCTGCTTGGAAATGTCGGACATTTGTCCGGAAAATCCGCTGACAGATTCGGCGATATCCTGAATGGCTGAGGCCGTCTGTTCGACGATGACCGACAGGCTTTCCGCGACGCGGTGAAGCTGATCCGATTTTTCAAGACTCGTGCCGAGTCCGACTCCGCCGATAACTCTTCCGTTCTCGTCATGGAGCGGGATCGCTCTCGCCGCAAGAGGAAAGCCGAACAGCTCCTTAGGCACCATGCTCACTTTCTTTTTGTTTTGGCGGATGGCGTCTGTAATAATATCGCCTTCCTGCAAAGGATCACCCGCTTTGACATCAAGGGAAAATGTCTTTCCCGGAATGTTGACGATCAGCTTTTCAGTATCGTAAATCCCCACTGTCACATCGTCCTGAATCAGCTGATTCAGAAACGGCGCCACTTTCACAAAAGCATCCAGCAGCGGGTGGATGTCCGTTTTTACTGCTTCATTCATGTATCAAATCCTCCTTTTAATATGGAAAAATCCTTTTCTGGTGCTGGACGGAAATCCATTTTAACGTTGTAAATTCGTCAAGGCTCCACTCACCGTTCAGCCTGCCGATTCCAGATTGCTTTTCACCGCCGAAAGCGACATGTGGCTCGTCGTTGATCGTTGTGTCATTGACATGGATCATGCCCGTCTCGATTTGCTTCGCGATGGCAACGCCGCGCTCCACATTTCCCGTGTGTACGGCTCCGCTCAGTCCGAACGAAGTGTCATTCGCGATCTCAACCGCTTCTGCTTCGGTCTCAAACGGCATGACGCACACAACCGGGCCGAACAGCTCTTCCTTGGCGACAGACATGTCAGACGTGACATCCGCAAGAATCGTCGGCTCGACGAGATTGCCTTTAATATCGCCTTTCAGAAGCGGTGTGGCGCCTTCTTCGATGCCTTTCTCAATCGATTTTCTTAAATGTTCAGCTTGGCGTTCATTAATGACAGGGCCGATCACAGTTTCAGGATCCAGCGGATCACCCGTTTTAAACCCGGAGATTTTTTGGCTGAACAGCTTTAAAAATTCCGGATACACTTCTTTTTGAACGAGAATCCGGTTGGCCGACATGCAGATTTGCCCCTGATGTGTGAAGCGGCTGAAAGCCGCGGCATTGACAGCGTATTCCAAATCGGCATCCTCAAGAACGATCAATGCGCTGTTTCCGCCGAGTTCAAGCAGCGGTTTTTTAAAATGTTTGATCGCCAGCTGCCCGATATAGCTGCCGACCTTCGTTGATCCGGTAAACGAGATGATTCTCGGAATCGGGTGCTCAACGAAGCTGTCGCCGATTTCCCCGATATCCGTGACGACAACATTCAGAAGTCCCTCCGGAAGACCGGCTTCTTCAAAAATCTTTGCAATCAGCGTGCCGCCGCAAATCGGTGTTTCTTCATGCGGCTTTAAGACAACGCCGTTCCCTGCGCCAAGCGCAGGTGCAACCGATTTTACAGATAAAAAGAACGGAAAGTTGAACGGACTGATGACACCGACCACTCCCGCCGGAATGCGGTATATCCGATTTTCTTTCCCATCAACCGGTGAAGGGAGAATTTTACCTTCCATTTTGAGCGGGAAACCTGCCGCTTCTTTGATCATATTGACGACAAGATCGATTTCAAAAGCCGCTTTCAGCCGTGTTCCGCCAAGTTCCTCCATAATGAGGTACACGATCGCTTCTTTATTGTCTTCAATATAAGCCGCGGCTTTTTCTAAAATCGCTCTTTTTTCATAGGGATTGATGTTATCCCATTTCTTTTTCGCCCCAAGCGCAGCTTTGTACGCCGCATCGACATCCTCCCGCGTCGCTTTCCGAAAAGAGGTAATCGTTTTATGGGTAAAAGGATTCAGATCGGCCAAGACGCTTTCACTTTGGCCGTCTCTCCATTCCCCTCCTATGTATTGACGGTTGAGGTCAGTCATTTGAATCATTCAGTCCATCTCCTATCAAACAGTTTTGGGAAAAGTTAGACTACATCTTATGTATCGGCAGTCTTTCAAGAAAATTCAATCTTATGGGTCTTTTGGATATAAAAAAAGATTTTACCGATAAATCGGTAAAATCCGGATACAAAGGGGAACAGCACCATCTTAGTTTTTCTGCGCAAGGTAAACGGTTGTGATCAGCATTGATAAACATTGCAGGATATATAAACCTGTTATTAAGAAAAATGAAAAGGAAATCCCTTGGAAAATAATTGCCAATGTCCAGGCCATTAAAATAGCCGCCATTGTAATGTTCCAGGAGAGCGCCTTAGCCTGATAATTAATTTTCTGCTGGCGTTCATCGAACAGCCTCTCTTTTTTTCCAATCCGTTTGTTCACACTGTATATAATTACGATCCCGAGCACGCCTATTCCTAAACCTGCTAAAGCGATCAGTGTGTTTGTCATCGTTTCAGTCAATATTTTCATCCCCCTCAAAAATAAATAAATCTTCAATCAGACATTCAAAAATTTGAGCCAGTTTATGCGCCAGAACAAGTGAAGGTTTATACTTCCCCTTTTCAAGGGAAATCACCGTTTGCCTTGACACATCGAGCCTTTTAGCCAGTTCTTCTTGTGTCATGTTCAGCGAAGTGCGCTTTTCCTTTATTAACGTTTTCATCTTTCCTCCATCGGAATGTAAAGTTTACTATACGTAAAGTATACTTAACAAAAAATCAGGTGTCAAGTTAACTTTACAAATAAAAAAAGATAGACAAAACAGACTTTCGCCTGTTCATCTATCTTTTTACTTCACGATTTCTTTTTACGCCCCTAAATCGACATTATGGTAAACTTGCTGAACGTCTTCCAAATCTTCCAGCGCGTCAATCAGTTTTTCAAACTGCGCGCGCGCATCCTCAGGAAGGGCGACGTCATTTTGCGCGAGCATGGTCAGCTCGGCCACCGTGAACTCTGTGATGCCGGCGTTTTGCAGCGCCTCCTGTACGGCGTGGAACTGATCGGGCTCGGCATAGACGATCACCGCATCGTCTTCTTCTAAAATATCACGGACATCAATATCCGCTTCCATCAATAATTCGAGCGTCTCATCAGCCGTTTTCCCTTCAAAGCCGATGACGGCCGTCGGATCAAACATGTAAGCGACAGATCCGCTCACACCCATGTTTCCGCCGTTTTTGCCAAATGTGGAGCGCACATCGGCAGCCGTGCGGTTGACGTTGTTTGTCAACGCGTCAACGATCACCATCGCTCCGTTCGGCCCGAAGCCTTCATAGCGCAGTTCGTCATAATTTTCTTCAGAACCGCCCTTCGCTTTTTCAATCGCCCGCTCAATAATCGCTTTCGGGACATTGTATGTTTTGGCGCGCTCTAGCACGAATTTCAGGTTCTGGTTCAGTTCGGGGTCGGGCTCTCCCTGCTTTGCCGCCACATAGATTTCGCGGCCGAACTTGGCGTAGATTCGGCTCGTATTCGCATCCTTGGACGCTTTCTTCTCTTTTATATTGTTCCATTTACGGCCCATGATGTAACCACTCTCTTTCAACATTGAATCTTTCATTCACAAAATCTATTATACCGCAGGGCCAGGCGATTTCATCAAATTGATGCATCGAATTTACGACATTTTTTTGGAAATCCGTCTTAAGATGCGAGTTTTCCGCTGTCTTTCTTCTGCTCTTTTTTCAAAACAGTAATGAAAATTCCTGCAATTACAAACACGATTCCGGTCAAATGAACCAGTGAGAATTGCTCCTTCAAAATGACGCCTGAGAGCACAACGGCCGATACGGGGAGAACCGAAGTGAAAATCCCGGAAACGCTCGCCGGCACTTTCGTCACGCCATTGTACCATAAGTAAAAAGCAAGCACCGTAACAATCAGCGCGTAATAAAGGACATATGACCAATCAAGAAGTCCGGGACCGCTAAAATCAAACGAGACAGCCTCAATGACCGCAAACGGCAGAAAAAACAAAAAACCGAACAAGGAAACAAACGCCGAAATCGCCAATGCGGAAATATGAGGCGACAGCAATTTTGCCATTAGCGTAAACATCGCTTCACCGATCACTGCGGCCGCGATTAACAGATTTCCCATCAATGCATAAGGGCTCCCTGCTTCGCCGCCGGCCCCGAACAGGTTGATCGCCATCACGCCGATAACGGCCAGCACGATGCCAGCGGCCATTCTCTTTTCTATTTTTTCTTTTAATAAAAAGAAAGCCAAAATACCGACAGCCATCGGCGTCGTGCTCGTAATAATGCCGCTTTCCATCCCCGTCGTCAGCTTAACCCCGTAAAGCATGCAGATGCTGAACAGAAAGACACCCGTAAAAGACTGCAGCAAAAGAACAAAGACATCTTTTTTCGATAGAGCGGGAATGCCTTTCTCAATCCAAAAAAGCAAGATCATTAAAACGGCAGCCGCGATAAAAAAACGAATGCCTGACGACAAAAACACCGGAATCGTCTTCACCATCAGCTTGCCGACAACAACCGAACTCCCGACGATCGCCATGGCGAGAGCTAAAGAAAAATAAACTGAAATTGGGTTCCGCATAAGGTTTCTCCTGTCATGATGTATTTAAAATCCTTTTTAAGTTTAACAAAAATAAGGTAAAATTTATTTCTTTTGGAATAAATATTTTCAACTCATGCACATCAACCAGACAGCATTTTAATCAGTCCGCTTAATTGCGTAATCCCTTTCTTCAGGTCTTCACAGGAAGCAAATGCATATGACAGCCTCATGTAATCGCCTCTTTCCTGCCCGTATATGGCGCCGGAATTAAAGAGAATTCCTTTTGAAAGTGATTTGGCATAAAGAGTTTTCATGGATACCGGCGGCAATATCTTCAGCCAAATAAAGAAGCCGCCTGCTGGAACGCTCCATTCCGCGAGTCCTTCCAACTCTGTTTTTAACACATGCAACACAAAGTTTCTTCTTATTTTTAGCTGTTCTCTGACGTTTTCCAAATGTTTCTGATAAAGCCCAGATGTCAGCCATTCGGCTGCGACTCTCTGAGACAGTGAACTCGAGCCGTAGTCCGTCTGCATTTTAATATCTGATAAACGTTCAATGACCGGCTCCGGGCCGACGATCCAGCCGATTCTTAATCCCGGGCTCAACGTTTTCGAAAAACTGCCAATGTATAAGACGCGGCCGTTTTTGTCCAACGCTTTCATTGGAGCAGGCGGCGGTGCATCAATCCATAATTCGCGGTATATATCATCTTCAATGATAGGCAGGTGGTGTTGTTCGCTGAAAGCCAGAATCTCTTCCCTCCGCTTTTTGGACATTAACACTCCGGTCGGATTTTGAAAACAAGGGTTGGTGTACAAAATGGCTCTCGTCCGCATGTTTGGCGTCATCTTGATGCTTTCTGGCATGAGGCCTTCTTCATCCATTTGCAATCCGGCCATCCTCATTCCCGCAGATTGAAAGACATGCAGCGAATAAAGGTAAGACGGCTGATCAAGAAAAACGGTTGATCCGCTTTGCAAAAGCCCCATGGCGATTAACTGCAATGCTTGCAGCGCGCCGGAAACGATTAAGATGGAAGACGGGGAAGCGTGGATGCCGACCGTTTGTAAATAGCTGCTCAACGCCTCTCTTAAAGGAAGATAACCTTTTGGCTCCTCATACCCAAAGGCATCCATGTTATGAGCAACCTTCTCCATCATCTCCTTCATAATGTCCAGCGGAAACAATTCATTTGAAAGTTCGCCTTTGCTGAGCTGTATCAATGTTGAATTCGATTCAGATTGATTAATCTCCTGAACCGTTTTCCGGCTGGGCTGCTGGAATCCGGCTGCCACGTATTTATCCCAATCAGGGGTCGAATGTTTGGCCAACAATGTCCATGTATTGTTTATAACGATCGTGCCTTTCCCCATTCTGCCTTCTATTAATCCATCGGCTATTAATTCTTCCAAAGCTGTAATCACCGTGCTTCTGTTCACAGCGAAATGTTTGGCCAATGAACGCTGACTCGGAATTTTGGTGCCGATCGGCCATTCTCCATTTGCAATCTTCTCTTTTATAAATTGAATGATTTGTTTGTATTTTGGCACGCGGGGCATAAATGGATCTCCTTTTATCGATAAGTGGTTGGGTTTATATTCTCAAAACTGGTTGAAGCCATTTTACCAAACGTCCATTAAGATGGATACACACATTTAAACCGGTTGGTTTTTTTAAAAAGGAGATTGAAAAATGATGAAGAAACAGAGGATGTACATCATGTTGTCATACTGCCTGATGATCGGCTTTTGGGCTTCGGCTTTTCCGGGGATTCGAGTCGGGCTGGAGGATTATACGCCTCAGCACCTCACATTGCTTCGGCTGCTGTCAGGTTCTTCGGCTCTAATATTGCTGGCTGCTGCCGTCCGGATGCGCCTGCCGGAAGCAAAGGACATCCCCATCATTTTGCTGCTCGGTTTTTTAGGATTTTCCGCTTACCACACATTGCTCAATCAAGGCGAGGAAACGGTCAGCGCTGGAATGGCAAGCCTCCTGGTCACGACAACGCCTATTTTTTCAGCATTGTTAGCGAGGCTGTTTTTCGCAGAACGATTTGGTGCAGCGAAATGGCTCGGATCAGGGATCAGCTTTTTAGGCGTCATGCTTATATCACTCGGCGTCGGAAACTTTGAAAACACGGCGGCTGGGGTGTTGTCCATTTTACTGGCCGCCATATGTGAAAGCATCTATTTCGTTTTTCAAGAGCGCTACATTCAAAAATACGGTTTTATCCCATTTGTTTCATATGCGATTTGGGGAGGAACGATCCCCATGCTGTTCTTTTTGCCCGGGCTATTAGAAGAGCTTTCTCATGCTTCCATTCAATCTACTGCAAGTGTTGTTTATTTAGGATTGCTCCCTACAGTTGTCCCATATTTTGCGCTTGCTTATATCACCTCGTACAGAGGATCTTCAGAGGCCGCGATTTCGCTTTATTTAACGCCAGCCGCAACACTTTTCATATCATGGGTATGGATAGGCGAAATTCCCGCTTTCCTATCACTTGCCGGGGGAATCATAACGATAGGCGGTGTACTGTTTACATACAGAGGAACGAAAAATAGCATTTACAAACTCGAATAATTTAATTCTGCTTATCTCCAAGAAAACTAGAAAGGATGTCCGGACCCGGGGGCATCCTTTTTCAATGGAATGGGCGCCGCTTGCGAAAACGAAAATTTCCCAATGGATGCTGCAATCTCGTTTTATTTTTTAATCGATCAGTTGTCAGGCAAAGAATGGTTTCACATTAGAAAAAAGCCTTTTTATATGGAAAAGGCTCTTAAACTTTATTTTTCTCATAAACTTGTTTAACCAAATCAACAATATATTCGATATGTTTTTCATCATCGATTTGAATTTCATAATCACCGTTCCCCCAGTGGCCGGTGTTTGCGACATCCCTAAATAAATCCATGGGATCATCTAACTCGCCTCTTTTGGCATTTATCCAAATTTTTAAGCCCTTTTTTAAGAGAAGAACGTCTACCATGTTACGCTTATGAACAGTAAATGCGATATATAGCTTTGTTACTTTGACAGATATGTTGTCACCCACATTTAAAATCTCTTCTTTTAACTGCTGGTATAGATCAATCACCTCACCAGGCTTACGGACTAGATGATCTTCTTCTGTGAAAACTTTGATTTCCCTGCTCACTTGTTCAATTGCTTCACTTTGATTCGAAATTGTGTTTATCGACCCTGATGCCCCATTTGGTCTGATAGGATTCATTTGTAGCAGGTCATTTTCATACCTTTTGATTTCCCACAATTCCATCGGCAAATCTCTAAAATTAATGGATTCCTTTTGGTGTGTAGTAAACTCAGGCGAAATAAAGATGACCCTTGATTGCGACCAATCGACACTGTTCCTTTTTAAAAGCTTCTCTTGATTTTCATTATATTCAAGAATAAAGTCAGCTTTATTATTAAGCATGATGGACAGATAAGCATAGCCTTGATCTATTACACTTGAATATTTCTTGTTTTTATATTCAATAATAACAAACGATTGTGTCTGGTCATCAAATGCTAGCGTATCAATCCGAAATCCGGCGACTCGAAACTCAGAGGCAATGAACTTGAGGCCTAATAATTGCTTTAAATTTTTTTCACATAGGTGCTGTATGTCTTTTTCTTTCTCAAACGGTATTTCCCGGATTTCTTTCATATCTTGATGGTGTAATTGAAAGAGATTCATGGCTGCGCTCCTTACCTTCATTAAGAATGAACAACGTCATTTTCTAAAAGCATCCTCTTCAACAATCCACTCGGTTTATTCGCGCTGTCTGATAAACAATTCATATCACCCATGACAAGGAAGCTGTCCTTTGCCCTTGAAACCGCGACGTTTAGAAGGCTTTTATTGGCGTCTATAAAAAAGCAGCCGTCATTTTTCCCGTACACCGTCGACATGATGATGACCTTTCTTTCGCCGCCTTGAAAGGTATGGACCGTTCCTACGTCGATAAACGGTTTAACATCGGGTGATAGCGCACGCTTGATTATGCCGACTTGCATTTTAAAAGGGGTGATAATGCCAATGAGACTTTTTGGATCATCTTCATGATATGCATTTCGGATGTTGTAGAAATGCTCATTGATCCATGTGGCGATGGCCCTTGCCTCTATTTCATTATATCGGCTGCCCGCTTTTTTGCTTGACTGGTATGAGTCAACCTGCATATGACCAAGAGGTGGAATCGATAATTGAACAAGCGGATTTTTCTTATCCTCTGCCGCTTTACCTCTCATTGGCTCAAGTTTTCCTCTATACACCAGATTGTTGCAGTATTCAATAATTTCATCATAACAGCGCCTATGTTCGCTCAAAAACAAACCGCGTTGCTGATGTTTTTCGTATTTACAGCTTTTGCACGCTACCCTCATCACACTAGATTCTGACGTATTCAAGCCGAGTTCGCGAAGCTTCTCAAACTGTTCGATCGAAGCGATGACTTTATTGGAAAGCGCTAATGAAATATCCAACGTTTCGTTGATATTCCACACCGGTTCAATCTGATAAACATCTCCGACAACAACTGCCCGTTTCGCAAGCGAAAATGAACATGCCGCAATCTCAGGAGTCACCTGTCCTGCTTCATCTACGATTAGTAAATCAATATAATTGTAGAGAAAATGCTCCTTCCCATTGTTATAGGCCAGCAGCATTCGCGGAAGCTGATAAAAAGTCATCACAAAACAAGGGGTCAACATACTTAAATTTGTATAAAACTGATTTAACACATTATCGAAATTTGTGCCTCTTTGTTTTTCCGACAGTCTTTTCTCTAAAAGCCATCTGCACTCATAGTAATGAACTGCTAGCCAAAAAGAGGCGTATTTTATGGTTGTATCTAAAAATTCATTCGCCTTATCTAAAGAAGAAAATGAACCAGGATATTTCTCAAGAATGTTCAGTGATATAAGTTCCACCATTAATTGTTTATATTTTGTGTTCAATTTGCTGACTTGTTGGTATGTCGCATCGATCTGCTTTATTTTTTCTCTCGTCTCTTTTGCTTTTTCGCTATACAGAGAGAGAATTTTATCGAGATTCATTGACTCATCAATAAATTCTTCATCCGGCTGAATAAAATATCTGACACGACTGACTAATTTGCTCTTGAAGAACGGCAGAAACTTGAATAAGCGAACAAAGAACGGCAAGTTTGAAAAGTGCGTCTGCCACTCTTTTATTCTTTGTTGTATCGATTGAAACGTGCTTTCCCACTCGGTTTTTTCCTCGGTCAATTGCGTCATGTATGTATCTAAAGAAACGCCTTTGGGAGCTATTTGATCATATTCGGAGAATAAGGATAAAACTTTTTGTCTGATTTCTTCAAGCGCTGTTAACCGATTTGAAATCGTATGCTCACATTGCTTAATATCAGTATGGTTTGTTTCAAAATATCGACTGCATTCTTTGAGCATCTTTTCGGTTGATCGCTCAATGTTCTCGTTGCTTTCAACTTCGTCAAAAAAGTTTTCTCCCCGAGGGTTCGTATATTGAAATCCTTTTTCTTGCGCCTCTTTCTCCTTGCTGCCGGACGGAAAATAAACAGCAAAGCTGTCGACTCCTTCGATCCATCGCTGCTCTAAATGATTGTTTTCCCATTTTGGTTTAATCTTTCCGAATGATTCAATAATATTGGTTACTGCCTGATTGTTTGTTGATGAAGCGACAATGACAGGAGGATCTTCCTTTTTTAATGCTCGTTCGACATAAAGATTGGCAACGAGCGACTGCAATAACGTCGTTTTCCCCGTACCCGGCGGACCGTTGACTGCAAGAATTTCTCCATCTTCCATATTGTTGAAATGGTTCAGGCACTCCCTTTGCGATGGCGACAAAGGATATTCCCCGCCCATTTGTCCGACATGCTTCTGCATTTCTGACATCCGGTTTGGAATAAGCGGCGATAAAGAAGTGAATTTTTGGTTGATAAAATTTTGATAAAGCTGCAGATGATTCGGCTGGCTGGATAAAAGGTGATCATATAACTTTAATATATTTCTGGTTGCATTGATGGAATCATCCTTAAAGATATAAACATTTTTCTCTAATTCTATTTCTTTAACTGTATTTGAAGTTATTTCGGTTTCTGTAACTGACTCATACATATCTTTTGCAAACTCAAAATAGCTTTTCCAAGTGAGGTTGCTTTCCAACCTCTGATAATTGTTGCTCATATATTCATCAAAGTCATTGACATAGCCGATCGCAAGCTCTTCGTCAATGATTGGATGAAGATGCTCTCTCGGAATCCATGGATATTTGTCTTCTGAAGGCAACAACATACCATTGGCAGTCAAAACTGCCGGGATATAAAGAATGCCGGTCATATCTTCAATATTTGTCTCAACCCTTTGCTGCACGTCGAATTTCGTCTTGATCGTCTTTGCCACAACGATAACATCGAGTTTACCGGAGACATTTTTGTGGTCTGAAAGAACCGCGTAGTACTTACTGTCTATCTTTCCTTGTATAAGGCTATTCAAATCTGAAATCATAAAACGACTGTTTTTAAAGTTGATTTTTAGTTTCGCAGCGACACTATCGCGAAAATACTTGGTTACAGTTTGGGATGCCATCGCTTTTCCTCCTGATGTATGAAAAAAACATAATACTGGTAATAACATTAAGTAGTAACAATTATATCCTAAATGAATATATGGATAAATAACTGGCTTTACAAAAATATAGGAAAATAAAAAAGGATGTCACCATATAATATGAGACACCCTTCATAGGCAAATCTTTGATCAAACTCTAAATCGCTTCCGCTAAAATCATAAACCGGTACTGTGTGACATCAAAATAACCCTTTTCTTCAATCATTTTATGAATCGCGTACAATTCATCCGTGTATTGATCCACTTCAAAACCGGGCGCCTGCCAGGGAATGGCTTTTAAGTAATAGACCAGAGCTCCAATATCATAAAACCTTTGAGTCGGACACTCTTCCCTGCTTTTTAAAACCTTAAAATCATGTTTTTCTATTTCTTTTAACGCTTTTTCCAAGTTCCAGTCCTTAAATTCTTCATTTAGCGGCACACCAAGTTTTTCATTGATTTCTTCGCAATCATGCCCGCCGACTTGCTGAGTGAGAAACAGTCCTCCTTTTGAAAGGATTCTCCTCACCTCTTGTGCTGAATATGACTCGTGTTTATTGATGACCAGGTCAAATTGGCCGGATTCAAATGGAAGATCTTCATCATCATCAATTTGGACGACCTGAACCCCTAAAGGCGTCAATCGTTCCTTTGCAACTGGCACATTGGGCAAATAGCATTCAGTAGCGTATGCTGACGAAGGAAACGGCCCCAATTTCGATAAAAATTCTCCGCCGCCTGTCCCCATATCGAGCATGGATTTGGAATCTTGAATAAGAGACAGAGCCATGCTTCCGTATGACCATGAAAGCAGGTCGCTTTTCATTCTTCCCGTATCGTCAATGAAAGAAAAATCCCAGCCGCTGAAAGGCTTATCTGCGTGTTTTAAATATGAAAGAAATGTTTTGTCATTCATAGTATCCCCCTCCAATTTTAATGTTTAAATATGTTTTAAACGATTGGAGGGCCTCTCGCGAATTTGGAAGGTTTTTATATTTCATGCTCTTGTAGATTCACTGTAATCGCACCCCATTTCATGGCTTTAAAAAAGAAGCCTGTAAAAGGACTTCAGCAAATATTAACCTCCAACCGGCAGCTCAGCTGTTTGAACGCCGCCTGACGCCTGATTGTGGCTTTGGGATAAAGCAGCTCCGCCTAAGACCATAGCAGTTAACGATAAGCAAAGAATCAATTTTTTCATGACAATACCTCACTCCCTAATGATCTCATTTTGTTTTCGGCTTTCATGAATATTTTAACAAATTCCAGCGCTTCCTTGAAATCTCCTTTTTTCTCAAAATAGCTTGAGATGAGCAATGAAAGGTCACAGACACCGTCTAAATCATTCATCTCGTCCAAGGAATCGATGTCGTCTTTGATGCTTTTAACGTTTTCATGGCAATAAAGCTCATACATAATATTTATTTTCTTTTCATAATGCTTATTCCCGTTTTTCTCTAATTCCTCCTGTCCTTTTTTATAATAGAACAGGGCCGCTTCTGTTTCGCCGATTTTGAAAAACTCTCTGATCAGCATGTAAAGCGAGTTGATATAGTAGCTTGACTCGCACCATTCGGCATTGCTCAACGCATGCTGGACGGCGAGAATGCATTCCTGAGACCGGCCGGAATTGGAATACAGAATGCTGATATTGTGATGAAGCATCGCCTCTAAAAACGAATCGTCGATCTTTTTGGAAATTTCAATCGATTCTTCGAAATACTTCTCCGCATCTTTAAAGCGCTGCATCTGCATGTAATTTGTCCCCATCACAACCTGGGATATCGCCAGCTTTTTTTCGTACCCGTCATGCATTTTGTAAATATTCATCGCGTCTCTCGCATAATTGAGAGAAACCGCATTTTGCCGAAGAGACATATACAGCCAGGACACTTTAAAATAAAACTCGGCCGCTTCGATCTGATCGGGCACCTTCGCCAGTTTTTTCTCGGCAACCTTGTACAGGCTGATCGCCCGCTCAACATTCTTGTTGTACGCTTCATGCATCGCCTCAAAAAAGTAGAAATAGTAATCGATCATATGATCCGTCTGCTCGATGCACTCGATTTGCGAATCATTAAAGTAAGACTCCCGCGGCAGCCGCTCTCCCCTCGCATCATAAAGCATCATCCGATACCGCTCCTCAAGAAGCGAAAAATAAGCCAGCACATTCTGATCCTCTTCCATCCCGGAAAACATCGACTTTGCCTCTTCAAAAAGATGCTTTGCCTGCTCAATATCATGCTTTTTAATTGCCAAATGGAATTCGTTCAACACCCCCGCAACCACTTCTGAAGCGACCTTGCTCATGCCGAACCCCCTCTTTCTCTTTAGGATTGTTCTCTATCTGTAAAATGATCTTATCACATGTGTAAATTTTTGTAATGACCTTTTGTCAATTAGTGTTATGTTTTTGTCAACAATTGAAAAAGCCTTTTGTTGTCAATTTTAACTGTTGGTATAGATCAATCAACTCATCTGGCCTATAAACAGAAATGCTCCTTCTTTTTCAAAAACAAGAAACCACTCGCCTTCCACAAAGGCAAGTGGTTCTTCATTTATTTTAATTGCTGATAAGAAATCAAGCGATGAATATGGACTCCCAAGTATGTTAGTTCATCGTTCGGAATGACGATTCCGTGTACCTGTTTGATATAATCTTTGATTTTGAAAGCTACATCCATTGCTTGCGGATATAAATTAGCAATTTGCTCAAACAATTCATTCTCCTGATCTGCCAACAATTTATCAGCGTAAAATCTTTCAACGAAAAATTTAACATGTGTGATAAATCGGCTGTAATGAATATTTTCTTGATCTAATTTCATGTTTAATGTGTAACGGACAAGATTGACAATGCTCCCGATCATTTTTGCATACTTCATTCCATTTTTAGATTCTGTTTCTTCACCTAATGCATTAATTAAGTGGAACGCAATATTTGCCGCTTCCTCTTTCGGCAATTGGATCCCCAGTGTTTCATTGATGAGCTGCAGCGCATAATTCCCTGCCTCAAACTCTTCCGTATAGTAGTTTTTAATTTCCCAGTAGACGCGATTCGTAATATTGATGTTCTTTTTATAACGCTCTACTGCAAAATTTAAGTGATCCATTAATGTGAAGTAAACGCCGGAATTTAGCTTTGTTTTTAATTTTTCTTCTGCATAATGAACAATTTGCTGTGTCAATTCAATAAATTCTTGCGGTATTGAATCCAACAGTTGAAGAAATTCTTTTGCCTTCATATTGTCTACTGGCATAAACACTTGATCAGCTTGTTTTTCTTCAATCATATGCCCAGGTTTTCGTCCGTAACCGATGCCTCTGCCGCATAAAACCAGCTCCTGTCGGTTCTGATCTTCAGCCAGTACCACACTCGAGTTTAAAACCTTTTTTATTTTAAACATCGCCATCACCTTTTCATGAATGCGGTTTTTTAGTCTAATACTTCTCCATTTGACTCGATCACTTTCTTATACCAGTAGAATGAATCTTTACGTGAGCGCTTCAATGTCCCGTTGCCATCGTCATCTTGATCAACATGGATAAATCCATATCGTTTGGACATTTGAGATGTTCCCGCACTAATAATGTCAATGGATCCCCAGCTGGTATATCCGAAGAGATCTACACCTTCTTCAATGGCTTCTTTCATCTGACGGAAATGTTCTCTGAAATAGTTAATACGATAATCATCATGGATCGATCCATCGCTTTCAACAACATCTTTCGCACCCATGCCGTTCTCCACAATAATGAGAGGTTTTTGATAGCGATCATACAATTCAATGAGCGAAATTTTTAAACCGACCGGATCGATTTGCCAACCCCAATCTGTTGAAGGCAAATAAGGGTTTTTCACACCGCGAATCGTATTGCCATCTGTTTTTTCCAGCCCTTCTTGTGCAGATTCTGTCAGGGACATATAGTAGCTAAATGAAACGAAGTCTACCGTATGTTCTTTCAAAATGGCAAGATCGTCCGCTTCCATCTTAATATTGATATTTTTTCGTTCCAGCATGCGTTTGATCAATGGCGGATATTCGCCAAACACTTGAACATCTGCATAGAAATAGTTATCAAGGTTTTGCTTCAGTGCGCGTTCGACATCATTCGGATGACAAGTGTGCGGGTAAGTCGTAAGTTTCGTTAGCATACATCCCACTTGACTTCCGGGAATGATGCGATGACAATCTGCAGTCACAAGAGCAGAAGCTACAAATTGATGGTGCAATGCTTGATAAACGGTTTCTTCTACCTTCCCCTCTGGACAGCGGTCAGGAATGATTCCCGCTGTAATGAAAGAATGGCGATGTATACTGTCAATTTCATTAAAGGTAAGCCAATATTTCACAACATCTTTATAGCGTTCAAAACACACATTGGCGAACTTCACAAAGAGGTCGATCACTTTTCTTTCAACCCATCCGTTGTATTTCACACTAAGTGCTAATGGCATTTCATAATGTGACAGAGTCACGATCGGTTCAATGTTATGTTTTTTCATTTCTTGAAACAGACGGTCATAAAACTGAAGACCTTTCTCGTTCGGCTCAGCTTCTTCCCCTGTCGGGAAAATTCGGCTCCATGCAATCGATATACGCAATGTTTTAAAACCCATTTCTGCAAAGAGAGCCAAATCTTCTTTATAGTGATGATAGAAATCAATCCCTCTGCGCTTCGGATATTTTTTTACGTCCGGGTCTTTCATTGCGCGTTCAATGTTTTCAGAAGTAACAGCAAGGTGTCCTTCGTAATCTTCTACACTCAAATTCGAACGGTACATGGCAATATCTGCAACAGACGGTCCTTTTCCATCAACATTCCAAGCTCCTTCTGCCTGGTTTGCGGCAATCGCACCGCCCCATAAAAAGTCTTTCGGAAATCCTTTTGTCTTTGTCATCATGATTACCCTCCTAATTGTGTGACAACCATCAATGTATCTTGACGATTGACCTCTTTTAATTGCGTTACTTTTATATCATATTGATCCGTATTCGTAATAACTGCTAGTGTAACTGGATCATAACCTGCTTCCTTAATTTTTTCCAGGTCAAATTGAATGAGCAAATCACCCGCTTTGACTTGATCCCCTGCTTGCACCCATGGTTTAAAGAACTTGCCCTCTAGCTGAACGGTGTCAATCCCAATATGGAAAAGAACCTCAACTCCGTTTGCTGTTTTCATGCCGAGCGCATGGTTTGTTTCAAAGAGAAGTGAAATCTCGCCATCTACCGGTGCATATAGTTCACCCTTTGAAGGAATAATGGCAATTCCTTCTCCCATTACCTTTGAAGAAAATATGTCATCTTCTACATCAGATAGTGAAATCATTTGACCGATGACTGGACTTTTGAATGTCTCATCTGCGCCAAGTTTTTCAGCGAAAACACCTTGCTCTGCTTCTTTTTCCGTTTCTTCTGTCTTTCGATCTTTTCCTAAAATAAAGGCGGCAGCAAAAGCAACAACAAATGAGATGGCAAAACCGATAACTGCAAACATGAAGTTGCGTGGAAGCTCGTCAGATATGAACATCGACATACTTGCAAGCCCAGGTCCAACAAGAACAAACGCTTGAAGTCCGACAAGTCCAATGAAGATTCCGCCGATGAAAGAACCGATCATGACACTGCTAAGCACACGTTTATTTTGCAGTGTCACCCCGTATAATGCCGGTTCGGTAATCCCAAAGAATGCGGAAATCCCTGCAGAAATGGCAGTTGAACGAAGCACTTTATCTTTTGTGCGAAGGGCAATTGCGAAACACGCTCCGCTTTCAGCGAGATTGTGTGCAAGTGAAGCAGGCAAGTAAAGTGCTTCTTTTCCGAGATTGCCCATTGTTGTTACAGCGTACGGCACCATCGCTTTGTGCATCCCTGATGCGACCATAAATGGAAGGACTGCTGCCAGAATCGCAACCGCAACCCAGCCCACTTTGTCAAACATAGCAAGGATGATTGCTGTGAAGCCTTGCCCAGCTGTAAAACCGATTGGTCCCAGCAACAGGAGAGTGATCGGAACTGTCATAACCAAAGACATCATCGGTACGAAGAAGATACGAATGGGTTTTGGCGAAATACGAGTAAACCATTTTTCCATCTGTGCATACAACAGAACAGATAAAATCGCCGGAAACACTTGATAGGCATACGCAATATTTTTCACATCGAATGAAAATAATTGAGCGCCTTCTGTCAGCATAGCCGTCATGTTTGGCAGAATAAGAGCGCCGACTGCCGATAATGCAACAAGCGGATTCACTTTTAGCTTATTGGCTGTCGTCACGGCTACCAGCAATGGCAGGAAGTAAAGCGGCGCATCGCCAACCATATTTAAAATCTGATACGTTTGCCCTTTGGCATCCATTAATCCGAATAACGAGAAGAGGAGGAGAAACGATTTTAAAATCCCTCCGCCCGCAATGGCTGGAACAAGCGGTTGGAAAACACCAACAATGAAGTCTAATAGTACAGTCCCCACTTTTCGCTTTTCCTTTGGCTGATTGCTAGACCCATTTTGTCCAGAAGGTGATCCGCCGAGAAGGCCGGTCAATTTCTCATAGACTTCAATGACATCGTTTCCAATTACAACCTGGCATTGGCCCGACATACGGACAGCGATGACACCCGGTGTTTTCTCAAGCGCCGGTACATCCGCCTTGTTTTGATCAATCAATGTAAAACGGAGTCGTGTCGAACAATGCTCCAAGTGGGCAATATTCTCTTTACCGCCTACATGCTGCAATACGTCTCTTGCTGTTTGTGTATAATTCATTGTTTCTCCCCCTTTTCTGAAACATGAGACCTATATTTAGGCAATAAAAAAAGGACCTAAACCGACAAATTAAAAAATTTATCGGTTTTAGATCCTGCCTGCATGACCAGTCACATGTCTAATTTATCAATATTGGATTTGATTAAAGTATATATCGGTTTTATGAAAGCGTCAACATTTATTTTGTTTTTTCGAAAAGAGGCCAATATCCTGGCCAAATGGCCTACATTTTATTCTCAATGGCGATCATAAACATCTTCAAGTATCCGCAAATCGTGTGCCCAGGTTACAGGGTTACAAGACACATAAACTGCAAGCCTCGGCTTTATCTCAATCATCGTCCACAGCAAAACATCATCCGACATCACTCCTCAAGCAGCGAGAAGGAGATTCTAATTCTCTTCCATTTCGAAAAACATTGACTTCGCGTGTGCAATATTTATGCTTTTTAATTGCCAAAAGGAGTTCGTTTAACACCCCCGCAACCACTTCTAAACCGACCTTGCTCATGCCGAGCCACTCTTTCTCTTTAAGATTGTTATCTATTTTAAAATGATCTTATTATACGTGTGAATTTTTGTAATGGTCTTTTGTCAATTAGTGAAGTGGCACTATGATAGCGTATATTGGTTAAATAGCAAAAAGCCTTGGTACGCTTGCCCAAAGCTTTTAATCTGAATCTAAATATTCGATATTTCATATATTCGTTTAAGTTCTGAAAAGGTAATTTCAATTCCTATCTTTTTTAAGTGATCCTTCCGCTGATCATACAATTTTTTCAACAGTTTTTCTTTCTCCTCATCTTGACCATAATGAATCAGACGATGACAGTGTGGACATAGGCTTACCAAGTTTGCTAGTTGATCTAAGTCATATTTGAACTCCACTTGCTTAGCGATAGGGACAAGATGATGACATTCAACATAAGGCTTGTTGGTAGATTTAGAGATAAAAGTTTTGTGGGAATGATCAATTTCACAAGTGTAGTTCGAAAGCATCATAGATTTTGAGGCAAGACTTGCATTTCTTGTCCATTGCCTTTGACCACCTTGATTAATGATTGGTTGCGGACGTTCTCTCTTTTGACTGACTTCATATGCCACATTCGAATTCTCGGATATGATGAAGGTTTGAGCCGCTATCTGATACTCCTCTTCGTTAACCCGGTCTTCTAAAAATTGGCCGTCTTCCTGCAACAAAATAAAATCATTAAACTGTTCTATCGATCGATTTCCGATAAGACCTTCTATTTCTTTGTATGTAACTAATAGTGCTTGTAAATCGCTTATAATGTCTTCTGAACTCGGAAAATCGCTTATATCATAAAAACGACCACATACATGTCCTAACTCATATCCCCTCGCAAGATTACCTTCACCCTTTAAATTGATATTTGAAAGACTCATATTTTGAGGTATGGTATTTAGTTTTTCTCTAATAATAGAAGCTGTTTTTTGGATTTTGGCCCTACCTATCTTTGTACCATACTTCTCCTTGAAATATGTCCACCCCTGATACAAACTAACATAAACACCACTTCCATCTGCTCTAAATAAGTAAACAATATAGTAGCCTCTTGTCGCCGAAGTCGTTAAATTCTTTATAAAAATTGAAACCCAAGGAATCTCAGCCCAACGGCCTTTTCCAACTGAACCTGCTACATGATATATATTAGGATCTAAGTCAACAACTTTAAAAAGAGTATCCTTTATTTCATGACAAATAAGGTGTGACAAAAGGTGTCCCTTAAAATTCTCATTTTTTGCTTGTTGATATGTTGATAAAACGCGCTTCATTTGTTCACTAATCGTTAGTTGATTCGAGATTTTGTGTTCTATTTTGTTACACCTCTTTATTAAGTAGGACTTTATGCAAGAAATGGAACCTTCTTATAACATTATAAGCCTCTCCTGGGTTGGAGAGCTTATTTTTTCAAGCTTGTATTTATCTTTTTTAACAAGTACAGCCACAAATTCCACATGTGTTGAATACATTTCACAGTTATAATTTAATTTGGCAACTATACCTACTTCAGACTTAAATACATTATCTGAAAATTATTCCCCATGACATTTTTTGAATTTTTTCCCACTTCCACAAGGACACGGTTTGTTTCGACCAACTTTTTCACCTTGATAACTATCTTTGTATTTAGATAAAACTGCAAAGTCATAAGGATTTTCCTCTAATACATAATCTTTAAATGCTAAGTGGGGGTCGTCCTTATCAATAAGCGGTATCTCTCTTGGCACTTCTTTAAGCTTTTCCAATACTCCACCAACTGCAATAGGAGATTGTAAATACTCTAGAAGACCTTCCAGTGTTGGTTCTCCACTCCACAGTTTAGCCTCACTAATAACACTAGTTGTATTTAATTCTAACTTTATTTCTTCAATTTTAGGGTCTAAAAAGAACTTGATAAAAGAGGATACATCTGTAATATATACATCTTCTTCTATTCTGCCTGTAAACTCAAAGATATTAGTACAAACTATTTTTACTATATCGTCTGCTTTAGGAGGAGTTTTAGGTAAAGGAATATCTATATATTTTTGAACTTCCTCCCACTGACGGATTAATATATTCTCTCTTCTTTTAACCTGACTTACACCGTAAAGTATATCATCGTACCTCTGTTTAACTTCTTTTGGAGAAAAGGGATGATTTAGACATTTAAATTCTATCAATATTATTTTGCCGCCAAATGTAGCAATTAGATCATATTCAACATCCTTACCATCGTATGCTAAAAACTTAACCTGTGATCTATTAATAGAAAAATGGGATGAAAAACTTAATAAAGCTTTTATTTCATCCTCCAGTTCAGTCCCTTTACTTGCAATATCTACACCCCAACAAGATAAATGTTTACCAACAATTCTATTAATGTTCATCTGAATAACAATGTGGGGAGTAAATACTATTCTTTCATCCCCAATATAAACAAGAGGCTGAGAAAAAATATCTAGTAATGGTTTTGGTCTAAAAACAAATAAGTCAATTATATTATTAGCTTTTTCAATATTAATTCCAGATAACTTTGAAAAATGCCTTTTTATATCTTTCAATTCAAATATTGGTGATAAATAAGTAAAGTCCTTATCATCAAATTTTGAATGTGCATTTGTACGATATACATATGCTAAAGATAATAAATATTTTATTCCATCATATAGTTCGTTTAAATTTATATCCTTATCTTTCCCTATCTTTATACGGTCTACTAAAGAACCTAAATCGTCTTCCATTTGATCCCAAGCTACACTTATAGCACTTTCAGCTATTTTTTCCCCTAGAATAAATACATCTTTATCTAACTTAAAAACTGAAGAAGGAGAGGATAAAGAAAAAATTGATGCTCTTTCAAGTTCATTAATTGTTTCAGACATTTTTTTGTAATTTACTAGTTTTGAATAATTGATAAAGTCCCGATATTTATACCTTATGACGGCTACTCTCTCTTTTTTGTAATCGTCATCACTGGGAGGACAATAATAATGCACATGATTACTTTCATCTAATTTAAATCGTTTAAATTCCCAATTTTGATACTTGATCCTTGACCATAGTTCTTCTAAAAAACCTCTATGCAAAGCTAAATGCATTATCTCTTCAATACTAGGTATCCCAAAAGGAGATATGTCATTATAAGACTTAATTTCCTGATTATCAATTTTCCCATTTGCTTTATAGTGAAGTAACCGAACTAACGTGTCAAAAATTTCTAAATTCGCTTCCATTATATCAGCAACTGAAACTTCTTTTTCAGACACTGGCAACTCATGTTCCATTCCGGTTACATACCCTTGAGCTTGGATCCTCTTCCCCATATCTCTATTAGAATAAAAAGATTGACTTTCTATAAACGTACATAACATTTGAATTTGTTTTGTAAATGGATACTTTAAAAAGTCATTCTTAAATAACCTCGCTTCATTACTTTTTGAAGCCTTGTTGATATCCTTTATGGTGCAATATAATTTAGCTACCGTATTTTTAAACCCCTCTACATATTCACCTTCACTATCCTCAAAACATTTAAGCACTAATCCACATACCTTTAAAAAAAAGACTAATTCTTCTTCTTTAAAATTTCTGCTTAAAGGATCAGTTAAACAACCGCTCAACAATAAGTTTTTTCCAAATTTTTCTTCATCAAATATATACAGCCCTAGCATTGTTGTAGCAGCACTCTCTAAATCTGTATTTTTAATATCCTTCTTTAACTTTTCATAAGTTAACTCACTCATTTCCCTCACCTCTTTAAAATTAAATCTATATTAAAAACAGGATTATGATGATTTTATAAGTTTGGTTCAAGAAAAAATACAACAATTTGAGTTAGAACGAGCAGAAATAAAAAAAGAGATGGCAGAGAATGACGCAACAAGTAAAATCTCTACCATCATAGAACAATTAAAGGACTTTCTAAACTTCAACACCTTAACTTCTAAAATGTTATTACGTTTCGTTGATAAGATCGAAGTTAAGATTTGCTATAAGTTTACACAGGTTGAGGGGTTATAACTTTTGCCCTCAATCACCTTTTAAAACCAACTTCGCCACACACTCCACATGGCTAGTATGCGGAAACATATCAACAGGCTGCACTTCAAGCGTCTCATACCCGCCATCCTCAAGCACCCGCAAATCGCGCGCCAAGGTTCCCGGGTTGCAAGACACATAAACCACACGCTTCGGCTTCATCTCCAAAATCGTCCGCAGCAATGCCTCATCGCAGCCTTTGCGCGGCGGGTCAACCACAAGCGTATCAGCCTTGATACCTTCCTTATACCACTTCGGAATCACGACCTCAGCTTCGCCAACTTCAAACTCAGCGTTCTCAATACCGTTCAACTCGGCATTCCGCTTCGCGTCCTCAATCGCTTCCGGTACAATTTCGACGCCGTATACTTTTTTCGCCTGCTTCGCCAGAAACAGCGAGATCGTGCCGATGCCGCAGTAGGCGTCAATGACTGTTTCTTCGCCGTTCAATTCGGCGTATTCAAGCGCTTTGTCGTAGAGCACTTTCGTTTGCTGAGGGTTGACTTGGTAGAACGATCTGGCGGAGATGGCGAATTTGATGCCGCCGATGGTGTCGTAAATGTATTCTTCTCCCCAGATGACGGTTGTTTCGTCGCCGAAGATGACGTTTGTTTTTTTCGGGTTGATGTTTTGGACGATCGATTTGACGTGCGGGAATGCCGCGGTGATCTCCTCGACGATTTTCGCTTTGTGCGGGAAGTCGTTTGTCCTTGTGATGAAGACGACCATCATTTCGCCTGTGACGGCGCCGTATCTGACCATGATGTGTCTGAGCCAGCCTTTGTGGCGTTCTTCGTTGTACGCTTTGATGCCGTATTTGCCGCAGATCTCTTTAATCGCCTGAACGACGCGGTCGTTTTCCGACTGCTGGATCAGGCATTCGTTCATGTCGATGATTTCATGGCTGCGCTGCTGGTAGAAACCTGCGATCAGACCGCCTTCTCTTTCGCCGACAGGGACCTGCGCTTTGTTTCGGTAGTTCCACGGGTCTTCCATGCCGAGGGTCGGGTGGACGGTGATCCGGCTTAAATCGAGCTTGCCGATGCGCTCAAGCACGTCTTTGACTTGCTTCTGCTTGTAGAGAAGCTGGCCTTCATAGTTGATGTGCTGAAGCTGGCAGCCGCCGCACTGCTTGTAGATCGGGCACGGCGCGTCTGTACGAAAGCGGCTTTCTTCTTTCAAGTCGATGAGGCGGCCGAAGGCGAAGCCTTTTTTGACCCGGGTCACTTTGATCTGCGCCTTTTCGTCAGGGAGCGCGTTCGGCACGAAAATCGGGAAGCCGTCGACTTTGGCGACGCCGGCTCCTTCGTGTGTTAAATCTTCAAATACGACATTGTAATATTCATTTTTTTGAACGGGGGCTTTTTGTTTCATCTTTTTCACCTGCTATAAGAAAAACTTGGCCAGCTCTTTAGACCAAGTTCAATCATCCAATTTTCTCGCTTTTTCTTTTGACATGACGACATCGATATGGCGGTAGAGGTTTTCGAATTCGCCCGGCAGTTCGCCGCCGTATTCGCCGTCAAGGTTGAGGAGCATTTTGTCTTTGACCGTTACTTTGACGCGGTTCGCTTTCGTGTAGATGATATGCTCGTCATTGATATGTTCGCCGCGGAGGGCAAGTCCGACAAGTCTGATGAATTCGGCGAGGTTTGCCCGTTTTAAAATAACGAGGTCAAACATGCCATCGTTCAAGCTTGAGTCTGGAGCAAGCTTCTCAAAGCCGCCGACGGAGTTCGTCAGCATGACGAGAAACAGCATCACTTCTCCTTCAAACAGCTTGCCGTCGTATTCGATTTCGACCTCGGTCGGCCTTAGCGAAGGAAGGAGCATTTCCATTCCTTTTAAATAATAGGCAAGATGGCCGAGCATCGTCTTCAATTTGCTTGGTACGTCATATGTCAGTTCGGTGAGGCGTCCGCCGCCGGCAATATTGATGAAATATTGGCCGTTGACGCGGCCGATGTCAATCGGACGGGCTTCTCCCTCTAGTATTGTGTTTACCGCCTTTAAAATATCCTCGCGCGGAATGCCGAGCGCTCTCGCAAAGTCATTCGTCGTTCCGACCGGAATGACTCCGAGCTTGGGACGGTGTTCCAACGGCGCCAGTCCGTTGATGACTTCATTTAATGTGCCGTCTCCTCCGGCCGCAACAATCAAGTCAAATTCCCGCTCAGCGGCGTTTCTGGCGGCCTGTACGGCATCCCCTTCCCCTGTTGTCGCATGGCAAGACGTTTCATAGCCTGCCTGCTCGAACTTCTGCAGAACTTGGGCAAGGTTTTTTTTGAAAATTTCGCGTCCGGAAGTCGGATTGTATATGATTCGTGCACGTTTCATGTTTTCATCATCCTATTAGAGTATCCGTATCATTTCTTTACCAACAACCTTTAATTATACTAGTTGTTGAAAAAATCGCAACAAAATGGGTTTTATTATTTGTTTAATTTTAGATAAAATGCCCTAATTCATGGTAAAAAAGACTTCGGGATCTAATTGATGTAAAATAATTAATATTAAGAAAAAGGAGATGTTGCTGTGAAAAAGCCCGTTTATTTTAACCATGACGGAGGCGTCGATGATCTCGTCTCTTTATTTCTGCTATTGCAGATGGAAGATGTCAAATTGATCGGAGCATCCGTCATACCGGCGGATTGCTATTTGGAGCCGGCTCTCAGTGCCAGCCGAAAAATCATTGACCGCTTCGGTTCGTACCAGGTCGAGACTGCGGCATCCGATTCGAGAGGGGTGCATCCGTTCCCGAAGGAGTGGCGCATGCACGCTTTTTATGTCGACGCCCTGCCGCTTTTAAATGAAAAAGGCGAAGTCCGGACCCCTGTGTCAGACCTGCCCGCTCACCTCCATCTCATTGAATGCGTCAAACAGAGCCCGGAACCGGTGACGCTGCTGTTCACCGGCCCGCTGACAGACTTGGCGAGGGCGCTTGAGGAAGAGCCTGAGATCATCAAGCATATTGCAAAGCTTGTCTGGATGGGCGGCACCTTCCTTGAGAAAGGAAATGTGGAAGAGCCTGAGCACGACGGGACGGCGGAATGGAACGCCTTTTGGGACCCTTACAGCGTCAAGACGGTGTTCGAACGCGATATTCAGATCGAAATGGTCGCGCTTGAAAGCACGAACCAGGTGCCATTGACAAATGATATCCGCTCCCATTGGGCGAGCCTCAGAAAGCATGTCGGGATCGATTTTATCGGCCAGTGCTATGCGATGTGTCCGCCGCTTGTCCATAACGAGACGAATTCGACATACTACCTTTGGGATGTGCTGACGACGCTGACACTCGGCACAGTCGATATGACACGCTCGCGCAGCGTCAAGGCGGTTGTCCATACGGAAAGCCCGCGCCAAGGAACGACAGAAGAGCATCCTCACGGCAGAATGGTCGAAGTCGTCGATCAAGTCGACAGGGATCAATTTTTTGCGTATTTTGAAGAGTTGATGAAAAAAGCCGACCGCATTCCATCTTTATAAAAGGAGACTTTCCATGATCAAAAAAGGGACAAACATTTACATCAGGCCGCTCACGGCTGAAGACGCCGAGGCTTGCCTCGAATTGCAGAACGCAAACCGCCCGTTTTTTGAACAGTTTTCAATGGAGCGGAACGAAGAGTTTTATACAATCGAAGGACAACAGAAGAGGCTTCAAAGTTTATATGAAAATATGCAGAACGATGTAGATTATTATTTTGGCATCTTTGATCCTGCAAACGATACGCTGATCGGAACGATCAACCTTTTCCAGGTACTGCGCGGCTCCTTGCAAAGCGCCTTCATCGGCTATTTTTTGGATCAGAAACACAACGGCAAAGGCTACACGACAGAAGCCGTCAAGCTGATGGTCGAGTTCGCCTTTCAAGATCTCAAGCTCCATCGCATCGAAGCCGGCGTCATGCCCCGTAATCTTGCCTCGATCCGGGTGCTGAAGAAGGCGGGCTTTCACAAAGAAGGCATCGCCCGGAAAAACGTTAAGATCAACGGAAAATGGGAAGACCATCAGCTGCTGGCGGTAATCAATCCGAATGATTAACTGCTTCTTTGCGGGGCTGGAAAACGAAATCAGCAGCATTAAAAAAGCTTGTCGATGAAGATCATTTCAACCTTTATCGACAAGCTCATAACATGCTTTCATCTGCTTTTTGTCTCTTTCATGATGCTGAAAATGACTAAGGCGATAACACCTGCACATACAATATAAAATAAAACATCAGTCACAGGATTTCTTATATTTTTCAAGAGAAAAATGACTCCGATCAACACGATCGGTATGATCCAGGTGAGCCGCTTTACGGCTTTGGGGCTTGGTTCGTTGTTTCCTTTCGATTCCATTCACTGCCTCCTCTGTTGCCTTTTCTAAACAAAGCATAACACAGGATATATTTGTTAAACACCGACGATCGTCTCATCAAAGAAAAAACCCCTTGGAAAGGACCATTCCAAGGGGTTTTTGTTTTATCGACTTACTCTTCTTTCATACCCGGTTTTTTCCGGCGGAATTTCGCCAGTACTTCGTATACGATCGGTACGATCAGAAGGGTAAGGAGCGTCGAACTGATCAAACCGCCGATAACGGTGACGCCGAGTCCTTTTGAAATGACCTGGCTGCCGCCTTCAAATCCGAGCGCCAATGGAATCAGGGCGCCGATTGTGGCGATGGCCGTCATCAGGATCGGACGGAGCCTTGTAGAGCCGGCTTCAAGGAGCGCTTCTCTCGTTGAGAGCCCTTCCGCTTCCTTATGGATGACGCGGTCGATTAAGACAATTGCGTTTGTGACGACGATTCCGATCAGCATCAGCATTCCGATCATTGCGTTCAGGCTGATCGTTTCTCCTGATACGTATAGTCCCACCAAGGCGCCGATAATCGTAAACGGCAGCGAGAACAGGATCGCAAATGGCGCCAGTGCTCCGCCGAAGGTAATCACAAGCACGAGGTAGACGATCGCGACCGCCGCAAGCATCGCGAGTCCGAGTTTTGTAAAGGAATCTTCGATATCAGCGGATACGCCGCCTGTATCGATTGTGACGTTGTCATGCAGCTCGATCTTGTCGATGTTTTTCTGTACGTCGACTGATACGGCTGTGACGTTGTCAGATGTGACTTCCGCCGTGACATCGGCATAGATTTTGCCGTCGCGTTTTGAAATCGTGTCAGATGTCGTGCCTTCTTTCACTTTCGCGACATCGCCGATTTTTACTTCCTGGCCGGTCGGAGTTGTGATTTTCTTGTTTTCTAAATCTTTGACACTCTTATAAGTTTCTTCTTCTGTTTTAATCGTGACATCAAGATCTTTTCCGTCTTTTTTCACGGTTGTAAGCGGCGCCTGCGATGTTTCTTTCATGAGCGCCTGAGAAATCTGTGATGCCGTTAACCCGAGTTTGCTTAATTTCTCCTGGTCAGCGACAAAAGTAAATTCGTCATATGTGCTGGACAGGCCTGAGTTTACGTTCTTCAGGTCTTTTTGGTCTTTCATAATCTTTTCGATCTCTTTTACAGTGCCTTTAATCTCTTTTTCTGAATCTCCGTACACATAATACGTTAACTGATTGTTATTGCCTGAAGAGCTGAAATCCTGGGTTTTCCATTCTCCGCGTTTGGATTGCTTCTGAATGTCTTTTAGGACGTTGTCTTTTTCTTTATCAAAATCAGGTGTGTCTTCCTCATATTTGATATAGAACAACGCGCCGTTTGAGCTTCCGCCCATCAGCGGATTTCCCGCTCCTAACGTATATTGAACCGTATCGACGTGTTTGCGGTCCAATAGGACTTTTTCAGCTTTTTGCGCTTCTTTTTCCGCTTCTTTTTTCGTTTCTCCCGGTTCAGGAGTGTATGTGATTTGCACCATTTTATCTTTTGTAGCAGGCAAGTAGCTCGCTCCGATTAGCGGCACGAGGAACAAGCTTCCGACCAGCATTAGAACCGCGATGATCGAAGTGATCCATTTATGGCTGAGCGACCAATTCAACACTTTTTTGTAGAAGTTGGCCAGTACCCCAGGCTTGTGTTCTTTCGCCTTCACCGGCGCACCTGTCAACGACTTTTTGAAGAGGGTGTGCGCAAGCATCGGCACGAGCGTGATCGCGATCAGCAGGGATGCGGCAAGCGCGAATACAATCGTTAAGGCAAACGGCAGGAACAATTCGCCGATTTGACCGCCGACGAGTGCGAGCGGCAGGAATACCGCGATCGTCACGATCGTTGATGACATGATCGGCATGAACATTTCCTTCGTCGCTTCGCGCACGAGCGCTTTTCCGCGCAGCGGCTCATCTTTCAGCCTCATGCGGCGGTAAATGTTTTCAATGACGACGATCGAGTCGTCGACAACCCGTCCGATGGCGACCGTCATGGCGCCGAGCGTCATGATATTGAGCGTGATATCAAGCTGGTTCAAGACGAGCAGTGCGATTAACAATGACAATGGAATCGAAATGACCGAGATTAATGTTGATTTAATATCCCTTAGGAATAAGAGAATGATCACAACCGCAAAGATCGCTCCGAAAATCGCTTTGCTCAGCATCGTCTCGACCGACTCGGTGATCGGTTCGGCTTGATCGTATGTCGAGCTGTATTTGAAGCCTTTGTGGTCTTTTTTGAATTGTTCGAGTTCAGCTTTTACGTTGTCGGCTACCTCGACGGTATTGGCGTCGTTTGCTTTAATGACGCTGATGCCGATGCTGTCTTTACCATTGGTTCGTGAAATGGATTCGGCTTTTTTGACATCTTTAATCGTTGCGATGTCAGACAGCTTAACCGTCGGGATTCCCGCGCTTTGCTGAGCTTGTCCGGCGCTCTGTGCTCCGGCTTGAGCCTGCGCGCCCTGGGCCGCTTGCGCACTTTGCGCTCCGGCTTGCGCGCTCGCGCCTCCGGCAGACGCCGCTGGAATTCTCATATTTTTCAAGTCTTTAATTGTTTCGATATCGCCGCTCACGACGACCGATTTTTCTTCTTTCCCGAATGTGTACAACCCAAGCGGAGTCGTCACATCAGATCCTTGAATCACTTGCTTGACTGTATCCTCGTCAAGCCCATATTGCTTCAATTTGTCTTTTTTAAATGAAAATTCGACTTCTTCAACCTGCTGTCCGGAAAGCTGAACGGAAGCTACGCCTTCAAGGCCTTCAAGCTTCGTCAGGAGGCTGTCTTCCACTTTTTTCGTCAAGCTTTGAAGATCGTCTTTATCACTGGACACGCTGAGCGCGAGGATCGGGAAGGAATTCATGCTGTAGCGCGAAATGCTCGGCTCTTTCGCATTGTCCGGCAGATCGAGATTCGCCAATGCTTCAGCGGCTTCCGTCTTCGCTTTGTCCATATCCTTTTCATAATCGTATTCAATCATCACCGATGATGCGTTTTCATACGAAGTGGACGTCACAACGCTGACGCCGTCCAGGTTTTGCACGGCTTGTTCAACAGGCTTTGTGACTTCATCAGCTACCTGGCTCGGAGTGGCTCCGGGGTATGTCGTGCTGACGGTCAAATAAGGCATGTTCACATCAGGAATTGATTCCTGCTTCATATTTAAACCCGCATAAATGCCGGCAACCGTAACAATAATCGTCATCAGCCACACAGCGAACTTGTTCTTTAGTACAAAATTAATGATAGAATTCATTACGACCTCCATTGTGTATATCATTTTCAGAATACAGATTGACTGACTGGTCATTCTATACAATAATAAACTTCAAAAGTAAACAGCGTCAACTTATATATGTTAAAATTTATTCAATTTTAAAGAAGTGTTAAAGGGGTACATTCATGACAGAAAAAGAAGAAAAAATCATTAAAGCAGGTCTGCACCTGTTCGCGAAAAACGGGTTTGCTTCCACAACGATTCAGGACATCGCCAATGAATGCAACATCTCAAAAGGAGCTTTCTACCTGCATTTCAAGTCGAAAGAAGCGCTTTTGCTTGCGATCATTAAGTATTATATCGATCGAACGATGGAAAATATGAAGATCATTCAGCAAAAGAATTTTCCTCCGAAGGAAACGTTCAAGGAGCAGATTGCTTATCAATTCAGTGAGAGCAAGGAGCACCGCGACTTTATTCTCGTGATGATCAGCGAACACAGCATCCCGGAAAACAGCAAAATCGAAGAATATTTTAAAAATGTCAGCCAAAAATTCCACGAGACGTATAAAAACGCGCTGTCAGCAGCCTACGGGGACATTGTGAAGCCCTATCTGTCAGACTTGTCCGTGATCGTTCAAGGCATCGTGCAGTCTTATCAAAATTTGTTTATCTTTAATGAACTGGATATCGATTTTTACGAACTTGCGGATTTTATTATGAGAAGAATCGATGACATGATTGATGGCATGGTTCAAAACGGGGAGCAGCCGATCCTGGCCGGACGGACGTACAGCTATTACCGGAACGCCGGCAGTACGGCCGATAAACATACGATTTTGCGGGAGCTTGAAGATGCCAAACGTCAGCCGGCGCTGCCGGAAGACATTCTCATTACACTGGATGTGATCGAGGAAGAGCTGAGAAAAGATTCGCCCCGCGTCCCCGTGCTCCAGGGCATGCTGACAAATTTGGAGCATCAGGACAATGTCCAGCATCTATATGGAATGATCACCCGTTTCCTTCATTCATAAAACAGCCTGATGGCTGTTTTTTTATTTCCTTACAATACGACGATCTGACCATGAATATTTTGGAAACAGCATGTATAATAAGATCGCTTAAGACAATCTAGATTTTTAGGGGGTTTTACCTTAGTGAAAAAAAGCATCGTTTGCTCCATCTTCGCGCTGCTCCTTGCTTTTGCCGTTTCGCAACCGAGCTACGCACACACCGTTTCTCCGGTAAACCCGAATGCCCAGCCGACGACGAAAGCGGTGATGAACTGGCTTGCCCACCTGCCCAATCGGACGGAAAATCGGGTAATGTCCGGGGCATTCGGAGGATACAGCCTTGACACATTCTCGCTGGCTGAAGCCGACCGGATCAAACAGGCAACAGGACAGCTGCCAGCCGTATACGGCTGCGATTATGCAAGAGGATGGCTGGAGCCGGAGGAGATCGCCGATACGATTGACTACAGCTGCAACAGCGATTTGATCGCATACTGGAAAAGCGGAGGCATACCGCAAATCAGCCTGCACCTCGCAAACCCCGCGTTTACTTCGGGTCATTATAAAACTCAGATTTCGAACAGCCAGTATGAGAGAATTTTAGATTCTTCCACACCCGAAGGAAAACGGCTTGAGGCGATGCTGAGCAAAATCGCCGATGGCCTTCAGGAGCTTGAAAATGAAGGTGTGCCCGTTCTGTTCAGACCCCTTCACGAAATGAACGGCGAATGGTTCTGGTGGGGACTGACGCAATATAATCAAAAAGACAGCGCGAGAATCTCCTTGTACAAACGGCTCTATGTGAAAATCTATGACTATATGACAAAGACAAGAGGCTTGGATCATCTGTTGTGGGTGTATGCGCCTGATGCCAACAGAGACTTTAAAACAGACTTTTATCCGGGCGCATCATATGTTGACATCGTCGGGCTTGACGCTTATTTTGATGACCCGCACGCCATTGATGGCTACGATCAGCTCACATCTCTGAACAAGCCGTTTGCCTTTACAGAGGTCGGGCCACAGACGACAAACGGCGGGCTGGATTACGCGCGGTTTATCCATGCAATCAAAGAGAAATACCCGAATACGACGTACTTCCTGGCGTGGAACGATGGGTGGAGCCCTGCTGTGAATAAGGGAGCGGACACCCTCTATCTTCATCCATGGATGCTGAATAAGGGAGACATCTGGGACGGCGGTTCTTTGACGCCTGTTGTGGAATAACGAAAAAACCTTGGAGAATTATTCTCCAAGGTTTTTTAAGCAGCTTGTTCTGTCCTTTTGAGGCTGGTCCTGTTATTTAATATCCATGGCTTTCATAACTCTCATTTCTCTTTCCTGCTTTTTTTTCAAAGCTTCTCTGCCTTTAATCCATTCCCCCAGCAATAAAGCCAGTCCGCCAATAAGAGGAAGATAGAATGATGCGAAAGATTTTCCTTCATGAATGGATAATGCAACGAGAAAAATGATATAAGCTGTTGGCAGTATAGCTCCCCAAAAAGTACGATTTCTGGTCGATAAAAAATATTGAATTCCCAGTATTGCAAATCCGATCAGTAGTATATATATAGTATTCATTTATGAACACCCCGCTCTTTTTTATATTTCTCAATGATTAACTTTGCATTTTCCAGACTTATCTGATCATCGATGGCTAACTGTTTAATAAAATGAACAAAAGTCTCATTTTCCAATTCATCAATGAGTTGAATTTTTTGTATTAATCGATCCAACCTAACCCTAACTGTTGGATAAGATACTTGATAACTCTTTGCAATTTCTTTTAACGAACCAGATTTCAGCGTAAAGTTTTTAATAAATTCTACATCCTCTTCTTCTAAAGCCAATATCCACTCGGGTACATCTTTTCTTTCCATAGACAGCCCCTCTTATCAATAAATTTAAAAACAAAACTTAAATTAATGATAATATATCTCTAAATAAAGTTCAAATAAATTTTAATTTTATTTATTTACATCTTTACACAAATAAAAAAAGGTCCCCAATATGAGGACCTCCATTTAAGTAGCATAAGTCTGTTTTTTTATCGTTTATTAATCTCTTCAAGAAGAAGCTTGTTGACCATCGGCGGGTTCGCTTGTCCTTTTGAGGCTTTCATGATTTGGCCGACAAGGAAGCCGATCGCACGGTCTTTTCCGTTTTTGAAGTCTTCGATCGATTGCGGATTGTTGTCGAGCGCTTCTGTGACAAGCTTTCTGAGCGTCGCTTCGTCAGAAATTTGCACAAGGCCTTTTTCTTTGACGATTTTTTCTGCGTCTCCGCCTTTTTCGATCAATTCTTTGAAGACCTTTTTCGCGATTTTCGATGAAATCGTGCCTTTTTCGATCAGCTTGACCAATCCGGCAAGGCCTTCAGGCGTGAGCGCAACATCCGCAAGCTCTTGTTGCTGAGCGTTCAAGTAAGCCGACACTTCACCCATCAGCCAGTTCGACGCCAGCTTCGCGTCTGCGCCTTTTTCTACGGCTGCTTCGAAGAAGTCGGACATTTCTTTTGTCAAAGTGAGCACTTTCGCGTCATAGGCAGGCAGGCCAAGCTCTTCGATGTAGCGCTTGCGGCGCTCGTCCGGAAGCTCAGGGATGCTGTCTTTCACGCGCTGTTTCCACTCATCGTCAATGTAAAGCTCGACAAGATCAGGCTCAGGGAAGTAGCGGTAGTCGTCAGATCCCTCTTTGACCCTCATCAAAATCGTCGTTTTGGACGCTTCATCATAGCGGCGCGTCTCCTGCTGAATGACACCGCCTGACAAAAGAACTTGCGCCTGGCGTTTTTCTTCGTGCTCAAGGCCTTTTTGAACAAAGGCAAATGAGTTCAGGTTTTTCAGCTCTGTCTTTGTGCCGAACTCCTCTTGTCCGATCGGACGGAGGGAGATGTTGGCGTCGCAGCGGAGCGAGCCCTCTTCCATCTTACAATCAGAAACGCCTGTATACTGAATGATTGATTTCAGTTTTTCAAGGTAGGCGTAAGCTTCTTCAGGCGTTCTGATATCGGGCTCGGAGACGATTTCAACGAGCGGTGTTCCCTGGCGGTTATAGTCGACAAGGGAGTAGCCGTCGCCTGTATGCGTCAGTTTTCCCGCATCCTCTTCCAAATGAAGGCGGGTGATGCCGATGCGCTTCGTTTTTCCGCCGACTTCGATTTCGATCCAGCCGTTTTCGCCGATCGGTTTATCAAATTGAGAAATTTGATAAGCTTTCGGGTTGTCGGGGTAGAAATAGTTTTTCCGGTCGAATTTCGTTTCTGTCGCAATTTCGCAGTTGAGCGCCATCGCGGCTTTCATCGCGAAATTAACGGCTTCTTTGTTCAACACAGGCAGTACACCCGGATAGCCTAAGTCGATAACGCTTGTCTGCGTGTTGGCCGCCGCGCCGAATGGCGTTGGAGAACTGGAGAAAATTTTCGATTTTGTTTTGAGCTCCACGTGGACTTCAAGTCCGATTACCGTTTCAAAGTTCATGTTTTTTCACCCCTTACAGTTCAGGTTTTGCTTTATGGTGGTCTGTCGCCTGTTCGAATGCATGGGCGACGCGGTATACTGTGCTTTCGTCAAAGTGTTTGCCGATGATTTGCAGGCCGAGCGGCAAGCCGTTCGCCAAGCCGCACGGTACGCTGATTCCCGGTACGCCCGCAAGGTTGACAGGAATCGTCAGAATGTCATTGGCGTACATGGTCAGCGGATCGCTCGTTTTTTCGCCGATTTTAAATGCCGGCGTCGGCGTTGTCGGTCCGATGATGACGTCATAGTTTGCAAATACGTCTTCAAAGTCCTTTTTGATCAGCGTTCTGACTTTTTGCGCTTTTTTATAGTACGCATCATAGTAGCCTGAGCTGAGCGCGAACGTACCGAGCATGATGCGGCGTTTCACTTCGTTTCCGAATCCTTCGGAACGCGTTTGTTTGTACAGGTCGATCAGGTTGTCGGCATTGTCCGTGCGGTAACCGTAGCGGATGCCGTCGAAGCGCGCCAGGTTTGCCGACGCTTCAGATGAAGAAAGCAGGTAGTAAGTCGCCAGCGCGTATTTGCTGTGCGGAAGCGATACTTCTTCCCATGTCGCGCCAAGGCTTTCGAGCACTTTCAGCGCTTCAAGCACGGAATTTCTCGCTTCTTCTCCCACTCCTTCGCCGAGGTATTCTTTCGGCACGGCGATTTTAAGTCCTTTAATGTCGCCGGTTAACGCTGACAGATAGTCGGGCACGTCCACATTGGCGCTCGTCGAATCCATTTTGTCGACGCCTGAAATCGCCTGAAGAAGGTAGGCGTTGTCTTCGACAGATCTTGTGATCGGGCCGATTTGATCCAACGAAGAAGCAAATGCGACAAGGCCGTATCTGGAAACGCGTCCATATGTAGGCTTTAAGCCGACGACGCCGCAGAAAGATGCCGGCTGGCGAATCGATCCGCCCGTGTCAGATCCAAGTGAAAACGGCACTTCCCCGGCCGCAACCGCAGCCGCAGAGCCTCCGCTTGATCCGCCCGGAACAGTTTCGAGATTCCACGGGTTTTTTGTCTTTTTAAAGCCTGAGTTTTCTGTGGAAGAACCCATCGCGAATTCATCCATATTCAGCTTTCCGATGGTGACCGCTTCAGCTTCGTGAAGACGCTCAACAACGGTTGCATCATAGATCGGATCAAAGTTCTCAAGAATTTTGCTTGCGCACGTTGTCCGCAGATCCTTTGTTACGATATTGTCCTTAATACCGATCGGCATCCCGAAAAGAAGGCCGTGCTCATCACGGGTATCTAGCGCTTCGTCCAATTCTTTGGCGTATGCGCGGGCTTTTTCTTCATCAAGCTGCAAAAAGGCTTGTACCTTTCCGTCAACTTCGTGAATCCGTTTGTAAGATTCATCGACTAAATCTGATATGCTGATCTCTTTATTATGTATGAGACGTTTTAATTCAGATATTTTATGGTCAAACAGTGACATGTTTTCTCGCTCCCTCCTTTATTCAGTCCAAGATTGACGGCACGCGGATGTAGCCGTCTTTATGATCAGGCGCGTTTTTGACGACGTCTTCAACCGGAAGGCCTTTATCAGGGACATCTTCCCTCATGATATTCTTCATTTGCAATACGTGCGTTGTTGGTTTAACATTCTCTGTATCGACTTCGTTCAGCTCTTCTGCAAATGAAATAATGCTGTCAAGCTGTTCGGTAAACATCGCCGCTTCTTCGTCCGTAATCGCCAGTCTGGCAAGATGGGCGACATGCTTTACTTCTTCTATAGAAATACGCGACATACTAAAAACACCTCCAAGGTTATTCTCGCTTAGTCATAATACTGATCATATCAAATTTTAGCCTTCTAAATCAACAAAACCACGATCTTCGCCCCATTAGGCGGCTTTTATTTTATCGCACATGAAAAATTCAGTAAAATAGCCCGTACTAATATTCAGAATATTTTTACTTTATATAATATTTGTAAGCGTTTTCATTATGATGCTTATCAGAACCATCGCGCTCTTTTTCAATAAAATCGGATGTTTTTCACGGTTGATTGATGGGGAATAGTTTGATAGGTTAGGTAACTAAGTACGATCTAATCGGCAGCGCCTTAATTCCAATACTTGATTTTTCAAAGAGGGGGCCCTGCAATTTTCTTCGTACCGCAAGTCAGTATTGTCGAAAATTTTAAAGAGGTGATGCCACATTATTTTTAAAGAGGAGAGATATGAAACGTGAGTGTTGAAATATTTATTTCGTTAGGGATTTATTTTGCCGCGATGCTCTTAATCGGCTGGTATTCCTACAGAAAGACATCCAATTTGAATGACTACATGCTCGGCGGCAGAGGTCTTGGGCCTGCTGTTACGGCTTTATCGGCCGGCGCGTCGGACATGAGCGGCTGGATGCTGATGGGACTGCCCGGAGCCATGTATGTGACAGGACTTTCGAGCGCCTGGCTTGCCGTCGGTTTAACAATCGGAGCTTATGTGAACTACTTGGTTGTCGCTCCCCGGCTGCGCACATATACAGAAGTAGCAAACGATGCGATTACAATTCCGGATTTTTTCGAAAATCGGTTTAATGATACGACGAGAATCTTGCGCCTGGCATCAGCCATCGTCATCATGGTGTTTTTCACACTGTACACGTCGGCGGGTATGGTGTCCGGAGGAAGACTGTTTGAAACGGCGTTCGGCCTCGATTATAAAATGGGTCTTTTCTTAACGGCAGCAGTCGTGATTGCTTATACGCTGTTCGGAGGGTTTTTGGCCGTCAGTCTGACTGACTTTGTGCAAGGTTTGATTATGTTTATCGCTTTAGTGCTCGTGCCGATCGTTGCCTTTACTCAATTAGGCGGAATTACGCCGACTTTCAATGTGATCGAAGAAATCAATCCAAGCTTGCTCGATTTCTTCAAAGGAACGACCGTCATTAGCATTATTTCATTTCTCGCCTGGGGACTGGGCTATTTCGGTCAGCCGCATATTATCGTCCGCTTTATGGCGATTTCATCCGTAAAAGAGCTGAAGCCTGCGCGCCGCATCGCAATGGGCTGGATGATCATCTCCGTAATCGGCGCACTGCTTGTCGGACTGATCGGTGTGGCGTATGTCCATGAAACGGGTACAGCGCTTAAAGATCCGGAAACGATTTTTATCGTGTTCTCAAAAGTATTATTCCATCCGCTGATTACCGGATTTTTGCTTTCCGCTTTGCTCGCGGCGATTATGAGTACGGTGTCTTCCCAGCTGCTTGTCACATCAAGCGCCATGACGGAAGATTTTTACCGGACGTTTTTCCGGCGCAAAGCAACGGATAAGGAACTCGTTCTTGTCGGACGTCTGAGCGTTCTGCTTGTCGCCGTCATCGCGATCCTTCTGTCTCTGACACCGAACAACACGATCCTTGATTTGGTCGGCTATGCGTGGGCCGGGTTTGGTTCCGCATTCGGCCCCGCCATCCTTCTCAGCTTGTACTGGAAGCGGATGAACCAGTGGGGCGCATTGGCCGGTATGATCACAGGAGCCGTGACCGTGCTGATTTGCATTCTGACCGGTCTGCAGGAGAAGACGGGAATCTATGAAATGATCCCTGGTTTCTTCCTGAGCTTGATTGTCGTTTACGCTGTCAGCATGATCACGAACAAGCCGGCAAAAGCAGCAAGAGATATGTTTGAAGAAATGGAACAGACGCATGAGGAAGAACATTCTTAAATGATCAGGCAATGAAAGCCGCCGGGCGATATCCGGCGGCTTTTTTGCTCAGACGGAATTCTTTTGATGCCACACCGGCAATATAATGGTAGGAGTATTGGGCTTTCTTGCTGATGAATGGTTCCGCGACATCCCCTTCAAAAACAGTTGTCGATCCATAGCGTCTGTGAGAAAATCATATCAATCATATAAGATATTGTCGGAAAGGAGATTATGGGCATGGATTGGCATATTGAAACAGAAACACTGTTGAAGCTTGGCATCGCAACATTAATCGGAATGGTCATCGGTCTCGAAAGGGAGCTGAAAAACAAGCCGCTCGGCTTAAAAACGTGCATCGTGATTGCGATCAGTTCCTGTGTTCTGACAATGATCAGCATTGATGCGGCATACCATTTTCCAAAGTCGAACAGAATTATGATGGACCCTTTGCGGCTTCCCGCACAAATCATATCGGGGATCGGCTTCATCGGAGCGGGCGTGATCTTACGCAAAAGCAACGACGTCATTTCCGGCCTGACCACTTCAGCGATGATCTGGGGAGCAGCCGGCCTCGGCGTCGCCATCGGAGCGGGCTTTTATAAAGAAGCATTTGTCAGTCTCATTTTCATTTTAATCAGCGTCGAGTTTTTGCCGTGGATCGTCGGCAAAATCGGCCCGAACCGCTTGCAGGAAAAAGAAATCCGCGTCCGCATGTCTCTGAATGACAAGGATAAACTGACGGATATCCTCAAGGAAATGAAAGCGAAAAAAATCCGGATTCATTCCGTCCGGATCGATGATATGCGCGATAATGAATTTCCGGTCATGGAAACGAAAATCATGGTTCATAAGAAACGGTATGTCACCGATGTCTATTACGATATCAAAGCGATCGACGGCGTCGTCGGCGTAAAATGCGATACGCTTTAAAAAAAGCAGCCCTTTGGCTGCTTTTTTTGTGGATCATAAATATGGACAGTCGGTTCTATAGGATGATGGCTTTCTCTCGCCTAGAGGAGTTATTCATTTTCCTCCATTCTCCCCTTTTCAACTGTTCGAGTAAACAATATGAGACAAGCAAAACCTGTATATGTAAGTCCTTACCAGCAGGGTGGAAATTTGCTATATTCAGTCGTTTTTTACTGATTGATCACTAGGAGATCTCTTGAAATTTTTAAATGTCATCAGCCGATGTCTGTTATTGAGTTTTATTTAAGGCCGCATCATCTGCCATCACAATCACATCATTATGTTTCCTTAAAATTGAAGCAGGGAACTCTTGGGAGACACGGGTGCTGTTCAGCAGCCGTGCCAATGCTTCAGATTTTTCATTTCCAGACACGAGCAGAAGGATCCGCTTACTTTCCATTATTGTTTCAATTCCCATGGTCAATGCCTTTGTCGGTACTTCGTCCAAGGAACGAAAGAACCGGGAATTTGCCTGCCGGGTTGATTTATCCAAATCAACGATATGGGTTCTGCTTTTAAAGCTTGTCCCCGGTTCATTAAAACCGATATGACCATTCAATCCCATCCCTAATATTTGTATGTCAATTGCTTTTTCGGAAACAAGTCTGTCGTAACTGATGCATTCTTGTTCCAAATCTTCCGCCATCCCATTTGGGATATTGATATTCCTTTGCCTAATATCCAGATGTTTGAATAATATTTCATTCATATAATAATGGTAGCTGTTTTTATTTTCTTTAGCCAGTCCAACGTACTCGTCTAAATTAAAAGCAGTAACATTCTTAAATGATATTTCCTTTTGCCGATACTTTTTGATCAGGCATTTATACAAACCTAGCGGTGTCGAACCTGTTGCAAAACCGATAACAGGATTTTTTGAATTGTTAATGAGCTCAGTCATTAAATCAGCTGATTTTTCACTCATTTCTTCATAACCTGATACATGAATAATTTTCACGTCGTTCTCCTTTCCGCAAAATAACATGTCCAAGACGGACTACTGTATTAAACTGCACTTCAAAAAGACAAGGCATCTTCGCTACACCTCAGTAAGACAATCCATTATTCAAGAACTCCGATATTCCGCTGATAACGATCATTTACTCGATTACATTTCCTTTAGAATCAAATACACCGATAAGTTCAGGATCTTCAGAAACGTTTTTTAAGATTGCAATATGCGCATTCGTGACAAAGACTTGTGTACGAAAAGCAAATATTGCCGTATCGCCGACTTTTGCTTCAACTGTGTTTAATGCGCCATAATAATCAATATGATCAGGTGTCATTTCAATAGCTTGAACCTTCTTAAGATGATTTTTGTTTGTTCCAACCAGCGCCGCTTTCATATGTGAACGCGGATAGAATCCACCGCCGAAAACATAAGCATGATGATTAGATATGTGGGATACTTCAGTTACATATACCATTGCAGGTCTTTCTGCGAGTTTTTTCGTTGCATGAATGGGCGTCGTTCCAATTAAAGCATGACCGGGTTCGCCTTGAGTTGCACCATTTTCCTTCAACAATTTGATTGTTCCACAAGATGTTGCACTTGGCATATTCATCTCAAGCCTTTTATACCCTCTTTCCATTAAAAAAGATTTTACGGTTTGCATGGATGTTACATTCGGAGTAACTGTTGGAAGGCCGTCTTTAATCAATATACAAGGAAAGCTTGTTAAACCTGCAATTTCAATTCCTTCTAACTGTTCAATCGATTCGATATCCTTAACGATTTGTTCAAAAGTGAACCCTCCCTCTTGACCTTTATATATATAATCCTCTTTGTTTGCGATACGTAAAAACACTTTTTGTTTTCTTCCCATTTCCTTAGCTGCTCTACTAATGTTTCGAGCATTTGCAAGACTGAAAACCGTAACATAGTCAGGATGAAGCTTTAATATAGCCGGAATCATATGAATAGGTATTTGAACAAGATGTCCGACATGCCCAATCTTGATTCCATTTTGGCTGAGTGTGATTGCCTCCCACGGGTCTACAGCAACCGCTTTGTCAATTCCGCTTTCGGCGATAGCTTGTGCTACCAACGGATTACGGCCAAATTGCTTTGTCATAAAAAATAGTTCAATATCCTGTTTTCTGGCTTTTTCGCTTAAAACTTTTGTATTTTTCTTGACAGTGTCCAAATCTAATACATAAGTGTTAGGTGAAATGATTCCCCGCTGATGAAAATCCAATGCAGCTTCTATTAATTTTTTATTATATTTTAATGTAGATTCCAAAAACATCAGTCTGTCTCCTCTTTTCCTTTTTGCATTAAATGAAGGAATGAACTGCCGTTTTCAGTATTGCGAAGCCCTAGATAATCAGCAGAAGTTGCAGCAATGTCGGATAGCGTTTTTCTTTCCCCGATATTTGCGGGGGATAACTTTTTGTGATAAGCCAGCAAATACGTTTTTTCCCGTGTGTGTTGGTTATGGCCGATCGTAGGGTCATTCCCGTGATCTGCACTAATCATCAGCAGATCCTGATCTGTCATTTTCCGGAGAATTTCCGGCAAATATTGATCTACCATTTCAATCCGATTCGCATAACGCACAGGATTCTGTGCATGTCCGGCTAAATCGGTTTCTTGTACTGTGGCAGCAATCACGCCTTTTTTGACACGGTCCATCTCCTGTATAATATCCTTCATAACTTGTTCCGTATCTACACCCGGAAACCTATTTGCACCTTTACAATAAATGATGTCCTGCATTTTTCCGATAAGAGAAACTTCCATTCCCCCATTTTTCGCCAATGTTGGCAACTGCTTCTCGGGAGAGATACCAAAACCTAAGTGACGGACTTGATACCCCTGCTTGTATACATTAGATTTAGGCGAATTCACTCCTACTAATCCGTCTTCTCTTCTTTCAACTGACCTCTGCAAGTGTTCGGGTGTTACATTTTCTCCTCCAAGAACAATCACACGATTTACTTTAACATGATGACGGACACATCTTCCTATTTTCAACACTTCATCAAACGGAATATAATCCAGCGGAGCGCTTACATTATAAATTTGCCCGTAATCTGTTTCGATATTATCGGCCACGACTACTAAATCGTTTACTAATAGATACGGCAAATCTGAATTTGGTATGTTAACTTTATAACCCTGATCTTCCAAAGCGAGTTTAACATGATTGATATGTTCTGCAAAAGGAGCTAAATATGTCTTTTTTGGCTTTGTCCCCATGATTTCATTATGCCCTTCAAAACTGTCTGCTCCTTGATGCATCAGGTTCAAAACACCATAGCTGGCAATATGGTCTACATTTTTCAATTTAGGATGGTGCAAGATTTTGTTTATACCCAATTTTTCGAGATTTGGAATGTTTAAAGAAGGCACCGTATCAAGTATGTGATAGAAAGTATTAGCGCCAACGTCTAAAGGGTGATAATCGCTTGCATCTTCCATATAACCGACTCCTAAGCTGTCTAATATTATGATAATGACTCTTTTATTCATTTATATCATCCCCTCTTGAAGGATTTACACTAAGATTTTCTGTGGCTCGGTGAACGGATATGTTTAGAATTCTTAAAATGGTCTCAGAACCGCTTCTTAATGGATTAATGCGGATCATTTTTCTGGCCAGTGATGGATCTGCAGATAAAAAAGTACCAGACACTCTATAAAACATTGGTGCAAACTCGTATTTTGATTCAGCACCTACCGGATGGGGTGCCGCTCCCAATTCATTAGCATGATGAAGCACTTTTTCGGCAATTGGATTAACAAACTCTACAAGTAAGACTTTTGATTGTGCATTTGCCAAATAAGCCTTTTTAACACCTTTAATGGCTCCATTATTAAGCGAGTGAACTAACTGATCATTGACACTTGCTTGAATTGCCAGCATAACCGGCGCATATATCAGACCCCTTAAAGCTTCTAAAGCTTCATAACCTTGAACTTGGCTTCCACCTGAATAGTTTAAATTTTCTATTCTTTGTATTAAATCATTTTTGCCTAAAATGACTCCAATACCTTCCGGACCTAGTAGCTTGAACAATGAAAAGGTGGACAAATCGGCTTTGACTTGCGCTCCAATCTTTTCTGCTTTCATCGCAGCATAGTTGTCATCCGTAATAATGACTAGACTAGAATGAATGGAACGTATTTTTTTTATTGTTTCAGCCAAATCGTAATGGTCATCTATTTTTTGCCTCGTATGCTGAATCAATACACCTTTTAACTTCGGGTGTTTGAGGATGGCTTCTTTTATTTGTTCAGAATCGTGAAAATCCGCGTATATTGGCAAGACCCCCATCGACTCTAACGTTGTTTTACTTGTTGGATATATAGGTGCGTCATGGACTAGGATCTCGTCACCTGGCTTTAAAAAACTCATAAAACCAAATCTCAATGCCCCTGTTCCTGCACCACGAACTAACATTGCTTTCTCTGTGCCAAAGAAATCGGCTAGTGTCTCTTCTATTTTTTTTGTGAACCGCGGTTTATTCATTCCTTTTACAACGCCTAAATCGCCAAGTGAAAGCAATTCTTCTCCTCGAAAATGTCTTGTGATGACATCCACCAACTTAAATTGTCTATGCATGGCTTCTTCAATAGATAGACTATATAGAGGATAAGTTTCCATGCTCATTCACTCTCCCCTTTCATAAAAGCGCGAGGATTTTTAATCAACATCTTATCAATTGATTCACCAGTTATTCCATAGGTTTGCAAGAGAGGGATAAACGTGTCTATCAAATATGAATAGCCCACCCCGCCTTTATATACCAAATGTGATTTTCTGGTGATGTCCATAGACAGCAGAACCTTGTCTATATACCCTTTAGCCTGTATCTTTTTCAACATTTCTGCCCGAACACGATCAGGCATATAATTTTCTTTACCTATTGTATCGAATTCTACATACACACCTTCTCTCAGCATTTTCAATATATAATCGGCATCTCCTGATAAATCAACATGCCCTATCACCACTCGGTTTAAATCAACTTCATGTTTTTTGAAAAATTCTACTTGTTCATGCCCTAATGTTCCTATGGAAGTATGGGTTGATATTGGTTTTTTTGTTTTCTTATGCGCCACAACAACCGCTTCAAATACTTTTTGTTCGGTTTCCGTCCATTTATTGTAACTTGTTCCAATTTCACCGATCAGCTCGGCTTTAGCATCTGTTCCTCTAATTCCTTCAACAATCTCCATTACCATTCTTTCTGCCAACTTTTCTTTTGGTTCGCGAAACACATGGATCGGGTAAAAAGAATCTTGGTAGAAACCAGTTGAAAAGACAATATTAATGCCTGTTTCTTCTGCTACTTTTTGAACGTATGTAATATTTCTCCCCATTCCAATATTCGTGACATCCACAATATTGCGTACGCCCTTTTCGTATAAACTTTTAAATTCTCTAACGGTTTCAGAAAATACATCCAACTTACAATCCTCATTGTTTTTTACTTCGGAAAGGTCTATCGTTGTATGTTCATGCATATAGGTCATTCCGTCTTTCAACATTCGGAAACTTCCCCTCTTTCGATGATTTAGCCAACCTGCCATAAACCGACTGCATAGAGAAGATTGGCAACAATCCCCAACAATATAACTGCAATAGGGCCGACAGCCAATTCAACAAGTGGTTTTGATGCAATTCGGTTTATTAAATAAAATCCAATCACCCAGAAGAAGCCAATACCGGGAGCAATTTTTTCCCCTGCCATCGCACTGCCAATTAATATAGCCATTCCTAGAACATCTGACAGCGAAGTGCGAATATGCTCCCCCATCTCCCTTACACCAGGCAGTTTGTCCATACTTTTTGATACTGCGGATAATGATACGACCTCTAAATACATGACTAAAAAGCCCAACAGAAATGCTAAAATCGGTATATCCCTGAAAATAAGACCGATTGCAAATACCAAAGTGGTACCAGCTAAACCATAAACTCCTGTTACGATCGCAGTTGAAAAAACTAAAGGGATGAAGCCAATTCCACGTGCAAATGTAGCGATTGCCGCCTCTGTGTAAAGCTCTTTATTAATCAATGCTTGAGGCATTGCATCCACTGCTAAAATCAGCATGGATGATGTTAAAGAAACAAGTCCTCCCATAAGAGCTAATAACCAGCGGTTTTTCTTAATTCGATTTACACGCTCATTAAATATATTCACTAAATTTGCATTAGTAGATTCATCTCCGCCTCTAATTCTCGCTGCATAATAAATCATCATTAACATTCCTGCTAATAAAGCCATTCCTTCAGGACTGAGCGAAATTTTATATCCTGCCGCTTGAAATGTTCCAAACTTCTCGAATAAGAGATAAGAAGCCAAAGTGACGATTGCAGTGACGGCGGCTTTTTTTAAACCGTGCTGATATCCAACCGCTACAGCTGGAAATACTGTAAATGCAATAATAATAGGCTGACCAATAAGACTTAAAGAATCTATAAAATTTACGGGAAACATGCCAAATAAATCTACTACAAATTGCAGTCCTAAAACGATTCCAATACTATAAACGGCTCCAATAACCCCTGCAGTTACCATGCCTATTTTGTTTTCCGGAGTCCAAATGCCAATAATGTCACACGCCAATAAAATGCTGTGTCCAATAATGATTGTTGCTCCTATTGAAAGCGGAATACCAAACCCTATGATTAAGCCAAAACTTAATGCAAAACTTGTTGCAGCAAGCTCCCCTCTTGTCATTCTCCCCTCAAGGTATTCGGGCATAATCGGTCGCAAACCATCATTAAACACAGCTACTCCGCGATTTACTAGTATAGAACCTAATGCACCAACAGCCGCTATGACAAGACATTGAATTAAAGAAAGGTCCATTCATTATTCACCTCTATGATTTTTCTCATCTTCTGTACATCATGTCATCCGTGCTTCTTAAATCATTCAAGAAAGCGCTTTCTTTAACTGAAAAAAATGTATACAGTTGAAGCCGGTGTAACAAAATATAAAGAAAAAAATTCATTTATTTTAATAAATAAGGAATTAAAATGTTTAATATATTTTGTGAAGACGAAGCTGTAAAACCAAAGGCAATTTTGCCGCTTTCTACTTCCTTCTCGATCTCTTCCTTGTTTTTTATGGTACTTGGCGAAGCCAAGGTGACGCATTTATCTTTGCCTAATAATGCAATTGCCATTGCAAGCGCACCACCGGATCCTGTTTCACAGGCGCCAATATAATAATCTACCTTATTGTTTTTCACAGCCATAACAGCGTCCAAATCACCTTTAACCAAAACTTCTACATTGCTTCCCCCAATTTCTTTAACAAGTTTTTCAATCGCTTGTTTTTTCAACTGTCCGCCTATTACGATTCTCACCATAATAAAACCCTCCTATTCATTAGATTCTATGACTTTATGAAGATGAAGATAAAAATAGACACGCTCACCTTCTGGAAGTTCTAAACCTGCCAGTGAATGTATAAAATCTATCACTTCTTCTATAGCATTTTTATATGGTGTTTCGTACACTTCATTGATGATGGCAATTGCAGGACTTTCTTCGCTTTCTCCCCTCTCAATTCTAGTTAAAGCCATCGCCATGTGCGTCCAAAACATTTCAGAGTCTTTGATCACCTCCTTTTTCAGCTTTTTTGATAAGAAAACAAATGTGTTCAAAGTTGTGTTGAAAGCATTTTTTGTAATCACTCGACTCGTTAGTAAAATAGACAACTTTTCTTCCAGCTGTATTTGGTTCACGCCAGTTCCTCCAATATACTGTATTTAGTATTTTAAATTTCAAATGCTGACCCATCGCCTCATGTATTGAATGACAAGTCGGATGGGCCGGCATTTTAGTAGCGCGGTATTTTCTCTCCTTTTTCTACACTTTTTTGAGTGTCTAATATTTGTTTCTCATTAACCAAATGCCACTTTTCTGCTATTTCTTTTTCTCTGTCTCCTTCAATAACAATAACGGCTTCAGTTGTATCCTTGGAAATTTTCTTGGCTTTCGGTGAAAAAAAATCGATTGCTTTAAACGTTTGAATCATTCTTTTGTCATCGGCATTCCAAACTGCTGCATCAATTTGTTTTGAAAGAAGCATATCGAAAAGCTGCATATAATTCATATTGACAAACTCAGCATTTTTATTTTCAAATTCAGCCAATGTTAATTGTTTCTGATCTAGGGACTCCAAATCAACACCTACTCTTATGACATCCTTACCTATTTCCTCATCTGGATGAGCTAAGAAGATTTTATGGGAAGATACATAACTGCTTTCCCCGAATTTCTTGAAAATTTTCAAATTTGGATATTCTGCTATGATATGATCTGCCGTCATCTTAGAAACAATTGCAAAATCACTTCTTTTTGTTCGGACTGCTTCAATTCGATTCACTCCGCCACGCATGTAGATCAAGTTAACTGTTTTTCCGGTTGATTCAAACCCTTCCACAATCCCTGTTGCCAGCCCTTCATATTTCCTTGAATACGGAAGTGGCATTGAGCCGATTAATGGTGCAATACCTGCAATCTCAAGTAATAAATTGTTATCCTTACTTACCAAAAACGTTCCTAAATGGCCTCTAGCCTCCAAATGAATCGCTTTCATATCAACCAATAAATTCAGCGCACTTTGGACAGTCCCCCTGCCGATGGATAACTTATGACAGTAGTCTGAGATGCGGGGAATTTTTTCACCTGCTTTGATATTCATCAATTCTTTAGCAATATTTTTAGCAGCCAAACCATTTTTAGAGTAAAATTTTTCCCACATAATTCATCTTCCTCAAAACAATATACTATATTCTGTATAATCAATTATAAGAGTTGTATCCTAATTTTGCAATAGTATTTTATTCAGAATACTATAAAAAAATATTTTGTTGGCGCACCGTGAATGAATGATAGGTCTCCTTATTCCTTTTTCCGCGTGACAAAAAGAAGCAGCCGAGAAGGCTGCTTCTTTTTTATGAATCATAAATATGAACAGTCGGTTCCTTGTCTCCCGGCTTTTTCAGGATAACGGCTTCCTGCCCGGCTGACGAATTAATGTTGATCTCAACGTTCAGTCCGCTTTTGCCGTAGTAATCCATTACTTCACCGGTCAAGAACTGGGTAAAGGCGATGACTTCGCTTTTGCCGTAAAACTGCATCGGGATGTTGATTTTCATGTCCTGCATTTGGTCGTCTTTATAGAGAGCCGTGCCGACAACCCCTGTGTAGTTTGGAAAATACGTATCGACTTTGTTTTTAAAGCGTTTGAAAAGCTCCGCGTCATCCGGATGTTTCTCTGAACCTTCTGTTGAAGGGAAGAACGTGTACTCTTCATTGATTTTATCCCAGCCGCCGAGCTCGCTTGTCCCTGATTTCACATCGGTTTTGGCGATAAAGTTTCCAGGGACGATCGATGACTTAGGCGCCTGCTTGTAGAGCATGATGGTCAGCGGAATGTTTTTCAAATCATCCATGTTTCTGATCCGTTTCGCCACTTCCTCGGCGATTTTTTCGCCTTCCTGCCTCAGCTTTTTGTCGCTGATGGTCACTTCTTTTTGCGGGTCGCCGACATTTTCGCGGTAGTAGTAGACAGAGTTCAGCGCAAGGCCGATCACGACGCCGCCGAGCTCAATCGTATCCTTGTCTTTGCGGACGAGGTAGTCATGCTCAAGCATATGGGCGAGGTATACCGGGCTTTCTTCGTTTTGCTTCTCTGTTGACCCGCTTCCGGAAAGGGCGGGGTTCAGTCCGAGGTTTTTGAAGTTTTTATCGTCTTTCTCCGCTTTTTTCAGGTCGTCTCCCGTTTTTTTGCGGGCGAGCCAGCTCGTAACTGTATCCTCATCCAGGTATTGTCCTTCTTGAAAAAGGTAATCGTCAGTAGAAAATGAATCTTGCGCAAGGCGCATCATGCCTGTCTCAAATTCATCGATATCCAGCCGCGTATTCAGGCGTTCGGTCGTCAAGCCGCGGGCTTTCCCCGCCTTGAAAGGAAGAACCATTTTATAATAAGAATCGGAGATGTTGTATTTCGGAATGATGGCTTTTTCTTTCGACTTATCCGTTTTCTGCACCATCTCCTGCTCTTCTTCTCCCCCAAAATTCGGCGCACAGGCTGAGAGCATGAGCATACCCGCAGCAGCCGCCAAACATAATATCTTTTTCAATAGAAAACACTCCTCTTATTTCTTTAGCTCACTGATCAGTCTTGCTTCATCCCATACTTCGATGTTCAGCTCTTCAGCTTTCGCCAGTTTGCTGCCTGCCGCTTCGCCGGCAATGACGAGATCGGTTTTTTTGCTTACACTGCCTGTGATTTTTCCGCCGAGCGCTTCGATTTCCGCTTTCGCGTCGTTCCGCGACATTTCGTTGAGCTTCCCGGTCAGGACGATCGTTTTTCCCGCAAAATACGAATCGCTCGCTTCAGCGGCCGCTTTTTTCGGGCCCTTATACTCGGTGTTCACCCCGAGTTCTTCAAGCTCATCCAACAGCTTTAAAATCTCTTCTTTTTCAAAATAAGTGACGAGGGCGTCCGCCATCTTCTCGCCGATTTCATCGACTTCCACCAATTCTTCTTTTGTCGCTTTTTTGAGTCTGTCAAGCGTTTCAAAATGCATCGCCAGTGTCTTGGCCGCTTTGGCGCCGATGAAGCGGATGCCGAGTCCGAAGAGAAGCCGTTCCAATGAATTCTCCTTCGATTTTTCAATCGACTTCAATAAGTTGTCGGTCGATTTTTCCCCCATCCGCTCGAGATTGATCAGCTGCTCGCGCGTCAGCTTATACAGATCGGCGACATTGTGGACGAGGTCTTCGCGGAACAGCTGGGTGATGACGCGCTCGCCAAGACCGTCTATATTCATCGCGTTCCGGGAAACGAAATGGATCAGGCCTTCCCTGATCTGAGCCGGGCACTCCGGATTGATGCAGCGAAGCGCGACTTCTCCTTCAATTCTGACAAGCTCGCTTCCGCATTCCGGGCATTCCTTCGGCATGTTGAATTCTTTCTCTTCTCCCGTCCTCTGTTCGACGAGCACGTTGACAACCTCGGGAATGATGTCTCCTGCTTTTTTAATGACGACTTTGTCCAGCAGTCTGATATCCTTCTCTTTAATCAAATCTTCGTTGTGGAGAGAAGCTCTTTGGACGGTCGTTCCCGCCACTTTTACAGGTTCGAGAATCGCAGTCGGGGTTACTGCACCCGTCCGGCCGACGCTTAATTCAATGTCCAAAAGCGTTGTGACAACCTCTTCGGCAGGAAACTTGTAGGCGATTGCCCAGCGCGGGCTTTTTGCCGTAAAGCCGAGTTCTTCCTGCTGATCAAGGGAGTTGACTTTAATGACGATCCCGTCGATTTCATACGGGAGGTCGGCGCGTTTTGTCTTGAGCTCTTCGACGATCTCAATGACTTCTTCGATCGTGCTGCATTTTTTTCTTTCATGATTGGTTTTAAAGCCGAGTTCGTCGAGGAAATCAAGTCCCTGGCTTTGCGTTTCAACGCCCATTTCGTCAAGCTCCGCTATACTGTAGACGAAGATATCGAGATTTCGTTTCGCGGCGATTTTCGGATCGAGCTGCCTTAATGAGCCGGCAGCGGCGTTCCGCGGATTGGCGAACGGCTCTTCATCCCGTTCGAGCCGCGTTTTGTTCAGCAATTCAAAGGAGCGCTTCGGCATAAAAGCCTCGCCGCGCACTTCAATTGAAAGATCGCGCTTCATTCGGAGGGGAATGTTTCTGATGGTCTTCAAATTTTCCGTAATATCCTCGCCCGTTGTTCCGTCGCCTCTTGTCGCACCTCTGACAAATACGCCGTTTTCATAGCGCAGTGAAACAGCAAGACCGTCTATTTTAAATTCGACGTTGTACTCAACATCTCCGACCGCCTGGCGGACGCGGCGGTCAAAGTCGCGTAGATCTTCTTCATTAAACGCGTTGCCGAGGCTCAGCATCGGCGTTTTATGCTGCACTTTTTGAAAGGCGTCCAAAACGGCTCCGCCGACGCGCTGAGAAGGAGAGTCCGGCGTTTTCAGGTCGGGGTGCTCTTCTTCAAGAGCAATAAGTTCCTTCATCAGCTTGTCATATTCGGAATCAGGCACGCTTGGGTCGTCAAGGGTGTGATATTCGTAGTTGTATTTGTTAATCAATGCATGCAGTTGTTCCACACGGCGTTTAGCTGCTTCTTTTTCCATTGGTTTCGTCCTTTCATTTCAGGTCTTTTGCCATTTATTGCTTTTCAATAGGCGCAAAGGCCGCGAGAAGACGCTTCACTCCGGTCGGGCTCGGGAAGGCGATGTCAAGCTCAGTCGATTCGCCGGATCCTTTGACGCTGACAACGGTTCCGACGCCCCACTTTTTATGGGAGGCTTTGTCGCCGACTGCCCAATTGACACCGTCGCCGCCGGTTTTGCTGTACGATGCAGCCGGCCGGGTAACCGGGCCTCTCCGCTCCGGCTTTCTTCCAAACGGCGTTTTCAGATCTTTTTTCTTCTCGTTTAGATTGTCCAATAATTCTTCCGGTATTTCCGCAATGAACCTTGATTCCGGGTTCATATTCGTTCTCCCGAACAATGTCCGCATCCGCGCGTTAGTTAAATAAAGCTCTTCCTCAGCCCTCGTGATGCCGACGTATGCGAGTCTCCGTTCTTCTTCCATCTCCGCTTCCTCCATCAGGGAGCGGCTGTGCGGGAATACCCCTTCTTCAAGCCCCATCAGGAACACGACCGGGAATTCGAGTCCTTTTGCGGCATGAAGCGTCATCAAGATGACCGCGTCTTGATTTCCGGTCTCTTCTTCCTTCTGATCAAGCTGATCGATATCGGCGATAAGGGCCAAATCCGTCAAAAAGGCGACGAGCGATTTATCTTCGCTTTGCTGTTCAAAGTTTTTCGTTACGGAGAGAAACTCGTCGATATTTTCAAGACGGCTCTGCGCTTCCAGGGATTTTTCCGCTTTCAGCATTTCGCGGTATTCGGTTTTTTCAAGGATTTCTTCCGTAAGCTCTGTGACAGATAAGTATTCCTGCATGTTCGTCAGGTTTTCGATCGTCTGTCTGAACTCGTCAAGCGCGTTCGCCGCTCTTGCGCTGAGGCCGATAAAGTCAACCTGTCCGAGCGCTTCAAATAAAGACATTCCGTTCATATCGGCATAAGCCGCAATTTTATCGACTGAAGTCGCACCAACGCCGCGCTTCGGCACGTTTACGATCCGCGCAAAGCTGATATCGTCGTCAGGATTTGCGACGAGGCGCAAATACGCAAGGATGTCTTTGATCTCTTTCCTGTCATAGAACTTCGTGCCGCCGACAATGTTGTAGTTGATGTTCGCTTTCATCAGCGTTTCCTCGATGACACGCGATTGAGCGTTCGTCCGGTACAAAATCGCGATATCAGAGAAAGATCGTTTTCCCGAGCCGACGAGCTCCCTGATTTTGCCCGCGACAAATTGGCCTTCGCCAAATTCGTTGTCGCCTCTGAAGTAGGAGATTTTCGCTCCTTCGTCATTTTCGGTCCAGAGGTTTTTCGGCTTTCTGTTGGAGTTGTTCTGAATCACTTCATTGGCCGCGTTCAATATCCGCTTTGTCGACCTGTAGTTTTGTTCGAGTAGAATGACGCTTGCATTCGGATAGTCTTTTTCAAACGACAGAATGTTGGCAATGTCCGCGCCGCGCCATCTGTAGATCGACTGGTCGGAGTCCCCGACGACGCAGATGTTTTCGAAGCGCTGCGCCATTTTTTTGACGAGCAAATACTGCGCCCTGTTCGTATCCTGATACTCATCGACATGAATGTATTGGAATTTCCGCTGGTAGTATTCGAGCACTTCCGGCACCCGGTCAAACAGGATGATCGTCGTCATGATCAGATCGTCAAAATCGAGCGACTGGTTTTTCCGCAGTTTTTTCTGATAATCTTTGTAGACATCGCTGACGACTTGTTCAAAAAAACCGCCGGCTGTTTTCTCGTACTCTTCCGGGTCGATCAATTCGTTTTTCGCACTGCTGATCGATCCGAGTATGCTTCTGGGATCGAATTTTTTCGGATCGATGTTTCTTTCCTTTAAGATTCCTTTAATGACGGAAAGCTGATCTGACGTATCAAGAATCGAGAAATTCCGGTTGATGCCGATTCTGTCGATGTCTCTCCGTAAAATTCTCACACACATGCTGTGGAACGTCGAAATCCAGATGTCGTCCGCTCCCGGTCCGAGAATGCGTTCCACACGTTCTTTCATTTCTCTGGCCGCTTTGTTCGTAAATGTAATCGCCAAAATGTTCCACGGGGCAACGCGCTTCTCCGCCATTAAATACGCAATGCGGTGCGTCAATACCCGCGTCTTTCCGCTTCCTGCTCCGGCCATGATCAAAAGCGGACCGTCCGTCGTTTTGACCGCTTCCTGCTGCATCTTGTTTAATCCGCTTAATAATTGGTCGCTAATGTAATTCAATTCCGTTCACCGCCTATTCAAACATATGTTCTATTATAAACCAATCCGGTTCGTTGTGCTCATCCTTTTACGGCCTTTACCGTTTGCAGCGCATCTTCGAAATTCTCATAAATCGCGTTTCCGACGACGATCACATCGGCGTGCTCAGCCATTTTTACCGCCGTCTCCGCATCTTTGATGCCGCCGCCGTAAAACAGCGTCGTTTCCTGAAGCACCGCTTTTGTTTCCTTAACGATCTCCGAATCCCCCAGCATGCCGCTGTATTCAAGATAAAAGACCGGAAGGCGGAAAAGATGTTCTGCCACGCGGGCGTATGCTTTAATATCCTCAATGTCAAGCTCGGTATCTGCGTTTGTCAAAGCGGCAGCCTTGCAGTCCTGATTCAAAATACAGTACCCTTCAACAACAATCTCATCAGGTGACATCAGCTCGCCGTATTCTTTCATCGCCTTTTTATGTAAGCCGGCAATCCAGTCGGTATCTCTGCTGTTGAGCACAGTCGGAATAAAATAGAGATCAAATCCCGGGACGATCGCGTCAATCGTCGACACTTCCAGGACGCACGGCACTAAAAAGCGGCGCACTTTTGCCATCAGCCGAAGGACATCATCTTCTGTGACATGATCGCTTCCGCCGATCAAAACCGCATCTGTTCCAGATTCGCACAGCTGTTCAAGCTGATCATCCGTAATATCTTTATTCGGATCGAGTTTAAAGACATGCTTCCACTCGGTAATATCGTACATGAAAAAAGCTCCTCCATTCGTTCTTACCATTTAAATATTATAACAAATTCAGCCCCTTTCGAAAAACGGATAACGAATAAACGATAAACGTGCAGAAAGCACAAAAAAACCGCCGGTGCTCAGTGCCCTGAGCCAGGCGGTTTCATGACATCATGAAGATGATTCAGATTGATTTGCTTTGACGCGGTCCAGCGCCATGATATAAGCGTCATTTCCGTAGTTCAGGCAGCGTTTCACCCTGGAAATGGTCGCGGTGCTCGCTCCGGTTTCCGTCTCAATTTTGTGATACGTGTTACCGTCGCGCAGCATTCTGGCTACTTCGAGCCGCTGAGCCAATGACTGAATTTCATTTATTGTGCATAAATCATCGAAAAAACGATAGCATTCTTCGAGATCTTTTAGTGATAGTATGGATTGAAAAAGCTGGTCCAGCTCTCTCCCGCGCAATTTATCGATCTGCATCTTTACACACCTTCTCCTTTGCTAATAGAAACCTTGCTGAGATCGGGAACGATATTGATCCACGTTTTTCCCGGCACAAACGGAACGGTCTTGCCGTCCGTCTTCGGTATGATCCGGCCGTTTTCGTTCTTCCAGCTGATCCGATGGACTTCCCCGTTTTGCAAAAGGAGTCCTTTTCCGCCTGAACGAAGGTCAATATCCCTTCTCCCGTACGCATCTTTCATATGATGTTCGGCTTCCGCTATTAGAATGTTTTGAAGAACAACCGGTTCTTCTGTTTCAAGGTCTGTTGTCAAAATACCGTCTGACTTTCTCACATAGCCTTCAACCTTTTTATCATAACCATATTCGACACGGTTTGTAACGGATTTTGTTCCGTAATCTAACCGTATAGAATAAAGCGCATCCGAAGGTTTGTCAGGGCTTGCTTTAAAAGTGAGCGGTTCTGTGCGGGTTTCGATGGCATATCCTTTGTCATCTGCTGCTTGCTTTACATTTTTATATGACGTGTACGAATTATGCGGCGCTTCCCGAAAATCGGCCCTCCAAAACAGGCTGCCGTCGTAATCCATCCCATTGATATGATCGGCGTCGCCGTTCAACAGGCGGCTTTTTGCACCCGGACTCCAGCCGTGATGCACCAAGAGGCTGTCAAAACCGAGAGCCAAATCAATGAAATACTCCCGGGCGCTGCGGACTGGGCCAACCGCTTCAGGCATGTCGCTTTGATAGATCGCCAACAATCGTGTGATCGGTCCTTCACTGAGAGCTTCAATGACAATGTCAGCCTTGCTTAATCCCGACTGCGGCCGTGCTTTTGAATGATTGTTCACCACAACGGCAATGGGCCGCTGCCGAATATCTCCGTCCGCCTTCAATCCTGTCAGCGGATGAATGTTCTTTTCCTTTTCCTGCTGTTCCTGCGACTGGCACGATGCAAGCAGTAAAAGAGAAGCAAAACAAAGCAGTACTCTTACATATCGATTCACCATAGATTAGCTCCCGCTCTTTTATATTTTAACGCATTATCGATGGAAAGAGTACAGTTTTTTTCATCACATCAAAGATCCCTTTCGGCGTCACCCTGATATAAGGCAGATGAGTGCTTTGCAAAAAGAGCAGGGTGTAGATCGGGTCGTCAAACGTATAGCCTCTTTCAAACAAAAGCTCTTTTAACGTCTTTTCCCTTTCAAGCACCTTTTCATACATCTCATTTGATGCGCCGCCGCTTAAATGAAGAGGAATTTCGTGCAGGATTTTTCCGTTTTCCGCTAATACGATACCTCCCCCGATTTCTTTCATCCGCTTGAAGGCCAAAAGCATGTCTTCCTTGTTTTTGCCGACCGCGATAATATCTCCCGTTGTCGAATAGGAGCTGACGAACCCTTGGACGCGGGTTGCAAAGCCTTTCAGCATCGTATTGACACGCCATTTTCCATATTTGTCGAACAGCGAGAGATAGCTTTCATCATGGTCAAAAGAAAGCTGGTTGACAGAGTTGTCAATCTCAATCGTATAAGGCTCCATAATGACGGAATTCCTCATTTTTAAGCCTAGCGGCATGGAAAACTGCAAGTCATCCATCGTTAGATCATATGAAAGGTTCAGAGGGACAAGACCCCCTTTTTGCCAATCCGGAACTGAAAACGCATTCATATTTACGCCGCCTGATTTGATCAGCCGCCCTTTTGCCAAAACTGTCTCCGGATTCGGTTCATTAGGGCTATTCAAAATGTTGAGCGTTGCGTATCTGCCCGGTGCCACCACACCGAGGATATCCTCCATATGATAATACTTAGCAATATTAAACGAAGCCATATTATAGGCATCGATCAGCGGCACGCCCTCTTCGATGGCAATTTCAATCAGCTTGTTTGTCATGCCTTCTTTATAAAAGTTCGGCGTTGCACCGTCCGTTGTATAAAACATATGGTCATAATGGTGAAAGCCGTCTTCGTGCAACTCGCGCAAAATCTTTCGTAAATCAGGACGGATAGAAGACTGCCTCAAGCCGACGTGGTATCCAAGTTCAAGCCGCTTCAGCACTTCCTTTCCAGTCATGGCTTCATGATCTGCATCAGCGCCGAAAAGCTTCATCTTCGTGAGCGTTTTTTCCGATGCCCCCGGAAAATGACCCTCGATCCGCTTTCTCCTTCTTTTCGTGCACTGCATGCAATGAAGGAGCAGATCATCGCCGTCCAAGAGGCGCGGCCAGCCTGTCATTTCTCCTCCCTGGATGACGTCCGGGTGTTCTCCCCAACGTTTTCGGTAATCGATCGATAAAATTTGATCTTCATTCAACACTTCAGTCTGCAAGTCATACCTTGACCACCAATAGTAGTGGACAGGCTGTTTTTTCAGTTCTTCCAATATAGAAAACGCTTTCTTTTTTCCGCAATGCAAAAGCAGAAACAAGTTGTCATTTACGAATGTCGTCGTTCCAAACTGTGACACATATTCAGCCAAAGTTTGGGGATTATAAATTTGAAAAGGATGGACATGCGGCTCAATATACCCGGGTACAATGTATTTTCCTTCACAATCTATTGTAGTTTTAACAGCCGTCTTCGGCAAGTCACGGCCGACGTAAACGATTCTGTCATGATGAATCCATACGTTTGCCAGAATCCATTGCTTTACATACGGGTTCAGTACAGAGGCATTTCGTAAAAGGAGCGTTGGCTGCAGCCTTGAACTTACAACATCAACTTGCGATCTGATGTGTTTATTTTTCCAAATTAAGGTGCGTTCGGACATTCACATACTCTCCTTTACATGTAATGATCCTATGTTAACACATTTACTATCGTCACGCATTACCAATCCGTTACAATTTTTCGAAAAAACACTTTATTTAATTATTTAAATAGGAGGAATGAAGCATGAAGCAAAACATCGGACTGTTTGACGCCGTTTTTCGCATTGCCTGCGGACTGACGATCCTGTCGGCGGCAGCGGCAAAGTTTACGAGAAAACCGTGGTGCAGAATGACGCTTTTCTGCATGTTTATGGGGGCGATGAAGGCCGCTTCCGGCATCTTGCGATTTTGTCCCATGACATATGTTTGCCAAACTTATATGAAGCAGCAGGGAGAAGCTGGCGAACAATCGTAAAAAGCACCTTTTATAGGTGATTTCAGACCGTTGACAAAATAGGTCGGATTTCTAAGGTCCTGCCTATTTTTTGTCCAGTTTATTTTGTTTTTTCGATGAAAAGGCCGGCGGTTAGGGCCTTTCCATGTCCATTCATCTCAGCGAAAACAAGCATCGCCTGCATGGACAATTTTTTCTTTCCCCACAGGGTTGTCCAGCGCAGGCCATGCCGCAAAAAACCCGTTCGATGGTTTCGCGCATGGAGCGATGCCCAAGCACGTATTGAATCAGAACCATTTTGATCAATACAACGGGATCAATGCTTGGACGTCCTTTTGAAGAATAAAGAAGGGCGACCTGAAAAATCCATGGCTTCTTCCATCTTCCTGACCAGATGATCTTCAGGGACAAGTTCGCTTAAGGCAACGACTTCAAGCTGTTCACGTTGATCTTTTGAGTGCTTGGACAACATAACCTAGATTCCACTCACATTTTTTTAAAAAAGCTTTTCGATGAAGCCACTTTTTATGCTTTGTCGACAAGCTGAAAGCATCCCAAACCGGGATGCTTTTTTCTATTCGGTCAATTTTTCAATCTGGCCCATCACATCGCTGATCTGCTGAGCGCTTTGCACCAATTCTGACTGCTCCAGCTTCTCGACTGTTAATTTTCCTTCCTCAACACTTTTCAAAACATCCTCAGCGCTTTTTTGCAGTGTTTCATTATGCTTCTCGATGGTGTTATGAATCTCGGCTGCGGCATCGGGAGGGGTTAATTCATTAAAATCGGCTGCAGCCTGCTGGATAGACTCAAGCTGAGTTTCCAGCTTTTCTTTTGCACCCGTGTCGTTTACAGCCTGTTCAGCCAAGGAAGGCGCCTCCTCCGCAAATGTCTTCACTTCTTGGATATATCCGGCCGCTTCATTTGTATAGTTCAATCCGTCATTCACCTGATCAAGCATTCCGCATCCGCCTGCACCTAAAAGGCCCATTCCGGCAAGAACTATAAGAATTCTTTTCATTGTTTGCCTCCTTATCGTTTCTTTTTCATTTTTTCTTTCAAAATCGGAATTAATTTTTCTTTCGCCAAAGGCAGACCTTTCTTCACCAATTCACGCTTCAGCCATTTCCCGAGCTTAGACACGGTCAGTCTCCTTTCCCTTTTGATTTGGTGAAGTGGATAAACAAAAAGACCTTCACCAAATCAGATTTGGCAAAGGTCTCGCTAACAATTAGATTGCCAGCAAAGCCGAGGATCTAGGACATCCCGTAATGACGACTTTACTGTGACAGCTACTCCCCTTTGGAGTATTCATTTTTATTACTTTCATTTTAAGGCACAAGGCTTATCCAGTCAAATTCCTGCTGGCCGGCTTATGAAAGAAATGCCCTGTCCGTAAAAAAACACCTTCTTGGGAATGAAAGTGGCAGATTGTTGACGAAATCCTAAAACGGTTTAAAGTTTTAGGATTTCGTCATCTTTTATAGGGGCTTTTTTGATATTGAATGAGGTCATTTTTGCAAATGCTCTCTTATACAATCTTCACATAAAATCAAGCCGTTGCTCTCCAGAAACCTTTTGACATGGGTGATTCCTGATAATCCGACGGGCTTGTCTATGTAATAAAATGTCTCGTCTTTTGATATTTGTTTTTTACACCTTTTGCAGGTTACATGACTCATATGCTTTCTCCTTCCCTATCACTGTCTTAATAAAATGGTACTAAAGGTTAGGCGATTTTTCCACCAACAACAAAAAAGCACCACTTCAGGCGCTTTTAAAATTAGTATGGCGCCGTTTTCCCCGCTGACTTCACCCGCAGACGGAATTGTTTCAAGCCGTACATGCTGCTGTCCGCCATCGGCGCGATCGCAAGCTTTTCCATCGAGGAATACTGCTTCAGAAGCCCCTCAAGGGCAATCGTTGCTTCCAGCCTCGCGAGCGGAGCGCCTAAGCAGAAATGGATGCCGTGGCCAAATCCGATATGCGGGTTCGGATGACGGTGAATATCAAATTCGTGCGCCCTCTCAAATTTCGCTTCATCACGGTTGGCAGAAGCAAGAAAAGCGACGACGCCTTCTCCTTTTTTCAAACTTACTCCTCTGATCTCGGTATCCTGTTTAACGAAGCGCACGATCATCGGCGCGGGCGCCCGGAAACGGACGGCTTCCTCGACGGCCTGCGGAATCAGTTCAGGATGCCTGGCGAGCTCGTCATACGCACCCGGTGTTTCGAGAATGCTGTAGACCGCATTTGAAATCAAATTGGTCGTCGTTTCATTCCCCGCCATCAAGAGCAGGTTGCAAAACGGAACCAATTCATCAGGAGAAAGCTTGTCCCCTTCTTGTTCGGCTTTGATCAAGAGCGAAATCAAGTCATTGCCGAGGTTTTGTCTTTTCTCTTCGATCATCTTTTCAAAAAACGCGGTCAGCTCTTCTTCGCCTTGATCCCTGATATTTTTCCACTCGTTCACATCTTCTTGCCGGTCGCTCTTCGGCAGGCTGACCAACACGTCGGACCATTCTTTGAAATGGTGCTTATACATTGAAGGAACGCCGAGCAATTCCGAAATGACGATGACGGGCAACGGATATGAAAAATTCTGTACAAGGTCGATCTCTTCCCTGCCGCGGATTTGAACGAGCAGTTCATTCGTCAGTTCGCGAATGCGCGGCTCCCACTCATTCATGACACGCGGAGTAAAAGCCTTGTTGACGATCGATCTGATTCTCGTGTGTTTCGGCGGATCCATGCTGATCAACGTTTTCGCAAACGTATTGCCGGTTCCAAGCTGATGGAACTGATTTGAAAAAAAGTCTTTGTCGCTGATCACTCTTTTGACATCGTCATAACGGAACACACTCCACACCTTGCTGTCTTCATCATAGTGAATCGGTGATTCGGTGCGCATTTTTTCATACCATGGAAACGGATCATACGGGTCTTGTCTGTTCTTTCCGTTAAGCAGCGCTTTCTGAATAGGGTTCTGCTGTTTTGTTTGACTCATTCGCTTTCACTCCTTCGGTTCTTGTCAGCTGATTCATGAAGTTCAATATGTTAGTTTAAAATTAAAAGAACCCACCGGATCATTCAACCAACAAGTGGAAAAGAAGTGTCGAAAAAGTGTTTGAGGAGGCGGCTGAAGTGGCTGACAGCTATCGCGGGGACAAGCGGATTACAAAATCGAAAACAAATTTAAAAAAAGCCTTGTTTGAACTGCTGGCTGAAAAAGAATGGGGAAAAATCTCTGTACAGGATATTACGCAACGGGCAAACTTGAATCGAACGACATTTTATCAGCATTATCAAGATAAATACGATTTGCTTCATCAAAATATGAGAGACATGTTTGAAGCGATGAAAGAGGATATTTTTTCGCCGCTTGATATAGATTGCAGCGGGGAAAAGCCTGAAGCGTACTGGTATGTGCTGCGCTTTTATCAGCATTTACAACAGAACTGCGATGATTTTGCGATTATCATCAACAGAAGATATGAGCTGAACATTAAGGAGCTGCTCAATGACTTTTGGAATGACAGCTTTTTGACGGGAATCAATAAAACGGCAGCTTCCGATACTAATCGCTCAGTGCCTCTTGATATCCAGCGGCGATTTGTGATTTCCGCCTTTGCGGGCACAGCCGCATGGTGGCTTGAAAATGGCATGCCTTATCCGCCCGAATTGATGGCTGAATCGTTGATCAAAATGATCCAAAAAAATTGACGGCAAAAAAAGAGACAAAACGGGTGCTCCCGCTCTGTCTCTTCACCGGTTATTTCTGCGCTGCCTTGAGCGCACGCGCGCCGATATCCGTCCGGTAAAACAGCCCCGGTTTTCTTACTCGTTCCACCGCTTGATAGGCTGCTTCCCTGGCCGCTTCAAACGTCTCGGCAAACGCCGTGACATTGGCGACGCGGCCGCCGTTTGTCACAAACTGACCGCCGCTTTTTTTCGTGCCTGCGTGAAAGACGACGGTCTGTTCCATATCAGGCTCAAGCGTGCTGATCGGCGTGCCTTTTTCATAGCTTTCCGGATAGCCGTCAGATGCTAGAACAACGGTGACTGCCGCCGTATCCTTCCACTTCAGCTCCACTTCTTTGTCGGCGAGGAGGTCAAGCAAGACTTGTACAAGGTCTGATTCAAGACGCGGCAGTACGACCTGGGTTTCCGGATCTCCGAATCTCGCGTTGAATTCGATCACTTTTGTTCCTTTTTCGGTTAGCATTAAGCCAGCATACAAGACTCCCGTAAACGAACGGCCTTCTTTAACCATCGCTTCGGCCGCCGGCTCCAAAATCGTTTTAACGGCGTCTTCAACGACCGCATCCGAAATCTGCGGCACCGGGGAATATGCGCCCATTCCCCCTGTATTCGGGCCTTTGTCTCCGTCAAATGCCCGCTTGTGATCTTGCGCGATCACCATCGGATACACTTTTTCACCTTTGACAAAAGCCATCAGCGAAAATTCTTCACCGCTCAAAAATTCCTCGATAACGACAGAGGCGCTTGCATCGCCGAACTTTTCATCTTCTAAAAAGTCATGCAGACACTGAACCGCATCTTCGGCTGTCATCGCGACTGTGACGCCTTTTCCAGCGGCAAGCCCGTCAGCTTTGATGACGATCGGCGCGCCTTTTTCCTCAACATACGCCTTTGCTTTTTCAAAAGATGTAAACGTTTCGTATTCTGCTGTCGGTATTTGATATTTTTTCATCAGATCTTTGGCAAACTGCTTGCTTCCTTCAATCACCGCTGCTTTTTTCGACGGACCGAACACCGGAAGGCCCGCTTCTTCAAATGCATCCACAAGCCCTTCGATTAGAGGGACCTCAGGACCGACAATCGTCAGTCCGATATTGTTTTCTTTTGCGAAAGCGAGAAGCCCTTCGTGATTGCCTTCGTCAAGATCAACGAGTACGGCGGTCCCGGCCATTCCGTCATTGCCGGGCGCCGCATATACAGTGCCGACAAGAGGGCTTTGCGCCGCTTTCCAGGCGAGCGTGTGCTCCCTGCCGCCTCTGCCGATAATCAATACGTTCACGCTGGTCACTCCCTTAATGTTTGAAATGGCGGATTCCGGTGAACACCATCGCGATCCCGTATTCATCCGCTTTTTGAATCGAATCTTCATCACGAACCGATCCGCCCGGCTGAATGATCGCCGTCACACCGGCTTTAGCCGCTTCTTCGACCGTATCAGGCATCGGGAAGAACGCATCTGATCCGAGCGCGCTTCCTTTCGCTTTCCCGCCGGCTTGCTCAATTGCGATTTTCGCGGAGCCGACTCGGTTCATTTGTCCAGCGCCGACGCCGATCGTCATATCGTCTTTTGCCAGGACAATCGCATTCGATTTGACATGCTTCACAACTTTCCAAGCGAGCTTCAAGTCAGCCCATTCCTGTTCGGTCGGCTCTCTTTTCGTCGGAATTGTGATGTCGGCGTCGTCAAAACCGTGCATATCCAGATCCTGAATCAAAAGCCCGCCTTGAACAGATGTCAGCTGCTTTTCGTTTTTCACAGGCTGATTGACATCAAGGGTCAAGAGGCGAAGGTTTTTCTTGGATGTTAAAATATCAAGCGCTTCTTGGCTGAATGCTGGCGCGATGATGATTTCCAAAAAGATTTTGTGAAGCGTTTCAGCCGTCGCTTTATCCACTTCCCGGTTCAAAGCGATGATGCCGCCGAAAATTGACGTTTCGTCAGCGGCGTATGCTTTGTTAAACGCCTCTTCGATCGTGTTGCCCGTCCCGACGCCGCAAGGGTTCATATGCTTGACGGCAACCGCAGCCGGCTCCGTGAACTCGCGGACGATTTGAAGTGCTGCATCCGCGTCTTTGATATTGTTGTAAGAAAGCTCTTTTCCGTGCAGCTGTTCAGCTGAAGCAATTGACCCTTTGACAGGGAGCGCACTTTGATAAAAGACTGCTTCCTGATGCGGATTTTCGCCGTAGCGGAGCGATTGCTTTTTCTCAAAGGTGACGGTGAACTGTTCAGGCTCTTTTTCGCCGGTTACCTTTGTTAAATAGTCAGCGATCAACGCGTCATACGCTGCCGTGTGGCGGAACACCTTCGCTGCCAACTCGCGTTTTTTCTCAAGAGAGACGCTGCCGTTTTCTTTCAAGTCGTTCAGTACAGGGGTGTAGTCGCGGGGATCGACGATGACCGCCACGTCCTGGTGGTTTTTCGCTGCTGCGCGAAGCATGCCTGGACCGCCGATGTCGATATTCTCAATCGCTTCTTCGAATGTGACGTCTTCTTTAGAAACCGTTTCTTTAAACGGATATAAATTAACAACGACAAGGTCGATCGGCTGAATTCCCTGTTCATTGAGCTGCGCCATGTGTTTTTCGTTGCCGCGGACGGCAAGAAGCCCGCCGTGAATATTCGGATGAAGGGTTTTCAGACGGCCGTCCATGATTTCGGGAAAGCCCGTCACTTCAGAAATGCCGATGACGTCAACGCCGTTTTCCTGAAGAAGTTTGCTTGTGCCGCCTGTTGAAATCACTTCTACGCCAAGCTCTGTCAATTCTTTTACAAAAGGGACAATGTTCGTTTTATCTGATACGCTGATTAATGCGCGTTTGATCGTCATTCCTTTTCACCTCTGCCATTTAGTTCAAGAAGCTCTTTGATTACTTCGGGATAAAGCTCATGCTCCAATTTGTGTATCTTTTCTTCAAGAGATGCGAGTGTTTCGCTTTTTTCAAGCTCGACGGCGCGCTGGGCGATAATCGGACCGGTGTCCATGCCTTCGTCAACATAGTGAACCGTGATGCCCGCCACTTTCACACCCGCTCTGTACGCCTGTCCGATCGCGTCGATGCCGGGAAACGCCGGCAGGAGCGACGGATGGATGTTGATGATTTTATTCCGGTAAGCCGACAGAAGCGTATCGCCGATCAGTCTCATGTACCCCGCCAGGACAATCCATTCTGCTCCGTGGAGGCGGAGCTGTTCAACGATCACTTGTTCAAAAGCTGCTTTATTTTCGAACGATTTCGGCTGGAATGCGAACGATGGAATTCCGGCTTTTTCAGCTCTTTCAAGCACTTTCGCATCGGGCTTGTCACAGACGACAAGAACGATTTTGGCATCCCAGTTCTCTTCTCTCATTCTTCTTGCGATCGCTTCAAAGTTCGTTCCGCTTCCTGATGCAAATACCGCGAATTTTCTCATGAAAGACCGGCACCGCCAAACTCAACGCCGCTTCCGGCTTTCACTCTGCCGATGAGATAGGCTTTTTCACCGTTGTTTTCGAGCGTTTGAATCACGTCTGTCATATCCTCTTCTTTCACCGCAAGGACAAACCCGATTCCCATATTGAAAACATTGAACATTTCCTCGGACTTCAGGCCGCCTTTCTCCTGAATGAACGGAAAGACAGGAGGGACGGGCCAGGAGCCGATGTCGATTTCAACACCGAGACCATCAGGCATCATGCGCGGCAGGTTTTCAATAAAACCGCCGCCGGTCACGTGCGCCATGCCTGCGATTTTACCTGATTTCACCGCTTCAAGGACAGGCTTGACATAAATTTTCGTCGGCTCTAAAAGCTCTTCGCCAAGAGGCCGTTCAAAAGGTGTATACGTCTCATCAAGGTTCAGACCGGCATCTTCAAGAAGAACTTTACGAACGAGAGAGAAGCCGTTGCTGTGAAGTCCGCTTGAAGAAAGTCCGATTAAAAGGTGCCCTTCGCTGATGTTTTCGCCCGTGACGATGCCATCTTTTTCAGCGGCTCCGACCGAGAACCCGGCAATATCGTATTCATCCTCTGTATAAAGACCCGGCATTTCCGCCGTTTCTCCGCCGACTAGCGCTGATCCTGACTGTACACAGCCTTCTGCGACACCTTTTACAATTTCTTCAATTTTGACGGGGTCGGCTTTTCCGACCGCAAGGTAATCAAGGAAGAACAGCGGCTCCGCTCCTTGAGCGAGCACATCGTTGACACACATAGCGACGGCATCGATGCCGATCGTGTCATGCTTGTCCATCGCAAAAGCGAGCTTCAGCTTTGTGCCGACACCGTCCGTTCCCGAAATCAGAACCGGCTGTTTGTACGGCAGTTCTGACAGGTCAAACATGCCGCCAAATCCGCCAAGACCGCCCATTGCGCCGATTCGCTTCGTTCTTTCCACATGTTTTTTCATTCGTTTTACGGCTTCATATCCGGCTTCAATATCAACCCCGGCGTTTTTATAGCTTTCAGACAACACAATCCACTCCTTATTCCGCGCTTGTCCATTCGTAATATTCAAAATCAAAAGAGCAGCCGCATCGCTTCTGCTGCCCTTTATTCATTTCAGGAGACGCGGCGCTTCAAGAGCGCCGGCCGGTTTATTTTGTCAAAACGGCTTCTTTCACGTGAGGAAGAACCGTATCCTGATAAATCTCGGTCGGGTATTTTCCTGTAAAGCAGGCCATGCACTGCCCGCAGTTTTCGTCTTCATACTGTCTTCCGATCCCGGAAAGGAGTCCTTCAATGCTCAAGAATGACAATGTATCGGCGCCGATTTCCTGACGGATTTCTTCCACTGAATGGGAGGACGCGATCAGTTCTTCATGCGTTGATGTGTCAATTCCGTAAAAGCACGGATGGGCAATAGGCGGGGAACTGATTCTGACGTGCACTTCCGTCGCTCCGGCTTCGCGCAGCATCGTCACAATTCTGCGGCTTGTCGTGCCTCTCACGATGGAATCGTCCACCATGACGACGCGCTTGCCTTCAACGACCCCGCGGACGGCTGACAGCTTCATTCTCACGCCCTGCTCCCTGAGCGACTGTGACGGCTGAATGAACGTTCTACCGACATAGCGGTTTTTAATCAGTCCGAGTTCGTAAGGAATTCCCGTCGCTTCGGCATAGCCGATGGCCGCTGAAATGCTTGAATCCGGAACCCCTGTCACCACATCTGCTTCAATGCCTGATTCTTCAGCAAGCTTTTTACCGAGATTTTTTCTCGCGCTGTGGACATTAATGCCGTTAATATTACTGTCAGGCCTTGAGAAATAAATGTACTCCATGCTGCAGATCGAACGGTTGATGTTGATGGAGAACCGCTCAGACTTCATGCCTTCATCATTGATGATCAGCATCTCGCCCGGTTCTACATCTCGCAAATATGTCGCGCCGACCACATCAAACGCGCACGTTTCAGAAGCGACGACGTACGCGTCGCCGAGCATTGCGACAGATAGCGGTCTGAGTCCGTTCGGATCAAGCGCCACGATCATTTCCTTTTCCGTCATGATCAGGAAAGCATAAGCGCCTTTCAGCATGGAAAGAGCGTTTTTGATCTGATCTTTCAGCTCGAAGTGGCCGCTTCTTTTAATTAAATGGGCGAGCACTTCCGTATCAGAAGACGTTTGAAAAATGCTGCCCTGGTTTTCAAGCTGCTGTTTCAGCTGAGTGGCATTCACTAAGTTTCCATTGTGCGCAAGCGCAAGGCTGCCGTTGTTTTGCGAATGGAAAAGGAACGGCTGGACGTTTTCGAAGCCGCCGCCGCCCGCCGTTGCATAGCGGACATGGCCGATCGCTCCTTTTCCTGTCACCTTTTTGAGCTCGCCGTTTTGAAAAACTTCAGTAATCAGCCCCTGGCCTTTGTGGGCGGACATTTTTTCGCCGTCTGTCGCCACGATGCCGGCACCCTCCTGGCCTCTGTGCTGAAGGCTGTGAAGGCCGTAGTACGTAATTTGCGGTGCTTCTTCATGCCCCCAAATCCCAAATACGCCGCATTCTTCATTTAAGCCTTTGATTTCAGCAAGCATGGGATAGCTCCTTTCCATGCGCTTTCGAGCTCTTCTATCTGCGCATGAATCCATTGTTGTCCTTCCTGGCTTTGAACAGACAGCGCGCTGTCTGACGTTACTTCGCCGATGAGCTCGGCGTCTTTGACAAGCTTTTCGAACGCTTCTTGATGCTCTTTTTTCACAGAGACGATAAACCGTGATTGTGTTTCGCTGAATAACAATGCAGATTCGCCTGCAAGCGTTACATTGGCGCCGAGTCCTTGAGAAGATATGACGCTTTCCGCCAGCGCCACGCCGATGCCGCCTTCTGAGACGTCATGCGCGGACTGCACGAGCCCTGTGCGGATCGCTTTCAGAAGCGCTTTTTGACGCGCTTGTTCGACTTCCAAGTCGATGGCAGGCGCTTTGCCGTAAATCTTTCCTTCGGACAGTTTTTGCAGCTCGCTTCCGGCGAACTCAGGGAATGTTTCGCCGATGACATAAATCAAATCGCCCGCTGCTTTAAAGTGCTGGGTCGTAATATGGTCTGTATCTTCGATCAGTCCGACCATTCCGATGACAGGCGTCGGGTAGATCGCGCTTCCGTTTGATTCGTTGTAAAGAGAGACGTTTCCACCGATGACCGGTGTGCTGAGCACGTTGCACGCCTCGCTGATCCCGTCTGCCGCTTTTTCGATCTGCCAGAAAATCTCCGGCTTTTCCGGATTCCCAAAGTTGAGGTTATCCGTAACGGCAAGCGGTTCTGCTCCGGAGCAGACGATATTGCGGGCCGCTTCAGCGACAGCGATTTTCCCGCCTTTTTCCGGATCGAGGTACAAGTAGCGGGCATTGCAGTCCGTTGTCATGGCAAGCGCCTTTTTCGTGCCGCGAATCCGCAGGACGGCTGCATCAGAGCCCGGTGCGACAACTGTGTTCGTCCTGACCATGTAGTCATATTGGTCATAAACCCATTCTTTGCTCGCAATAGTCGGCTGCTTTAACAGCTCGAGAAGCGTTTCTTTCGCATCTTCGACTTTTGGTGCAGGAACGTCTATTTCAAGGAACTCTTTATAATAAGCCGGAACTTTTGACGGCTTATGGTAAACCGGCGCTTCCTCTGCAAGCGCATCAACCGGAAGATCGGCAACCATTTCCCCGTTGTGGAAAAGGCGCAGCATCTTGTCGTCTGTCACGTGACCGACAGCCACAGCTTCAAGATCATACTTGTCAAAAATATCGATGATCTCTTGTTCGCGGCCGCGTTCGATGACTAAAAGCATGCGCTCCTGAGATTCGGAAAGCATCATTTCGTACGGCGTCATCCCTGTTTCGCGCTGCGGGATCAAGTCAAGGTTCATCTCGATGCCCGATCCGGCTTTGGATGCCATTTCCGCGCTTGAACTTGTCAGTCCTGCCGCACCCATGTCCTGAATACCGACCAAGGCGTCTGATTTGATGACTTCCAGACACGCTTCAAGAAGCAGCTTTTCCATGAATGGATCGCCGACTTGCACAGCCGAGCGTTTTTCTTCTGATTGGTCAGACATTTCCTCTGAGGCGAACGTGGCGCCGTGGATGCCGTCGCGCCCCGTTTTCGCACCGACGTACATGACCGTATTGCCGACGCCTTTCGCCTGCCCTTTTTTAATATCTTCATGGTTGATCAAACCGACACACATCGCGTTGACAAGCGGATTGCCTTCATAGCAGCTGTCAAACTGAACTTCACCGCCTACGGTCGGAATGCCGATGCAGTTTCCGTATCCGGCAATGCCCGCGACTACTTCTTCAAACAAGTACTTCACACGCGGTGAAGTGAGTTCACCAAACCGGAGAGAGTTCAAAACAGCGATCGGACGCGCGCCCATTGAAAAGACGTCGCGGATGATGCCGCCCACACCTGTTGCAGCTCCCTGATAAGGCTCAATCGCTGACGGATGGTTATGCGATTCGATTTTGAAGACAACCGCCTGATTGTCGCCGATATCGACGATTCCTGCGCCTTCCCCCGGCCCTTGCAGGACGCGTTCGCCTTTTGTCGGGAACTTTTTCAGGATCGGCTTGGAATTTTTGTAGCTGCAGTGCTCTGACCACATGACCGAAAAAATCCCGATTTCCGTATAGTTTGGAAGCCTTCCGAGAATCGATTCAATCATGGCAAACTCGTCATCGCTGACACCCATTTGCTGATAGAGCTTCTCTTCCTTAATTTGTTCTTGACTTGGTTCAAGCAGTAGCGACATGAGTTTCCCTCCAATTTTTCACGATAGATTGAAACAGTTTAAGACCGTCGGCGCTTCCGAGCAGAGAATCGACTGCGCGTTCAGGGTGAGGCATCATGCCTAATACATTGCCTTTTTCATTGACGACGCCTGCAATGCCGGCGACGCTTCCGTTGATATCCGTTCCGTATGTGAAAGCGATTTGGTTATTTTCTTGTAATCCGGCAAGCGTTTCTTCATCACAGTAGAAGTTTCCTTCGCCGTGCGCGACCGGAATCGTGATGGATTCGCCTTTGCTGTAGGAAGATGTAAAAATCGTTTCATTGTTTTGGACGACAAGTTCAACCGGACGGCAAATAAATTTCAAATCTTTGTTGCGTCTCATCGCGCCCGGCAAAAGACCGAGCTCCTGCAAAATTTGAAAGCCGTTGCAGACGCCGAGCACCGGCTTTCCTTCTTTAGCCGCTTTTTTGACGGCCGGCATAATGTTTGCGAAGCGAGCGATCGCGCCGCATCTTAAATAATCCCCATATGAGAATCCCCCCGGAATGAGGATGCCGTCATATTCATCAAGACTTGTTTCTGTATGCCAGACGTATTCAGCTTCTTCGCCAAGCTCATCCTTGATCGCGTGGAACATATCGATATCGCAGTTTGAGCCCGGCAGCACAATCACCGCAAATTTCACTGTGCGACAACCTCCTCGACTTCGTATCTGTAATCTTCAATCACCGTGTTGGCCAAAAGTTTTTCGCACATTTCTTTGACGAGAACGTCAAGGTCTCGGTCCGATTTTTCGATGGTGAGCTCCATGTATTTGCCGATGCGGACGTCCTGAACTTCTTTGTAGGACATGCTGTGCAAAGCATGCTGAACGGCGCTCCCCTGAGGATCTAAAACACTCTCTTTTAAGCTGACATACACTTTCACTTTGTACATATTACATGCCTCCAAGTCTTTTGAATATTTCTTCGTATGCATCCGTCAATCCGCCCAGGTTTCTTCTGAACACATCTTTATCAAGCTTTTCATTCGTTTCTTTATCCCACAGCCGGCACGTATCCGGGGAAATCTCATCGGCCAGCAGGACCTCGCCGTCTTTATCGCGCCCGAACTCAAGCTTGAAATCTATCAATCTGACACCGCAAGCCGCGAAAATCGTCTGCAACTCTTCGTTTACCTGTCTCGTAATCGATTTGATTTTCTCCACCTGTTCAGGCTCAGCCGCGTTTAAAATCCGGATATGGTCTTCTGTGATCAGCGGATCGCCGAGCGCGTCATCCTTGTAGTAAAACTCGATAATCGGCTGCTCCAGCTCCGTGCCTTCCGAAATGCCGAGCCGTTTGGACATGCTTCCCGCAACGACATTGCGGACAACGACTTCAAGCGGGATGATCGTCACTTTTTTAATGATCTGCTCCGTTTCTGAAATTCGTTCAACAAAGTGGTTGTTGATTCCCTTCTCGTGAAGCCTTGTGAAAATCAGGCTGGAAATTTCGTTATTTAAACGGCCTTTTCCATCAATCTCGGCTTTTTTTTCTCCGTTAAAAGCCGTCGCCGAGTCTTTGTATTCGACAAACAACGTGTTGTCATCATCCGTCAGGTATATCTTTTTCGCTTTTCCTTCATATAAAAGTTCATTTTTCACAATATTCACAGAAGGCCTCCTAACCCGAATGTTGGAAATATTTCATCTTTTAGACCCCCGCCTGTTAAAGCGGGCGGTCGATTCTACGCTAAGCCTAAACGTTCAAAAATGTAGTCGACGTTTTTCAAGTGGTAATTGTAATCAAAGCAGTCGTTAATTTGTTCCGGAGACAGTCGGGACGTAATTTTTTCCTCAGCCTCGACAAGCTGGCGGAACGGCACTTGTTTCTCCCATGCTTCCATCGCTTTCGGCTGAACGGTGTCATACGCTTCTTCACGCGCCATGCCTGTATCAATGAGAGCGAGAAGAACGCGCTGAGAGTAGATCAATCCGAGTGTACGGTCCATGTTGCGCTTCATGTTTTCAGGGAACACGGTCAAGTTTTTCACAATGTTGCCAAAGCGGTTCAGCATGTAGTTCAGCGCGATCGTCGCATCAGGCAGAATGATGCGCTCTGCTGACGAATGCGAAATGTCGCGTTCATGCCAAAGCGGTACATTTTCATAGGCGGTCAGCATGTATCCGCGGATGACGCGCGCCATTCCCGTCATGTTTTCCGAACCGATCGGATTGCGTTTATGCGGCATGGCAGAAGAACCTTTTTGGCCTTTTGCGAAAAATTCTTCGACTTCGCGGGTTTCGCTTTTTTGGAGGCCGCGGATCTCAACGGCGAATTTCTCGATGCTTGTCGCAACTAGCGCCAGTGCAGCCATATAATCGGCGTGGCGGTCGCGCTGCAGCGTCTGTGTTGAAATCGGCGCCGGTTTTAAGCCGAGCTTCTCACATACGTACTGCTCGACGAATGGATCGATGTTCGCGTACGTTCCGACTGCGCCTGAAATTTTACCGACTTCGATGCCTTCTTTCGCCTGCTTGAAGCGTTCCAGGTTGCGCTTCATTTCTTCATACCAAAGGGCGAGCTTCAAGCCAAATGTCGTCGGTTCTGCATGCACGCCGTGTGTGCGTCCCATCATGACCGTATATTTATGTTCCTTTGCTTTTTCTTTCAAGATGTCAACAAATCTCTCAATGTCCTTGAGCAAAATATCGTTCGCCTGTTTTAATAGATAGGAAAGAGCGGTATCGACCACATCTGTTGATGTCAGTCCGTAGTGCACCCATTTTTTCTCTTCGCCAAGCGTTTCCGATACGGCGCGGGTAAATGCGACGACATCGTGGCGCGTGTCCTGCTCGATTTCAAAGATGCGGTTGATGTCAAACGACGCTTTTTCCCGCAAAACCTTCACATCTTCTTTCGGAATGACGCCGAGCTCAGCCCAAGCTTCACAAGCCAGTATTTCAACCTCCAGCCATGCTTGGAATCTGTTTTCATCCGTCCAAATCGCAGCCATTTCCTGTCTTGAATAACGTTCGATCATTGTTTTCGTCCTCCATCTCTTTCAATCCACTTTTCTGTCATCTTCCCGATCCATTCATTGTCGGGTGTTCTTAAAAATGTGATATGCCCCATTTTGCGGCCCGGTTTGACTTCATGCTTTCCGTATATATAAAGCTTCGCTTCTTTTAATAGTTCGGGATCTTCTTCAGCCATGTACACTTCATCTCCGAGAAGGTTTACCATCATTCCTTCCTTCAGAAGGTCCGTTTTGCCGAGCGGCAGTCCGCAGACAGCACGGATATGCTGTTCAAACTGGCTCGTTTCGCAAAGATCAAGGGTGTAATGGCCGGAATTATGCGGCCGCGGCGCTAGCTCATTGACGAGAAGTTCGCCGTCTTCTTTCAGGAAAAGCTCAACGGCCAGTGTTCCGACAAGCTGAAGCTTTTCGGCAAGCCTGAGGGCAAGTGCTGCCGCTTGTTCCTGAACCGCTTTATCGGCCCGTGCCGGGACGATGCTCTGGAATAAAATATTTTGTTTATGGATGTTCTCTGCCGCCGGAAAAACGGTTGTCTCTCCGTGAACCGATCTCGTCACGATCACGGACAATTCCATTTTGAAAGGAACCCAGCTTTCCAAAATGCATGTGCCGTGCTGTAAAAGTGCTGCGGCTTCCCCGATTTGTGCTTGTTGTTTCAGGACGTACTGCCCTTTTCCGTCATACCCGCCGCGGCAAGTTTTCAGCACCGCCGGAAGACCGAGCTCCGCTACGGACGCTTCCAGTTCCGTCCGGTCGTGAATGATTCGGTACGGGGCGACTTTGCAGCCCGCTGATTCAATCGCTTTTTTCTCGGTTTCCCTGTTTTGCGTAAGGAGCAACAGCTCGCTCCCTTGCGGAAGGTAAGCGTGCTCTTTCAGCCAGTTCAGCGCATCATAATCGATGTTTTCGAATTCATAAGTAATCACATCGCTCGCTTCGGCAAGCTTCCGTATCGCTTCGCGATCATTATAAGCTGCCGTAATTTCAAGGTCTGCGACCTGTCCGCACGGTGATGAAGGGACAGGGTCAACAACAGCGATTTTATAGCCCATTTGTTTGGCCGCGACCGCCATCATTTTGCCAAGCTGTCCGCCTCCGATAATGCCGATTGTTGCTCCCGGAAAAATCGTTTGTTTATACAAGCTGATCACTGCTTTCCAACACGGTTTTTCTGATGCTTTCCCTTCGTTCATCCAATCTTCCGGCAAGCTTTTCGTCAAAAGCTGACAAAATCTGCGCCGCAAGCAGTCCGGCGTTGACCGCTCCCGCTTTGCCGATGGCAACGGTCGCAACGGGTACACCGCCCGGCATTTGAACGATTGAAAGCAACGAATCGAGACCGTTCAGCGCTTTTGACTGAACCGGCACACCGATGACGGGCAGCGTCGTTTTGGCTGCGACCATTCCCGGCAGGTGAGCGGCTCCGCCCGCTCCGGCAATGATGACTTTCAAGCCTCTTTCCCGCGCCGTTTCGGCATATTCGAACATTAAATCAGGCGTCCGATGTGCGGAGACGACCTTTTTTTCGTACGGAATTCCCAGTTCATCGAGGATGCCGCAGGCATGTTTCATCGTTTCCCAGTCAGATGTGCTTCCCATGATAACACCAAGAAGAGGCTGCATATCTTTTTGTCCCACCTTTAGCTGTTATTCTTCGCATATAAAAAGCCCGGCATGTATTGCATTTGTAGGAAGCAACACAAACCGGGCATGGCGCGTGTATCGTCAGTTAGTCCGCTTCTCGCGATCTCCATGTCAGTTTATTGTCCACTTTCCTGCATAGTCCGATGATTTACGGTCATCGGGTAGAGACTTATGGGCCATATTCCCAAGATTATATGAGGATGTGTTTTCATGTCATGTTTATCTTAACAACGGACTGTGATAATGTCAACGACATTATCGAACGATAGTATATTTTGTTGTTCTAATGTTCGGGTTTAGAGTAATTTACCTTCGAATATAATTTTTCTTCCGCACGGAACAACCTGAATCGTTCCATTTTCCTTTGTTTCTTTGAAGACCGGCTCCTCCATTCGACGCACCGGTGTATAGCCTTCTTCCTGCATCTTCGTCAACACGGATTCGATCGTTTCGCCTTCCGTTACTTCAAAGCGCTTTTTTTTCGGCTTTGTCATTATTCTTTAATTCTCCTTTTCTTTACGGCTTTCACCCAGAATCCGCCGTGTATCGTCTTCGGTTCATAGGAAATGATAAATGCTTTTGAATCGATTGATTTAATCGTTTCGTACAGCTGCAGTTCGTATTTTCTCGGCGTCAAAATCTGCATCGCCGTTCTGTCTCCCTCAAGTCCGCCGACGACCCAGTGGGTGACGCCGTAGCCTTTTTCCCTGAGCTGTTTCGGCAAATCCAAATCAAGCTCTTTCGTAATGGCGTTAACGGTAATATAGCCCAAAGCGAGCTTTTCTTCAATTTTCGTGCCGACGATGATTCCGATTCCAAATCCGACCGCGTAAGCAATCACGTTTTGGATTTGATTTAAATTATCTAGAACGAGCCCCAGCCCGACGACGTAGACAAGCATTTCGATTGTCCCGATAAAAGCGGCGAGATACCGCTGGCCTTTAAGAGTCAGTATCATTCGAAGGGTTAAAAACGTTACGTATATAATATTGATAACCAGAATAATTCCAACCATGATCACACCATTCAATAGTGCTGAGTGAAGCAATTGAAATCCCTCCTTTAGATGCAAAGCAATCATATTCTACTAGAGAAATTCTCCATACACAATCCTGTAATGGCCCTGCTTCACCACAAAATTTTTCGACATTGCTCACTCCCATCAGTTTACCCTTTTTCTGCCGGTTTCAAAGCATTGAAACGCAATTAAAAAAGACGTTCAAATGAACGTCTTTCAGAGCTGGTGCTTATGATCCCGCTGACGATCTCCAACGGATTCGCTCAGTTTGCGGTGCTCCTTTTCCAAATCGCTCAGCGTGTATGACGAGAGGTCTTTCAAATTGTCCAGCCGCCCTGATTTTGCAAGCTGCCTGATTAAATACTCCTTTTTTTGTTTTACAGCTTTTCGAAGAAAGTTAGCCATCGATCACTCCCCCATCTTATTGGTCAAAATATATATTATTCTTATGAGTCAACTCAGAATTAATGCGGAGAAAAAACCGGTTCTTCAAGAAGAACCGGCAATATCTCCTTAAACCGGAATAAGCGACGACAACAAGTATCCGCCTACCAGCTTCCATGTTGCCGCAACGAATACCAATTCAAGCAAAAAGACGGTAAACACACAGTACATCAGGTCAAACCGCGCTTTTTCGCTTTTTTCATAAATCGATTGAATCAGCGTAAAAGTCCCGAATGTCAATCCCATAAAGATGACGATCGAGAGAATCACCGTCGCGGCCGTGAAGTTGATAATCGCGAATATCATCCACAAAGCGGCGGGGACGATAAACGGAACCAATAGAGAACCGTACTTTGCCGTGATATCGAAAAATGAAACTTTATACCTGAGCATAAAATTCGATACAACCCAGCTCGATGCTGCCATCCAAAACATGAAAGCCATGCAATAGATAAACACAACCAAAAACACTTCCAGGAACGGCACTGACACGCCGAACCCGAGAATTCTCCCCCTGCCCGCAAGCAGCTGATAAAAGTTGCCGAGCGAAAAGAAAACAGCTAAAAGCGTCATTGAAATAACGGAATACTTAAAATAAGACCGGTCAAAATCAAGTGCGCTGCGCACCGGGGATTTTAAAATATCGAGCACAAAGCTGAAATAGCGGAACAAAGCGGCAATCACGCTCTCCATCACCGATTTGACTTTCCCCGCAGACGGATTCGTCTCCTTGCTTTTCTTCGCTTTTTTCCGGGAATTCCTCGACATCCTCGAAGCAGGTTCTTCTATATCATCTTCATTTCGTTTGTGATGTTCTTCAATCATATAAGCAACTCCTATTCTATTCAAAAGCTTTACATAAATGAAAAGCACTTTTATAAATTACATAAGCTGTGTGAAACAGTCAAGACAAACCTCTTTTTATCATAGATGCGGCAGCCCTTATATATGACGAAAAACGAAGGCGGAAGGTTCCGTTTTTAATGATTTGAAAATAAAAAAGGCTTGTCCAAATGAACAAGCCTTTTTCGCACAGCACACCTTATTTCAAGAAAATGAAATAAAGAATGAATACAACAGCCAATCCGTACATAATCGGATGGATCTCTTTTGCTTTGCCTTTAAAGATCATCGTGATCGGGTAGAAAATAAATCCGATCGCGATTCCGGTGGCGATGCTGTATGTCAGCGGCATCGCGATCATCGTGAAGAATGCGGGCACCGCAATCTCAAACTTCGTCCAGTCGATTTTGTTGAGATTCGCCACCATCAGCACGCCGACGATGATTAAAGCAGGCGCCGTCACTTGCGAAGTGATAACGCTGAGGACAGGCGAGAAGAACAGCGACAGCAAGAACAAAACGCCTGTTACGATCGCCGCAAAACCGCTTCTCGCTCCGGCCGCTACCCCGGCACTTGACTCAACATAAGCGGTCGTAGTCGATGTACCAAGGATCGCTCCGGCAACAGTTGCGGAAGAATCGGCAAGCAAAGCCCTGCCAGCGCGCGGCAGTTTGTTATCCTTCATCAAACCGGCTTGTGATGCAACCCCCACCAATGTACCGGCCGTATCAAAAAAGTCGACGAATAAAAACGTTAAAATAACGACAAGCATCTGCACCGAAAAGATATCGTGAAGGTGGATAAAGGCTTGTCCAAATGTCGGTGCAAGGCTGGGAACAGCACCGACAATTTTGTCAGGAACATCAATCTGACCGAAGATCATGCCGACAATCGCCGTGAGCAACATACCGAAGAAAATGCCGCCGTTCACGCGCAATACCATTAAAATGACAGTAATGATCAGTCCGAAAACAGTCAAAAGAACGGGACCTGAATGAATATTTCCAAACGACACAATGGTATCCGGGTTGGATACGACGATTTTAGAGCCCTGCAAACCGACGAAAGCGATAAACAGACCAATTCCCGCACCGACAGCCATTTTCAGCTCATAAGGAATCGAATTGATAATTTTTTCCCTCAAACCGGACAGCGAAAGAGCGATAAAAATTAGTCCGGAAACCATAACGCCGGAAAGGGCCGTCTGCCATGGAATCTGCATGTTCAGAATAACGGAGAATGCAAAGAATGCGTTAAGCCCCATTCCGGGCGCAAGGGCGATCGGATACTTCGCAAGCAGCCCCATGATAAAACAGCCGACAGCTGCTGAAACCGCTGTTGCCGTAAAGACCGCGCTTTGATCCATTCTCAATGCATCCGGGAAATTTTCCACCGACGCCAGAGAAAGGGTAAGCGGGTTGACGATCAAAATATATGCCATGGACAAAAATGTGGTAAGTCCGCCGATCATTTCTCTCCGGTAGTTTGTACCCAATTCTTCAAACTGAAAGTAACGCTTCAAAATGGTATACTCCTCTCGTTTGTCTGTCGCTTTTATTGTTTCAAAAACCTTTGCTTTTAAACAAAAAACGCCCCAATTGGCGGGACGCTTGACTACGGCATATTTCATACTGAAAAAATGTTTTTTTCACGGACAAAATATTGTATACAAGCGTAGTCAAGCTATTTACGGTAGCTTGGTAGAAACTTATGGGCCATATCCCCATGATTATACGACAAGTCTTTTTTGAATTACTATACTATTGTAGCAATATCTAACGCTGAACACAATACAAAAAACGAACATTAATGATTTTAATGTTCGCTTCGTTCGTTGTTTTTTCCAGATTCTGACCGTGGTCTGCAGCGGGTTAATTCCCTGTTTTCTTCAATTCAATCAAGTGCACCTTGTGATCATTGAAATAAAATTCAAGCACCACGTCTCTTTTTTTATCCTGATATTGTATTCCGGTTTCATACCCTTCGACAAACCAAAGCTCTTTATATTCTTTTCCATATACTTCGACCACTGTTTGAAGTGTATCGTTGATTTTGATGCCTTTTGCAATAGTCACGGTTTGAGCGGAAGAAATATTGAACAATAGCACAATTTTCTCCTGTTTATCTATTTCTGCTTTTACGCCTGACATATTTTTGGCTTTATATTCCACAACCCCTGTTCCACTTTTTACAAATCGATGGTCATTTTTAACGCTGTCGCCGATTTTTAAGCCTGCAATACTCTCGTTTTCCAGACTGACGGATGTAAAGTTCACCGTTGCAGCAAAATAAAAAATGAACGCAAGTACGGCGAACAGACAGAGGACGCCTGATAAGGCCATTCGGGAAATTATTTTTTTCTTGAGCAGAAACAGAGCTGTTGCGGTGATGAAAGCAATGAATATAACTGATTCCTCTCCCAATAAAAAACGCCCCAGCCTCATAAAGGCTGGGGCATTTGTCTTATTCCCACTCGATTGTTGCAGGCGGCTTGCTCGTAATGTCGTAAACCACACGGTTAATGTGCTTCACTTCATTGACGATCCGTGTCGAGATTGTCTCAAGGACATCCCAAGGAATTCTCGCCCAGTCGGATGTCATGCCGTCAATCGATGTCACGGCGCGAATGCCGATCGTATAGTCATAAGTTCTTGCGTCTCCCATGACGCCGACGCTGCGGATATCAGGAAGAACAGTGAAGTATTGCCAAATATCTTTTTCAAGATCAGCTTTGGCGATTTCTTCGCGGAGAATCGCATCTGATTCGCGAACGATTTCAAGCTTTTCATCAGTCACTTCTCCAAGAACGCGGATGCCGAGGCCTGGCCCCGGGAACGGCTGGCGCCAAACGATTTCGTCAGGGATGCCGAGCTCGGTACCGAGCGCACGCACTTCGTCTTTGAAGAGCGTATTCAGCGGTTCGATCAGTTCAAACTGCATGTCTTCCGGAAGTCCGCCGACATTGTGATGCGATTTGATCGTCTGAGCTGTCGCCGTTCCGCTCTCGATAATGTCGGTGTAAAGCGTTCCCTGTGCAAGGAAGTCAATACCTTTCAGTTTTTCCGCTTCATCGTCAAACACGTAGATAAACTCATTACCGATGATTTTACGTTTTTGCTCAGGGTCTGAGACGCCTTTAAGCTTGTTCAGGAAGCGGTCTTTCGCATCAACTTTGATCACGTTCATGTTGAAGCCTTCACTGAACGTCTTCATCACGCCTTCCGCTTCGCCTTTTCGAAGGAGCCCGTGGTCTACGAAAATACAAGTGAGCTGGTCGCCGATCGCTTTATGGATCAAAACCGCAACGACAGAGGAGTCAACCCCTCCGCTCAAGGCGCACAGCACTTGCTTGTCGCCGACTGTTTCACGGATTTTCTGCATTTCAATCTCAATAAAGTTTTCCATTGACCATTCGCCGGCACATTCACAAACACCGAAAACGAAGTTTTTCAAAAGGTCGTTTCCGTATTCTGAATGGCGGACTTCCGGATGGAATTGTACGCCGTACCATTTCTTATCCTTCTTGCTCATTGCTGAATTCGGGCAATGATGGCTTGTCGCATCAACGGTAAAGCCTTCTGGAACTTCAACAACTAGATCACCATGACTCATCCAGACGACCTGTTCGTTTGGAAGATCTTTAAACAGATCCGGTTCACCCTCGATATGAATGTTCGCTTTTCCGTATTCGCGCTGGCTCGCCGCTTCTACTTTTCCGCCAAGGTAATGCGTCATCAGCTGCATGCCGTAGCAAATTCCAAGAACAGGGATATCCAGTTCGAAAATCTTTTCGTCGCAGCGGAAAGATCCTTCGTCATAAACGCTGTTCGGACCGCCGGACAAAATAATTCCTTTCGGATTCATTTCTTTAATTTCCTCTGCCGTCAACGTATGAGGATGCAATTCACTGTATACACCAAACTCACGAATGCGGCGGGTAATCAGCTGGTTGTACTGACTTCCAAAATCCAACACAAGAATCATTTCATTTACTAACTTCGTCATGGTGTCACCTCTTTATCAAATTGTCTTTTTGCACAGAAAAAATGGCGGCAGACACAAGGCCGTCCTGCCCCCATTCACGGGACAAGGCCCGGCTTGTCCGATAGATAAGCCGCCGAGCCTGCCAGCAAGAATATATAAGGGTTTTTAATATTCATTTATTCTAACAATACGACTGAAAGCGGTCAAGACTATCTCTTTTTAATTAAATTTTCCCATAACTCCGCCGAATCATTCCACAGCTTTGCGGCGTCTTCCTTTCGATACAAAGCCCGTTCATATTGCCGGGTCAAAGCTGTCATTTCACCGTTTTGAAAGCGTTCATCAACCGTCTTCGCAAACTCGCGCAGCGTCTGTCCTTCTTCTTTTTGCATGCCTTGGCGCTTCAGCTGGCGGAGCAGCTCTTCGTAAGCTTTGAAGAAAACCGCGCCATCACGCCGTTTTTTCAGCCTGTTGATGATGATGTGCGGCATCCATTTTGCCCTTGTAAAGTAAAGCACCGCTGTCAACGCCAGCAACAGACCGAGTACGGCCGCACCAGTCAAAAGGATACGGTCTGCATCCCCGCTGCCGGCATGAGAACCGCCATTGGCATCACGCTTTGTCTGAGGTTCGGGCTTCTCTTTGTTGTCTTGTTCTTTTACATCCTGCGGACGCTGACCTCCGTCGTTTTTCTTATCATCTTCTTTTTTATCAGAAGCCGCGCCAGATTGCCGGCCGCTGGACTCTTCAACGAGCTGCTCCGGATTTAAAAAGCCTTTCGTCGGTTCAAACGTAACCCAGCCTTGTCCTTCAAAGTACACTTCAACCCAGGAATGGGCATTGTTGTTTGTCACCTCGTAAATCGTCCGTTTCCGGTCTGCCGTCGTTCCTGCATATTCACCGGATGTATAGCCTTTCACCCAGCGGGCCGGTATTCCGGCCGACCGCAGCAGCACGATCATAGCTGTGGAAAAATTGTCGCAGTAGCCGATTTTCGTCTCAAATAAGAACTGATCGACATAATCCTGCTCTCCTTTAGGAACAGCCACATCTTCCGTTTCATAAGAAAACTCGGAAGAACCGAGATACTTCTCAATCGCTTTCGCTTTGTCATATATATTATCTTCGTCTTTCGTTAAATCGTGCGCCAATGTTTTCACGCGGTCGGGAAGGGAAGTGGGAAGCTGCAGATACTTCTCATGGCTTCTGCTCCATTTTCCCTCCGACTCAAAGCTGACCTTCCTCAGCTGATCAACATCAAAGACGGGTGATTTATAGGTGGCCGAATAGCTTTCCAGGTTCTGAATGTCCGCGCCTGTCTTGCCGGCCGGTTTTATTTTCTCTGTGTTTAAGTTCATGCGGAGCGGCACAAAGAAATTGTTGAGCTTGATTTCAGTCGTCCCAATCGGATACAGGACGTGATCGTACCGATAAGCCGGATCGATATCGACGATCGCTTTGCGCGTTTCGGTCTTCACGCCTTCGTCGTACCACTGGTAATCCAGCTCACCCTTGTCAAGCTGGATGGACGCGCCCGTTTTTTCGTCTTCAATCCAGCCTTTACCTGTATAGCGGCTTTTCGTTTCCACCCTGAAATAGCTTCGTTCATTTCCCTGCCACGTAAATACCCATGTATCGTCTTTTGAAAATGGCCCGCCCAATGCCTCATCATTCGTTCCATAGCCGACTTTGCTTTTGCCTGAGGAAGCAAAATCGCCTGTCGCAGCCGTCTGCAGAAACGGCACCGGATCAGGCCAGACGGGATCGGCTTTCGGCGAGACCGCGCCGATGCAAACGGCGGCGGCAGTCATCAATAAGAGCGGTGTAAACCATTTGGCAAACCGCGATCTTGAGGATTTTAACGCTTCTGATTCCCTGATCCGTTCCAAATACAGCAGGCCGAGAAGCAAAAAGCCGATCAGCACGATCCGGACGATCGCATATGATGCGTCAAACGGCGTAAATGTATCGATCACCGCGATATAAACAACGGTCATGATAAAAAAGAATAAAATTCTGCGCTGATAGATCACCCAGTAATGCAGCAAGTATACAAGCAGCCAAAGAAGGACGTAAAAGAGCAGCGTCCGAAACAACGGCGACATATCCCGCCACATGCCGGAGAAAATATAGGAGAAATTTTGATTTAAATCCTGAAAAAGCAGGGCAATCCATGAAGGTGAAAACACCGATCCTTCGTAAAAAATCGTGTGCAGCGCAAACAGAACGAAGCCAAGGCTGACCGGAAATCTGATAAACCAAGGGACCTTAAAAAATGTAAGCAAGAATACTAAGGCAATAAACAAAATAAAAAAGACGGTGTGCCCCGTATCGGTAAAATACTGCAAAGGACGCAGCCATTCCCACAGCAGCAAAAAGGTTAGGACATAAAAAAGCAATAAACCGAAACTGTTTCTTTTTCCCCCGGACAACATTTTCTCACCTCGCTTCAGCAAAACCCCGGGAAAAATGTTCCCCGTAAATGACGTTCACTTCAATCCCCCGCGCTTTTAATTGTTGGACAGCGGCGCTTTCCTCACTTGAGAGAGCTCCGCCTTTTTTCTTCACCAAACAAATGACGGGCAGTCCGCTGGAGAGCGGTTTCTTCAAAACCTGCACCAATTCGTTGGTGATCCGGCTTGTCACAATATATTTAACGGCTTTTCTCATATCGGGATGGCCAAATTCCCCCTCCAGCAGACTGTGAAACGGCTGGACCGCATCGCAATCGGCAAGCGCCAAGTAGTAAAACAGCTTTCTCAGATGCTCCTCCCCTTGCCGAACCGGGAAGACATTCCGCTCTTTTCCTGTGGAAACAAGCCCTGCATTCGTCCCGCTCCTCATGGCAGAACGAATGATAGAAGCGGTAAACGCGACGATCTCTTCAAAAGCATCAGAGGGAGACTGATCCATGAAGACGAGCAGGTCATCCCCTTTCGTCTGCTCAAATTCCTTCGTCATCAGCTGGCTGCGCCGTGCTGACGTCTTCCAGTCGACCCATGCAAACCGGTCGCCCGGCTGGTATTCCCTGATACCTGATGCCAGTGTGCTGTCCTTTCGGCGAAGCTCTGAAACGCGGCCTGCATGTTCATCATAAGAGCTTCCGCTGGCGCGGAAAGTAATCTCTTGATAGGAAGGCAGAACGAGAAAGGAGTCTTCCAATTGAATCTCGCATTCTCTTTCCAGCAGTCCGAGCGGATCACCTGTGCGGACCCTGATTTTTGCTAAACGGTGGTCTCCTCTCGGGACCGAATTGATCGTGTACGTCATCTTAATTTCTTTTTTAAACCAAGGAAAGAGAAACTGTTTGGCTTCTGCCGAACGCCCGTTTCTCCCCAGCGAATCAGGCAGACAGTCTTCCACGATCATAAACATGATCGGAAAGGGCCATTTTCTCTTTAGCACGACAAAAGCCTCCAATTGATCACCGGCTTTATACTGCCCGCGGCTCAGCCTCCGCTCCGCTGTCATGTTCTTCAGCGGATAAAAGGCAAGCATGAAAGCATAAAGCACAAAGGGAAGAAATGAGTAGAACAAAAACCAGCTGACAAATCCCCCTTGAAACATCGCATAGCAAAACGTTGAAGCAAACAGAAGAAACACGATACACAGCTTCCATCCGTACTTCACAAGACCGATGCGCTCTCTCATCAGTTGCTCATCGGCCTTCTGACCGGAACTTCCGTTTTTGACATAATGTCCTGAAGAACAGCTTCAGGCCGCTTTCCTTCAAATTTCGCCTCTGACCGTAGAATCATTCTGTGTGCAAGGGTAAAAGGCGCCAAATACTGAATATCATCAGGAATGACATAATCACGGTTATATAAAAATGCAAACGCCTGAGCAGCCTTCATCAAGGCGATTGAGCCGCGCGGACTCACGCCGAGATAAACGGCGGAATGACTCCTCGTTTTTTGGGCGATCTCAACAATGTATTCTTTAATCGCAGCGTCTACATACACCTTTTCAGCCTCTTTTTGAAATGCGGCAAGCTCTTCTTTCTCTATGACAGGCTCAACTTCCTCAATCGGGCTGCGGTTTTCCTGAAGATCGAGCACTTGAAGCTCTTCGCGCACTGTCGGATATCCCATTCTCAGCTTGAATAAAAAGCGGTCAAGCTGAGCTTCCGGCAGCGGATATGTCCCTTCATACTCGACGGGGTTTTGTGTGGCCATTACAAAAAAAGGTTTTGAAAGCGGCATTGTCACGCCGTCTACTGTCACACTTCCTTCTTCCATCGCTTCCAGAAGCGCCGACTGCGTTTTCGGCGACGTTCTGTTGATTTCATCTGCGAGAATGATATCTCCCATAATCGGGCCTGAACGGTATTCAAATTCCAGTGTTTTCGGATTATATATGGAAACGCCTGTTACATCTGAAGGCAGTAAATCTGGCGTAAACTGGATTCTCTTAAATTCAGCGCCGGTTGACTTTGCCAGGGCGCGAACCATCATCGTCTTTCCGACGCCTGGAACGTCTTCCAGCAGGACGTGTCCGTTTGCAAGAATGGCAGTCAGGCTTAAAACGGCAATATCTTTCTTTCCTACCATTACTTTGTCAATATTATCAGCTACTTTTCCCAAAACGGGATGCAGCGTTTCTTCGTATGCCATCCTCTTCCTCCTCATTGCTGACGAATCGAATTTATTTAACTTTACCATAAACGATGTACTCTCAGAAAACAACTAACTGGAGGAAAATAGAGTTTTGTCTTTTTTTATTTCGAATTTCAGAGTGAAAAACAAAAAAAGCGGTCAGTGACCGCTTCTTATTTTTCTCCAGATGGCTCGATGTGAACATGGGAATGAACGATCGAGTGTTCCTCCTGCATTCTTCTCTCAATTTCATCGGCGATATCATGGCTTTCTGCAATGTTGAGGTCGGATCTCACTTCCACGATGATTTCCACGTGGATGGTGCTGCCCAAATAACGCGCTTTAACATCTTTGATTTTGCCGACGCCGGGAACTTTCCGAATCGTTTCTTTATACGTTGAAATATGTTTAATATCGAATCCGTCCGTCAAAGAATGGGCCGCCTCTTTAAAAATCCCCCAAGCCGTTTTGCAGATGATCAATCCGATGATAAATGCGGCTGCCGTATCGACCCAGGCAAGGTTAAATTGCGAAGCAAAGATGCCTGCGAACGTTCCGATGCTGACATAGGCATCCGATTTATTATCGGCGGCGGCTGCATAGAGGGCATGGCTGTTTACCTTTTTTGCCAGCCTTTTATTGTAGAGGAAAACCAAAAACATCACGACGGCACTGCCTGCCGCCGTCCAAGCCGCAATCATGTCCGGTGTCGTTTCTTTCGGATTAAACAGCATTTCACCCGAGCTGTACAGCACTTCAAGACCGACCACCATCATGATAAATGAAGCGATCATCGAGGCGATCGTCTCAGCGCGGAAATGTCCGTACGGATGGTCTTCATCAGGCGGCTTCTGAGAAATCCTGAGGCCGATCAGCACCGCTACTGAGGCAATAATATCTGTTGTATTGTTCAGTCCGTCGGCTCTGAGGGCTTCGGAGTGAAATAGAAGCCCGACGGCCAATTTAACAGCCGACAGTACAATGTAAGCGATGATGCTGACCCATGCCCCGGTTTCACCTTTTTTTAATTCATCATACCGTTCCATAAAAAGCTTCCTTTCCCATCCGTGTTTTCGCTTTTAATCATACAAAGCAAAACTTGAGTGAGTCTATAGAAACATGATTCACTTCTTGCAGAAATATAGTCAGAGTAGAACTTTTTTTATTTAAGGAAACAAATTTCAGTTGGGTCAAAACCGGTAAAACCCGCTCTGTATAAGGATTTTGCGAAAACCTCAATTTATTCACGCTGCATAGGATTAAAAGGTCGGTATCTTCTTTCTGAATATTTTTTCTTTAGTTCCCTTGCATGATTCTTCTAAAAAACATTAAACAAACCCAAAATTTAAACGATATTAAAAAAAGTCGAAAATAGTCCTTAAAACTCTGACAATATAAAATAATAGTAAAATAGTCACGAAAAATATATGGACTTTTTTCCTTTTTTGGATTAATATGTTTTAGACATTATGACATAGCTTATAAGGGGGACATCACATGTCAGAACAAACGAATTTTCAAGCCCCTGTCAAACGTACAGCAGAATTTGTACTGGGGTTACTAGGCGGTATTTTCGGGATTTTTGCAGGATTTTCAGGTTTATTATTCGGAGGATTAGGCGCCGCTTTAGAAGCGGATGGCGCCGGAGAAGTTATCGGATCATCCTGGGCGGTTATTTTGCTGTCTGCACTGGCCATCGTCGGTGCATGTATCGTAAAAAAACAAACTAAATTAGCGGGTACTTTTTATATCGCGGCTGCAATAGGAGGAACTGTCGGCGTCAGCCTGGCATATATCGTTCCGCTTATTCTGCTATTAATCGGCGGATGTAAAGCATTGTTCAGCGGCGAGAATAAAGGCCTTGTCCTTAAAAAATGGTGGTTCTATGTCACGATTATTGGATCCATCGTATTCGTCATGATATTCGCTTCAAGCGGCTCTTCTTCTCAAGAAAGCAAATCGTCCGGTAGCAGTGCAAAGACGACAGCCGCAAAAACTAGCGAAGAAAAAAGCAATGACGATGCCAAAGAAGAAAAAACTGAATTTGGTTTAAATGAAACAGCTGATCTGGATGGCACCCAAATCACAGTGACCAACGTTAAAAAATCGATGGGTAATGAATATATCAAGCCAAAAAACGGTAATGAATATGTAGTTGTAACACTTAACATAGAAAATAAAAGCGATAAAGATATTTCCTATAACCCGCTTGATTTTCAAATTCAAAATGAAGATGGACAAATTACGCAAAATACGTATGGACCATCAGATGATAATGACCTATCATCTGGAAACCTGACACCAAACGGTAAGGTATCTGGAACAATCACTTTCGAGTCTAAAAAGAGCAAAACATATAAGGTCCTCTACACTCCCGAATTTTGGAATGATAAAAAGATTACTTTCAACCTTCAATAATTCAAAAAAACTTGCAAAGTCTCTTTTGCAAGTTTTTTAATTGCATTTCTTCCGCCCAAGCACGATCGGATAACGGTTCAATAAAAAGATGCAAGGCACCATAACAAGCAATGTCATACCGGTGTAAAGCGCGCTCCATAACAGGGAACCGTATGTCTCATCAAGGGAAACCTGGGTAAAGTAGTAGACGACGGCTTTCAGCATCCTGATGACCGGGTAGTGCAGTACGAGAATGATCAGCGAGTTTTTCCCGAGGAATTGGAGTAGCTTCATTTTTTCGAGTTTAAAACTGCTGAAAATGACGCCTGCCGTTCCCAGAAATGAGGTCAGATAAAAGACCGCCATTTTTCCGTACTCATTGGCCCTCATATCCACTCTGACGTTCAGGGTCTGTAAAAAGCCGACCGCGATGAATAAGAGAAGCGCTGGCAGCAGCGTTCTTCCGTCTCTCATCTCCCTCAGGCTATTTCTCGACAGAAAACCGGCCGAATAAAATACGATGGCGGTCAAGGCCACTTCAATATTCCACGGCAGCTTGATGCCCACAAATTGATCATTCAAATAGCCCAAGGCGGCCGACACCATTACGGCAATGACGATAAACAGCCTTCCTTTCCCCCATCTCTTCACGATAAAAAAAAGCATTTCAACGATGAATAAGCATGTTAAAAACCAGAGCGCAGGGTTGTGTGTCAGCATGTAGTCATCAGGAATCGAATAAAAAATGCCTTTAAACGGTACAACCGGATCAACATCCGAACTCCCCGTAAACGTAAAATGCCTCTCGACGAGAACCCAGAATAAATAGGCAAGAACGGAGAAAATGAAGTATGGCAAAAGAAGCGTCTTTATTTTTTTAAAAAGAAATGATGTAAAAGTCATCTTCCCATCATGGTAAACGAGGCCGGACAGAAAGAAAAACAGCGGCATATGAAATGCGAAAATGAACGTTTTCAGCCAATCCGGCGTCGGTGTATGGCCCAACACGACCAATATAATTCCCACGCCCTTCGAAACATCAATCCACTCTATTCTTTTCTGCAATACGGGTATCTCCTTTCAGACCGCTTCGCCCCATAAGAAAGGGTTTACACATAATGTATCATCATCCCCGCCTTTCTTCCTCCGCGAAGCATGCCTTAAGGCGATTTTTAATCGTTAGGAAATATTCTGTTCATCTTCTTGTCATGATCGATTCTTTTTTTTAACATTCTCAGCACAAATTACATTTCTTATTCTCATCATGAGGAACCAGACCATGCAACCCGTCTTATAATGTAATGATCTTTTCATTAGAACAAAAGAGGACAGGTGAAACATGAAACTTGAAAAATTCGTTGACAAACTCCCCATTCCGAAAGTGCTTAAACCCCACAGCAAAAGCAAGGAAATGACCTATTATGAAGTCACGATGAAAGAATTTCAGCAGCAGCTCCACCGCGATCTGCCGCCGACCCGGCTGTTTGGATATAACGGGGCCTATCCCGGCCCCACCTTTGAAGTGCAAAAACACGAAAAAGTCGCGGTCAAATGGTTGAATAAGCTTCCGGATCATCATTTTCTCCCCGTCGACCATACAATTCATGACGACGGCCATCATGAACATGAAGTCAAAACGGTCGTTCATTTGCATGGAGGCCGGACACCGCCTGATAGCGACGGTTACCCGGAAGCCTGGTACACTAAAGATTTTCAAGTCAAAGGCCCTTTTTTTGAAAGGGAGGTGTATGAATATCCGAATGAGCAGGATGCTACGGCTCTCTGGTATCACGATCATGCAATGGCCATCACAAGGCTGAATGTATATGCGGGGCTTGTCGGTTTATATTTTATCCGCGACAGGGAAGAGCGGTCATTGAACTTGCCGAAGGGAGAATATGAAATTCCGCTCTTGATTCAGGATAAGTCCTTTCATGAAGATGGTTCATTGTTTTATCCGCGGCAGCCTGACAACCCTTCGCCGGATCTTCCCGACCCGTCGATTGTTCCGGCTTTTTGCGGTGATACCATTTTAGTCAACGGCAAGGTATGGCCTTATGATGAACTGGAACCTCGAAAATACCGTTTTCGGATACTGAACGCCTCCAATACGAGAATCTTTGAGCTGTATTTCGATCATGACATCACATTTCACCAAATCGGCACTGACGGTGGTCTTCTGCAGCATCCGGTTAAAGTCAATGAACTGGTGATCGCACCGGCTGAAAGATGCGATATCATCGTTGATTTTTCACGAGCTGAAGGAAAAACCGTGACATTGAAAAACCGGATCGGCTGCGGCGGACAAGACGCGGATCCCGATACAGATGCCGACATCATGCAATTCCGCATCTCAAAACCATTGAAGCAAAAAGATACAAGTTCATTGCCGAGAATATTGAGAAAACGCCCATTTTACCGGAGACACAAAATCAATACCCTTAGAAATCTGTCGTTGGGCGCGTCCCTTGACCAATATGGAAGACCTGTTCTGCTTTTAAACAACACAAAATGGCATGAACCGGTAACTGAAACTCCCGCCCTCGGCAGCACTGAGATCTGGTCGATCATCAATGCCGGAAGAGCGATCCATCCGATCCATTTACATCTTGTCCAATTTTTGATTCTCGACCACCGGCCGTTTGATATCGAACGGTATCAGGAAAACGGAGAACTAGTCTTTACAGGTCCGGCAGCTCCACCGGCACAGAATGAAAAGGGGCTGAAAGACACCGTCAAAGTACCTCCTGGCTCGGTGACGCGGATTATCGCAACCTTCGCACCGTACAGCGGCAGATATGTTTGGCACTGCCACATTCTGGAGCACGAAGATTACGATATGATGCGCCCTCTTGAAGTAACGGATATTCGTCATCAATAAGAAAAAGCCTCCGCATTTGGAGGCTTTTAAAAAAGCACAAATCATCAAAAAAACCATCGCTTGATCCTGTACAATAGGATCATCAAATCGTAAAGGCTGTGGATGAATATGGATGATTACGAAAGAATTCAAAACGCGGTTCATTTTATCGAAGAACACCTTCAAAACGATTTAAACATTACGGATATTGCGGCTAAATCATGTTTCTCCCCGTTTCATTTTCAAAGGCTTTTTCAGGCGATCTCCGGTTTTTCCGTTTATCAGTACATTCGCAACCGGCGTCTGTCTGAAGCTGCGCTTCTGCTTGAGAAAACAGACCGTTCCATTCTCGATATCGCAATCGATTTCGGCTATGGCTCACAGGAAGCTTTCGGCAGGGCATTCTCACAGTATTTCGGCATCACTCCGGCCAAGTACCGCAAAGCAAAGGTCAAGCTTGATTTTCAAACCAAAATGAATTTTCTCGAATATAAAGAAAGGATGACTGGAGATATGAACATCCCAAAGCCGCACATCACTCATTTAAACGATATACATATGATCGGATATGAGTACCGGACAAATTTAAACGAGGAAAAGTATTTCGAAGATATCCCGAAATTCTACAACGATTTCGGCAGAAATGGATACTTTATGCAAATCCCTCAAAAAACAGATCCGAATATGTGTTACGGGCTGTCATGCCGCTTCCAGGATGACGGAGGTTTCTCATTTATCATCGGGGAAGCCGTTCGCGAAACAGCAGCCGGAGAAGTGCCGGAGCCGCTTATGTATATGAAAATTCCCGGCGGCAAATACGCCGTATTTCATGTGAACGGATCGACCGAATCCGTGCAGAACACAAGAAGATACATCTATGGATCATGGCTGATGAATACCAATTACGAGAGAACAGAAGGACCGGACTTTGAAGTGACTGATGTGTGCCGTTCGGTGCCGCCGAACGAGATGAAGATGACTATCTATATTCCGCTTCTGTAAAAACGCCGGGGAACCTTCTGACCACAGGTTCCCCGATTCACTTTTATATCGATTTAAGCGCCTCGGCGGGCGTTTGATCACCCGAAACCAAATCGAATGAACGCCGGAATGTATGCTCTTCAGCGAGCGCCGCCAAGATGGTATCAGCCACATCTTCTCGCGGAATCGTTCTGCGCTCAAGGTTTTCCGCCGCTTTCACCCGGCCTGTACCCGGTTCGTTTAACAGCCCTCCCGGACGGATAATCGTGTAGTTTAATCCGCTGCCTTCAAGAATCCGATCCGCATAATGTTTGGCGACATAATACGGTTTTAACGCTTCACTCCAATTTTCACGGCGGTGTGCCTGCAATGTGCTGACCATAATAAAACGGTGGATGCCCGCTTTTTCGGCAGCTTCGATCGTTTTAACCGCCCCATCCAAATCCACCAAAAGCGTTTTATCAGCGCCCGTTTTGCCGCCTGAGCCGGCGGTAAAGACAATCGCGTCGCAGCCTTTCGCCGCTTCTGCGATGCTTTCCACAGTGCCTTCTAAATTAGCGAGCGCAGTTTCTGTTCCCGATTGTTTCAAAGCCTGCGCCTGCTCTTCGTTTCTCACCATTGCTCTGACTTGATGTTCATCGCTCTCATTCAAGCTTTTCGTCAAGCGGCGCCCGATTTGTCCGTTCGCCCCCACTACAAACACTTTCATCTGTTCATCCTCCTTGTTGTCCAGTTTCTTTTTTCATTATTTCACTGTACAGACAATGTTTCAAACCGCCCGCTCGCCAAAATGCGCGAATGCTAAAAAGGCTCCCCATTCGTATCATGGGAAGCCTTTTTCGTTTCTATTCTATTCCGCCGATCTCATTGAAAGGAAAATAGCGGAACTCAACTTTGCCGACAACGGAGTCCATTGTAATAAATCCGAAAAAGCGGCTGTCCTTGCTGTTTTGACGGTTATCACCCATCACGAACAAGTGGTCTTCCGGCACCTTTTGTTTGCCGGTTAATTTCTCCAGTGTGAAATTATCTGTTAAATGTTCATGAAGCGTCAGCTTTTGTTTGTTTTTCTTTAAATAAGGCTCATCATATACTTTTCCGTTAATATAAAGGACATCGTCCTTCATTTCGATCGTATCCCCCGGGAGGCCGATCACCCTTTTCACATAGTTTTCATCCGAATCAGGCGCGTGAAAAATAATTTTATCAAAGCGCTGAATATCGCTGATTTTACTAACCATGACCATGTTGCCGTCCTCTAAAGTCGGATACATTGAATCTCCCAAAACAGTTGACGGCGTAAACAGAAAATAGCGGCAAACCATGACAAGCGCGGCGGCTATGACAAGTGTTTTCACCCACGATAAGATTTCTTTTTTTCTACTATTTTTCATAAGTACTCTCCTTCACTTTCGGATCGTTTCATCGGCATTCCGCTCCTTCTATCCTATCAGACTGTCCGCCTGAATGCTTTCTCGCAAGCATCGGCAGGCGCAGCCGAAAAAAAATAGTTGATACATAATAATATTAGCGGTTGAAACGAAAAATCCTTTTATTCAATGTTGAATTTTGTCAGTTGATCAGCTTATTTACGGCACAACAAACCATTACATATGCACAAGCAAAACGCCCCTCTTTATAATACATTATCATATCATGACCCAAAGGCGGTGATTGCCTCAAAATGAGCAGCTACGAAGAGTACTATGACAATTACGATCCATACAGCCCTGAGCGGGAAAAAGAAAGACAGTCAAGGAAAGCGCTGCGTTCGGCGGATACCGATAAAACGGATAAAACGGATAAAACGGATAAAACCGTTAAAACGGATAAAACCCGCAGCTCTGACGATGACCGGTTCAAATGCAGAAAAAGAAAGTGTTTTTCCGATGATGACGACGACCGTTTCAAGTGCCGCAGAAAGAAGTGCTGACCATTGATCTTTAAAGCCGATTCATATCGGCTTTTTTACATATACCACGGCTTCACCGTTCCAAGCCGGAACATTCATCCATTAGATGAATACCATAAATCTAAAAGGAGATGGAAATGAATATGAGTGTTCCGAAAGATGCCGTTTGCTCAATGCCCCATGATCATCAAAGGTCTTTGCACGATTTATGCCGCAAATACATGCACTATCACGTCGTGCTGAAAATGAAGGACGGCCGTTCCGTTCACGGGATCCTTGAAGGGGTGAACCGTCAGGAAGCATCTCTCCTCATTCCCGAAGACGTGACAGATGAAAGGCAGTTTTACGGCGGATACGGATATCCGCGCCGGCGATTCCGACGGTTCAGGAGCAGGATCTTCCCGTTTGTTATTATTGCCGCGCTGTATCCTTTTCCATATTATTAAGCAAAAGCCCGGTATGATGCCAAATCCATGAAACTTATTTTCCTTTGCTTCGTATATACAAAAACGACGCAAACCGAGGAAGGAGACAGATAAAATGGCATCTGCTAAACTGCAGCAGCGATTGGATCAATATAAAGCAATTTACTCTGAGTTAAAAAGCGATTTAAAATGGAAAGTCACAGATCAGCGGACATTGATGATGATTGCTTCCATGTATGTCGTCAACAAGCGGCCTTTTAATAAAGAACGGTTTTTAACGCTTAGTGAGGCCGTCAAACAGGCCGCCGGGACATTTTCGCCGTTAAAGTCGGCCCATCGCTATACATTCGCCGCTATGTTTGACGTGCGCTTCGAAGAACCTGAAACGCATATCAGACCTTTTTTCATTATTTACGAAAAACTGACCGGCAACGGATTCAAAAAAAGCATTTTCACCTACTTGTCCGCACTTATCCTTTTGACAAAATATCCTGATGAGCATGATCATGAAGACAAAATCAATCGGGCTTTGTCTATTTACAAAGGAATGAAGGACAAGCACGTCTTCTTAACATCTGCCGGCGATTACCCGCTCGCCGTGCTTTTGGCCGGTTCAGACATGGAAACAGGTGAACTGATCGACTATATCGAAGCGTTTTACCAAAAGCTGAACCAAGCGGGTTTTCGCAAAGGGAACGATTTGCAGTTTCTCAGCCACATCCTCTCGCTTTTGCCGGAGCGGGATGCCGATCAGCTTGTCGCCCGCTCCCTTCGGATATACGATGAATTGACAAAAAAGCATAGAAGACCGAAGCCTGTCCATTACCCGGAAATCGGACTGCTTGCATTGCTTGAGAACGGTGAAAAAGACATAGATGCCATCACAATCATGGCAGGCGCATTGAACAGCGATAAACTGTTCAGGTGGCAGAAAGACATGAATCTGAAAACGGCTGTCAATTTGTACATGAGCGAAAAAACGGAAGATCCGACGCTTCTGGAAACAGGACTTTATCAAACGCTTGAAGCCGTTATTCAAGCACAACAGACGGCAGCAATCGCCATTATGACGAGCTCGGCTGCGGCATCTCAGGCAAACGGCTCATGATAAAACATCAGCCGGCACAGACTGTTTGTGCCGGCTGATGCTCATTATTCGTCAATAACGGAAAAGGTGTTGATAATCCCGTTTGTTTTTTCCCAGGCTTTGCTCACTTTTTTCGTATCCATATCATACGAATAAATCGTTCTCACCCTTGCTTCGCTCCCCGTTTCATCTTCAAGCAGCTTCGCATCTTTTGCTTCAGCGAGAAAGTAGAGTTTTTTCCCGTCTTTCGAGAATTGCGGCTGTGCTGAGTCGACTAATGAAAATGCCCGCTGATCTGAAATGATCGCTTTATATTTTTTCGTTTCGGCATCCATCGCATAAATCGACTTCTGATCATCAGCCGATTCTGTAAAGACGATCGTTTTGCCATCCGGCGAAATTGCCGTGTCATTGATAAATTTTGCGATCGTTTTCACCTGGTGCTGATCTTTCTCATCCGCCAGGGAAATGTTCATATTCGTCGGTTTGGGCGGCACTCCTTTGCTGTTGGCCTCATCTGTTTTTTGATAGTCTTCTTTCAATGAATAATGCAGTATAACGAATTGATTGTTCGCTTTGTTGTACTGATAGTAGCTGACGCTCTCGTCCTTGTTGTTTAACGATGGATAAATGACGTGAAACGCCTTTTGTTTTAAATCAAAGGAAGCGAGGTGAAAATTTCTCTCCTCCGCAAGGTTGTATCGCATGAACAGCTTCGAACCGTCCGCCGATAAACTGAGTCCGTCGACATATTCATCCCCTGAATATAGGGTTGTTTTTTCGCCCGACTGCAAATCCAGCCTGATCAAATGCTTCATATTGCTGTTATCGGTGTTCGTATAATAAAGAATGCGTTTTTTCCGGTCTAATGCCGCAGCCGGGTAATCCGTCATCTTTTCTTCATACAGCTTATTTTGATTTTCATAGTAAGCGGTCATCAGCTTCTGATCGGTTATCGATACGAGCAGGTCCGAACCGCCGCCCTTTGCCGGCTCCGCTTTTTCCGGGACGAAATAGCGGAAGGCCGCAAATGCGCCTGCGGCTAAAATGACGGCCGCCAACAAAAACACAAAGACTTTTTTCATATTCGCCCCCGCCAATTGAAAGAAGCAAGAAAACGATTTTCCTTGCTTCTTTTCTCCTATTTTTTATATGTATAATGTCCGGCTACCTTTCCTTTGCTTGTCGGAAATCCCAAAGCTCTAAAAGCTTTCGGGCTTACATCCAACACAGCGCCCGGCATTCTGCCGACATCATATTTATAGACTGTAATGACTTTCTTTGGTTTTGCTTTAGAATAGGCTCTTATTTTTGTGCCTTTTCTCGGAACATCGAAGCCCATCTTTGTGGCGCAGTCCCAATGGCCGAGCCTTTTGCCGTCAGCGCCGACTTTGCCCACGCCGTTGTACCAAGTGATGTAGCCGCTGACTTTTTTCGTTTTAGCACTCGCCTCACCGGCAAAATTGAATGCCAATAGCAAGCTGCCTGCCAAAGCAAAAACAGAAAAAAGTATCTTCTTCATATAAAAATATCCTCCGTGAATGGGATTTTTTTCTGACATTCAAATTATACCTTTTTTCATAGAAATGGTATTTTACAGTTTGTTTACGTTTAAAATGCAATTATTACGCCCAGTTTTCTACCAGACTATCAAGAACAGATGACACCTTTGCCGGGATCGTTCGTATATAAAAGAGAAACCGAAATGAATAGGATGATCACAGTGAAAAAATCGAAACTGATCTCGTTATCCGCGGCTGCGATGCTTTTCGCCGTTCCCCTATCTGGATGTTCATCATCCGCTTCAGACCGTTCACAGGAGGTCTCAGAAGACCATTCCATTCAAAAATACGATCTCGTATGGTTTGATTACGTGAATGACAGCGAATCCGACAAAGCACCTTTACTGAAAGCATCATACGTGAAAAATGGGAAAGAAAAGACGGAGACTTTCAAAAAATATGTAGAAAATGTGGAAAATGTCGAACAGCCTTATATTAAAATCCGCGATCATGAAGCCTTCATCTACCGTCCCCCATACATCAAATATGACCAGGAGCCGCTTGAGGGCGTCGTCAAAGATAAAGTGGAACAAAAAAGCAGTGATGAACAATGAAGAAAAAAAGCGCTCCTCTTATTTTGATCATGGCGCTGTCTCTCTTGCTGCCTTTTGCTCAAGCAGAGGCAACAGGCAGCAATGGAACATCCGGAACCAAGGCTTCGAGTTCCTCGGCTAATAACAGCTCCTTTAAAAACACGTCCGGGTTCAGTCAACCAGAGAATGCGCAGTTATATGAATCAGTCTGCGAGCCGACAATATTTAAACAAGAGCAGTCAGTTCAACGCCATCCAGCGGACATTGCCGTCCAATGCCCTGTACAAAGGGAGCATCAAGCAAACACTCAATCAAAATCCTGCTGGATCAGCCTTTTTGAATTACTACTTTCCATACTGGATGATCTTCCACGCGGGCGGATATACAGCAGAACAAAAAAGCATGCTCCGCACCGCCGGAATCAAAGAAAAAGCGCTCTCTGAACGAAAAGAAAAAAGATATTGGCTGTTGATTGAAGATCAAAACGGAAAAGAACATGCCGTCCTCGTCTCGAAAAAACAGTATGACAACATTCAAAAAGGGGATCGGGTTGAAGTGCGCCGCAAACAGATCACCAAAAAATAGCTGAAACAAGAGCCGGTCATCATCATGATGCCGGCTTTTCTCGTCATATCAAAAAAGGGCTTGCATGGATGAAAACCATCTGTTAAAATTCGTTTCATAGCTAATGATTCTGAAAATAAAAAGGCAGGCGTCACGATTTGGATAGATCCCCCCATCTTCGACAGGAAGAACACGACACACTCATCAAGCTGAAACGCATGCCGATCGAGTCCTTGAATCTTGAAGCCATTTCGGTTGCCACCAACCTTTACCGGTCAGCGCAAAAGCTCCGCGTCAAAATGGAGACCGAGATCCTTTCCTCATATCAATTGTCATGGACGGCTTTTTCGATTCTTTACGATCTATGGGTATGGGGCAGGCTTGAAACGAGAAAACTCGCTGAACTGTCAGGCATTTCAACAGCCACTGCGAGCAATGTCATTAAAACGCTTGAAAAAAAGAACTTTTGCGGAAAAAGCACGGATCCGAGAGACCGCAGACACGTATACGCCGAGATCACCCCTGAAGGAAAAGCCGCTATTGAAGAGCTCTATCCGGCGTTCCACAAAGGGGAAACAATGCTGATCAAAGGCATGACAAAAGAGGAGCAGAATACATTGATCGAGCTCCTTCGAAAAGTGAACGACAATCTTCATAAACCATAAGCAACGACGGGAACAAGTAGCGGGCTGTCTCCCTGTTCCAGAGAGCCGGCGGCTGGTGCGAGCCGGTACAAAGGCAGACGCGAATTACCTCCCTGAGCTTTCTTTGTGAACCTTCAAGTAGCAAAGAACGGGAAACCGTTATCTGAAATAGAGCGGAAGACGGAGGTCTTCAACCAGGGTGGTACCGCGTGCATTTGAGCCACGTCCCTTATCGGGATGAGGCTCTTTTTTTATACAAAAAAGGAGGAGTTATCATGCAGCAACAACAATTTGATCAACTGACAACTGCCGAGAAGCGGGAAGTCGAAAGGCAGCTTCACTTATATATGAACGGAGCGGAGGAGGTCATTCCCCCGGAAGAACTGCGGGCAAAGCTGGCCAAATCGATTTTGACCGGCGAACCGCTGAAAATTAAGCTTGGTCTCGATCCGTCGGCGCCTGACGTTCATTTAGGCCACACTGTCGTCTTGAATAAGCTGCGCCAATTTCAGGAAAACGGGCATATCGTCCAGCTCCTGATCGGAGATTTCACAGGAAAAATCGGCGATCCGACAGGAAAATCCGCCGCAAGGAAACAGCTGACGGACGAAGAAGTCCGCCGCAATGCCGAAACATACTTTCAACAGTTTGGAAAAGTGCTTGATCAGAACAAAGTCGAGCTTCACTACAACTCAAAATGGCTGAAACGATTAACCTTGGAAGACGCCATTGCGCTCGCGGGCAAAATTACCGTCGCCCGTTTAATGGAACGCGATGATTTTGAAGAAAGAATTGCCATGCAAAAGCCGATTTCGCTTCATGAATTCTTTTACCCGTTGATGCAGGGATATGATTCGGTCGTTCTCGACAGCGATATCGAACTGGGCGGAACGGATCAGCATTTTAACGTGCTCATGGGCAGACACTTTCAGGAAAAGTACGGAAAAGAAAAACAGGTCGTCATTCTCATGCCGCTGCTCGAAGGACTTGACGGGGTTGAAAAAATGTCGAAATCAAAGAACAATTACATCGGCATTGATGAAGACCCTCATGAAATGTTCGGAAAAACGATGTCGCTTCCGGACAGTTTGATGAAAAAATATATCCATCTTGCGACCAACCTGGAGGCGGAAGATAAAAAACGACTTGTCAAAGATTTGGAAACGGGGGCCGTTCATCCGCGAGATGCGAAAATGCTTCTCGGGAAAATCATCGTCAACATGTATCATGGAAGCGAGGCGGCCGAAGCGGCCGAACAGCAGTTTAAAAAGGTTTTTCAGCAAAACAGCGCGCCGGACAATATAACGTCTGTACACTGGCAAGGTGACGGAACGGTGCCTGTCACCGATTTATTGGTGACGCTCGGACTCCTCCCTTCCAAAAGCGAAGCCCGCCGAATGATCCAAAACGGCGGCGTTAAAATCAACGGCATCAAAGCAGAATCGATTCATGCGGATGTGGCGGTCGAACACGGTATGATTATCCAAGTCGGCAAACGGAAGTTTGTCAAATTGCAAATGCCTCAATAAACATTCAGCCTAATCATCCTTTTAAAAGGATCGATTAGGCTGTTTTTCATGAAAAGCGCAGGCGTTAGAATTTGCAACAGGTCGGTATTCAATCGCCTGATGGTTTCGATTCGAAAAGCATATCCGAACGGCCTCCCGAACACCTTGATCTTATTTTTGCCTTCTCCTCTCTGATTGCAAATAAGGCCGCCAGCGGCGGCCTGCCATTTTACGATTCATTTGTCTTCTCTTATGCAGCAACAGCGCTGCCATCCTTCCTTCAGCAGCTCAAATGTCAGCTCGTTTGTGTCGGGCACGATCAAATCAGCCCCGCTCAGCGATGTCTCATCACCGACTCCCACCGCAAACATCCCTGCGGATTTGATCGCGGCGATCCCGGCTTCAGCGTCTTCGATTGCTGCACACTGAGACGGAGACACACCGAGCAGCGCTGCGGCCGTCAAAAAGATTTCGGGGTCGGGCTTTCCGCGAGCAAGCGCAGCCGGGTCAACGACAGCATGAAATTCGTCCATGAGCCCGAGCCGTTGCAAAATAGCGGGCGCGTTTCGGCTTGACGAAGCTAACGCGATGCTTACATTTTCCCTTTTCAATTCGGCAAATAGCCCGGCGATTCCCGGCAACAGGTCATGCGGTGTCAAGTTTTGGATCAGCTGTTGGTAGTATTGATTTTTCCGGCGCATGATCTCTTGTTTCTCCGCCTCCCGATACGTTCCGGCCGCACCGCCGTGAATCAAAATCGTGTTAAGCGACTGCTCTCTGTCGATGCCTTTCAGCCGTTCATTAAAGCTCCGGTCAATCTCAATGCCGATTTGTTCGGCAGTATGTTTCCAAGCGAGATAATGATACTCGGCCGTATCCGTGATCACGCCGTCCAAGTCAAAAATGACCGCTTTCATAATGTCGAACCCTTTACCCGGCTGATCATCATAAAAGCTTCATAGGGTTCCATGTCCATGCTGCCACTTATATCAAGCCGCTCGCGGGCGTAATTGGATAACAGCACATCCCACTTGTCTTCAAGCAATTCCGGCGGAGCATGAAACAGCGCCTTTTCTTCTGACAAATTCACGGCGACTAACAGCTTTTCGCCCCGGTATTCACGGATATACGCAAAGATTTGCGGATCATCCTCAAGCAGCAGCTGGTAATCTCCGTGTACGATAACTTTATGTTGTTTGCGCAGCCCGATGAGCTTCTGATAATAATAGAAAATCGAATCTTCATCTGAGAGCGATTCCTTCACATTGATTTCTTGATAGCGGGGATTTACCGCCAGCCAAGGCTCTCCAGCTGTGAAGCCCGCGTGTTTTCCGTCATCCCATTGCATCGGCGTTCTCGCGTGATCCCGCCCTTTTTTCGCCACTGCTTTTCGAAAGTCTTCCTCTGTCATCGTTTGATTTTCAATGACAAGTTCTCGGTATGCGTTTTTGATTTCGAGATCATCATACATCTTGAGCGGCATTTCACTGTTTGTCATGCCGATTTCTTCTCCCTGATAAATGAACGGGGTTCCCTTCATCCCGTGCAAGACCGTTGCAAATGCTTTGGCGCATTGTTTGCGCAGTTCGCGGTCATTGCCCCAGCGGGATATGACCCTCGGTTGATCATGATTTTCGAAATAGAGCGTGTTCCAGCCGACATTCATTAAAGCGGCCTGCCACCTCGTCATCGTCTTTTTTAAAGCGATCGGAGCAAACGGCTTCATCTGCCATTTCCCATTCGGCGAATGTTGTTTTGTATCGATGTCCATATGTTCAAATGTAAAAATCATGTTCAGCTCATGTCTGCTTGGATCCGTGTATTTTATCGCTTCTTCAACATCTGAGCCGTTTGCTTCGCCGACCGTCATGCAGTCGTAACGGGACAGCACTTCCCGGTTCATCTCTTGTATAAATTCGTGCAGACGGGGGCCGTTTGAATGATAGCGGCCGACGACATAAGGACGGCTGTCATCTGTTTCATAATCGGGAAAGTCGACGTATTTGGAAATGGAACCGATCACATCCATCCGCCAGCCGTCCACGCCTCTGTCCATCCAAAACGTCATCAAATCGTATACTTCCCGGCGAACCGCTTCATTCTCCCAGTTTAAGTCAGGCTGCTTTTTCGAAAAGTAGTGAAGATAATACTGCCCTGTCCGCTGATCGAATGTCCACGCCGATCCTGAAAAGATCGATCCCCAATTATTCGGTTCTGAACCGTCCGCCTTTGGATCTTTCCAAAAATAATAATCACGGTAAGGATTGTCCTTTGACTTGCGGCTTTCGGCAAACCAGGCATGTTCATCAGACGTGTGGTTCACGACAAGATCCATGATGATTTTCATTCCGCGTTTATGCACTTCATCAATCAATTGAAACATATCATCGTTCGTCCCGAACTTTTCGTATATGCTTCTGTAGTCGCTGATGTCGTAGCCGTTGTCATCTTGCGGGGAATCAAACACAGGACACAGCCAGATAACATCGGCTCCGAGGCTTTTAATGTAATCGAGCTTTTGAATCACGCCCTGCAAATCACCGAATCCGTCTCCGTTGGAATCATAAAAACTCCGCGGGTAAATTTGATACACGACTGCCTCTTTCCACCATTGGCTCATCGGGCATCCTCCTTTCATACCGTCCGTTCAGTGCGATTTGCTCTCCATAAACTGTCATGGAAAACGGTTCTCCTTTTACAAGGTTGAAGGCGACGCTGTTTTCCTCTACCTGCACATTGATTAGCCGGTTCCGATAATTGATGTTGAACGAATAACCGTCCCATTCCTTCGGCAAAAACGGAGCAAACGACAGCGTCTCATCTTGGGTCCGCATGCCGGCAAATCCTTGCACGATCGCGAGCCAGCTTCCAGTCATCGATGTAATATGAAGCCCTTCCTCTGTGTCATGATTGTAATTATCCAGGTCAAGCCTCGCTGTACGCTTATACAGTTCAAGCGCTTTCTTTTCCATTTTGAGTTCAGCCGCCAGCACCGCATGGACAGACGGCGAAAGGCTCGATTCATGAACCGTCATCGGTTCATAAAATTCAAAGTTGCGCCGTTTTTCTTCCGTCGTAAATCGATGATTAAAGAAATAAATGCCTTGCAGAACATCCGCCTGCTTAATAAAACTGGAGCGGAGAATTTTGTCCCATGACCAATTCTGATAGAGCGGGCGGTCATCCGGTTCAAGCTCATCCGCTGCCTGAAGCTCTTTATCTAGGAATGTATCATGCTGAATAAAAACATTTAATTCCTCACTGTATGGATAGTACATTTTCGCAATGATATCCTTCCACCTCTCGATTTCGGCTTCCCGTATATCAAGCCGGCGGCATTTTTCCTCCGGGAGGACAGCGAGGTTTTCGAGCGTGTACTCAAGCGTCCACGACGCAATCAAATTCGTATACCAGTTGTTGTTGACATTGTTTTCATATTCATTCGGCCCTGTAACGCCGTGGATCATATATTTGTTGTTACGTTTTGAGAAGTGGACACGGTCAGCCCAAAATCTGCTGATTTCCACGAGAACGTCTATCCCGTATTCTTTCATATAGTCTCGGTCGCCTGTGTAATTGACATAATTGTAGATCGCATAACAGATTGCGCCATTGCGGTGAATTTCTTCGAAGGTGATCTCCCATTCATTGTGGCATTCATCGCCTGTGAAGGTCACCATCGGATAAAGGGCTCCCCTCAGCCCCAGTTTGGCCGCATTCCGTTTAGCTGCCTCCAAATGATGATATCGGTATAAAAGCAGATTCTTTGTCACCTCCGGCTCGGCCGTCGCCAAATACACAGGAACGGCGTACGCCTCAGTATCCCAGTAAGCGGCTCCTCCGTATTTCTCGCCCGTGAATCCTTTCGGCCCGATGTTTAAGCGCGAATCGGTTCCGTAGTATGTCGAGAAAAGCTGAAAGAGGTTGTACCGGATGCCCTGCTGAAGCTCATCATCCCCTTTAATTTCAATGTCAGCCTTTGCCCACCTTTCCATCCAATGTTCGGTATGCCTCCGCTTCGCTTCTTCATATCCCTGCTGAAGAACATCAGCCAAAAGCGCCCTGCCCTTTACTAAAAGCTCTGCTTCTTCAAAGTCCCGGGACGTTGTGACAATGATCAATTTTTTTAAAGAAGCCTTTGTTCCCGGCTTCACTTCGTAACAGAAGCGGTTTTCCGCGTACATCGCATCCGTTTGAAAATGCTCGCTGACATATCCTTCTGTCACATTGCACATTGAAGCAGCCACCGTAAAACGCGGCGTTCCAAACGGATTCTCAATCGTTTTTGTCACAAGATGACCGCGATGAGATTCGGCGCCTTTCGCTTCTTCCTGCCAAAACCGCTCTTCGAAATTGGCATCCTCATTTGCGACATGGCCATCAAGATAAGGGACAAGTGTAATAACAGCTTCATCGGTCAGGCATTCCGCTTCATAATGAATCGCGCACAGCTGCTGGACATCAAGACTAAGAAAGCGCTCCGACGAAATTTTGACAGCCTTTTGATTCACGCGAACGACAGCGCTTCTCCGCAGGATGCCTTCCTTCATATTGAGCTCCAATTCAAACGATTCGATGCCGTTTTGATTGAGGTCGACTTTTTCGTCGTCTACATATACATCAATTCCGATGAAATTCATCGCATTGATCACTTTCCCGAAATATTCGGGATAGCCGTTTTTCCACCAGCCGACACGCGTTTTGTCCGGGAACCAAACCCCTGCGATATATGTGCCTTTGAGACTTTCGCCTGAATAGCTTTCTTCAAAATTCCCCCTGATCCCCATATAGCCGTTCGCCAAGGATGTCAGACTTTCCTGAAGCCGCTTATGTTCTTTTTCAAATTGGTTTGTTTTGATTTTCCACTGGTCGATCTCAAATAGCCGCTGATTTACCATGATTTCCTCCTGACTGAAGATTTTCGTTGTGATGGCGGGTTTTGAATATATGCCTGAAGATGAAAGAGACCATCAAAGCGCTTCCGCACGAATGGATGAGCAGCATCATGATGAAGTCAAAGCGGATCATACCAAAAGCCATTGCAGCCGCTGCCGGAAGCGCTGATCCGCACACCGCCGCTGCGGCCGCTTCCTTAAACGACCTTATCCCGGTCATGTTGGATTTTTTGGAGATCCAGATGCCTCCCGTCAGAACGGCCGTTACAAAAAGCGAAATGATGAAAACCGCGGAACAGGCCAGCATGATGATAAGCGGCTTATATTGGGCAAACCACATGGCACCGATAAAATCCCCTACATGATCGGCATCTAGATCATTCAGCCCGGCCTTTGCCGGATAGCGGACAGAAAACCCCGCTCCGCTTTGATCGCTGATAATCAGATGATCTGACTGAAAGATGAGCGCGTTTTGATAGCCGCCTTCCGCCTTTATCCGGCCGTTCTCACCGCTTGTTTTCAATTCATGCTTCAAATCGACCGCCAGCAAGGTTTTCTCTTTCTCCACACGGTACAGCTCGTCTGTGCCTGTCAATCTCCCGTTTGTCAATTGGTAGCCTTTTAATTGTTTGATGAATGCCGCGTCAGCCTTATGAACAACGTTTGGGAGCAAATTCCCGGCGTTGAAGCGGTCCATTTTCATCAACGCAATCGACACGGGCGCCGTTAAGCAAGCTGTCAAAAACATAAACAGAAAAGAAATTTCGAGCCAGCTGAATGTATGTTTGCAGCGCATGACGCCCGCCGGTGATGCCGCTGCTTTAAGAAAGCGGACGATCAGCTTTTCGTGTCTCATGTCGTTCATCGGTTTATCCCTTCGTTCCGCCGGATGTCAAACCGGACACAAAGTTCTTTTGGAGAAAGAAGAACAAGATGCAAATCGGCAGAGCCGCAAGAATCGCGCCCGCTGCAAACAGCGCGACTTTTTGCTGCTGCGGATTGGAGATGAATGTCTGCAAACCGACGGCGATGGTCAGGCTTTCCGGCGAGCGAAGCAGAAATTTCGCCAGCAGATAGTCGCCGAACGGCCCCATAAACGCCCACAGCGCCTGGACAGCAAGCATCGGTTTCACAAGCGGCAGAACGACCGAAGCAAAGATCCGCAGGTGCCCCGCTCCGTCAATCCGCGCCGCTTCATCGATTTCTCTAGGCACTGTATCAAAGTAGCCCTTCATCAGCCATGTGTTCATCGGAATTCCGCCGCCGATATAGATTGCAGTTAAAAACCAATATTGGTCCAAAGCTCCGATCAGCATGGCCAGGACGTAAAAAGCGGTCAGCGCCGCCATCGTCGGCACCATTTGAATGATCAAAAAGAAAATGAGACTCTTTTTTCGGCCCGCAAACCGGTAGCGGCTGTACGTATAGCCGGCAAGCGTCACAATCGTCACCTGGAACACCATGACAGACAGCGCGATCACAAGCGTATTCCCGTACCAGTTGAGGTAAAGCGTCTCTTCAAACAGCCGCTTAAAGTGGTCCAATGTCCATTGGCCCGAAAAATCGAGTGTAAAAGCCGCTACATTCCCGACCCGAAATGCGGATGATGCCGTGATCAAAAGCGGATAAATAATCACGATGCTTAAAAACGTCAAAAATATATAGGTCAAAACCTTGTTCAGCATCCCGGTGAACCGCGTATTTTTGAAAATCCCTCTCATCTACATGACCTCCTCATTGCCAAAGGCATTCGATTTCTTAAAAGCAATCAGGGAAACCCCGATGACAATGAAAGAAATGAGCAGTGTGACAGCAGCCGCCACGGAATACTGCGGCGACGTTCCCGTCGTCAGCTTATAGATCCAGGATATTAAGATGTCGGTTGACCCAGCCCCGGCCCCCGCACTCCCCGGACCGCCCTCATTAAATAAATAGATGATCGAGAAGTTATTGAAATTAAACGTATACTGGGTAATCATCACCGGTGCGGTCGCAAATAAAATCATCGGCAGCGTAATGTGTTTAAAGCGCTGAATAAATGTCGCGCCGTCAATTTTTGCCGCTTCATAAAGCTCTCCGGGAATCGCCTGAAGCACCCCTGTCACCATGACATAAATGTATGGAAAACCGAGCCACGTCTGAATCATAATCAAAGCCGTCTTTGTCCAGAACGGATCGGTCTTCCATGCGACAGCCGGGATATCGACGAACGGGAGCTGGTTCAAAAGCGGGATCACTTGGACGTTCATCGCGCCCGCCGAGTCATTAAAAATGTTGGCAAAGCTCATAATCGTAATAAATGCCGGAACGGCCCACGGAAGCAGAAAGATGATCCGGAACATCCGCTTGCCTTTAATAAAGTTTTGATTGACGACCAACGCTGTCACGATGCCGAGAACAATTTGCAGCGTTGTCGCACAGATCGTCCAGATGATCGTCCAGCCCAGTACATCGGCGAATGTTTGCCGATATGAGCCAAGGAAAAAGATATTCATGAAATTTTTAAAGCCGACCCAGTCGATGAGACTGTTAGGCGGAATATGATAAAAATCGTAGTTTGTAAACGCGATAAACAGAGTCACCAGCACCGGAAAAATAATTATAAACACCATCATGAGGTATGCCGGCAGCGTAAATAAATACGGAAACCCTTTGTCACCTGCATTTCTGATCATGTCCCCGGCCGTCTCGCTGATTTTCAAACCCGCCGCTTTCATCGCGGCGGTCTTCCGGGCATCATACAGATTAAAGATGTAAAACATCAGAAAAACGAGCGTCAATATCAATTGCAGCGTGCCCTCTATCAACAGAAACAGCGAATGATCTTCTCCCGGGACAGTCCCCAGCGTCGCGAGGCCGATCAGCGCCTGATAACCGAAAACCGCTAACTCACAAATAAACAAGCCTGTGATGACAAGAAAAAGGATCCCCTTTGAAAACTGCCGGTTTGCAATCTGGCCAGCACCGGGAATAATCGATAACAGCGCTGCCTTCCGGCTCCGTTTTGCAAGTGTTTGGTCTTTGTTCATTTTTTTCGCCCTCTATTCTTCCGGACGCTAAAACCGCCGTTTTATTTCACATACTTTTCTTTAATGTTTTCTTTAATTACACGGACGGCATCATCCGCTGATTGCTGTGCCGATTTTTTCCCTGCTGCCGCGTCAAATATCAGGCTTTCTGCACCTGTCCACACCTCGGCCATCTCCGGAATGTTCGGAGTCGGAGTCGCCGTTTCGTATTGTGTGATGACCGCCGACGTCAGCTCGCTTTTTTGCTCCCCTGCTTTTTTTCGTGCGGCGAGGTTGGCCGGAACTTCGTTCGTATCTTCATAAAAACGGTAAGCATTTTCGTCATTTGCGGCATATTGCAGCCACTTTTCAGCAAGCTCTGCCTCTTTCGTATATTTAGAGGCGACCCAGCCTTTTCCGCCTGCAAACGGGGCATATTCTTTTCCGTTTGGCAATGTCGGGATTTTCGCGGCACCGTAGTTCAAACCGGCTTCTTTATAATTGGAAGCCGACCATGGACCTCCGATAACAGCAGCTGCTTTTCCGTCCATAAAGGTCTGCTGGATAAAATCGTCAGCGCTCGTATTGTCCTGCATGCCTTTCGGCCAATATTCACTGAACCATTTCTCGGCGTATTCCACCGCTTCCACGGCCCCCTTGTTGTTCAGACCGATGTCTCCGGAATCCGTGCCGTCAGCTCCGAATACATATCCCCCGTATCCCGCCATTAAACCGTATGACATGTAAAAGTCCGTCCACTTTGCGAGAAAAGCGGTCGATTTTCCTTTTTCCGAAGAAAAAGCGAACCTCTTGTCTTTTGTTAAATCCTCAAGCTCGTTAAAGGTTTTTGGCGGCGCTTTTAACAGGTCTTTATTGTAATAGAGTACGAGAGTTTCAATAACAAGCGGGATTCCGTAGACTTTTCCGTCAACTGTTACTTGCTGCATTTCTTTGTCGCCGAAGCTTTTAGTCTCAGACGGTTTGACTTCCAGCAAATGCCCTTGCTGTCCTAAGCCGCCGATACGGTCGTATGCCGCAAGCATGACATCGGGCGCATTGCCTGCCGGGCCGTCAAGAGGAAGCGCTTCAAGCTGATCGAACATTGGCTTTTCAACAATTTTGACTGTCACATCATTCTCTTTTTCAAAACCTTCCTTTATGCTTTCAACGTAAGGTTTATAGACCTCTTCTACAGACACGGTCAGCACTTTTTTCCCGCCGTTGCCCCCCGTTTCCTTTGAACTTGAACAGGCGGCAAGACCGAACAGCAGAACTGTCGCCAGCATCGCTAAAAATCCTTTTTTTAAATGTTGCATCTTTTTTCCCCCTTCTATCTTAGAATCTGAGACAATTGTAATCCTCGATAGAAAGCGGTTACAATAGTTTAAATTCTGTTACCGGTAACAGAATTTAAACCGCCCCCAAAATGAAAAACCCGCCTGGCTGTATGTCGACCGCATCATCATGATGGAGCGCTTCTTCCGACCACGCATCATATATTCTTTTGTCGCTTGCAATCTTCAAATCCCGCAATCTGACACGGCGCACCTCGCTGCCCTGGTGGAAGAAGTAGATCAGCTCTTTTCCTTCATCCGTTCGGGAAAAACTGACAAAATCGTTTTCGTCGTCAACCAGCCTCCACTCGAGCGCTCCATACGTCAATACATCATTTTCTTGTTTTCGCAAAGCGATCAGCCGTTTCATAAATGTGAGCATCTCTTGATTCTGTTTCTCTTCTTCCCAAACCATGCACTTCCGGCACAATGGGTCATCCCCGCCGTCCAGCCCGATTTCGGTTCCGTAATAAATGCACGGCGAGCCTGTCTGAGCAAACATAAATGCCAAAAGAGAGCGTACTTTTTTCTCATCTCCTCCGCATCTTGTCAAAATCCGCTTCGTGTCATGGCTGTCCAGCAAATTAAACATCACCTCATTGACCTGCTTCATCCCGCTCATGAGATGCGAATTGATGCGGCTCGCCATTTGCGAAGCTGAAATCGATCCGTCTGCAAAATAGTCAATCATCGGTTCTGTGAACGGGTAGTTCATAACCGAATGAAATTCGTCTCCTCTAAGCCACGGATCAGCCTGATGCCAGATTTCGCCCAATATAAAAATGTCGGGCTTTTCTGCAGTAACAGCTTGACGGAACTTCTTCCAAAACGCATGATCGACTTCATTTGCCACATCCAAACGCCAGCCGTCGATATCAAATTCGCGTATCCAGTACAGCGCGATATCAAGTAAATAAGCCTGAACTTCCGGGTTGGCGGTATTGAGCTTCGGCATCTCGGACGTAAACGCAAATGTATCGTAGCCGCCTTCTTTAACAGGGAAAGAATGAACATGAAACCAGTCTTTATAACGGGACTTTTCACCGTTTTTGACGACATCCTGCCACTCTCGCGAAGCGCTGCCGATGTGATTAAAAACAGCGTCAAGCATGATCTTCATTCCCCGCTCGTGAAGCTGGCTGACCAGCGTGCGAAAGAGTTCCTCATCGCCAAAATGCGGATCGATCGAGCAATAGTCCAATGTATCGTATTTATGGTTGGAAGGCGCGGCAAAGATCGGCGTCAAATAAATGCCGCCTACCCCCAAGTCTTCCAGATAGTCCAGTTTGTCTATGATCCCCTGCAAATCCCCTCCGAAAAAATCGTCCACTTCGGGGTCCTTGCTTCCCCACGGCAAAGCGTTTTCCGGAGACAAATCCTCTCGGCCGCTGGCAAAGCGCTCCGGAAAAATTTGATACCAGACGGTTGATTTGACCCAGTCGGGTGCATTAAACGTATCTGCCTCATGAACAAACGGAAATTTAAAACAGTACTTGGCCATATCTGCCGCTTTTCCGGCAAACGGACAGGCACCACTGCTTCCGTAAAAAGTGTCTTGACCATCAGCGCCTGTAAGGATAAACCCGTATTGCAGACGCCTGAATGGAGGCGCCACTTCGGCAAACCAGTAATCATGCGTGCTTGTCGCGGCAATTTTCGCCATCGCAAGCTCGCTCGCTTTCCATGTGCCGCCGGTGTATTCGTAAGGATCTCCCCAAATCAAGCGTACGTGATCGGCATCATTCTTTTTTGTACGGATTTTGATGTGCAATGTCCTTCCATCGTAAGAATAGGCATCAGAGCTGAAAGGCTGATGATGAATCGCTGCATATTCCATCATGTTTCCCCCTTTTTGGTTGTCCGGCTGTGATAAACCGGCTTTTATTCTGAAATTATCATGACGGCATAACAGGAACAATCATTTTCAGCTTGTTACCGGTAACAGAATGAGACCCTTACAAAGTCGATTCCCGGACAATAAGTTCCGGCTCAAAAAATTGATTGCCTTGCGACGCTCCGTCTTCATTGATTTTTTTCAGCAGGATTCTGGCGCAAGCCTCTCCCATTTCTACAACAGGCTGTCTGATCGTTGTCAGGCGAGGCGAAGCGATCCGGTCGAGAAACACCCCGTCATAGCCGGTAACCGCGACATCTTCCGGAATTTTTTTGCCGAGCGATTGCGCCGCGCGGATGACCCCGAGTGCGATGCGGTCGGAAGCGCAAACCACGGCTGCCGGTGCATCAAGGGATGCCAGCACTTCCAGTGCGCGTGCTTCACTTTTTTTCGAACTGTTTTCCATCCGGAAAATCGCCGCTTTTTTCAGACTGCCTTCCATCGCCTGAAGGTAGCCTTTTTCCCTTGACCGTTCAAAGGGTTCATCCAAATCAATTCCAAAAAAGACGACATTGCGGACGCCCAGCCCAATGACGTGGCGTGTTGCCATATAGGTACCTTTTTCATTGTTAACATCAATAAAATCATAGCCCATTTCATTTTGGCCAAATACAACGACAGGCTTTTCAAATACTTTAATCAGCCCTTCAAAATCGGCTTTTCTCAACCCCGTCGCTATAATGCCGTCACACTGGCCGATATTGAGAGATTTCCTTGTGACAAGCTGCAAAGCATAATGGTGACGGTCCAGCTCGCGGCTGATTCCCGTTAACAGGTTCATATAATAAGGTTCAGTCGTATCCATTTCTTCCAGTATGAGCAGCTTGACGACCTGTGTTCTGTTTTGAACGAGCGCTCTTGCTGCATAGTTCGGTATATAATTGAGCTCCTTCATTGCGGAATGAACAAGCTTTTTCAATTCATCCGTCACAGTCTCAGGATGATTGATCACCCGCGATACCGTCATTTTCGATACATTTGCTTTCTTTGCTACATCAGATAACGTTGCCATTTCATCCCCGCCTTACCTATACGATTCAAACTGTCAGCTAGTCCTTTCTGAGGGCTGATGACACCTTGTTAAAATTAATTATAAGATGGAATCAAAGAAATTTTATAAGAAGGAGAAAATAAAAAAACGGATTTCCTTTAGGAAATCCGTCCTATCACTCTTTTCTTCTATCTTTGAACATAGATCGAAACCGATCCGCCGTTTACGTGAAACTCTCCCCAGCCTTCTGCATTGATGACAACAGAATCGGAACGGTTTCCGGTGATGTCATGCCATGTCTCACCGGCGTTTTGCCGGCCGACATACATTCGCTTTGTCCCGCCGGGTCCGTCTGTTATTAACGCCGCCAAACCAGAATTTGCAACCGAGCTGTCGCCTTCCCTCGTCCAGCCGACAATGTTATGATGATCGAAATAATCATGCTGTGCTCCGTACGCATATTGTTTTCTCGCTTTTAAGATCGGTTCGATTTTGTGTTTCAGGGCAGGAATTTCGCGCTGCGAGGCTCCTTTCGTCCCGTACATATCCCCGTAGAAAATCTGCGGGTAGCCTGCTTCTCTTGTCAAAATAAAAGCGTAAGCCAGCGGCTTAAACCATGTTTGGACAGTCGACTCAAGCGATTGCCCCGGCTGTGTATCATGGTTATCAACAAACGTAACCGCTTTCACAGGATGCTTGGAAACGACTGTTCCGTTCAGCAATTTCCTCATATCATAGCCGCCTCCCTGTGTCGATGCAGCATGGAACTGGTAATGAAGCGGCACGTCAAACACTGAATGATTAAAGTTTGTTTTGTTCAAATAGTTTTCCAGCGCACCTAAGTCATTCTGCCAATATTCAGCTACCGTAAACATTTCCTTCCCTGTTTTTTCCCTGACATGATTGACCCAATCCCGCAAAAAAGAAAATTTAATGTGTTTGACGGCATCAAGGCGGAATCCGTCCAATTGCAGCTCATTGGCATACCACGTTCCCCATCTCTTTATTTCTGCCGTGACATCAGGATGATCATAATCGATGTCGGCATACATCAAGTAATCATAGTTGCCGTTTTCATTGGAAACTTCCCAATCCCATGCCTTTCCTTGAAACTTATAGATGCGGTTCAGCTTTCGGGACTCGTCCCAATCGGTTCCGTCAAAATGGTACCAATACCATTTGAAATCGCTGTATGTGCTGCCGCGCCCCGGGAATTGAAAATGTGTCCACGCTTTGATTCGCTGTTCTCCTGATGTTACGCGGTTGCGGTCGGCGGGATCGACTTCAACAGCCGTTACATATTCGGTCGCATCAGCGCCGCCTTTGTGGTTGATGACTACATCGCCGTAAACGTTGATGTCCCGGGAATGAAGACTGTTGATCGCAGATTGCAGTTCTCCCTTTGTGCCGTACTTTGTCCGAACCGTCCCTTTTTGATGAAACTCCCCTAAATCATACAGATCGTAAGCGCCGTAGCCTACATCGTCTTGACTCGTTCCCTTATATGCCGGGGGAATCCAGACGGCAGTAATACCGTGTTCAGCCAAATATGCCGAGTCATTTTGTATGCGTTTCCAATGTTGGCCATCATTTGGCATGTACCACTCAAAATACTGCATCAGCGTCCCATTAAGACTTGCCGCCGCTGCTGCAGAGTGAGGCAGCAAGAAGATGAGCGCAAATAACAGCGGCAGCAATCGGGCATAAAGCCGTTTGTGTTGTTTCATGATTTTCCTCTCCCCTTTCAAAGTGAAACACATGCTATTGTATAAATATTTGGAATTTTTAGCAAATATCGTTTTCCCTATATTTTCTTGCAACAGAAAAGCGCCGATATGGCGCTTTCTTCTCATTTATTCAATATCCTCTCTGCTTCTTCACTTCTTCAAGCTGAGATACAGTTACCAATTGATAGCCCTTTGCTTTCAGCTTTTTAATAATCTCTTCCGCCGCTTCTGCGGACGTTGCATAAATATCGTGCATTAAGACGATTTTTCCGTCTCCCGCATGACTCATGACATGATTGACAATCTTTTGTTTATTTCTGTACTTCCAATCTTCCGGATCAACATCCCACAACGAGACCTTCAGATTGGAAAGCGAGCGGACGGAATCATTGATTCCGCCATATGGAGGGCGCAAGTGTGCCGGCTGGTGTCCGCTGATTTTTTCGATCATTTCTTGCGTGTCGTTAATTTCCTGATACGCTTTTTCATTTGACAGCCTTGTCAATAACGGATGGTCCCAGGAATGGTTGCCGACTTCGTTTCCTTCCTTCAGCATCCGTTTTATCGTTTCGGGATAATATTGGGCTCTGCTTCCAAGCACAAAGAAGGTCGCATGCCCTTCATGCTTTTGTAAAGCATTCAATATTTTATTCGTTGTAGCGGGATTCGGGCCGTCATCAAATGTGAGAGCAATCACTTTTTCATCAGGATTTATTTTCGCCTGTTTCGGAAGGGGGACAGGCTCCTGCTCTCGTTTGGCCTGAAGACGGCTCTTTTTCATATCCTGATTTTGGTCTTTTAAAATATCTTTTACCCATTCCTTTTTTATTTTTACAGACTGCTCAAGACCGGTTTGTTTTTTCTCAAAATAAAATTCGACTTCGTTTTCCAGGAGCGCGAAGCGGCTGAAATGCTCTTCCTGAGGGCTTGTCCCTTCTTTTAATAAAGCCGTGTCGGCAGACGGATTCCGATTTTTCAATTCCTGATAGGCAATGCTTGAAATCCTGTTCAGAAAATCTGAATTTTCTTCGAACAGGTCTTGAAGGGACAGCAGCTTTTTCTGTTTTAAATCGGCGTTAAACGTCTTGACAGACGTTGTACCCGAAACGCCCCCGGCCTCTATGTATTGATTCAGCACCACACTGGCTGCATCTTTTGTGTAATAGACAACCTTATATTTGATGTTCAGTTCAAAAGGCCCGTCTTCATGCTGAGCCTGGGCCTTTGCATTATCCTCTTTAAAACTGGCCAATTCTTGATTCACATAATCTTTTATTTGTTCATCGATTTCTTTTATGCGAAATACCGGATAGTGGATGGCATACCGCTCTTGTTTGCTGTCGCTGACCATGGATTCGACGCCGAGGCCGGATTGTGCGCCGTCTTTTTTTGGTTGAGGGGGCTCTTGACTGTTGCTTGACACCTTATTGTAAGAGTACCCCGCCAAACCGTTAAAAAAATCAACATTTTAACCCATCGAAATGATGGTTTGCCAGACATCGCTGCTCACTCTCCTGTTTCATGACTTGCTTTCTCTGTTTCTATTACAAATATTGTTTCTCATACCGGGACTAATATAAAAGCGTCGACGGAAGCTTTATTTCCTGATTTCCGGCCGCATACGGGGCGATATCATACTGCTGAAATACAATTGAAATTCCGCTGCTTGTATAATAGAAAGCCGTGTGTTCATCCAAGCGGATATCGCTCTTTTTAAGATCAGAATAAAACTGTTCCGGATGTTCGTTGATATAGCTGAAAATATAGTTTTTTGCTTTTTCGATTTTTGCCTGATTGTTTAATACGTCAGTCAGCACGACTTGTTTGCGCTTGTCAAAGTCAAAGTTGTAGGATGTAGCGGTGTACATGCCGTGCGCGCCGCCGGAGAACTGATAGTCATAGATTAAAAAACTCAGTTTGCCTTCCTCGTTGTATTTGACTTTGTAGGACGTTTCATAGACGTTCTCCTCGTCCTTATCCTTCTTTTCGGCATCTTTAACGATTTTTTGAAATTCTTTATAAGAGTTTTTTAAATGAAGTTTTACCGCTTCGTTGGCCAGCTGGGCATCTTCTTCCTTCAAATCGCTGAATACCGGAAAAGAAAGCGAACTGATGTCTTTGTAATATTCCGTGTGAATCGCGGCTTTTCTATTTTGTGAAGCGTTTATTTGAGATGTTCCTTTATTGATGATGAATAGCAGCGATGCTGTGAGTACAAGGAATCCTAAAATAGCCATCGCTTTTTTCATAAGCATGCTCCTTTGTCAATCTTCTTTTAAACTCGTAACATATCATTTTCTTTTGTAACACAAATGTAATATTTATTTCATATTTGTAATGATACCCACTTTTAAATCCCCCGTCAACTTTTTTGGGTAAAAATTTCTTCTGACGGCAAAAATAAGACACTCTCAATTCCTGAGAGTGTCGTTAACGGAATGATGAATGAGACGTGCGTCTTCACGCTTTTTTTGAGGGGCTGTAAATGCAGGAAAAACGCAGGCTGGGGTCTTCGTGATCAGTCTGACCGGAGTCTTCATTTTAGCCGTATTGTTTCAGCATGTCGGATAATGTCCGCTTCATCCTTTCGATTAATTCGGAAGGCTTCTGAATAATTGCTTCCCGGCCGAATGAAATGAAATAATCCGCAAAAAAATCAATATCCTTCGGCGCGATTTCTCCTTTCAGCACGCCGGACCCGTCTTCTTTTACATCCAGCTCAAGGTGTGGCCATTTGAGTGAACCGTGCCGTTCTACTCCTTTTTTTGTCAGCTCCGCTGATAATTCCAATGTCTCCCTTGGCCGGGACACAGCTGAAAAACGGTTCTTTAAATTAAGACCGGTCAAATCAAGCGGGGCCGTATGTTCATCAAGTTCGGCCCGCTTAATCCGGTCGCACCTGAAGATGCGGTAGTCTTGTCTTAAAAAACAGTAAGCCGGGCAATACCACTTCCCTTGATTGGCATAGATTCCGATCGGCTGAATGTTTCTCTTGCTTGCTGCGCCATTTGCTTCATATTCGATGATCAACACCTTTTGCTGAACTGCCGCTTCAAGCAGCACCTTTAAGACCGGAATGTCGTCTTTTTGCTCATAAGGCGTATAAAAAGCAACGCGATCCTTCATACTGTCAATCGCATTCCGGATGTCTCCTGTAAGGTTCAAATAAAATTTCTTTTTGATGGAGTCGTACTGAGCGTCAAACGGCAGGGATATATAATGCTTCAGCGCATCGATCGCAAAGAAGATGGCGATCGCTTCGTTCTCGCTGAAGGCGATGGGAGGAAGAATCCTTTCATTTAACACTTGATACCCTCCGTGGGGGCCGGTTTCAGAATAGAGGGGCACCCCCATTTCGCTGAGCTCTTGCAAATCCCTTAAAACCGTTCTCTTGGAAACGCCGAATTCCTGCGCCAGCTCCCCGACCGTAAATCGTTTTTTCCGGTTTACCATCATGATCATTTCATTCAATCGTTTCGCTTTAGACATGAAAACCTCCAATCATTTTTTAACCATGACATAAGTTGTCACTATTATAATATACAATCTTCTTAGATCAACAAAAAAAGGAGATGTTCGCTCTATGAAAACGCAATTTACACCTTACATCCTGATGAATGGAAGAGCAAAGGAAGCGATTGATTATTATCGTGATGTACTCGAGGCTGAAGTAAAGTTCAGTCAGACGATTGGCGAAGGCCCCGCAGATGAGGCGGCGAATTTTAAGGATGACGAATTGGCTTTCATCGCACACGCCGTTTTGACAATCGGCGACGCCGTCATGATGATCGCCGACATCATTCCTGAACTGCCTTTCCAAAGTGGAAACCAATTGTCCATTTGCGTAACGGCAGCTGACGTTTCTTCGGCCAAGCGGCTGTTTGGCAAGCTGAGCGAGCGGGGCGAGGTCAAGCTTGAGCTGAAGGAGACTTATTTCAGTCCCGCTTACGGCATTGTCACCGATCCGTTCGGCGTTACCTTTCAAATTTTTGCCGCGCGTCCCGCATAAATGAACAAATGAGACAGATCAAAAAAGGCCGGGTTTCATGAACCGGCCTTTTTTGCACGGAAAAATTTGCAGGGTTTTTTGGCTAAAAAGCGGTATTTGACCACAAAAATTTAAAAAACTGCGTTTTTTCAAATTCACTTGACAAAGGGCATTTATGGAAACGCCTCTTCTTTTTGGTATAATAAGGGGTAGCAACAGTTCGGTTCTATATAAGGGCGGTCGGCTCACCCTCCATCTCTTGGAGAGAAAGGGGGTGAGCATGTGACAGTATCAGAGGCGTTGCAACTCATGGTCTCTTTCGGCATTCTTGTCGTGGCAATTCTGTCATCGAACGACAAAAAAAAGTAAGATCGCCCTTGATTCCCACACCAAGACGATCTTACTTTTTAATTGGGATCTAAAAATAGAGCCGACTCCTTTTTACGGAGCCTCTCTGTTGCTTCCGGGAGATGTTGCCGCATCTTCCGGTTTTTTTCAGTTTACGCATTCATCTAAAGATTATTCTGTTTCACACCTTGAATATATCACGATTTCCTTTATTTATCAATATGGATGCGTTTATATAAAAATGGAGTCACGGTCAAATGCGATATGAGAAGATAAATTCCTGATGACAGGATCATCTGGTCAATCGTAACTTCAAAATCGGGAAAAGGCCTTTCTACATCAGAAAGGCCCCTCTTTTTTTACTCCCCGCTGCACATGTGAGGAGAGGTTGACCAATATCCCGGCTGACGTCAGCATGAACATTAACGAAGAACCTCCGTAGCTGACAAACGGAAGAGGAATTCCGGTAATGGGAAGAAGGCCGAAAACAGCGCCCAGGTTAAATAATGCCTGAATCATGATCTGAAATGTAATGCCGACCGCCAGCAGCTTTCCAAACGGATCATCGATTTGCGCAGCGATCTTAACACCTCTTAACATGATCAACAGGTAGGCCCCGATGATCATCAACAGCCCGACACCGCCGAGTTCTTCACTGATGACCGCCATGATAAAATCCGTATGGGCTTCAGGAAGAAACCCCAGCTTTTGAACGCTGTTCCCCAATCCATTCCCCCATACCCCGCCCGAATCAATGGCAAGGTAGGAATTGATCAACTGGTAGCCGTCTCCGTTTTCATTTTGAAAAGGATCGCTGAACGATGTCAGCCTTTTTAACCGGTACGACGCTGTCATAGCAAAATATGCGATGCCCGCCCCTGCCATTGTTCCGAGAAGCAGCAAGTGCCGTATTCTGAGACCGGCGCACAACAGAACCGCTCCGCAGCTTAACAGGATCGAAACAGCGGTGCCCAAGTCGGGCTGTTTTAAAATCAAAAAAAACACAGCGGCCAAAATGATCAGCGGCGGCATGACGCCCTTTCCAAAATCGGCGATGTATCTCTGCTTTTTTGCATACACATAGGCGAAATAAATAACCATCACAAGCTTCACAGCCTCGGACGGCTGGATCATGAGCGAACCGAGTTGAATCCACCTTTGAGAATTGTTTTTCTCCATCCCGATTCCCGGCAGCAAAACGAGAATCAGCAGCAAAAAAGAAAGCTTCACCAAAAAACGGATGAGTTTGCTGTAAGCTTTGTAAGGGAAAAAGACGGCAGCCGAAAAAAAGGTCAAACCGATGAGCAGCCACTGCAGCTGCTTCATAAAAAAATAGCTGCCATCATGATACTTCATATATCCGAGGGGGTAGCCGGCACTGTATACCATCAGCAAGCCAAACGAGGATAAAAACAGAACCGAAGCAATCAATACATAATCCAGTTTCTTTAGATGGGAAAGAATCATTTTGTGCACCTTCATCCCCAGTCATTCCCAAACATGTAATGTTTAGATCTGATATTCACACTGAAAACGAGACCTAAGGCGATCATGTTGGTCAGCAGCGCGCTGCCGCCATAGCTGATAAACGGAAGAGCGAGCCCTGTGATCGGCATTAACCCGATCGTCATCCCGATATTTTGGAACACTTGGAATACAATCAACCCCGCAACCCCCGCACATATATAAAGACCGAACAGACTGTTGGACGAGATCGCGATCCTGATGATTCTGTAGATCATCAGAAAATAGAGACAGACTAATGTGACGGCACCCAAAAAGCCGAATTCTTCACCAATCACGGCGAAAATAAAATCGGTATGAGCCTCCGGAATCTTCCCTCCCTGCACTTGGGTTCCATGAGTAAAGCCGCTTCCTGACATCTGGCCCGATCCGATCCCCAATAACGCCTGCGTCAGCTGGTATCCATATGTAGAAGCATGTTCATGAGGACTGAGCCAGCCGTATATCCGGTCAAGCTGGTGAGGCTTAATTATCTTTGAAAAAATCTCAAAGTAATGATTGTGCAAATACGTCAAAAAGGCGACCAATCCCATGAATCCAAGCGACAAGGACATGATCATTCTCCCCGAAATCCCCGAGACAAGCATCAACGTGAATGCGATCGACAAAATCACCAATGCGGACCCTAAATCAGGCTGTACCAATATGAAGAAAAACGGAATCACCGTGTACACCATGATTTTCCCCGTCGGTATGATGCTCTCCGTGAAGGAGAACCTTTTATGCTGAAATTGGTTGAGTATCGAAGCCAACAGAAGAATCAAAATGATCTTCATAAATTCTGAAGGCTGGATTTCGATGACTCCGAAGCTGATCCACCTTTGTGAACCATTTTTATAAGTTCCAAAAAAATGAACGAGAATCAGAAGAAAAACGGCTCCCGCAAATAAACGAAGCGCCAATCGTTCTAGCAGCTCATAGTCGATGTAGGCCGTTCCCGCCATGACGCCAAACCCGACAAGATACCAAAAAACCTGCCGTTTCGCAAAATAAAAAGGGTCCTGTGTTTCATACTGGCCGGACCCGCTGTAAACGGCCAGCAGACTAATGATAAACAAACAAAATAGAATGAGCAGAAGGCTGACGTCAATGTTGATAGGCTTTCTTTTCATCTGTAACATGCTCCATCATGATTTATGTGACAGCTGGTTGAAAACGAATTGAACCGCTGCGGCATCATCAATATAGCCGATTGGAAAAATATAATCCGGTATGACATCAACAGAAACGATGAAATACAGCAAAGCGCCGCCCATCAGCAGCAATTCACGCGGCGTCCCCCGCCCTGAGGTAAATCGGCTGTACATGTCGTGCAAACGGGTCAGAAAAGGACCAATGCCGGCGACTTTCTCGACTTTGGATTCAAACTCAGCCAGAATGGTACGCTTTCCTTCTTCCGTCTGGGAATATTGTTCGTACTCATTCAATTTGTTTTTCAGTTCTTCCGTGGTAAAGGACCGATCATAGACATTTGAGGTTTGCAAAACATCTTCAATTTCGGCAACTGACGAGTGAATATCCTGACGTTCGCTTTCCCTCGTCTTCTCGATCGCATAGCCGGCCGCTGTCATCATCTCATCAAAAGAAACGCCGAGACTTTCTGAAAACCTTTGCAAATGGTTCAGGTTTGCTTTTCTTTTGCCATTGATGATTCTTGAGATGGTCGCTTTATCGATTTGAGTGCGTTCGCTCAATTCTCTTAAAGATAATGATCTTTTTCGCAAATGCTCTTTCAGCAGCGCCCCCAGCTGATTTTTCTTTTGTTCATCCACGAGCCTTTCTCCTCTCACACTAAAAATGTATCAATCTATCAGCCAAAAGGCCAAGTCGGTATAAATATATAGAACCGTTGTCAAAATGTCAACGAATAACCATAGACATCTGTTTTATCTCACTTATTCCACCCTATAATTGTTGACAAATAAACAAAAAAAGAGCGAGTCAAAACTCACTCCTTCACCGATATCAATCCAAACCCGTTTTAACGCCGAACCCGACAAGCACCAGCCCCGCGGCTTTTTGAAAGACCTTCTGGAATTTCACGCTTCTCAGCCATTTTTTTGCGAAATCGATCAAATATACGAGGATGAGGAACCAAAACACAGCAAGAAAGGTAAGGATTAAAGCGAGGATGATCAACTGCTGGTTGACGCTTTCTCTTAAATTAATAAATTGAGGCATAATCGTGATATAAACCAAAACAGTTTTCGGATTGAGAACGTTGCTGAACAATCCTTGCATAAACGAATCCTTATAATGCCGGCTTGATGCGTTTTCGGTTTTGTTCTTCTCGGCTTGTATGTCCTCCAAAGAAAACATTTTTTTCGCGAAAAAGCTTTTAATGCCTAAATATATTAAATAGGCCGCCCCCAAGTATTTGATCGTATTGAACAGAATCACCGATTTCGCAATCACCACCGCTAAGCCGAGAACGGCAATCAGCGTCCAGAAAGAAAGCCCTGTCGCCAAACCGAGAACATTGCAGCGCCCGGCGTTCGGCCCGTAGCGAAGCGTGTTTTTCACCACAAGCATCGTATCTGCTCCTGGTATCACCACCATCATGGCGGCAATCGATATGTATGACAGCAGGCTATCCATCAGATGTCTCCCCCCATACTGGTTTTATATAGTGACTACTTTAGTAACCACTTATTAAAAAGTGTATCAGCGGACTTGAAATAAATCAATACATCCAGCAAAATATGAGTGACAAAGGTAGCGACTCTTGTTGAAGCTGGAGGGCTTATGAAGGAAAACATATTAGACGTACTGAAAAACCTGAATTTCACCGAGTATGAGTCGAAAGCATACTTGGCGCTTTTGGAAGAATCGCCGCTGACAGGCTATGCGGTGGCAAAAAAATCGGGTGTTCCCCGGTCGAAAATATACGAAGTGCTGGAGAGCCTCGTGATCCGCGGCGATATCTTTGTCAGCTACGGCGGCACACCGCAGTACATCCCCGTTCCCGCCAAGGAACTGATTAAAAACCGGCGGCTGAAAGCGGAAGAGACTTTTGAACAGGCAGAAAAATATTTCGAGAAGTTTGAGCGCACTGCAAATGACCGGGAAAATATTTGGAACATCACCGGACGAAGCGAGATTATCGATAAAGTAAAGGCTTGTATATCATCAGCCGGAAAAAGGATTCTCCTCGAAATTTGGAAAGAGGATTTTCCTGAATTGGAGCCGGAACTCAAGCAGGCCGCAAAAAAAGGCGTCATCGTCACCATCATTGCGTACGGCGACATTGAAGCTGATTTCGCCAATGTCTATCTCCATGACAGCAGCACGCAAATTACAGAAGAGTACGACGGACGCTGGCTTGTATTCAGCGTCGACGATTCGGAAGTCGTGGCCGGCATTGTCTCGCACGGGAAAGACAGCCGCGCAGCCTGGACGATGCATGTAGGCTTGGTGATGCCGATTACCGAAGTGATGATTCATGATCTGTATCTGATGGAAATCATGAAGAAGCACAGAGAGGTATTGGAGGAAAGTTTCGGCGAAAACCTGATCCATTTGCGCCGAAAATTTTCGATTCATCCGGATTTCAAAAAGCATTATATGAAATAAAAGGCCCGCGCAAAGAAAGCGCGGGCCTTTTATAATTATGATCTTTCGGTTGCCTCCCAGCGGGATACTTCTTCCCTGACGAGCGGCGCCGTTTTTGTTCCAAAAAGTTCAATCGCCTTCATGACATCTTCGTGCGGCATCGAACCGACCGGAACGTGAAGCAAAAAGCGGGTGATCCCGACATTCTTGCGCAGGTGAATAATTTTTTCCGCCACCGTCTCGGGATCGCCTACATAGAGCGCCCCTTCAAAGCTTCTGGCTGCATCGAAGCTCGACCGGCTGTACGGCCCCCAGCCCCGCTCCCTCGCAAGTGTATTCATAGCCTGCTGGGTGGAAGGGAAAAACAGATCGGCGGCCGTCTCGGTATCCTCCGCAATAAAGCCGTGGGAATGGGAAGCGACTGTCAGCTTTGAGGCATCATGCCCTGCATGTTCCGCCGCTTTGTAATAAAGCTCAACAAGCGGGGCGAAATGCTGCGGACTCCCCCCGATAATCGCGAGAACCAGCGGCAGGCCGAGCAGGCCGGCGCGCACGACGGATTCCTGGTTTCCGCCGCTTCCGATCCATACAGGCAGCGGATTCTGAACAGGGCGCGGGTACACGCCTGTATTTTGAATAGCCGGACGATGTTTGCCGCTCCATGTGACCCTTTCCGACTTTTGCAGCTCGAGCAGCAGATCAAGCTTTTCTTCAAAGAGCTCATTATAATCATCTAAATCATATCCAAACAGCGGAAAGGATTCGATGAAAGACCCTCGGCCCGCCATGATTTCCGCCCTGCCGTTTGAAATCCCGTCGAGCGTCGCAAAATCCTGAAAAACACGGACGGGATCAGCCGACGACAGCACGGTGACCGCGCTCGTTAATCTGATGCGCTTCGTCTGTGCAGCCGCTGCGGCCAGGACGACGGCAGGAGAAGAAGCTGCGTAATCTTGACGATGATGCTCTCCAACTCCGAATACATCCAAGCCCACCTGATCGGCAAGGACGATCTCCTCCACTACTTCGCGCAGCCGCTCTGCATGGCTGATGGCTTTTCCGGTTTTGATATCAGGGGTCGTTTCTACAAAGGTGCTGATGCCTAATTCCATGTCGCTTTTCCTCCACATTGTTTCCTTTAATTATTCTGTACATCGTTGATTGATGTATGCCGTATTCTTTTCACCCGGCACTCACATTGTTATATATAGAATACGGCGGGCGTTCTGATCATGCAATTGATCCGACTTGTGAAACAGGATCAGCTTCTGCTCCATTTGTTTTCCAGCTTGGTCTGCCGGCAATCATGCCGGTCTGGTATTCATGCATTCACAAAGAAGATACCAGCTTACACAAGTTTCTGCCCGCAGTTCGGACAGAAGTTGGCTTCCCCCGTTTTCGTTCCACAGTTTGGACAGAAGTTCGGCTTTGTCCCTGCCTGCGGCGTGCTTTGGGGCGTTGGTGTCTGCGCCTGCTGATTTTGGTTCATCTGATTCATCATTTGGTTCGCTACGTTCATTCCCATCATCATGCCGGCCATATCGGATGCGGCACTGCCGCCTGTCATCTTTCCTGACGCCATGCCGTCTGTCATGGAGATCTGCTGATATCTGTTCAGATCGCCAACCATGCCGTGGGAAGCGTTCTTCGTGATCATGTCCTGGATTTCTTTCGGATAATTGAAACTCATGATGTTAAAGCCTGTAACCGTCATGCCGTCGCTGACAATCTCCATATCAAGGTCTTCCTTGATCCCTTTTGCGATATCAAAGGCGTTGGCTTGAAGGTTGAACATATCTTTTCCTTCTTTTGTGATCCACTTCATCAAAAGCTGATCAAGGATAGATGTGATCCGTATTTTGATATCTTCCACAACATACTGATCTTTCACACCGGCAATTTTATCGATTAATGCGACATAATCATTCACCTTAAAATTAAATGTGCCGTTCGCTCTGATCGGCATGCCACCCGGTAGTCCTGCAGCCGGGATATTGATGGCATTCTTCGTCCCCCATTTGACGGTAAACTCCTTCGTATTGACAAACAGGACTTCGGCGCGCATCCCGCTGTTAAAGCCAAATTTAAAACCTTTTAAAGTAGATAAAAAAGGAATAATTTCAGATTCAATATCATAGTCGCCTTCATCTTGGAATATGCCTTCAATTTTTCCATTGTTTAAAAAGACGGCATCCTGACCGGGACGAATGATCAGCCGGCTCCCCTTTTTGATTTCGCGGTTGTTCCATTTGTAGAAAATCATATCATCGCGAAATTCATCCCACTCTACTACATTTGCAAATTGATTTTTAAAAAACACCATTGAGCTCTTCCTTTCCCTTTCTAAAAGCTTCCCCGGCTGCCGCTGTGCGAATGTCCTCCGCTCGTCGTTCCGCCGCCTGAGCTTTTATTATTGGACGGTTTTCTTTGTTTTGTGACGGTCGTTCTGATGTACTCGTCATTCTTTCTGATCACTCCGGAAGTATCACCGTTCATATACGTGTTTGCACTTACGGTCACTCTGCCGCCTGAATTGTATTTCATAATGGCGACGGCAATTCCCGCGATGACTGCTGACACAAGCAATTGAAACCATGTCTTAAAAAAGATGCTGTCCGCCCATGGTTTCTTCTCCATATCATCATACGCCGCCTTCATAAACATTTCGAATGCGGTCTCATAATGATTGTCAGATATATCCGGCGTGATTTTTTCTCTAATTTTGTCCAGTCTGGCGTCATTCAAATATTCTTCAGCCTTTTTAAAGCCGGCAAGATAGACTTCTCTATGCTCCATATCAACCGTTAACACGGCTGCATTTCCATGCTTTTTCTGATAGCCGGGCGCTTTTTCGTCATAGAAGTCCTGAGTAAATTTCTTCACATCGCGGCTATTCGTATCATGGGTCGTCACAATGATAAAGTCGGTTTCCCGTTCGGCGCCTAATTTAGCTGCCAGCGTCTCCAGCTTCTCGATTTCCTGTTTGGTCAGAAGCCCGGCTTCATCATAAACATACCGCTTCTGTTCAGAGGCTGCCGCACCGGAGGCTATAGGGATGAAGACAAGGAAAATCATACATAGGATCATTGCGCTTCTCAATAAATTTCTCATCATGCCCCGCCTCCCATCACAGCAGCGATGATTTTCCAGACCGCAAATATGGAGACAGCTAGTCCGCTAAACCACATCTTTTCTTTAAATGAGCTGATCGGCGGCTTGCCGACGACTTTTCCCGTTTGTCCGTTCATCGCAAAAATGTAATCCTTTTGTTTGTAGTTGTAATTGACCATCCAGACGGGCAAAAGCACATAAAAGCTTTTCATTTTTTGCGTATCGACGTGTTTCGTTTTCACATCGACGGAGCTGTATCCGGATAAGGTGGAATCGATATATGACTCGATGTAGCCGCTGATTTTGCTTTTCGCCCGCGGAAAAAGCTCTTCATCATCGTAATTATATTTTTCAGCGATGTAGCCTGCCAAATAGGCCGTTTTAAAATCTTTCAGCTGATCATACGGATAAGGCTCCAATTTGTCCATCAATTCATCGTTCATCTTTTCTGATGCATCCACCGGGACTTTGATGTAGTCGAGATTGATATCGCGAAACGCATCATAATGTTCGGTCTTCGTATAGATGTAGTCGCCCTGTGTATACCTATGTACCTTTGTGCAGCGGGCGCTGACCTGCACTTTGCTGTTTAAATCGTACATCCAGAAAGGAACGTACATGCCTGTGATGCTTTTAATCCGGTCCGCCGACATAAAGCCCTTTGGTGTTAACAGCCCTTTTCTGCACCACTTGCGAAACGCGTCTGCCGCTTCCTCTTTGCTGATCGTAAAAGGAATGACCTTTGCCGGGGCAAGGTTTCCGGACAGGCGGTCGGGGATCACAGCCGCTCCCCCGCAAAAGCTGCAGGAGGTAGCCGTCGTTTCTTTTTCAGTGATCAAAATAGCGCCGCAGTTTTGGCAATGATATTCTGTTGCTTCGTCTTCAGTAAATCTCGCTGTTTTTAATTCTTCCGGAATGTTTTCAATCTTGTCCTGTCTCCCGCAGCTCCGGCAGGCCAGCGTGCCGGATTCAGCGTCAAAGGCCATGTCATCCCCGCAGCCCGGACATTTATAAGAAATCACCATGTCTCTTAACCTCTCACTTTATTCATTTCAAATTGTTATGACTTTTGACCCGCCATTTTTGCTTTCAGTGCGGCAAGCGCATCATCCACACCAGAGGGGCTGTCATATTTAGCTTTCAGGTCTTCTACGTCATCTTGAGGAGCGGCGTTCAGTTCAGCCATCGCATTCGCTTCATCAAGCGCCCGGTTGGCCTTTTCTTCCATTCTGCCGAAAGCGGACATTGAATGGTTGGCATTCGCTGCAGATGCACCGAGTTTATTCATTCTTTCCTGTGTTTTCGCCGCTGTCCATTTCGCTTTGATCGCGGCCCGGCGCGCTTCAAGCTCTCCGATATCGGAAACAAGCTTATCGTGCATTTTTTTCATTTGAAGCGCATTGGATGACGCCGTTTGTAATGCAGTTTCTAATTCGGACGCCTTCGTTTCCAGCACCGCTTTCTTTTCTAAAAATGTTCGGGCATCCGCCTCGCTACCGGCTTCCAAAGCCTTCATTGCATAGCGCTCAAGCTTGTCGATTTCCGCCCGGCAATCCGCCAGTTCTCTTTTTGCCCTTTGCTCGGCCGCCATGACAGACGCCGTTTCCGCCTTTACTTTGTTTAAGTCGCTGTTCAAGTTCCTGACGTACTGATCCACCATTTTTTCCGGGTCCTCCGCTTTATCAAGCAAAGCGTTAATATTGCTGGCCATAATGTCTTTGAACCTGCTTAATATACTCATCTAAAAACTCCTCCTCATAGTAAAATATACTTAGTTTAAATATACTATTTTTCCAGAGGAAAAGTTTCGGTTTTTTAATAAAAAATTGATATAATGGCAGTTTTTCGAGAAAAATTTTCAAACAAAAACAAAAATATTCAGACGGAATATTCTGATTTATATGTTGATTTATTTTTGATTTCGGAATAAAGTAATACTATATGAAAAACATTCGGAACAGCATGCAAGCTGGAACGGATGCAGGGTCGGTATCACCAGAAAATGACAGCGCTTACATATCCGCATGCCTCACGAAAGAAAAATCCAGCATTCAACGCATCAATCCGGCTTCTGTCAGAAAAGAATTCTGATTTGAAAGGGGAGCGAATCATGCCAGGGAGAAAAAAAGGCAGTTTGAAGTCGACGATCACGGTTGCCATGTCCAACTATTTGGAGGCGGGATCAATCGTCGCAGGGGCCGGCGGGCTTTCGTTATGGGTTGAATATTTAGGGTTGGACGACGCCCGGGTCGGGCTTCTCGGCGCCTTAAGCGCAAATGGTTTCGGCGCGGCGATCGGCGCTTTTCTCGGCGGTTTTTTAGTCGACCGTTACGGGAGAAAATTCATATACAAGTACGATCTATTAGTCTATATGCTTGGCGTTTTGCTGATTGCCGTGTCGTTTAATTTTCCGATGCTTTTAACCGGTTACATCGTGACGGGAATTGCGGTGGGCGCAGCGATTCCGGCTGCTTGGACTTATATTGCCGAGGAGGCGCCTGATCACGAACGTGCCGGACGCGTCGGCTGGGGGCAGCTGGCATGGTCGGTCGGACCGGCGCTTACGCTGCTACTATCGGTTGCCTTGGCACCGCTCGGTTTGCTGGGAAGCCGGTTGATTTTTGCCCAATTATTCGTTGTCGCGGTCATCACGTGGATTTTGCAGCAGCAGATTCACGAATCGTCCATCTGGGAGGAGCAAAAGCGAAAAGAAGCTGAAGACAAAGCAAAAGGAGTTGCAGAAAAGGCATCGATCAAAGAGCTGTTGACCAACAAAGCGAACCTCCACGCCATGATTCTCCTTATCGGAATTTACGCGTTTTGGAACCTTGTTGCCGGAACAATGGGATATTTCATGCCGTATATTTATGAGACGGTCGGCGGTTTAACAGCGGCGCAAGCCAACCTGCTGCAGGCATTTTTATGGATTTTGACAGTGGCGTCCACATACTTCGTCTTTATCCGTCTCGGCGATAAAGTCAATCGGAAAACGCTTTTTGGCATAGGAGCAGCCATGGCAACCGCCGCATGGGTCATCCTCACCTTCGGTACGATGAACATCACGGAGCTTTTATTATTCGTATGCCTGTGGGGCATTTCTGCGGGATTTGGAGCGCAGGCGTTTTACGGGCTGTGGGCGGCAGAACTTTTTCATACGAAATACAGGGCGCTCGCCCAAGGCTTTATGTTCTTCATCGTCCGCATCGGCGTCGGGCTCATCTCATTGATCGTTCCTGCGATGATTACGGGATTGGGCTTTAAAACAGCCGGCGCCGTCATGATTGCATTTCTCGTCATTCATATGATCATCGGGCTCCGTATGGCGCCGGAAACGCGCGGCAAATCGCTTGAAGCCATTCAAAGCGAACGCTACCACCAAAGCGGCTGACCTGTGGTCAGCCGCTTGTTCTAAACCTGCAGGTTTGAGGCTGTCAACAGCTTCCTCTTCTCTGAATACGGGTCGTTTTCAATCGCGATCTCTTGATCAAAAATCAGCGTTTTCCGTGAATCTTCATCATAATCAGGCCAGCTGACATCATCGGTGCTCGGATTTCCGGAGCGGGCAAAAGACACCCAGGCAACCTGGATCTGTTTAGCAAGCAGATGCGCTTCCTCCCCAGCCTTCGTACCTGTCAGCTGTTCCAAACTGTCCATATTGCCAAATACAAACGGAATCTCTAAGCCGTGCACCGCTTTGTTGAACGGCGGATGCTCCGAATCGGCATGCCAGTCAAACCGGTACATAAAGACAGATGCATGTCGTGATTGAGCCGAAGCGAACACAACGGACGGATGCCAAAAGACTAGATCTGTCATCATATCAACATGGCCTTTCAATGATCTCGGATACAGAGGCGCGGCGGCTTCAGCGGCCTCTTTTCCCATGTATTCTTCTAAAATCTCATTAATCTTCCTCTCAGGCAAAAGTTCCGAATCAGAGGCAAAAAACAAAGCGCCTTCATCGCAGTTTGTTCCGATTAATAGACCGATTCCTTTTGCCGCACCCTTCGCGACGGCGGCCTCCGGCTTCAGCGGGAGGGTTTTTTCGTCAAGTGCAGGCTGAAAGATCAATTCAAAAATATTTTCTCCCATTAAAGTACGCAGCTGATCGGCGGCTTGAAGAAGTTCTTGATCAGATACATCGCAAAGGCGCTCCAGATGATGATGATCAATATCGAGAATCGTTAAGAATCTTTCTGCTGCGGCTTTCGCAAGCTTTTCAGACAATGTTGCGGACGCCCCGCTTTCCATAATGGCCTGTTGAAAAAGCCCCTTTGCTTTCGGCATAGCCAAGAGCGAAGCGATGCTCATCGATCCCGCCGATTCTCCAAATACCGTAATATGATGACGGTCTCCGCCAAAGAAAGCGATATTTTCTTTCACCCACTCAAGGGCCGCGATTTGATCCAAGAGGCCAAGGTTGCTTGTGTAGGAATCATCAATTGCAGAAAGATGCAAAAAACCGAACGGACCGAGGCGATAATTGATGGTGACCACGATCACCTTTCCCTGCTTTGCGAGCTGAGTCCCGTCATAGAACGGTTCACTGCCGGCTCCGAGATAAAAAGCGCCCCCATGAATCCACACCATAACAGGCAGATCCCCATCCGCCTCTTCAGGTGCGTACACATTTAAATAAAGGCAATCCTCAGACTTTTCAACCCCCGTTGACTCACCAGGCAACCCCCTGTCAGGCTGCGGACAAACCGGACCAAATTGAAAAGCCTCCCGCTCACCTTCCCAGGCTTCCATTCGCTGCGGTTCCCGAAACCTTAACTTGCCGACGGGAGGTTTTGCGAAAGGTACGCCTTTAAAGATACGGACACCGTTTTCCGTTCTGCCTTTCAGCTTTCCAAAGCACGTTTGGACAGTCGTTTCATACATTTTATTCCACCCCTTTCACTTTTCAATGATAATGGAATCGGACGATACCGTCTAATCGGAATACTTGCATTTTGGAAAATGAAGGGTCTAGTATAGGATCAGAAGAGATGTTCAACCTATTGTTTAAAAATTTGACGGAAAAGAGGGGTTTCAATGAAACTGTCGGGACACACAATACTGATCACAGGCGGCGCATCAGGAATCGGCTTTGCTTTTGCCGAACGATTTATGAAATCGGGAAATACGGTCATCGTCTGCGGGAGAAGGGAAAGCAAGCTGAAAGAAGCAAAGGAAAAATATCCGGAGCTGATCACGCGTGTATGCGATGTAACCGATGAAACGGAACGACTGGCATTATTTGAATGGGTCAAAGAACGTCACCCTGGCGTAAATGTACTTGTGAATAATGCGGGTATACAGCAGCGCTACCACATTTTAAAAGCAGATGTCATAGACAATTGGGCTGACTACAAAAAAGAAATCACCGTCAACATGGAGGCGCCGATCCACCTGGCCATGCTCTTTAGCCAATACTTTGCCAAAAAACCGGGGAAAACAGCGATCATCAATGTGACATCAGGCCTGGCGTTTACACCGATGGCGATCGCACCGATCTACTCATCGACAAAAGCCGCTCTCCATTCTTTTACGATGAGTTTAAGACATCAGCTTTCCGAGGCCGGCGTTGATGTCATAGAGGTCGCTCCTCCCGCGGTCAATACAGATCTGGGCGGTGTCGGACTGCATGATTCCGGAGCTCCTTTGGATGAATTTGCCGATGCGATTTTTAAAGGGCTGGAAGAAGGCCGATTAGAAATCGGCTATGCCAGATCGGAAAAAGCCTTGCGGATGTCAAGAGATGAAATCGATGAAAGCGTCAGCCAAATGTACAGTTCTTTAAAACATTCCATCGAATAAAAGGAATGTTGGCATTGTCATTTCAATAGAGGTTGTTCCTTCCAGACGGCCGTTTTATCATAAAATGAGAAGGAGTGATCCAAATGCCGTTTATTCTCCAGCGCATTTATCAAGAAAACCAGCATGCAGAAGGACGCCGCATTTTAATCGACCTTGTGTGGCCGCGCGGCATTTCAAAAGAAAAAGCGAACCTTGACTGCTGGATGAAAGAAATCGCTCCAAGTCCTGATTTAAGAAAATGGTTCGGTCATGACCCGAAAAAATTCGAATCGTTTAAAGAAGCCTATCAAAATGAAATCAAACAACACCCTGAAAAACAGAGAAGCTTCAAGGAATTAAAAGAAATGGCTGCGGACGAAACCGTTATTCTGCTTTACGGTGCAAAGGATGAGCGCCATAACCATGCCGTCGTTCTTTATGAGATGCTGAACCGGCAAAGCCTTTGACCTTGAAACTTTTTTCAACGCTTTTCGTATGACAGATAAAGCAATATGCGAAAAGGATGGTAAACATGGAAATGAACCTGTTTTGGATCGGGCTTGGTTTAGCGGCTTTAGGCTATTTTATCGGTGACGGCTTGAAAAACTTTAAAAACCCAAAAGGGAGTTATTCAGGCTATCCCTATTTAGTCAAAGAAGGCGATTTACATTATTATTTAGGTTTAAGTAAAGTAGAAACGAAAGAAATGCTGAGTAAATATCCTGACATACCTAAAATTGAATTAAATGGCACAACCTATTATCCGTATCAGCATTTGATGGATTGGATGTTGTCCGCCGACCTTTATAAACAGTAAAGCGCAGCTTGAAGCTGCGCTCACTTTTATGATTCGAGTATTTCAACATAGCCTTCCGATCCGTTAATCCTGATCTTCTGTCCGTCTTTAATTTCTTTCGTCGCATGCTCAACCCCCACCACCGCCGGAAGCCCGTATTCCCGCGCAATGACGGCGCCATGTGTCATGAGGCCGCCCACTTCCGTCACCAAACCTTTGATTGAGACAAACAGCGGTGTCCAGCTCGGATCTGTAAAAGGCGTGACAAGGATATCCCCCTCTTCGATATCGGCTTCTTCCAATTTCAGAATCACTCTTGCCCTACCTTCGATGACTCCCGATGAAACAGGAACGCCCGCCAATGCTCCCGCCGGAATGTGGTCTCCCAGAACTTCTCCCGTGATGACCTCGCCTTCTGAAGTCATCATTCGCGGAGGCGTTAATTTTTCATAATGCTGATATTCTGCTTTTCTTTCCTCGATCTTCTTCACATCGAGACGATTAGCGCAAACGGCCTCTCTCAATTCATCAAAAGACAGATAATAAATATCCTCCTTCGCTTGAATCAGCTTCTTTCGCTGCAAAACGGCGGCTTCTTTCATCAACGCTTCCTTATATATAAAATAGCGTTTGATCAGAGCATATTTGGGATATTCCCGATAACCGATAAAATTCCGCAAAACGCTGATCATCTTCTTTGTCTTTTTTGCCTTTTGTCTGCCTCCCTTTAGTTGTTGCAGACGGCTTAACAGATCCCTCTCCTTTTGCTCCGCTTCCAATCGCCCCTGTTCAAACTTGACCGTTCGCGCACCAGGTTCAAAGTTTTTGATGTTGCTCAAAATCACTGGAGCAAGAATGGAAGGGCGTTCGCTCCAGCGCGTCTTGGTCATATCGATCTCACCGGTGCAGCGCATGCCGTATTTCTCAAGGAATGCCCGCAATGCGCTGATAAAAGCGGGACCGCCGTCAAGCTGTTTGAGATCTTCGAAAAAGGTTTCATCATTGGCATGCGCTAAATATTTCTGAACCTCGGGGTATCCTCTGGCAGCATCGGAAACATCCAAAAGCGCCAATCCCATTTCAGATGTGACATTGTGCAATACCGATTGAGAAAGGGTATCGGCGACATTTCTTTCGCCAAGCCATTTCTCCATTTTTCGATTGAGCCAGTATACCGCATATAAACCAACCATAATCACAGCCATGCTCTCTGAATCATAGAGAACTTTTTTCAAGTTTTTTTGATCCTCTTCTATCTGTGCAAATAACGTTTCACCCGATGCATTTTTCAATCGCTGTTCAGCCTCATGAATGGATGCTTCCGCTTTGGACATGAGCCGGTTGACTACACCTGTGTCGTTTTTCCGGTAAATCTTCAGCGCATGACCAGGCAGCGACCATGACAGCCCCTCAGCCCCTAATCTAAACATCCGCTTCCCTTTAGGCAGGGTTTTGACAAGCTCCTTTCTTTTCAAAAAATTCACAAGAGCGCTATGCATGAAAGGATCATTTTTCCCCGCCGTGCTGAGGACGACTTTCCGACCAGCAAAAGATGCCAAATCGTGTGATAAATCAATAAAAAGCCTTCCGCCGGCACAAGTCAGCTCATAATCCGAGATCAACCCGAAAAACGATATCCCAAGCGGATTGATCGGCTCTGTCATCATTTGCTGATGCCCGACAGACATATAGACGCGCAGCTTGTCATCTCTCTGTTTCGGAAGAGGAAACAATGTCGTTACAGGCCTGCTCTGGACAAAGAAAAATTCGCCATCAGCCAGACACCATTCAATATCCTGCGGAAAACCGAAATGAGCTTCGATTCTCCTTCCCAGTGCTTCAAGCTGTATGATCTGTTCATCTGTTAATGTTTGCTTTTTCCGGCGTCCCGCTTCGACTTCACGCGCCTCAGTGCCGCCGCTTTCCAAAGAATAGACTGCCGTCTTTTTCTCGGAAATCGTTTTTTGAACGATCTCTCCTTCGCGAACCTTGTAGTTGTCTGCCGAAACCGTACCAGATACAAGCGCCTCCCCCAAAGCAAAGCTCGCATCAATCGAGGTGACCTTCCGGTTGGATGTAACGGGATCTGCCGTAAACATAATGCCGGACGCATCCGAAAACACCATCTGCTGGATGACGACCGATAATTGAACTTTACGGTGGTCAAAACCGTTTTGAATCCGGTAGATCACGGCCCGCTCTGTAAACAATGAAGCCCAGCATTTGCTGATATGCTTCAAGATCGCCTCTATTCCTTTTATATTTAAATACGTATCTTGCTGCCCGGCGAAAGAGGCATGAGGCAAATCTTCCGCCGTAGCGCTTGATCGGACGGCATATGCACCGCCGCCAGCATTTGAGTGAGCGCTTTTAACCGCTTCTTTGATCTCTTCGGCGATTTCGGCCCTTTCAATACCATTGCGGATCTGGAGGGCGAGTTCGTTAATCTGCTCTCGATCGATCACTTTCAAAAGTGACAGCTGATCAATCAGTTCACTGACTCTGCCGTTTTCGCCAATCATCCTTTCATATGCCTTTGTGGTTACACAAAAGCCGTGAGGCACTTGAATGCCGCCCATTTTGGACAATTCGCCCAAGTTCATCCCTTTCCCCCCGACAAGCGGCAAATCGGCTCGATCGACCTCATGAAAGCCCAATACATAGCGTCCCATCAGAAATCCCCCTTTTTATTCGCCTTCAATTCCGAAACGAATCATATCCAAAAACCGTTTTCGTTCTTCAAGAAGACGTCTGCTCCAGGCTGGATCATAATCGTTCTCAGCCGTTACTTTCGCTAGAAACTTTTGTTCAAAATGTCCCATCATGACCATGATGAGTTCGAACGCCTCTTCACGATCGACTCCTTTCCTCAACGGAACTTTCGCAAAAAGCTGTTTTAGAATACGATTTCTAACGGCAAATTGCTCCCCATACTTTGCGGCGATTTCTTCTTTTAATTCGGAAGGCGGCGAAAAAAAGGCTTCTTTCGTGAGCTTATATACATTTGGATAATCCGCGAAAAACTCAAGCTTAGCCAAACTTATTTTTTCTTTCGCTTCAAAAAAATCATGATAAGACGACAGGTCATCAAGGGAAAGGCGCGACTTTACCTTTTCAATACAATAATCGAGCACAGTTAAGTACAGAATTTTTTTGCTTTTAAAGTGATGAAAAATCAGCGCCTTTGAAATACCGGCCGCTTCCGCCAGCATTCCGGTCGAAGTCTTTGCATAGCCATGCCGGGCAAAAATCTCCAAACAGGCATCGAGTATTTGTTCTTTTTCATAAAGCTGTAAAGGCATTGATCATCATTCCTTTTCGTTATTGACCAATCGGTTAGTATAAATTGTAGCGCTTGCTGACCAGTCGGTCAATAAAATAAAACAAGAATATGGTTTTAACATATGAATTTATTGGTAAAATGAAGGTAGAGCTTACAAAATATTCCGGGGTGAAAAGCCAATGCTGATGTTGGTGGTAAAGTTTATTTTGCTCTTTATTTTATGTTCCATTTCGTTTTCTTTATTTAAAGCATGTGTTTACACAGCGGGTAAAAAGCTGATTGACCGGACCGCAGAAGGATCGGCGCTCAACTGGACCTGCAGCGTATTCATCAAAAACGGCGTGGCCATGACGGGCGATGACTGCTTTGTCATGGCTGTTTCAGCGGCCTTGTTGGCCATTTATATATAAAAGCCTCAAACTTCCAATAAACAAACAAGGGTGACTAAGATGTGCGGCAGGTTTACGCTCTTTTCTGAATTTGATGAGATTATTGACCGTTTCGAGATTGATCAAATGACGGTTGAAGATTACAGCCCCAGTTATAACATCGCGCCTTCCCAGCGCATTCTCGCCGTCATCAGCGACGGTTCCCATAACCGGTTAGGACGGCTGCGGTGGGGATTGATTCCGCCGTGGTCAAAGGATGAGAAAATCGGTTATAAAATGATCAATGCGCGCGCTGAGACTTTGGCTGAGAAGCCGAGCTTTCGAAAGCCGCTGATCAGACAAAGGTGTCTCATTCCGGCAGACAGTTTTTATGAGTGGAAGCGGACCGATGCAAAGACAAAGCGGCCGATGAGGATCAAGCTCAAAACAAATGGACTGTTTTCGTTTGCGGGGCTTTGGGAGAAGTGGCAGCCTGCCGGCGGCAAGCCCGTCTATACATGCACAATCATTACGACAATGCCCAACGATTTAATGAAAGATATTCATGATCGCATGCCCGTCATTCTTGATCGTCAAGCTGAAAAAGAATGGCTGAATCCGAAAAATCAAGACCTTGCATACTTAGAAAGCCTTTTAAAACCATATGCGTCAAAAGAGATGGAAGCGTATGAAGTCGCGCCTCTCGTCAATTCACCGCATCATAATTCTCCTGAGCTCATCAAAAAAGCCCCTTAAAAGGGGCTTTTTAGCGAGGCGGCCGGGTCATAATGGTGAGGGCACCGCCTCCATGATTCTAAAAATATTTATTGTGTCAAAAGATAAAATTCACTGCTGAAGCCGATGCCTTCCCAAAAACGCAGCGCCGATTGATTATCGATATCAACCGATACTTGAACGTGAGACACTTGATGCCTTTCAAACCAATCCATCATACGATCTACAACAAGCTTTCCCAGCTTGTTTCTTCGATAGACCGGGGCTATGTACACTTCATCGATGTGCCCGCTCAGACAATCGCTGACCAAATCTTTCTTAATAGAGGCCAGCCCGTATCCGACCGCTTCTTGCTTTTCATTCACGACGGCAAAAACCGCTCCGTATGCGGACTGAACATATTGTTTCAACTGCTGCTGTATCATTTGTCTATCTTGATCATCCAATGTGCAATCAGCCGTTTCCAATGCATTATCATTCCACAAATTAATCAGTTCATCAACAAACTCAGGCTTCAGAGGGGCATCAAGCTGTTGAATATGTATGGTCATGGCGTTTCTCCCTGTGCAAGACTTTTCATCAATCACATTTTAAATTAGAATAATATGCAATACAAGGATTTTACTGCTAAAGAAAGGTGATGGTGAAATGGACAGCCGTACAGCGCGGGAAAAAGAACCGCCGCTTGGCAAAGCATTCCATTATATCACGCTTGCCGGGATATTTCTTCTCATCATTCCATCCGGGTTCAATCCCGTTTATTTGAATGTGGGATTCATCCTGTTTGGACTGAACATCGGTGTGCGTTCATTCGTTCTTTTGAAGAAGAATAAAAAAGGAGAATTTATCTTTACGATCGCTGCTTGTTTATTTTTGATCGGTTACAGCGCTGTCAGGCTTTATTTCATATCATAATAAAAAAGCAGGTTTTCCCTGCTTTTTAAACCAAATCCGCCGTTTTGAGCCCCCTGCATTTTTGCAGACCGTCAGAACGCAGACAATAAGCGGCCGTCTTTTTCTTATATTGTTTAACGACGTCTATATGATCATCGTATCTGTAAACCAACAGCTTCACAGCGTTTTTCCCTCTTTTTGTTTCGATAACAAACGGTGTCCCGGCGTTTTTCGGATTTACAAAAAGCGGCTCGTCTCCCGGGTAGATGTAATACCGCTCCATAAATACGGCCTCATTAAAGTTTTGAATAAATTGACTCTTGTCAGATCCCTCTAAACGCTCTCCTCCGAACGTCACTGTAACATTCGCTTCCTCAAGCTTAACATGAACTTGAAATTTGCCGGTCAGCCACTCTACGACACCGCTCGGAAGGCAAGTGACCAATATTTTAAAAAGACTGAAGATAACCAAAAAGGTTACAAAAAGCCATGTCACTCGATCATCTCCTCTTGTCTGAATTTTAAAGATGTCCTTGATTCATCCTATCATACAGACTAAAGGATTTTATTGTACATTGTGTGAACAAGTGCAGCCCAGATGAACATTCGCCTTCAGTGATCCCCGCCCTGATGCTCTTCTTTTGGGATTTCAGAAGGAGCCTTCGGAACTTTCCGCAGCTGATGATTGACCACATCAGAGGAATAAAGTGTAACAATCATCGTTCCTCCATGCCGTTTCGCCCTGATCAAGACCGGCTGGTTATATTTATTTTGAAAGCGCAAATCAGGCCCGCCCCAGCTGACCGTCGCGTCGCGCCCCGGCGGAACATAAGGGACACGCCGGCTGTGGGAATAACGCTGGACGATTTCCAGTCCTGCCCGGTCAACCGCATTAAACAATGTTGACGAAACCTGGCAAATGCCTCCGCCAACCCCTTCAGACAATTCGCCTCTCACGATCACCGGAGCCTTCATATACCCCTTGTCCGGCGTCCTCATACCGACAACTTTGTTAAATGAAAACGTCTCATTAGGAAACACAACATGATTGTCGATCGCTTTTGCCGCGAGTGAAATGTTGTGCGTCCTGCTTTTATTCCCGGAATTAAAATACGTCACATACTGACCGATCCGCTGTGTCCGGATATGGGAAAGCAGTTCGCTGTCCACTTTCGGGTAAATGTTCAATTCAGGCACTTCTATCGTGGACGGACCATCCCCATAAAAATACGCATAAAACTGCTCTCTAACCCCCTTCCTGGAAAGGCTGTAGCCAACCTTGCCGGGAACGATCCTTCCCTGATCATTGATCACGGCGTTGACGGGATCCTTGTGTACTTTCCGCTCAAGCCTGTCAACGAACTCGGCGTATTTTTTATCATCAATCAACGGTGTCCCGGGAAGCGGCATTGTAAAATCTTCGCGGTTCACAACGGCCACTTTCTTCCCTTGCTGGGTGATCGTTAAGCTGTCAGAATGCCCCGCAGGCTGCGCTAATAATAAAAGTCCAGTCATCCAAATTTTCAGCATAAGTCGATGTACCTCCCGCTATTAGTATGAACAGGAGATGATATTTGATGTACTGGACGTATGATGCTTTAATGATCATCTATATTATGGATGAGAAAGGTTACACTAATGGAGGGAAGTTAAAAATAGTATAAAGCATGCATTAAGCCTGTTTATTTTCATTGGTTCCTTTGCTTTTTTGCCTGAATAACATTACGGTGGTTGCGATCAGAACTGTCAAAAAAATGATACCTGAGTACAGGAACCCAATCAGCTCTACGCCATTAAATTTATACGTAAAATAACTGCCGATAAAAAAGATTGTCCCCAGCAGGGAAAATGAATTCAATCGATTTACAATTTTTTTGACCATTTTTTTAAAACCTCCCGAAAGGAACAATAACTTCTTAGGCACTGGCCGACTGCTCATTCTTTATAAAATATATGCCCTTCTCTTTGAGAAAGGCATGTCGCTACTTGTTCTGTTGATTTTCTTTTAAAGTGAGATTTAAATATAGAAGGGCCAATAAAGTAAAAGCAACGTTCACCAACCAGGACTTCCAGCTGGACGCAGGGTCAAAAATTGTACCGAGCAGATGTATAATAGATGAAAATGATAAAAGCAAAAACATTAGTTTGTTGTGCGACATCAATTGTTTAGCCTTTCTGTTAAAAATCCAGGTTCCAATTATACCACAATGGATTAAAGTAGTAATTATATGTCATCGCAAGTTAAAATAAAAAGAGGCTCTCAAAAGAGCCTCTTTTCCTTGATATATCAGCGTTTTGGACGCTGGGCTTTACATCATGCCGCCCATACCGCCCATGCCGCCCATGTCAGGCATTCCTGCGCCGCCTTTGTTTTCTTCAGGCTTGTCGGCAACAACTGCTTCAGTTGTCAGGAACATAGCCGCTACAGATGCTGCGTTTTGCAGAGCTGAGCGTGTTACTTTTGTAGGGTCAACGATACCTTTGTCGATCATGTTCACCCATTCGCCTGTTGCAGCGTTGTAGCCTACACCAATAGCTTCGCCTTTCAGGCGCTCAACGATGACAGATCCTTCAAGACCCGCATTGTGCGCGATTTGACGGATTGGTTCTTCAAGAGCGCGAAGAACGATGTTGATACCAGTCAGTTCGTCGCCTTCAGCTTCAAGGGCAGCTACTTTATTGTAAACATTGACAAGAGCTGTACCACCGCCGGATACGATTCCTTCTTCTACCGCAGCGCGAGTAGAGTTCAGGGCGTCTTCGATGCGAAGCTTGCGTTCTTTCAATTCTGTTTCAGTCGCAGCGCCGACTTTGATGACAGCTACGCCGCCTGCAAGCTTAGCTAAGCGCTCTTGTAATTTTTCTTTATCGAACTCAGAAGTTGTTTCTTCAACTTGAGCGCGGATTTGGTTGACGCGTGCCGCGATTTGCTCTGTATCTCCCGCACCTTCAACGATTGTTGTGTTTTCTTTTGTCACAACAACTTTAGAAGCGCGTCCCAATTGGTTGATTTGAGTTGATTTAAGGTCAAGACCTAAATCTTCTGTGATCACTTCGGCACCTGTCAGGATCGAGATGTCTTCGAGCATCGCTTTGCGGCGGTCTCCGAATCCAGGCGCTTTAACAGCCACTGCGTTGAATGTTCCGCGAAGCTTGTTGACAACCAATGTTGCAAGAGCTTCACCTTCAACGTCTTCAGCAATCAGAAGCAACGGTTTGCCTTGCTGAACAACTTGCTCAAGCACCGGCAGGATTTCTTGAATGTTTGTGATTTTTTTGTCTGTTACTAAGATGTACGGGTTCTCAAGAACCGCTTCCATCTTATCGGAATCTGTCACCATGTAAGGAGACGCATATCCGCGGTCAAACTGCATACCTTCAACCACTTCAAGCTCTGTTGTGAATCCTTTTGATTCTTCGATCGTGATGACACCGTCGTTGCCGACGCGCTCCATCGCTTCAGCGATCAGGCTTCCGACTTCTTCGTCAGCAGCGGAGATTGAAGCAACTTGTGCGATTGATTCTTTGCCTTCGATTGGTTTGGAGATTTCTTTCAGGCTTTCAACCGCTACAGCCACAGCCTGCTCAATACCTTTGCGCACGCCTACAGGGTTAGCGCCGGCAGTTACGTTTTTAAGACCTTCGCGAATCATCGCTTGAGCTAGAACTGTCGCTGTTGTTGTACCGTCACCGGCAACATCGTTTGTTTTGCTCGCAACTTCAGCAACAAGCTTTGCGCCCATGTTTTCGAACGCGTCTTCAAGCTCGATTTCTTTCGCGATGGTAACACCGTCGTTTGTGATTAATGGAGAACCGAATTTTTTCTCAAGAACGACGTTGCGTCCTTTAGGTCCCAAAGTTACCTTTACAGCATCCGCCAATGCATCTACACCGCGCAGCATTGAACGGCGGGCTTCTTCGCTAAACTTAATATCTTTTGCCATGTTATTCGAACCTCCTATATAATTGTCTCGTTTTTATTTATGACTTAGCCGATAACAGCTAAAATGTCGCTTTCACGCAAGATTAAGTAGTCAGTACCTTCATATTTCACTTCGGTACCTGCATATTTTGAGAAGATGATGCGGTCGCCTGTTTTAACTTCTAATGCAACGCGCTCTCCGCTCTCTAACACACGGCCTGAACCGGCTGCAACCACTTTACCCTCTTGTGGTTTTTCTTTTGCGGAGTCAGGAAGTACGATTCCGCTGGCAGTTTTTTCTTCAGACTCAACGAGCTCAATGACAACGCGATCACCTAATGGCTTTAACAATGAAACAACCTCCTCAATATTTTCATATGTAATTTTAGCACTCGCACTCGGTGAGTGCTAACACAATTCTTATAATAAAGAATCTCCCAGGCAATTTCAAGTGATAAGGTCAAATTTTTTTGCGCTTACATTTCTCCGCATGTCCTTATCATCCTATAATTTAAAAAGAGTGTGTTACAATAAACATAGTCTGAATTAGATTTTTAGAAAAGGAGTACATAAAGCTTGAGAAAACAATACTGGTTTATTATATTGGCATACGTTCTCATGCAATTGTCGGCCGCTGTCGGCTTGCCTCTTCTTTACTTTTTGGGAGTGGGCAAAGGACAGCCAAAGGCTGAAGCCCAGCTTACATTGACAGGCGTCTGGTCTGTCATCGCGTTTACCCTCTGTCTCGTTATCGTGCTGCTGATTTTGCGGACGGTGCCGAAGACGACGCTTCGCAACCGCCCGAAAGCATCGGTTGGAGCGTCAATCGGATGGGCGGTAGCCGGCGTTTTTCTCGCTTTGTTTTCGCAGTCAATTGCCGCTTCGATCGAAATGTACTTGTTCGGGGTCAACCCGGAATCGGAAAATACGCAGCGGATCATGGAAATCATCACCGCATTGCCGCTGATGGTGTTTGTCTCTTCTGTATTCGGACCGATTCTTGAAGAAATCATTTTCAGAAAGATCATTTTCGGTGCAATCTATGAGAAAACGAATTTTTTCATTGCCGCTTTGTTCAGTTCGGTGCTCTTCTCGGTCGTCCATTTGGATTTCAGCCATCTGCTCATTTATACAGCAATGGGATTCACATTCTCCTTTTTATATGTCAGAACCAACCGGATTATCGTGCCTATTTTCGCCCATGTCGCCATGAATACGCTCGTCGTCTTACTGCAGACATTCCGGGAGCCTATTGAAGAATATTTGAAACACGTCGAGAAAATGCAAATGATTATTGGAGGATTTCTATGATGAGAAGCCCTAAATTCTGGGGAGCGATTTATTTATTAACGGGTGTGCTGTTTACATATCTGGCGGCAACCTCGCCCGGAAGCATGTGGTCTTTTTACACGATCCTGCTGATGCTTTTCGCAGCCTATAATATCAGCATTTCCTTTAAAATGTTCGCCCTGGCCGGCAAGATGAAGCGAAAAGATCAATAGCCTTTTTTGTGAAGGAAAAGAGCCATTCTGAAAAAGAATGGCTCTTATTTTGTATGGTCGTTCAAAAACGCTTGATTTTCCTCTTGAATCATTGTTTTTTGCGCCTGCCTGTAGGATATTCTTGAAATCACGATACTGATTTCATAAAGAATGAGCAATGGCACTGAGACCATTAAATGCGACAAAAGCTCAGGCGGTGTAATGAGGGCCGCGATGACGAACAACACAAAATATGCGTATTTTCTGATTTTCGCCAAAAACATCGGCGTCACGAGGCCGAGCCTTGTGATAAACATGATGACCACAGGCATCTGAAACAATAAGCCAAAAGGAAGCGTCAACTGAAGCAGAAACTGAAAATATTCGTGTATTCCGATGACCTGGTTGACATTCAGATCATCTGAGACTCTCGTCATAAAGTCCACGACAAACGGAAATAAAATAAAGTAAGAAAAGGCAATGCCGCCTAAAAAAAGAATAATCGATATCGGAATATAGCTGAGCGTCACTTTTCGTTCCTTTTCATACAGCCCCGGGCTGATGAAAGCCCACAGCTGGTATAAAACAAGCGGCGAAGTCAAGACGGCGCCGATGATGAAAGCGAACTGCACGTACACAAATAAAGGATCGGTCAGCTTGAACGCGTTGAGCGTCAGCAGCTTCGCTTCATCCGTCTGCTGCAGATAGATAATCAGCGGCTTTGCCAATAAAAAGCCTGCCGCAACAAATAAAACAAAAAAGAAAAAAGTGATCACAAGCCGTCTGCGTAGTTCTGTGATATGTTCTATCAGCGACATTTCTCTTTCCTTCATAAATGTCATCCTATCCTACTGATCTTCTTTCTTTTTATCGGAATCGTCGTCAGCCAAACCTTTTGTCGCATTCTTAAACTCCCTCAGCGTGTTTCCCGCTGCTCTTCCCAGCTCGGGAAGTTTTTTCGGGCCGAATATCAAAAGCGCCACCACGACAATTAAAATAAAGCTTCCAGGACCGATTGGCATAAAGCCTGCCCCCTTTCCTTTATTTTTCGTTTTCCGTTTTACTTTTCCTGCATTGAATAATGTTTCATGAAATACACCAGCGACTGAAGTTCAACCGCCAAATCTATATGATGAATGCGAATGTGTTCCGGCACATTCAAGCGGGCCGGCGTGAAATTAAGAATGCCTTTAATGCCAAGCTCCACCAGCCTGTCTGTAATCGACTGTGCGGCTTGAGCCGGTACCGTCAAAATGGCGACGGGGATATCATCCGTCATATGCTCTTCAAGTCTATTCAGATCATAGACGGGAACACCGCCGACCTCGGTTCCGATTTTTTCCTCATTGATGTCAAACGCCATGGCGATTTTTGTATTATTATTTTTGATAAAATTGTAATGGAGAAAGGCTGTCCCCAAATTCCCCACGCCAATGAGCGTTACGTTCGTCATTTCATCCTGATCAAGCGTCTTTCTGAAAAAGGACAGCAAATAATTGACATTGTAGCCGTATCCTTTTTTTCCGAGCGCGCCGAAGTACGAGAAGTCCCTACGGATGGTCGCAGAATCGACTTTGACGGCATCGCTCAGCTCAGCGGAAGATACACGCTGTTTTCCGGATGCATGAAGGTTTTTTAAAAAACGATAATATAATGGCAACCGTTTCGCTGTCGCTTGCGGAATTTTTGAATGATCCATGTTCATAAACTAATCCTCCATGTCTACATCAGCTTTTTCCCTTTTATAGTCACCGTTTTTCCCGCCTGTCTTTTCGAGAAGAAAGGTCGGTCCTATCACCATTCCCTTATCCGCCGCTTTGCACATGTCATATACGGTCAGCGCACATACGGAGGCCGAAGTTAACGCTTCCATTTCCACACCTGTGCTCCCTTTGGTCTTCACTTTAGATTGAATATGCAGGATGCTCTTCTGTTCTTTCTCCTCCCAGCGAAAGGCGATGTCGACTCCTTTCAGAGCGATCGGATGGCACATCGGGATGATGGCGGATGTCTGTTTTGCGGCCATGATTCCGGCCACTTGCGCCACCGACAATACATCGCCTTTTCCGATTTCCCGGTTTTTGATTTTTTCATGTACTATTCGATTCATAGACACGCTTGAAACAGCCGCAGCTGTACGTACTGAAGCTTCCTTTTCGCTTATATCAACCATCTTGGCTCTGCCTTGTTCATTAAAATGTGTAAACTCATTCATGTTCTGAACTCTCCTTATAACGATCATACACTATTTTTTTCATTCTGTCTTTTTCTTTGGCTAAAATCTTCCAGACTTCACTTAATTGTTTGCTGACTGCGCAGTGATAGGCTACACTTAAAATAGCAGACAAGAGGTGAAAGATCATGATGATTTTACAAGTGAACCAACTTTCAAAATCGTTTGGAGCCGATACGATTTTAACGAATATAAAACTCGAAGTCAGATCTCGGGACCGGATTGCGATCGTCGGACGCAACGGCGCCGGAAAATCGACTCTTCTAAAGATTATCGCAGGAAAACTTTCATATGAAAAGGGGGACATCATCAAGCCGAAAGATTTGACGATGGGCTACCTTGACCAGCATTCCGGCCTCGATTCCAAGCTGACGCTCAAAGAGGAATTGCTGTCGGTATTTGATTTTCTAAAAAAAATGGAAAAAGAAATGCGCACGATCGAGGAAAAGATGGCGCAGGCCGGACCGGACATGCTTGAATCATTGATGAAGACGTATGACAGGCTTCAGCAGGAGTTCAAGGACAAAGGCGGCTACCAATATGAGGCAGAGGTCAGATCCGTCATGCACGGGCTCGGCTTTGCGGGATTTGACGACTCCGTCCGCGTCCAGGACTTAAGCGGAGGTCAAAAAACAAGGCTTGCCCTCGGAAAAATGCTTTTGACAAAACCCGACCTCCTCATTTTGGACGAACCGACAAACCACTTGGATATCGATACCCTGACATGGCTTGAACAATATTTGCAAAATTACAGCGGAGCGATTTTAATCGTTTCCCATGACAGGTACTTTCTTGACAAAGTGGTTACCCAAGTTTACGAGATCAGCCGGTCCCAAAGCAAAAAATATACCGGGAACTACAGCTCTTATCTCCAATTAAAAGCCGAACAGCTGGAAAAGGAAACAAAGCTTTATGAAAAGCAGCAGGACGAAATCGCCAAGCTGCAGGAGTTCGTCGACCGGAATCTGGCCAGAGCTTCGACGACGAAACGGGCGCAGAGCAGACGAAAGCAGCTTGAACGGATGGAGATCATGGATAAACCGCTCGGAGATGAAAAGTCGGCGTCTTTCCGCTTTGAAATTACAAGGCAAAGCGGAAACGATGTACTGCGGGTGGAAGACTTGACAGTAAGCTATCAGGAGCAGCCCCCGCTGCTCCGTTCATTGAACTTTCGCATTACCCGCGGGGAAAGCGTTGCACTGGTCGGACCGAACGGAATCGGCAAGTCAACCCTTTTAAAAGCATTGATTCAAAAGCTGCAGCCGGTATCGGGAACAATCGCGACAGGCTCCCATGTCTCAATCGGCTACTATGACCAGGAACAGGCTGAATTGACGTCGTCAAAACGCGTGCTTGACGAGCTTTGGGACGATTATCCGGAAATGAATGAAAAGGATATCCGGACCTGCCTCGGCAACTTCCTGTTTTCGGGAGAAGACGTATTAAAACCTGTACACGCGTTAAGCGGCGGCGAAAAAGCAAGGCTTGCCCTCGCCAAGCTGATGCTCCAAAAAGCGAACTTCCTTATTCTTGATGAGCCGACAAACCATCTCGACCTGGACAGCAAGGAAGTCTTGGAGAACGCTTTGATCGATTACCCGGGAACGATATTATTTGTGTCCCATGACCGCTATTTTATCAACCGGATCGCGACAAAAGTACTGGAGCTTTCCCGCGACAAAGCAGAAGAATATTTAGGCGACTACGATTATTACACAGAAAAAAAAGCGCAGCAGCTTGAACTGAAAGAACTAGAAAAACAGACGGAAGAGCATCAGAAAAACGCTTCCGAAAAACCTGGCGCAAAAAAGAGCTATGAGGAAGAAAAAGAGCTGAAAAGAAAAGAACGCCAGCGGCAGCGAAGGATTGAAGAAATCGAAACAAGAATTACGGACATTGAAGAACAGATCGAAAAAAATGAGGAGCTCCTGTGTGACCCCGCCGTCTTCCAAGACCATGAGAAGGTCCAGGAAATCCACTCTGAAAATGAACGGCTGAATGAGGAGCTTGAACAACTGTTAACAGAATGGGAAACACTCTCTACAAATGAATAAAGGATGAACCGCTCCAAGCCGGAGCGGTTTTTTTGTCCACAATTAAAATCCTTTATTTAAAAGAAAGAAAGCGATTTACCCACAATATCCACAAAAAACATAATATTTATACACATTATTAACAGATAAAAAAGGTCTGTAAATTAAGGTTTTTAACATTATACACAAGACTGTGGATATATGTTAATAACCTGTTAATAACTATTCCCGGGCAAAAAAACCTCACAGAGCGTGAGGTTTTAATAAGACGTCAGATCTAAGCCAGGCTGACCGTTCATATCATATTTTCCTCTGATTCCTTTTTCAAAAGCAACCGTACCTGCGGCGGCAATCATCGCGGCATTGTCCGTACACAGCGAAAGCGGCGGGATCAAAAGCTCAATCTCCGGATGGCTGCTGAACGTTTTTTCAAGCGCCGCTCTCAACCCTTTGTTTGCAGCAACTCCTCCGGCAAGCAGCACCTGTTTGACGCCATAAGCTTTCGCAGCGCGTTCCGTTTTTGTGACGAGGACATCAATGACGCTTTCCTGAAAGCTGGCTGACAAATCTTCCGGAGCTATCGTTTCACCTTTTTGTGAAGCGTTGTGAAGCGTGTTGATGACTGCAGACTTCAATCCGCTGAAGCTGAAATGATAAGAGCCTTCTTCAAGCCATGCGCGCGGCAGCGGCACATTTGCCTCGCCTTTTTGCGCAAGTTTGTCAATGTGAGGTCCTCCCGGATAAGGAAGCCCCATCGTTCTCGCCACTTTGTCATAGGCTTCGCCTGCCGCATCGTCGAGCGTCTCTCCGATGACTTCAAATGAGCCGTGCTCTTTCATATACACGAGTTCGGTGTGGCCGCCTGAGACGACAAGGGCAATCGCCGGAAATTGAATGTCCTGAACAAGTCTGTTGGCATAGATGTGACCGGCAATGTGATGAATGCCTACGAGCGGTATGCCCCGGGCAAAACTGAGCGCTTTCGCGGCATTCACGCCGATCAATAAAGCGCCGACAAGCCCCGGTCCTTCCGTTACTGCGATGGCATCAATGTCATCAAATGTCATGTCCGCTTGTGCAAAGGCTTCCTCAAGCACGATCGTCATCTGTTCCACGTGATGCCTTGATGCGATCTCGGGAACAACGCCGCCAAACCGTTTATGACTTTCGATTTGCGACGCTACGACATTTGAAATGATATCCGTTCCGTTTTTGACAATCGCGGCGGCCGTCTCATCACAGCTTGTTTCGATTCCTAATACATACAGATCTTTTTTATGATTCATTTAGTCTCACCCACATTAATAATGCATCTTCCCCATTATCGGTATAATAATTTTTACGAATTCCTCCCGGCTCAAAGCCGAGCTTTTTGTATAAGCTTTGTGCAATATGATTCGATACCCTTACCTCTAAAGAAAGCTGAACCGCCTTTTTCATCCGGCAAAGCTTCATCGCGGCTTTCAAAAGAGCTTCTCCTAAACGGCGGCCCCGATATGCAGGTGAAACGGCAATGTTGGTGATCTGGGCATCATCCATGACGATCCAAATCCCGCAGTAGCCGACAACTTGCTCCTCAACTTCGAGAACGAGGTAATGAGCATACATATTGTGAAAAAGCTCATGATGAAAAGATTCTTTTTTCCACGGAGAAGAAAAAGAGCTTTTTTCAATTTCAAAAACCTGGTCCAAATCTTTTGGATTCATATCGCGTATGACCATTTGCGTGTTCATGGCTTCACCCGTTTACTTTTGTTTTTCAAGCCAGACGGCCTCGGCTTCGGCCAGACGAATATAGTTTGGAACAACGCTGTGCACAGGCTCGGCCTCTTTAAGTTCTCCGATTAAAGCCAATTCTGAAGGTCGTGGAAGCTGCAGGGCAGGGCCAGCAATGACCGCTTGTTCACCGAGAATCTGTTCGATCATCTCCTGATGAATCTCTGTGTCACTTCCTATGAAAAGGACTTGCTGATCCATGGCTTTCAGTTTTTTAAGCCAATCCTCAAGCAGAATGTTTTGGTCCTCTTCCAAGCCATGCAGTTTACCGTCCCTATACTGGTATAGTCCCGTATAAACCTGACCGCGTCTGGCATCAAACAACGGACAAATCAAGCCTTGGAAAAAACGGCCGTTTGCCGCCAGCACTTCAAGGCTTGAAACGGTTTTAATCGGAATATTTAATGACCATGCAAGCGTTTTGGCAATCGTAACACCGATCCGCACGCCTGTATATGAACCCGGACCTTTGGCAACTGCAATTTGGGTCAGGTCATTCGGCTCTAAACCGCACTCTTTAAGGAGTTCGTCGATCGCCGGCATAGCTCTGACTGAATGGTTTTTCTTTAAGTGGGATATATGCTCGGCTATCACTTTTCCGTCTTTAACTAATGCCACGCCGAGCGTTAAATTGGATGTATCAATCGCAAGTATCGTCATGTTTGCTGATCTCCTCGCAAAGATTTTCGTAGCGGCTGCCTTTAGGGGTAAAGGTCAGCTTTCGTTCATCATCGCCAAGCCGCTTAATGACCACCTCTAGGAGCTCTTTCGGAAGCTGCTCCTCAATCAAATGCGCCCATTCCACAAGGCAGACGCCGTCTCCCTCAAAATATTCATCTAATCCGAGATCTTCCGTTTCATCTTCCATTCTGTAAACATCCATATGAAACAGCGGAAGAGAGCCGTCCCGGTATTCTTTGATAATGGTAAAAGTCGGGCTGCTGACAACCCGCTTGATTCCGAGCCCTTCGGCAAATCCTTTTGTAAAAGTCGTTTTGCCTGCTCCAAGGTCGCCCTCCAATGTGATGACATCACCGGGCAGAACATACTTTGCTGCCAGTCTGGCAATGTTTTTTGTCTCTTCAGGCTCTGTCGTTTTCCACTCTAACGTTTTCACTTTACTTGTCACCTGTCTTATTTAAAATGGTTATATCCTTTTTTTTCGAGAAGAACGCGGTCCTGTCCATTATGATAAAACACGTCCGCCTGCCCTTGTTGTGTGACGCGGCCGATTTGATAAACCGGCACATGACGTTCAGAGCATTCCTGACTAAAACGTTCCCATTGATCATTAGAAATCGTACCGACGAGTTCAAAATCCTCGCCGCCGAAAAGGACCCACTCTTCCCATTTTGTGTTCAGTGTATGTAAATCCGAATGGACCGGAATCATCTCTTTATATATGTCAATGGAAACACGGCTCGCTTCGGCAATTTCATTTAATTCGCTGGCAAGCCCGTCGCTGATATCATTAAGTGCCACATGATGATAGCCTGAACAGAGCAAACCTGCCTCAACCCTCGGCAAAGGCCTCTTGTGCCGCTCTATAAAATATTGAGACTGCTTCTCGTCTTTCATCTCTGCTTGGCCCAATATAAAAGCCAGACCGGCAGCAGATGAGCCAAGTTCTCCCGTCACAAAAACGACATCCCCGGGTTCGGCATGGCTTCTTAAACAAGTTCTGCCCTTTTCAATCTCGCCGATTACTGTTACGGTCAAAACGAGCGGCCCGTTGGCAGATACGGTGTCACCGCCGATTAAGTCCATTTGATATAGTGTCGCCAGTTTATTCATTTCTTCATACATGGCTTCAATATCCACCGCGTGCCAGCCGGAAGGAACAGCAATGGACACAAGATAATACTTGGGGCTGCCTCCCATCGCGGCAATATCACTAATATTCACAGCCAATGCTTTATATCCGATATCGGCAGGCGATGAATGGGATGATAAAAAATGAATACCGTCGACCATCGTATCGACCGCAACAATCTCCTGATAACCGTTCTTTGTATGATAAACAGCGGCATCGTCCCCAATACCGATCTCTATTTCTCGGTGAAAAAGCGAACGGGGCGTAATCCTTTGAATCAATTCAAATTCGTCCATAAGATCATTTGCTCCTTTGCTGTTGCAACCAATCAAAACACTATCATTAGTTTATCGAATTCTCACCAATTATCCAAGAAATAAAGAAACTCGGCAAACATTGTGAAAAACGCCGATGAAGCCAAGTTTTCAGCATAGACCTGAAAGAAGACATAAAAAAAAACGAAAACCTCAAAGATTTCGTTTGTGTACAACATGGCGGTCCGGACGGGACTCGAACCCGCGACCTCCTGCGTGACAGGCAGGCATTCTAACCAACTGAACTACCGGACCACTTTTTATTTATTTTCTTTGTATGGAAATTAGATTTGGTTGCGGGGGCAGGATTTGAACCTGCGACCTTCGGGTTATGAGCCCGACGAGCTACCGAACTGCTCCACCCCGCGATAATATAAACAGCTTGGCGGCGTCCTACTCTCACAGGGGGAATCCCCCAACTACCATCGGCGCTGAAGAGCTTAACTTCCGTGTTCGGCATGGGAACGGGTGTGACCTCTTCGCTATCGCCACCAAACTATTTGCCTTCAGGACGAAGGTACTGGGCGTTCCTCACAGGATGTGAGGGCCTTTAGCCGAGTTTCCTTGCCTTTGGCTTTTGAGAGGCATTCTCTCAAAACTAGATAACGGTCAGACAATTCACAAACATTTAGGTTAAGTCCTCGATCGATTAGTATCTGTCAGCTCCATGTGTCGCCACACTTCCACCTCAGACCTATCAACCTGATCATCTTTCAGGGATCTTACTTCCTTGCGGAATGGGAAATCTCATCTTGAGGGGGGCTTCATGCTTAGATGCTTTCAGCACTTATCCCGTCCGCACATAGCTACCCAGCGATGCCCTTGGCAGAACAACTGGTACACCAGCGGTGCGTCCATCCCGGTCCTCTCGTACTAAGGACAGCTCCTCTCAAATTTCCTGCGCCCGCGACGGATAGGGACCGAACTGTCTCACGACGTTCTGAACCCAGCTCGCGTACCGCTTTAATGGGCGAACAGCCCAACCCTTGGGACCGACTACAGCCCCAGGATGCGATGAGCCGACATCGAGGTGCCAAACCTCCCCGTCGATGTGGACTCTTGGGGGAGATAAGCCTGTTATCCCCGGGGTAGCTTTTATCCGTTGAGCGATGGCCCTTCCATGCGGAACCACCGGATCACTAAGCCCGACTTTCGTCCCTGCTCGACTTGTAGGTCTCGCAGTCAAGCTCCCTTGTGCCTTTACACTCTGCGAATGATTTCCAACCATTCTGAGGGAACCTTTGGGCGCCTCCGTTACCTTTTAGGAGGCGACCGCCCCAGTCAAACTGCCCACCTGACACTGTCTCCCCGCCCGATAAGGGCGGCGGGTTAGAAGGTCAATACAGCCAGGGTAGTATCCCACCGATGCCTCCACCGAAGCTGGCGCTCCGGTTTCCAAGGCTCCTACCTATCCTGTACAAGCTGTACCAACATTCAATATCAGGCTGCAGTAAAGCTCCACGGGGTCTTTCCGTCCTGTCGCGGGTAACCTGCATCTTCACAGGTACTATAATTTCACCGAGTCTCTCGTTGAGACAGTGCCCAGATCGTTGCGCCTTTCGTGCGGGTCGGAACTTACCCGACAAGGAATTTCGCTACCTTAGGACCGTTATAGTTACGGCCGCCGTTTACTGGGGCTTCAATTCGCACCTTCGCTTACGCTAAGCGCTCCTCTTAACCTTCCAGCACCGGGCAGGCGTCAGCCCCTATACTTCGCCTTACGGCTTCGCAGAGACCTGTGTTTTTGCTAAACAGTCGCCTGGGCCTATTCACTGCGGCTCTCTCGGGCTTGCACCCTAACAGAGCACCCCTTCTCCCGAAGTTACGGGGTCATTTTGCCGAGTTCCTTAACGAGAGTTCTCTCGATCACCTTAGGATTCTCTCCTCGCCTACCTGTGTCGGTTTGCGGTACGGGCACCTCTCACCTCGCTAGAGGCTTTTCTTGGCAGTGTGGAATCAGGAACTTCGCTACTATATTTCGCTCGCCATCACAGCTCAGCCTTATGGGAAACGGATTTGCCTATTTCCCAGCCTAACTGCTTGGACGCGGATATCCAATACCGCGCTTACCCTATCCTCCTGCGTCCCCCCATTGCTCAAATGGTGAGGAGGTGGTACAGGAATATCAACCTGTTGTCCATCGCCTACGCCTTTCGGCCTCGGCTTAGGTCCCGACTAACCCTGAGCGGACGAGCCTTCCTCAGGAAACCTTAGGCATTCGGTGGAGGGGATTCTCACCCCTCTTTCGCTACTCATACCGGCATTCTCACTTCTAAGCGCTCCACGAGTCCTTCCGGTCTCGCTTCACAGCCCTTAGAACGCTCTCCTACCACTGTTCGTAAGAACAGTCCGCAGCTTCGGTGATACGTTTAGCCCCGGTACATTTTCGGCGCAGAGTCACTCGACCAGTGAGCTATTACGCACTCTTTAAATGGTGGCTGCTTCTAAGCCAACATCCTGGTTGTCTAAGCAACTCCACATCCTTTTCCACTTAACGTATACTTTGGGACCTTAGCTGGCGGTCTGGGCTGTTTCCCTTTCGACTACGGATCTTATCACTCGCAGTCTGACTCCCAAGGATAAGTCTTTGGCATTCGGAGTTTGACTGAATTCGGTAACCCGGTAGGGGCCCCTAGTCCAATCAGTGCTCTACCTCCAAGACTCTTACCTTGAGGCTAGCCCTAAAGCTATTTCGGAGAGAACCAGCTATCTCCAGGTTCGATTGGCATTTCACCCCTACCCACACCTCATCCCCGCACTTTTCAACGTGCGTGGGTTCGGGCCTCCATTCAGTGTTACCTGAACTTCACCCTGGACATGGGTAGATCACCTGGTTTCGGGTCTACGACCACGTACTCATGCGCCCTATTCAGACTCGCTTTCGCTGCGGCTCCGTCTTTTCAAACTTAACCTTGCACGGGATCGTAACTCGCCGGTTCATTCTACAAAAGGCACGCCATCACCCGTTAACGGGCTCTGACTACTTGTAGGCACACGGTTTCAGGATCTCTTTCACTCCCCTTCCGGGGTGCTTTTCACCTTTCCCTCACGGTACTGGTTCACTATCGGTCACTAGGGAGTATTTAGCCTTGGGAGATGGTCCTCCCGGATTCCGACGGAATTTCACGTGTTCCGCCGTACTCAGGATCCACTCAGGAGAGAACGAAGTTTTGACTACAGGGCTGTTACCTCCTATGGCGGGCCTTTCCAGGCCTCTTCATCTACCTCGTTCTTTTGTAACTCCGTACAGAGTGTCCTACAACCCCAAGAGGCAAGCCTCTTGGTTTGGGCTGTTCCCGTTTCGCTCGCCGCTACTCAGGGAATCGCATTTGCTTTCTCTTCCTCCGGGTACTTAGATGTTTCAGTTCCCCGGGTCTGCCTTCTCATATCCTATGAATTCAGATATGGATACTGCTCCATTACGAGCAGTGGGTTTCCCCATTCGGAAATCTCCGGATCAAAGCTTGCTTACAGCTCCCCGAAGCATATCGGTGTTCGTCCCGTCCTTCATCGGCTCCTAGTGCCAAGGCATCCACCGTGCGCCCTTTCTAACTTAACCGTTAAAAAGAATCACTACGTGATATCTTGCATTACGAATTGAATGTGATGTCTACTGTTATCTAGTTTTCAAAGAACACGCTTTGAAGGAATGATCCTTCAAAACTAAACAAGATCTAAACGTACCTGTCTATAAGACCGCAAGGTCTTATATTCCGTATAATATCCTTAGAAAGGAGGTGATCCAGCCGCACCTTCCGATACGGCTACCTTGTTACGACTTCACCCCAATCATCTGTCCCACCTTCGGCGGCTGGCTCCAAAAGGTTACCTCACCGACTTCGGGTGTTACAAACTCTCGTGGTGTGACGGGCGGTGTGTACAAGGCCCGGGAACGTATTCACCGCGGCATGCTGATCCGCGATTACTAGCGATTCCAGCTTCACGCAGTCGAGTTGCAGACTGCGATCCGAACTGAGAACAGATTTGTGGGATTGGCTTAGCCTCGCGGCTTCGCTGCCCTTTGTTCTGCCCATTGTAGCACGTGTGTAGCCCAGGTCATAAGGGGCATGATGATTTGACGTCATCCCCACCTTCCTCCGGTTTGTCACCGGCAGTCACCTTAGAGTGCCCAACTGAATGCTGGCAACTAAGATCAAGGGTTGCGCTCGTTGCGGGACTTAACCCAACATCTCACGACACGAGCTGACGACAACCATGCACCACCTGTCACTCTGCCCCCGAAGGGGAAGCCCTATCTCTAGGGTTGTCAGAGGATGTCAAGACCTGGTAAGGTTCTTCGCGTTGCTTCGAATTAAACCACATGCTCCACCGCTTGTGCGGGCCCCCGTCAATTCCTTTGAGTTTCAGTCTTGCGACCGTACTCCCCAGGCGGAGTGCTTAATGCGTTTGCTGCAGCACTAAAGGGCGGAAACCCTCTAACACTTAGCACTCATCGTTTACGGCGTGGACTACCAGGGTATCTAATCCTGTTCGCTCCCCACGCTTTCGCGCCTCAGCGTCAGTTACAGACCAGAGAGTCGCCTTCGCCACTGGTGTTCCTCCACATCTCTACGCATTTCACCGCTACACGTGGAATTCCACTCTCCTCTTCTGCACTCAAGTTCCCCAGTTTCCAATGACCCTCCCCGGTTGAGCCGGGGGCTTTCACATCAGACTTAAGAAACCGCCTGCGCGCGCTTTACGCCCAATAATTCCGGACAACGCTTGCCACCTACGTATTACCGCGGCTGCTGGCACGTAGTTAGCCGTGGCTTTCTGGTTAGGTACCGTCAAGGTACCGCCCTATTCGAACGGTACTTGTTCTTCCCTAACAACAGAGTTTTACGATCCGAAAACCTTCATCACTCACGCGGCGTTGCTCCGTCAGACTTTCGTCCATTGCGGAAGATTCCCTACTGCTGCCTCCCGTAGGAGTCTGGGCCGTGTCTCAGTCCCAGTGTGGCCGATCACCCTCTCAGGTCGGCTACGCATCGTTGCCTTGGTGAGCCGTTACCTCACCAACTAGCTAATGCGCCGCGGGTCCATCTGTAAGTGGTAGCTAAAAGCCACCTTTTATAATTGAACCATGCGGTTCAATCAAGCATCCGGTATTAGCCCCGGTTTCCCGGAGTTATCCCAGTCTTACAGGCAGGTTACCCACGTGTTACTCACCCGTCCGCCGCTAACATCAGGGAGCAAGCTCCCATCTGTCCGCTCGACTTGCATGTATTAGGCACGCCGCCAGCGTTCGTCCTGAGCCAGGATCAAACTCTCCGATAAAGTAGTTTGACTGACTACGCACATCGCTGTGCGATTTATAAAAAAATGAATTAACAGGTACGTTTTGTCTTGTTTAGTTTTCAAAGATCATTCTAAAATTGGAGCGGGTGATGAGAATCGAACTCACGACATCAGCTTGGAAGGCTGAGGTTTTACCACTAAACTACACCCGCATTGCGAATATATGGCGCGCCCGAGAGGAGTCGAACCCCTAACCTTTTGATCCGTAGTCAAACGCTCTATCCAATTGAGCTACGGGCGCTTCATCAGGCGACTTAACTATAATACTATGAATATCAGTTAAAGTCAAGAAGTTTTTTTGAAGTTTTTCTACCGAAAGGATGAAGCTTTTTTGTTTCGACTTTATCCATTATACACATTTTAAGGTTTTTGTACACCCTTTAAATGATGAATATTATAGCGGCATTTCGAAGTTGTAACTTCGTTGTCTTAGCGACGAATAATAATATATCATGCCTTCAATTCATCCGTCAACACTTTTTTCGTTTTTTTATACTTCTAAAAAAATTATGCTTACAGCCATTCATAATAGATGACGTTTTACCTGCCCTTTTCATCTTATGTGATGTTTTATTGAATGTTCCCCGCTTCATCAAGTTATATACGGAACCGAAGCTGTAAATCGTTAACTTCGACATCACTCTTGCACGATCATTTAATGAAGCTTTTATTTTACGAACGTCTTTTAAGATATTCTAAAGGCGCCTCCAATAGGCTGCTTTTCCGCATCGTATACAAAAATACAGGCAGAAATCTTGTTATAGGAAGATTTCTGCCTGCAAACTTCAAATCCTTCATCTATATTCTCCACCGATGGGACTCGACCTGTATGTCCCTCAACAAAATTGTCATCCGCTGATTTTAGCGCTCGCGTCGCTTGGTGCTTTTTCCGATTTGTAGTTGCGGAAATTATGCTCAAGCTGTTCAAGTGTGAGACCTTTTGTTTCAGGAAGGAATTTTTTCACGAATGCAATGGAAAGAAGTCCAAGTCCGACAAAAATGTAGAATGTCGATGACAGTCCAATCGCATCAAGCAATATCGGGAATGAAAATCCGACAAAGAAATTGACGATCCACAAACAAAACACGGTGACGCCCATCCCTAGACCGCGAACGCGAAGCGGGAATATTTCAGAAAGCATGAGCCATGTTACAGGAGAAATAGCACCTTGCTGGAATGCAAGAAAGGTTACTGTCAGCGTAAGTACGACATACGGAAGAGCAGCTGAACCTTGAAGGGCGTTTGAGAAGATGCCGATCAGCAGCAAAGCTGAGGTCGTCCCTATTAAACCGGTCAACAGCATCGGTCTGCGCCCGACCTTCCCTAAAAGCCAAATCCCCACGAATGTCGCCAAAACTGAAATGACACCGTTTGCAATATTTCCGATAAGTGCAGCTTTTGTTTCAAATCCGGCATTTTTGAGTATTTCTGTACCGTAATACATGATAGAGTTTACGCCGGTAATCTGCTGAACGACAGCGATCCCGATTCCGAGAAATACGATTCGGCGCACCCATGGAACAGCCAGATCCTTATAATTCGCTTTTTTCATTTCAGATTCTTTCATGACCGCAGCTTCGATTTCAGCAACTTCCGAATGCGCCCTTTTTTCCTCGCGGATTCTTTTCAGAACGCCCAGCGCCGCTTCATTTTTCCCTTTAGAGACAAGCCAGCGCGGACTTTCGGGCATTCTCAGCATACCAAAGAACAAGAACACAGCCGGGACTGCGGCAATGGCCAGCATGTAACGCCAAACATGGGAACTATCCCCCATTGTGGTTCCGAGGATGGCATTGAAAGTAAATGCCAAGAGCTGTCCGGAGACAATCATTAATTCATTTTGGGTAACCATTCGTCCCCTTTTCTCTGAAGGAGACATTTCAGCCAAATAAGTCGGTACCGTAACAGATGCTCCCCCTACAGCAACTCCAAGCAGGAACCGAGAGATGACCATAATCGTCACATCAGGCGCAAGCGTACATCCGAGCGTCGAGAAAAAGAAAAGCACAGCTAGAAAAATGATGTTTTTGCGGCGCCCGATATAATCGGAGAGCCTTCCGCCGAATACCGCCCCCAATGCCGCTCCCAGGAGAAGCGAACTTGCGACCAACCCTTCTGTAAAGGCAGTCAGGTTCAGCTGATCTCCTTCAGACATATAAGGCAAAGCTCCGTTGATCACTCCGGTGTCATATCCGAATAGAAGTCCGCCGAACGTCGAGACTAAAATAACAGTACGCAAAAATGATTTCTGATTTCCCTGTTCATTCATATTGATTTCCCCCGCCTTTGTTTTTAAAAATTGATTTATTTCCAAAGGTTTTCGAAAACATCCTTAAAAGGAGCTCATTTCTTTTCCCAAAAGACTCATTCCCAACTTTCGAAAGTTTCGCCAACCACCCCCTTAACAGAAAATTGAAAATTTTATTTTGATGGAAGCCGGAGCTTCCGCACAACCAATTGCCTACCACGGAATATTTTGGAATCGCTTTCATTTATATGCCGTTTAAATACATTGTTATATTATAGTTATGTTTTTGGTATATCTTTGTTATGTCTGATATTATCATAATTTTAAAAGCGCTTTCAGTCAACATAAATTTCAGAAAATTTATCTTTTTTTCATTTTAAAAAGCCTAATTAAGGGCGTTATGATAGGAATTTCATCCAACTCACATAATTCCATTTCTTTTTTTATTATTTATCAGCATTTTTTCACTATTGTCATTTCATAGTGATCTTTTTGTCACTTTTTTGTGATGTGTAGAATTTTAGTCCCAATAAAAAAATACCAAGGGGCTTTCCCTCAGTATTTTTTCCTGCCTGCAGCGGACATTTCAATTATCTGTGAACAGCAACATGAATCAGCTTTCCTTTAACCGCAAGGCGCCCTTCGGTTCTCACGGCTTTGTCACATGTCATCAGCGTAATTTCTTTTTCTTTCGTCTCTTGAATCACATCTGTGTCCGTTTCAGAAATGAATTGTTTGGATGTCACAGTGTATATATAGTCTTTTTTAAAGTCTGTGATTTTAACGGTGTCCCCTTTTTTAATATGGATAAGAGGGCCGAATAAGAGGTTCTCCCGCTTCATATGATGTCCGGCCAACGGGTAGTTGCCCTCGCCCATTTTCTGATCGGGACGCATTGTTGTCGCTCCGTAGAGAAGATTTTGATTGGTTGTGCCTTTCAATATCGGCAGCTTGATATTGACGCTGCTTATGGTGATCCGGCCGATGACCGCTTTCGATTCACGATCGAGGCCGGCTTTTACTGCTTCCATAAAAGAAGGCGGCTGAATCGCTTCAAAATCAAATGACGCCTTTTGCGTATTGTTTTGTTCCGCCTGTTCAGCAGTCAATTCAAAACTTTTATTCTTGCTGAGATTGATGATGATGCTTTCTTTAATAAAAGGAGACAAGACGAATAGTATACCTGATATGACAAGTACGGCAACGATCATTTTTTTATACATGTCCCACAGTCCTTTCTAACCTTTATGTCAATTGAACGAATGCCGTTTTTCAAAAAAGCACCTGACCGGTTTCATGATCAGGTGCATAAATGATTCGTTTACGCCTTTCTTTGTTTCTTTCTTGTGTAGAAAGCGAAGACTCCTCCAGACAGAATCAGCAGGATGCCGATCATGATCGGAATGATGCTGTCTCTATCACCGGTTTTCGGAAGCGTATCTTTCAAATGACCTTTAGGATCTCCGTTCGAATTTCGGTCCGGTGTGCCTTTGTTATCTGTTTTAGGGTCTCCCGAATTCGGGTTCGATGTGCCTTTGTCAACAGCCGGCGTTTTCAGCTTTTCATTGGATGCTGTGATCTCGACCGGTTTTGACTGTCCTTTTTTAATTTCAAAAGGAATCGGCGTTTCATCCAACTTATAACCGTCAGGCGCCTTCGTTTCGACAAATTGATAGCGCCCAGGTGCCAAACCTTCCGCAATAAATTGACCGTTTTGATCTGTAGTCCAGACTGCCGGCAGCTTTTTCCCGTTGCCTGCGGCTTTAACAGGCTTTCCATCGGCATCGAGCAGCTTGAATTCTGCTCCTTTCAACACAGCTTTTTTATCGTTGCGGTCCACTTTCGTCAGTTTCGCATCGCCCGGTGTCAATTGATTCTCTGCAGTCATTTCAATTGGCTTTGTATCAGTATTTTTGACTGTGAACGATATTGGCGTCTTATCCAATTGATAATGCTTAGGCGCTTTTGTTTCGACAAATTGGTAGTTACCGGGCTTAAGACCGTACACTGTGATCCGGCCGTCTGCGTCTGTTGCCAAACCGGTTTTCAGCACCTTGCCGGTTTCATCTGTCAAATCGAACTGCGCTCCCTGAAGTCCGGCGCTCTTGTCATCCTGGCCGACTTTTGTGAGCACAACGCTGTTTTTCTTGTTGAGAGCCGTCAGTTTAACCTGTTTCGGCTCACCTTCGTGTTTCCCGGTAATGGAAAATGGGATCGGATCTGTTGACAGCAGGTAACCGTCAGGCGCATGTTTTTCAACAAATTGATAGCTTCCCGGCGCCAAATCGCCAGCCTCGATTTTGCCGCCTTCTTTAGAGATCAAATCGTCTTTGACCGTTTTGCCTTCGCTGTCAATGATTTTAAACACGGCTCCTTCTAATCCATTGCCGTCTTCATCTTCTTTCTGCAAATAAACCGAACCTTTGTAGTTGATGGCTTTACCCGCATCTACATGGGCAGGTTTTCCTTCAGCGGCATCCGGGATGACAAACTCTATTTTCCCGCTGTTCAATACAAATCCATCAGGCGCTTTCGTTTCTACGAAAGCATAGCGCCCAGGCGCCAGGCCTGAAGCCGTAACAGTTCCATTTCGATCTGAGACCAGTTCCTCCTGTACGGTATTCCCGTTTTGATCTGCGATCTTAAAAACGGCTCCTTCAAGCTTGTGGCCTTCCGCATCTTCTTTTGTTAAATGAACCGAGCCTTTATAATTAACAGCGGCGCCTGCATCAACTGGCTCCGGTTTCCCTTCAGCTGAGCCCGGGATGGTGAATTCTATTTGATCGTTGTTTAACATAAAGCCCTCGGGCGCCTTCGTTTCCACGAAAGCATAGCGCCCAGGCGCCAGGCCTGAAACTGCGATTTTTCCGTCTTCATCGGAAGTGAGCTTTTCATGAACGGTTTTGCCTTCATGATCAACGATCTTAAACTCAGCGCCCTTCAGCGTACGGCCTTCCGCATCCTCTTTTGTCAAATAAACCGAACCTTTATAGTTGACGGCTTTGCCTGCGTCCACGGATTCCGGTTTTTCTTTTGCCGATTCAGATATGGTAAACTCGATTGCCTTGCTGTTTATCACATAGCCCTCGGGGGCTTTGGTTTCAACAAAGGCATAGCGGCCAGGCGCAAGATCAGATACTGCGATTTTCCCGTCTTGATCTGAGGTGAGCTTTTCATGAACGATTTTGCCTTCATGATCAATGAGCTTGAATTCAGCCCCCTCTAATTGACGGCCTTCTGCATCTTCTTTCGTTAAATGTGCTCTGCCTTTATAGTTGATCAATGTTCCTAAATCAACGTCAGGTACTTGATTCTTATCATTCGTTTTGACGGAGAAGCTGATTTCTTTTGTATTTAAGAGATATCCTTCTGGAGCTTTCGTTTCCAGCAAACGATAATTGCCGGGCGGTAAACCGTTGATTTCTACTTTTCCGTTTTCATTGCTCTTAATACTCGTACGTATTGTTGTAAAGGTGCCATCGCCGGATTTTTTCTCCAGCTTGAACACGGCTCCTTCCAAAGGATTCTTTTGTTCGTCTTGTTTGATAAGCGTCACCTTATTCTTTTCATTCACGACTTTGTAAAGCGCTCCGGCACTGGAAGAGCTGCTGTTAATCTCAACGGAGACCCCGTCTGCATAAGCGTCGCTGATCGTATATCCGTCAGGCGGCTTGATTTCTTTTAAAATGTAAGTCCCGTAGCGGATATTACCGAATGTCAGCTTGCCGTCGTCGTCAGTCGTTCCTGTCCGCAGAAGCCGCTCATTATCTTTTGTCCGCAATTGAAAATCTGCTCCAGAAAGCGGTGTGCCGCCTTCCCCCGTTTTAAGGATTGTCAAGCTGCCTCTTTCACCTGAGCCTGAACCGCCGCCGCTTGAAACGGCAACAAAGACCGAGCTGTTGTTTTCCTGGGTTTGTTCCTGAACATTCGTTCCCGAAATCGACACTTTGTTGTGAACATGACCGCTCGTGCCGGCAATATTGATTAATGATTGGTATTGAATCACATAGGCGCGGTCGATTTTTTTGTAATCACCTGTAAATTTCAGGACAAATGATTGTTCACCGGTTGCATTGTCGGTCTTGATGTCCAGTGTATAGTCTTCGCCTTTTTGAAGCTGAACATCATCCGGGACAAGATTTCCTCCGCTGTCTTTGACTGCACCTTTTTCATCGTATTTAGCTTGATAAACTTTAAAAGAATCTTCAGCTAAAATTTGGTTGGTATCCGGAGTATCGGTGACTTTTACATCCTCCAATACCGACTGGCTCGCATTGACATTAATACTCCAATCGACATAACCTCCGTTTTGTTTGCCTCCTTTGAAAACGAGGCTTCCTCCGTCGGCGACCGAAACGGATGCCGTCAACTCACGCTCTGAGTATCCGGCATTATAATACGTCGCCTTGTTGGTGTAAGGGTCACGCTTAATGACCTGCCCTTTAAGCGAAGTTTTAAATACAATAAGATACGGGACGGAATCGTCCGTTTTCAAATGGACAGTCAGCGTTTGTTTATTGTCAGCCGACGGCTCCTCCACATCATATTGTGAAGCGGGCAGGATGTCTCCTTCTGTGATGGAACCGTCTTTATTGACTGCATAGCTCTTGACGACCACTGAACCTTTAACAAATTGCTGGTCATCTGCTAAAGCATCTTTAATATAAGGATTCTTTGACGGCTCACCATTATAGTTGATCCCGATTTTCCACGTGATTTCTTTTGAAACCGCGTTATATGAGCCGTTTTTGAAACCGTTGTGGGATGTCTGGCGATTCGGTGTAAAACTGCTCGTTTCCTTATTTTTGCGTTCAGTGCTGCTGTGATCTGTCCAGGTTGATTCAGCCGTGTTTTTGACATTTTCGTTTGAAAAGTCGGCATTCATATTCGTCGTATAAGTGATCTTAAATTGGCTGTTTGTTGTTGCATAATCTCCGATGAGTTCCAGAAGAAAACCTTCATGATCCGGTTTTATTGTCAATGTATAGTCTTTGCCTTCTTGAAGCGTTTTGTTATTCGTCACATCCTGAAGACGGAATGATCCATCGAGGAGCGCGAGCCCGCCGCTTTCGAAATTATCATCCAACTTCCAATTGTTCATCGTGTAGTTGTTTTTGTTGATTGCGATCGTCCAATCGACCGTTTTATTCTTGTAATCAATGTTTGAATAGCCTTTTATCAAATTCTGTTGAATGGCTGTACCGGAAGCTTTCTTTGATTCCCCTGTTCCGGTCACTGCGGTGTTCGTATACGTTGTCGATTTATCGATGATCACTCCGCTGTTGACCTCGGTTTGATATGTGATTTTGTAAGCTCCGGTAACATTTTGGTTAAATTTGATTTCAAACCCGCTTCCATTATCGGAGAGCGTATAGTCTTTGCCTTCCGTTAGAGGCGTTCCCGCCTGTTCACTTCCGTTCTGATTGAAGGTAATCGGAATCACCTTCAAGGAATCTGAAACAAGCTGCAAATCAGCGGAACCAAACGAGTCTGTTATGCTCGCCTTGGATTCGTCAATCTTCTTCTCACCATAGTTATATAAAATCGTCCAGCTGAAAGTCTGTGAATCGCTTTTATAACCTGTCGACGATTTTTCGATCATTTTCCCGTATTTGGCTGTGACAGAGGCCTCTGCAGAAGCCGGTTCCAGATTGTCTCCGCCGAATGTCGCCTTGTTCGTAAATGCAGCATTTCCGCCTTCGTCCGGCTTTGCGGAGTCATCGATGTCCGTCACATAGATCAGGCGATAAGCCGAATCTATCTCACCGTCAAATGTGACATTCCCATTTGCGTCTACAGTGTAGCCTGAAAGAACTTCATCTCCCTGGCTGACTGAACCATCTATGTTGACATCGAGTTGATAAACTTTGACAGAACGATAGATCAGCCCCTCCGGAAAGTTCTCGGTCAACTTGGCATTTTTGACTTGATCCAATTTTTTGTTGAGGTCGACTGTCCATGTGACTTGCCCCGGATTGATGCCTTTATCAAAAATTCCTGATTTATCGATGGTTTTGCTTACGTTTGGTTTAAAATAAACCGTTACCTCCGGAGTGTCTGATTTCACCGGGAAGGGAATCTTTTGAGTCGTCGATCCTTTTATTTTTTGCGCGTTGAACTGCGTATTGACAAACAACGTGCCTTTGACCTTCGAATCTGTTTTCACTTCACCATTAAACGTCATCACAACATGGCCTTTTGTATCAATTGAAAAATAGCCGTACGTGATACCGCCTGAGCTTAATGGCTGATTCGTAATATCGTTGTACATAATGAAAGCTTCAGGCAGATCAAATTCGTAGCGATCGCCGTCATTTATCGTCTTTCCGAGCTCATCCGGGATGTCCCAAGTGATTGAAATTTTTGCCGGAGAATTCGTGTCGGCCCGGTTGCTTTTGTCATAAGGCTTTCCGTGTTCATCTGTCAGCGTCACGCCGGTTAAAATATTTTGGGTGATTTGATTACCTCCGGACGCAAGGCTCCCGGCTGCCGCTAGTCTTGAAGATGCTGGCGGTTTTGAATCGCTGCTCTCAGTGTCAGCAGCTTTTGTCTTCGTTTCCTCTTCGTCCTGCTCCCCTGAAGATTTTGATTGATCGTCAGCTGCTGCCTGATCATCCTCAGATGACGGAGAATCGTTTTTCGCCGTTTCCGATTCGGATCCTGTATTTACAGGGATGACTGCTTGCTGCGTCTTGCCTGCTCCGAGTTGAAAGAGAGCGGTGACCGTTTTTGTACCGCTTTTCACGGCAGCGGCAAACTTTGCTTCCAGAGTGATGGACCCTTTTGCCTCTGCAGTGCTGTTCAAGGTTACGGTCAAAATGTTGCTGTCCGCTTTCACCTCATAGCTGCCGATGATCTGCTGATCTGCCGATTTCACATCTCCCTTGGCATCCTGAGCGAATTCGAAGCTTTTAGGCACCTCTACAGTGAAGCTTTTTTCGGTGCCGGCTTCTTCATCGTTTTTTAACGCCCACTCGTATGTGAGTGTCACTTTGTCACCCGGTTTTAATGCCGGGTCGTCTCCCTTTGACCCGTCAACCGTTTGATCTTCGCTGTTTTTGATTGTCACTGAATTAAAAAACACGCTGCTCCCTGTTGATGTGCCGGCAGCCACTGCCGTCAGCGTAAAGCCGACAACTTGACTGAAGATCAAATACAATGCCAGGCAAGTGATCAAAAATGGTTTCAGCCCTCTTTTTTTGCTGAGGCTGAACGAATATTTTTTCGATCTCAAATTGTGATTCCTCCCCTTTTATCATGTTTTTGTGTACGGATCGATTGAGCCTGGAAAATGAATCCCTGAAAATACTTTTCTATTTGAAGAATGACAGGCTTTTAAATTCGCTGCTGTATGTTTAGCGGCGGTAATCAAGATATCGCGGCTATGAATTTTGCTTTATGTCAGCTGAGATCATCCGAACCAAACTACATTGTATGAGATGGAACTATACAATTTCTGAACATCGGCATGTAAGCTGAAAATGGCATAAAAAAAAGACCGGCTGATCCGGTCCTCGTGTTTACATTTCATTCATTTTGTCCTTGATGAGTTTGTAGCGCTCATACTCCTTGATCGCTTCTTCTACATTCCCGGTTTTATTAAACAGCTGCATCTTGTATTGGATGATTTTATGATCGTACGGTTCGAATTTCTCGACCTGCAGACATATATCAAGCGCCCGGCGGTAGTCTTTTTCACGAATAAGGCAATCGACCAGTTCATAAGCTTTTCCAAGCCATATCCGGGCAAGCCGTGTCTTTTCGGGTTCGGCCCACAAATAACCGTGTTCCATAAAGTAATGGTTTTCGTATGCAAGCAGCAATTCCATGTGCCGGTTGATCGTCGCCATATGAATTGGAGGAGCCTCTTTCAGCGACTTTTCCCATTCGTCAGCATCCACTTTCACACCGGAAATCCGGAGGACATATCCGGTGTCAGTCTTCTCGATGGATTGGCTAAAAGGAAGCCTTTCGATTAATTTTCTGATTTGATAAATCGCCGTATACAGCTGGGTGCTCGCTTTAGAGACATCATGGTCAGGCCAGAACAGGTCGATCAACACGTCTTTGCTGATCACATGGCCGTGATGATGAAGCAAATACGCGTAAATTTCGCGTGCTTTGGACGTTCTCCACTTTACGGGTATATATGTTTTAACATCCTTCTCCGTTTTGTAAAATTGCAAACTCCCAAAACATTGAATGAAATAGTCTCCTCCGCCGTTTTCCGCGGAAGCCTTCAGCAAGCTGTTTTCTCTGATCCGTTCAACCGTCTTCACGAGCCGGACGTAATCGACGGGTTTAAGCAAATAATCCATCGCATTTAATTCAAATGCTTTTATAGCAAAATCGTTATAGGCCGTGATAAAAACAACCTGAATGTTTTCATTCATCGATTGAATCGCTTCAGCGAGCTCAATCCCGTTGATCCCCGGCATTTCAATGTCAAGAAACACCGTGTCTATATCCTGAATATCCGGATACTCCATAACATCAGCCGGATCTTGAAACATTTCAATGGATCGAAAACAATTTGTTCGTTCAAGCATATTTTTAAAATGAAGCAATGCCAATTCCTCATCATCCACAATTAACGCTTTCACGACACCCACCCCAATTTCATCGAGTCATCTGGAAATTATTATAATGATTATATCATGTCAATGGCCCTACTTAGTTGGATTCATTTTCTTATTCTTGTCGTTTATTAACATTTAAGAGTACAATATTCATATGGATTCGACAACACTGCAGCAGGCTGAATGAGGAGTGCTGATATTGAAAAAGCTATTTGTTTTCCTTTCGATTATTCTCGGCTATGCCGGCTTCTTTTTTATTTTCTTATTCATTAACAATCAACTGTCCGATCAGAATTACCCTGAAGCAAAGCAAGGAATCATCAATCTGGAAACATGGGATTTTCAGAAAGATGGGAACATCGCGCTCACCGGGGAATGGACACTCTATCGAAACCAGCTTCTCTCGCCAAAGGCGATCCATTCAGGCATTGGAAAAGCCCCCATTTATTCCGCTGTGCCTAACAATGTCAAACTTACCGATTCAGGGGAAAACGTGGATTACGGTACATACAGACTGATGATCCGGTCAAAGCAGGACAATGAGATGTTCGGAATCAGCACCTCTTTTATTAACAGCGCAAACCGAATTTATTTCAACGGCAAATTGATCGGGCAGAGCGGAACTCCTTCAAGTAAAGCGAATTTCAGGGCTCAAAACAGGCCTTATACGAGTTTTTTCGAGATTCACCGCGGGGACAACGAACTGATTGTACAATTTTCGAACTTCAAAAAAACACCTTCATGGGGAATAGAAAAACCGATTACCTTCGGAACGCAGCAGCACATTTTACACCAAAGCAAAATTTCTTTCTTTAATGAAACCAGCATGATCACGGCATTCTTCATTACCGGTTTATACTTTCTCGGCTTTTTCCTGCATCGAAAAAAGGATAAGCACTTATTCTTTTTTTCCACGATGTGTCTTCTTTTTTCAGTCATTGTGCTTTTAATCGGACGAGAACGAATGATCTTTCTTTTCTTTCCGTCTGTTTCATTCTCGGCTTTAAGCGTAATGAGGGCAACCACAATGGTGCTTGTCAGTATAGCGGTTTTTCTCTATCTCTATTTCGCTTACAGAGAAATCGTTTCGAAAAAATGGATAATCGGCGCGACTGCATTTTCTGCACTGGTTTTGTTGATTGATTTTATATCATGGGGTTTTACAGACCGTCTCGCATATGTATTGCATTCCGTTCTTGCCGTCACGACTTTGATTTATATTACGTATGTGTTTGCGATTGCTGCCCTTCGGAAAATGAAAGGCAGTCTTTATCTTACGATTGCAGCGATCTCAATGAGCGCATTCGTCATTTTAACGACCGTTTCTGCTTACAGCGGCAAAAGAGGCTTTTCGTTCAATTCGCTCTATGCCGTGCCGTCAATCATCGCTTTGCTGGCGGCTGTTCTGATGATGGCACAGCAATTCGCAGGCGCATTCCGCGAGAATGAAGTCCTATCCTTGAAATTGCTCAGAATGAATCGATTAAAAGACGAATTTATCGCCAAAACATCGCATGAATTTAAAACGCCGCTGAACAGCATGATTAATATATGCCAGACCCTTTTGGCAAGGAAAAGCAAAAGGACGGTAGAGGAAGAAAAAGAAAATCTGCAGCTGGTCATCCGCATGGGATACAGGCTCTCCAGCCTGGTGAATGACATTCTCGATTTGGAAAAAATGAAGCAGGGCATGCTGCAGATTCAAGCCGTTCCTGTCGATACCCATTCAGCGATCAGTACGGAAATGGGCTTCTATCGGCTGTTGTCAAAAAATAAACAGGTCCAGATTGTAAACCGGGTTCCATCCGGACTGCCGCTCGTCTTAGCTGACGAAAACCGCTTCCGGCAAATCATGACCAACCTGGTAGATAACGCAATCAAGTATACGCCGGAGGGACAAATTACGCTCTCTGCCGAGAGGATCAACCAAGAGAAGGTCAAAATCACTGTAGCGGATACAGGAGTCGGCATACCAAAGGCCGTCCGTCAATCGATATTCGAATCTTTTCAACAAGCAAAAAACCATAAAGATGACGGAGCCGGGCTCGGTTTAAGCATCGTCAGGCAGCTCGTTCAGCTTCAAAATGGGGAGATCTGGGTAGAATCGGAAGAAGGGAAAGGATCGGCATTTCATTTCACACTGCCTGTCGCAAAGGATGACTCGCTTCTTGACGATAAAGTGAACATGCCTCAACAGCAAGCCGTCAGGAGTTTGCCCGATGTTTCAATCAGCACGCCGTATTATTCAAAGAAAATGGATGCTCCAACTGTTCTGATCGTCGATGATAACATTGAAAGCTTAAAAATTTTGGCCGATATGCTTAAAGGCGTTCCTTATCAAGTCATCGCAGCAAAAAGCGGCAAAGAGGCTCTCGAAGTCGCCTCCCGATCAAAGCTTGACTTGGTGATTTTGGATCTGATGATGCCCGATATGACAGGGTTTGAAGTCTCTATGAAAATCCGTGAAAGATTCACAATGGTGGAACTTCCGGTTCTCATTATTACGGCAGCCATCATCGATCATGATAAATACAAGGCTTTTCACGCCGGGGCAAATGACATTTTGCAAAAACCGTACAACTACACTGAATTTGCAGCCCGCGTTAAAAACCTGATCATGATGAAAGATACGGCAGCCCAAGCGACCAATATGGAGATGGCATTCCTCCAATCGCAGATCAAGCCGCACTTTCTTTTCAACGTATTAAATACAATTATCGCGCTCAGTCATTTGGATATTGAAAAAGCGCGCGAAGTAACGGCTGATTTTACAAACTACTTAAGAATGAGTTTTGATTTTCAAAATACATCAGGGATGAGTTCTTTCAAACATGAACTGTCGATTGTGAATTCGTATCTTTCTATTGAAAAAACGCGCTTCGGCGATCGGCTGGACGTCATTTACGATATTGACGCAGACATTGACTTTGCCCTTCCGCCATTAATGATTCAGCCTCTTGTCGAAAATGCCGTCCACCACGGGATCAGCAAAAAAAGAGGCGGAGGCTGGATCAAGCTGACGGCAAAAAAAGAAAGCGAAAACCGCTATTATATCAAGATAGAGGACAATGGAATCGGCATGCCGCCGGAAAAACAACACGATATCTTTTCCTCTCATTTCACTCATAGCGTCGGTATGAAAAATATCAACCGAAGACTGAAGCACTTCTGCGGGAGCGAACTGAATATCGAGAGTGCGCCGGATGACGGAACCGCTGTCTCAATGGTCATTTCTATCAACGAATCGGCGGACGTCTCAGTATAGGTTTTAACCTGAAGACAGAACGGCCTCCTCAGCTTGCCGGCAAAGTCGGCAAGCTTTTTTACGCAGTAAATCAGGTGTGTGCTTCCTCCCCTCTGTACAATTTGACCCTGTCCTTTGTAAGAACACGGCCTCTTTTTCTATACGATTCAATATGTTATAGTAGAAAACTGTTTTTACATATACCATAGGAGGTTTGTTCATCAATGGAAAATTTCAGCTATTACAATCCAACGAAATTGATCTTCGGAAAAGGCCAGCTTGAACAGTTAAGAAAAGAATTAAAGGAATACGGAAAAAATGTATTGCTTGTTTATGGAGGCGGCAGTATTAAAAAGAACGGTCTTTATGACGAAGTTACGCGCGTGTTGAAAGAAGAAGGCGCTGACATGCACGAGCTTTCCGGAGTAGAACCAAATCCGCGTCTTGCTACGGTTAAAAAAGGGATCGAATTGTGTGCCCGGCATGAAATCGATTTTCTCCTCGCTGTCGGCGGAGGAAGCGTCATCGACTGCACAAAAGCGATTGCTGCCGGAGCAAAATACGACGGCGACCCTTGGGATATCTTCAGCAAAAAAACGACAGCAAAAGACGCCCTGCCGTTCGGTACGATTTTAACCTTAGCTGCAACCGGATCTGAAATGAACCCCGATTCCGTCATTACAAACTGGGAAACGAATGAAAAATATGTATGGGGAAGCGATGTCACGCATCCGAAGTTCTCCATTTTAGACCCTGAAAATACGTTCAGCGTCCCGGAAAACCAAACGGTTTACGGCATTGTTGATATGATGAGCCATGTGTTTGAACAATATTTTCATAATGTCAAAAACACGCCGCTTCAGGACAGAATGTGCTTTTCCGTTTTGCAGACGGTCATCGAAACGGCACCGAAGCTGTTGGAAGACCTGCAAAACTATGAGCACCGGGAAACCATTTTATACGCAGGCACAATCGCTTTGAATGGCACGCTGCAAATGGGCTATTTCGGCGATTGGGCTTCCCATACAATGGAGCACGCCGTTTCGGCCGTTTACGACATTCCGCATGCGGGCGGCCTTGCGATCTTGTTCCCGAACTGGATGAGATATACGCTTGATACGAATGTCAGCCGCTTCAAAGCCCTTATGCTGAACATGTTTGACATTGACACAGAAGGCAAAACCGATAAAGACATCGCGCTTGAAGGAATCGATAAGCTGTCCGCGTTCTGGACAAGCCTTGGCGCTCCTTCCCGCCTTGCCGACTACGGCATCGGCGAAGAAAAGCTCGATCTGATCGCAGACATCGCCGCTAAAGAAATCGAGCACGGCGGCTTCGCCAATTTCCAAAAACTAAACAAAGATGACGTACTCGCCATTCTCCGGGCTTCTCTATAACAACAAAAGGACGGAATCAAGTGATTCCGTCCTTATCTTTACCGCTCCCCCTGTCTTTCCCGTGTTAAGGCAAAAAAGGTGAAAGATCCGATCACAGCTGTAATAAACATGATCGCACCCATTGGAACGGCCGTTGTTTCATTCATTCCAACGAGAGGCGAAACGATCGAACCGAGCAGAAGCGGAAGCATGCCGAGCATCGCGCTTGCACTGCCCGCACGGTGTCCCTGGTTTTCCATCGCCAGCGTAAATGTGCTTGTCAACGTCATTCCGATGGTTATCATGTAGATAAAGATGGAAATGACAATCGCTGCAAGCGGTCCTTTCAAAATCGTCATCGTCAGGAGAACGGATGTCGCGATGACAGCGGTAATAACCGCGATCCGCAAGAGCTTCCTCTCATGAATGATTCCCCCGAAACGCCCGATGATAAAGCTTCCCGAAATAATAGCGAGGCCGTTAATGCCGAACAGCACGCTGAACACTTGAGGAGAAACCCCATAGATGTCCTGATATACAAAAGGGGTTCCGGACACGTATGCAAAGCTGCCTCCGTGAATGAAACCGACAGTCAGCGCATAGCCGATGAAAGACCGGTCCTTCAACAAGCTTCCCATCGTTTTGAGAGACGAACCGATTGAGCTTGGAATCCGTTTGTCAGGCGGCAATGTTTCAGTCAATTTCATTGAGATAACGAGCACTAGGAACAATCCGATCAATGATAGAGTATAAAAAATCGTATGCCAAGTAGCGAACGGCAAAAGCAGGATGGCTCCCCCCGTCATTGGTGCGACCATTGGCGCAACCGCGGTGATCACCATTAAAAGCGAGAAAAATTTAGAAAGCTCTCTGCCTGTAAACACGTCCCGTACAATGGCGCGCGACAGCACAATTCCCGCCGAAGCGGTAAAACCCTGTAAAAAACGACCAATGACCAGCATAATAATATTCGGGGAAAGCGCGCAAAACAAAGAAGACAACGCAAATAAAAAGATGGATATTAATAAGGGCTTCCGTCTTCCTTGTGCATCACTGACCGGCCCAATAACGAGCTGACCAAACGTAAGCCCGATCAAACACGCTGTTAAGCTTAGCTGTACGAGCGAGGCTCCAGCTGATAAATCATCGGCAATTTCGGGAAAGCTTGGCAAATACATATCGATATTCAGCGGGCCCAGTATCGCAAGCATGCCGAGCAGAAAAGCCAATGCAAGGCGTTCCTTTCCTGTTGGATTATGGAGCATAGTATCAAACCTTTCTTTCAAGCTAGTAAAATATATTGTTTCATCATGAAATAAACTGGAGGATCGCAAAACATTTGTATATTGTAACATATTTTTTTGGCTGTGAAAGAGGATTGCTCATGACCGGTTAAGATCGGAGATCGAATCGGTCAGATGATTTATAATTGAAGTGAAACACAGGAAGGAGTTATCTTAACTTGAATGCAGTAAACACTGTAGGTTGCTTTACAATTGTGGAAAATAGCAAAGGAAAAATACTTCTGGTTAAAAGAAAAGATTATCCTGTCTGGGACTTGCCAGGAGGCAGAATGGAAAAGCACGAGCAGCCGGAAACATGCGCCATGAGGGAAATGGAAGAAGAAACAGGCTACCGTATTTCTATTATGTGCAAAATAGGAGAGTACGATCAACCGCAATATCATGACATACAGTACATCTATTCAGGAAAATTACTAGGTGGGGAACCCATTAAACAAGGGCCGGAAACAGCAAAAATCGGATGGTTTCGCAAAGATAGATTACCTTTGTTAATGGTTCCCCATAGAAGAAAACAAATAAAAAATTTTACAAAACATCATAACAAACTAGTAAAAGAAACTTTAAAAACACCTTATTTGATTAGATTTATCACGAGATTCAAGAAATAACAGCCTCTTTTTATGTTTAAGCATTATTTCATCGCTTTGACGATAAGCGATGCCAAAGCTTCGGTCCCTTTCGGCATCAGGTGTACGCCGTCAGCGGTGAAATATTCGGGATGTTTCAGGGCTTCAGTATGCCAATCGACCAATGTCACGTTTTGACGGCTGTCCGCTTGCTTCCGAAGCGATTCATTCACCTTGCTCTCCCACTGACGGGGGACGCGCGTGTTCACGAGATAGACATCAGCGTTTGAGAACGCATCAAGTAAAGCGTCCATCTGACTGTCCGTAAAATAGCCGTTTGTTCCCAGTTCAATTACGACGGCTTTGTCCGAATGATTAAAGGAAGCGTAGGTTGATGTCAATTGAAGCGCTTCCCTCACTTGCCTTCCAACCTGACCGTCGATTGTAATTCCCGGAATTTTCTTACGCAGGCTGGAAGCAATGTCAAGCATGACCGAATCCCCGACAGCCAATACCTCTTTCTCGATATGATCAGGCTCTTTTTCCGCAGACTGCTCATCTTTTGTATTTGACGATTCATCCCCGCCGGCTTTCTGCCGGCTTTTAGTTTCATCATCTTTCCCGCTTTCAGCTTGTGCTTTCTTATCATCCTTCCGTTCTTCACTTTTGTCAGCCGGCTGATCCGCTGAGGCGCTTGTTTCCTCATAAGATTTGGAATAGGCCTGTTGCGGCTGTTTCTTTTCGTCGGCCAATCCCGACAGGCCTCCTGCAAAAATGAGGAGTGCGGCAAACATCAGTCCGATTGATATTTTGCTGGGAACGGAAGCGGTTTTCCATTCCGTGATCTTATCCAGAAAAACCCGGCTGACAAACGGTTTAAAACCGTCTTGTCGGATTGGCTTCTCGATAAAGCGATACGAAAGTTCCGCCAGAATAAACGTAACAGCGACCTTAATCGCAACATGCCAGAACACCGGATTTCCAATCTCTTGAACAGGTGTGCTCAGCACGATGACGGGATAGTGCCAAAGATAAATGCCGTACGACCTTTTCCCGATCCAGCGCAGCGGCTTCACGGAAAGGGCAAAGCCCAAGAAGCTGCTCGGATGACTGACGCATGCAATCAAAATCGCTGCGATTATGCTGATCAGAAGCATTCCGCCGTGATAGAGAAACGGGCTGAATTCATCGACAAAATAAATGCTCATCATAAGCAGCGCGAAAGCGGCAAGCTCAGTTCCGTGCAACGCGTGCTTCAGGCTGCTTGGGAGCCTGTTCCCAGATAGTCTTTTCATCGGCCACACAAGGGCTAATGCGCATCCGATCAACAGCTCGAAGGCGCGCGTATCAGTCCCGTAATATACGCGGCTCGGATCGCCGCCAGGGATGTACAGGATGCTCATCCATACGGCTGAACAAAGCGCACACAGCACAACCGCCGCAGCCAGCCTCTCCCGCTTTTTAAATATGTAGATGCCCAACAGCAAAATGATCGGCCAGATGAAATAAAACTGTTCTTCAATCGCCAGTGACCACAAGTTTTTTAAAGGAGACGGCGATCCGAAACTATCAAAATATGAGAGGTCGTGAAAGATAAACCACCAATTGCTGACATATAAAAGAGAGGAGATCGCATCTCCCCGCACGGTATGCATCAGCTCTCTGTTAAACAAAGCGACCCATATGACGGTTGCGAAAATCATGAGCGTCGCCGCTGGAAGCAGCCGCCGTATCCGGCGCACCCAAAAATCTCTGAATGTGAGGGAAATGTCATTTCCATACGCCGGCAGGATAATCGATGTAATCAAATATCCTGATAAAACAAAAAAGATATCAACGCCAATAAAGCCTCCGTCGGCCCAGCTCATGTTGAGGTGGTAAGCGATAACCGCCAAAACGGCAAAAGCCCGAAGCCCGTCTAACCCCGGTATGTAACGGTGTTGTTGTGTCTGATCTCGCATGGTATTCCTCCAATGATATGTACGTACGGTTCTTCTTTATGTTTCGCGCCTTTTACGGCTCCGATATTATAGACGAAGTCAGGACCGTTTTTTGTTTCAAAAAATCGTCATTTTTATCTACCCTGAATGATGCCGTCTCTCTAGTATAAAAGTTTCAAGCTGAATATGGTGTTACAAAGTTGTAAAAAGTAAAAAATCCATGATTTCAGCGAATCATGGATTTTTTGACTAGCGGATGTAGCGGTCGCCGATCAGCAGGCTCGAAATCGCCTTAGTCGGAATTTCAAACTCTACCGCGCCCATATATCCGGGTGCGACTTCATAATCGTCAAATGAAATCACCAGTTTATGATTCTCTGTAATATAAAAATTTTGGTCGGCCTTGATTCGTTTGAATGGCTCGACTTCCTCGTCATTGATCCAATATATTTTATCAGGATCATCTTTCATTTGCTGTTTCATTTGTTCTTTAATGTTTTCGCTGATGGCCGTAATATACCGGTCGTCTTTAAACAAACTCTTCAAGGTAAGCAGAATTTCATTCTTTTTGTCAATGGTGATATAGCGCCGTTCGGTATAGCTGGACGCTTCCGTTCTTTCGACGCTTCGCCGAATCGAAATCAAATCCTTCGTATCCGTGACTGTCTCATAATCGCTGTAGATGCTGAGATGCCCTTTTTTATTCCGGGACGTCTCCTTCATGAATTCCCGGTAAAGCTGACGGCTTTCCTTTACATATTTCTCGTTAATGCCATTTTCAAGCTCCCGGTTATTCAAGCCGGACAGAGCCGGTGTTTTCACGTCAATACTCGATTCTCCATCTTTCTGTTTGATCTCGGTGAATGTGATGGCCTTAACGACCTTGCCGATGACGGGTAAACGCGACATGGCCTGGGCTGCTCCGGGATTGATATTCACGACGGCAGCCAATAGTACAGCCGCCGCGACAAGCGTTGATGCAGGCCATACCACCAGCCTTCTCTTCTTCTTCGGTTTATGCTGAAGCGCAGTTTCGACAACCTGATCCAGTTCCTTCGGAATGGGGACGTTTTGATATGCTTTTCTCAGCTGTTCCAATTTCTTTTCCATTAAGAAAGATCCTCCTTCGTCAATTGGATGCGCATAAGCTTCAATCCTCTGTAAAGGCGCGTTTTGACCGTATTCAAATTTTCGCCTGTGATTTCCGCAATCTCTTCCAGTTTGAGATCCTCAAAAAATCGCAGAACAATAATGGTGTGGTAGGGATGCGGCAACTCGTCAAGCGCCTCATGAAGGTCTGTATCCCGGTAGATATCTTCCTTGCCCTTGCTTAAAAATTCGATCGTTTGATCATCCATAACCTTTAGTTTTTTCCGTTTGCGCAAAAAATCGATTGCCGTCCGCACCAAAATTTTGTAAAACCAGCTTTTAATCGTATCCGGATTGCGAACAGAATCGACGGAATCGAGCGCTTTTTTGATTGATTCCTGGACAATATCTAAGGCGTCTTCTTGATTTTTCACATAGCTGTACGCCAGCCGGTAAAAGTCTTCTTTCCGGTCTGTTATGCAAGCGACAAGAGACGCTCTGGCTGCTTGTTTCTTCATTGCAATAAAGAACTCCTTTTTTGAATATACGTATATACGGCTGTTACATTAGGATAGACGCGGGAGCGTGAAAAATAGTTTGCGGACTGGTCATTCTTTTTAAAAATATTTTATCATCAAGTGCCGCCAATCTCGATTTCATTTATAATGAATAGCAAATTCGAAGGAGGTGATCACATGGCAAGCATCAGAATGCCGGATCATGCAGCGTCTCATGCAAAGCCTGTTATCGGAAAAGGCGATACTTTGCATGGGGTGGACAAATAAAATCGCCTGAAGTAAGCTTTTCTGGTAATTGGCTTTGCCCCTTATTTTACAATCAAAGGAATAAGGAGCTGGCAAACATGGCATACGTAAAGGCTGCCGCTGTTCTACCTGAAAAGCTGCTATCGGAAATTCAAAAGTATGTTCAAGGGGAAACGATCTACATTCCCAAGACTGAATCCGCCCACAAAAAATGGGGTGCACGTTCAGGAGCAAGAAAGCTGATCGATGATCGCAACACCGCGATAAAAAGGGCCTTTAAAAATGGCGAAACTATTGAGCACTTAGCAGCGGAACATCATCTTTCCATCGAAACGATTAAAAAAATCGTTTACACAAAATAAACTGGAGCACGGATCCTTGTGATCGGTGCTTTTTAATATGGCGAGTTTGTTTATTAGCTGATTTCTGCATTTTCTATGCTTTCTCCGTCATGTAATGTAAAAGTGATCATGCAACGAGAGGAGAATATTGTCATGAAACACGGTGTATTGGAAGTACCCGGAGCAAAGCTCTACTACGAAGTGCGCGGCTCTGGGCCTATCTTGCTTATGATTCACGGGGGCAACGGCGATGCAGAATCATACCCGATTACAGACCGCCTATCCGACCGTTACACGGTTATCACATACGACCGCCGCGGGCATTCCCGCAGCAGGCTGGAAGATCCGAATGAAAATTACCAGGTTTCCGCACACAGCGATGATGCGAGCCGGCTGCTGGCCGCTCTGACGGATGAACCGGCCCATGTATTCGGCTGCAGCTCCGGCGCGGTCATCGGCCTTGATCTTGCCATCCGCCATCCTGCACAAATCCGCATGTTGGTCGCACACGAGCCTCCGATTCCGCAATTGTTGGCCGGCAGTGACCGCACCAAAGGGTTCGAGAGCTTGGAGAACCTTGAAAAACAATACAAACGAAGCGGATTACAGGCTTTAGAAGCATTCGCGAAAGCGATGGGCATTACGTCCACAGCTCAGCCGGACCGTCCAAAAACCCGGACGGAGCAGCTCATGGCCAACATTGACTATTTTATCCTGTCCGAGGTGCCGGGTTTAAGAGAATATTCACCCGACATCGGCAGGCTTAAAGCTTCACCGGTTACAGTCGTTCCTGCCGGCGGCATTGATTCGCAAGGCTGTCTCCCGTACAGGTATGCAGAAGCATTGGCTGATCATTTGAAAACGAAAGTGGTCGATTTTCCAGGCAATCATGTGGGATGCGTTTTATATCCGGAGGAATTTGCCGAAAGGCTGGACATGGTTTTTAGAAGATGTAACAACAAAAATACCAAGGGATGAAACCCTCGGTATTTTTAATCGATCCGCCGTTCGCAGAAAGCTTATGGCCTGTAATCGGCATTCGATTTTTCAATTCAATTGCATCCGTTCACTGATGCTTTAAACAGCACCCTAAATAAACATTCCCAAAAGGCTTAGCATTTTAAGAGCTGCAAAATTTGTTCATACGCATTCATATAAAGGACAGGGTCGGGATCTGCTCCTTTTTTCTTCGGCACGTTAAAATCCGATAATACAAAATGATGCTTCGGCTGAACATCATGCTTAGCTAAACAGCTCTTGACACAGCATAAAGGACAGCCGTCAATCGCAATGATATCCCGCCCGGATTTTGCTGTTTTGACAAGCGGTTTCACATCGCCGCCGACTCCGGCAATGCACGACATTTCGGCCGTTTTCTCCCGATCCATTTTAATGGCAATCATATTGGCCGTTTGCGCGGCCGAGGAACATCCGGAGCACGAATACACTAGAGGCAGATCAGTTCTTTTCATCGGTTGACACATCCCTGTTTTTCTTTATTTTCGCCGGCAAAAAACTATCATTTACTTTACAGGAGGTGCGTGATGAAAACTGTGAGCCAGATCACTTTTTCTATTACTCTATGAGCTGAATCAAACAGCCCAAGCAAAAGCAAAACTGCTTCACACTCCTTTCCCGTATTCAATGAGAATACTCGCCTCCTTGATCTATATGGAATCCTCAGGAAAAAGAGCAGGGGCTTAAAAGCCCCTGTGATTTGTATAAAAAATTTGCGCCGGCTTTTTAAAGGCGAACCGAATGATCCATTCGGCCAACGCGATGCAAAGCACAATCGCTCCGAAAACGCCTATCGTGTAGCTGATGTCATATATCAGGCCGAGTCCTTTATGACACACGAAAGTGATCAAGTGAATGAACATATTGGTAAAACAGAATAGATAGCTGCGAATCATCCAATTCCGGTGCTTGATAAACTGATTACGCCGGGCTTTGATGACGGAAATAACCGTGGCGGCAGGCCAATACATATTCACCATGTTAAAGGCTATGCTGACGGCCTTCCCTCCGGTAGAATGCGGTGCCATATAGCCTGACGACAGCGTCACAATCAGCACGCAAACGACGTAGAGCCAGCCGTTAAAACGGTGAATCTTGCGGCTTTTGGTCAACAAGGCGCTGGAGAAGTTGACAGCGCCCGAAGCCATCGCCAAACAAGCGGCAACAACGTGAACATACATCACCTTCAGCCAGACCGGGAGATGAAAGGAGTCCCTCAGGTGAGATTTATGGCTGAGAAAAGATGTTGATTGCGGATCAAGAATTAAATTTTCAAACAAGGTATACAGAACATACACCGCGATTACGATCAGCATTGCCGAAAAAACCGATTGACTGCGTTGAGATTTCCTTTTGTTCAGCTTTCGTTCCTCCTAATACATCATGCTCTCTGAAATACCTATATTGTATCACGAAAGCGGACGTGCGCAGCAGCTTGGCATATCAAGCCCTCAATGACAAAACCTTCCCCATTAAAAACAGGCCAAGTACGATTTGTTGCTTGGCTCGAGCCTCCCGTTTTTCTGGAAAGCCGGAATAATTCTGTCATCTTTTGCGGCATACTTTTGAATGATGTCTCTGCTGAAATCGCGAGTCGATGACAATGGCTTCAACAATTTCAAGGAGTTGCCTCAGCACGCTGTCCAAACAGACGGATATGTATTTTGCAGCGGGTATGACAATACTTACGGACGGATTCATTCCCGCTTCTTATTCCGAACCAAATATGATTAATGAACAACGACCATTCTATAAAGATCTGGTTACAAAAAGAAGGATCAGTCTACTTCCACGCAAACCACCTCTTTACAAACGCATCAGGCGAATCTTATCTGTTACTTCAAATTTTAATGTTATTATAGATTTTAAAACATGCGGGGATCGGGCCTAAAAAATAAAAATGGAGGCATACATAAAGTGACAGAAGATGTAACTGACAACGATATACACGAACAAAAATTATCGAGAGGCCTGAAAAACAGGCATATTCAGCTCATCGCCATCGGCGGAGCGATCGGAACGGGGCTGTTTCTTGGTTCGGGGAAATCAATCCATTTTGCAGGACCGTCGATTTTATTTGCTTATCTGATTACGGGAATCATTTGTTTTTTCATTATGCGTTCTCTTGGAGAACTGCTTTTATCCAATTTGGAATACCATTCGTTTGTCGACTTTGTCAGGGACTACTTAGGCGACATGGCGGCATTTATAACGGGTTGGACATACTGGTTTTGCTGGATTTCGCTCGCGATGGCCGATTTAACCGCGGTCGGGCTTTATCCCCAATACTGGCTGCCTGATGTACCGCAATGGCTGCCCGGATTGATCGCCCTGCTCATTTTGCTGATCATGAACCTGGCGACCGTCAAGCTTTTTGGAGAATTGGAGTTCTGGTTCGCATTAATCAAAGTTATTGCGATTTTGGCGCTGATCGTGATCGGCCTTTTCATGATCTTCAAAGGATTTCCCACCCATTCGGGCGCTGCCGCCTTTCACAACCTTTAGAGCCACGGCGGCATGTTTCCAAATGGACTGCACGGTTTTCTCCTTTCATTCCAGATGGTTGTCTTTGCGTTTGTTGGCATCGAACTTGTGGGACTGACAGCGGGGGAAACGAAAGATCCGGAAAAGGTCATTCCTAAAGCGATCAACAATATCCCCGTCCGTGTTTTGCTGTTTTATATCGGTGCTCTCCTTGTGATCATGAGCATCTATCCGTGGAATGTCATCAACCCAAATGAGAGTCCGTTCGTCCAAGTCTTTGCAGCGGTCGGCATCATTGCGGCTGCAAGCATCATCAATTTTGTGGTGCTGACATCGGCGGCTTCGGCAAGCAACAGCGCAGTCTTCAGCACGAGCCGGATGATATACTCGCTTGCGAAAGAACATAATGCGCCCGGCGCTATGACCAAACTGACCTCCCGCAAAGTGCCGAGCAATGCGTTGTTTTTCTCAGCGGTCGTAATTCTGATTGGCATCATGCTGAACTATATCATGCCTGAACAAGTGTTTACGCTGATTACAAGCATCTCGACGATATGCTTCATCTTTATTTGGGGAATCACCGTCATTTGCCATTTGAAATACCGCAAAACAAGACCGGATTTAGCGAAAACAAACAAATTCAAGATGCCGCTTTACCCGTTTTCAAATTATGTGGTTCTCGGTTTTCTTACGTTTATCCTCATCGTCCTTGCACTGGCGCAGGACACCCGCGTTGCCTTATTTGTCACGCCGGTTTGGTTTATCATGCTGATCGCGATTTACAAGCTGAGGAAACCTAAGTCACAGCAAGTGTAGAAAAATGCGAATCGCCTGCAAAATGTTCTGCAGGCTTTTTGTATGGCTCATCATGTAAAATAAAAAAGATAACAGCTTGATCGCCTACAATTTCAATGGTCAGCCGCTTAGGCAGAAAGGGGAAAACAGATGAAAATCAATCAAATTGTAGATTTGTCGGTATCGTTAAGAGGTGATATACCGTCTGATCCGCCGGGGTTTGTCCCTGAAATCGAATATGCGGATCATAAGCAAGGAGCTAAACAGATGGTCCAGAGCTTTCCCGGCCTTTCCTCGCAAGATCTTCCCGGGGGAGAAGGCTGGTCGCTGGAAAAAGTGAAGATGTCCACGCATGCCGGAACGCATATCGACGCTCCATATCATTACCGTTCTGTTACAGACGACGGCAAGCGGATGATGACGATTGATGAAGTGCCGCTTGACTGGTTTCATGGCCCTGGCGTTAAACTGGATTTCAGACATTTGAAAGACGGGCATATCATTACCCCTGAAGAAATCGAACAGGAGCTTCACCGCATCAATCATAAACTCGCGCCCGGCGACATTGTTCTTGTGAATACGTCGGCTGGCGCCAAATACGGACAAAACGATTACCTGCACAGCGGCTGCGGGATGGGGCGTGAAGCCACTCTATTTTTAACGGAGCGCGGCGTACGCCTTGTCGGAACTGACGCCTGGAGCTGGGACGCTCCATTCAGCATGACCGCCAAGCGCTTTGAACAGGAAAAAGACCCATCCATTATTTGGGAAGGTCATTATTCAGGCAGCACCATTCCTTACTGCCAAATTGAAAAGCTCGCCAACCTTGATCAATTGCCTTCCACTGGATTTTACGTCATGGCTTTTCCGGTAAAAGTTGAAAAAGCGTCTGCCGGCTGGGCGCGCCCGGTTGCGATTCTTAGCGGTGAATGAAGCCTTGAGATCATCACGGGAGGCTCCTATGGCATAAAAAAGCATCGTATTTAAACAGCAATGCTTTTTTATGCCTCCTCTACGGGGGGGAGCTACTCTATAAAGATACCCGCTTTTCTTTATCTTTGTTATAAGTTCTGTTAAATAAATAAGTTGTTGTTAAAAGAGCAGCAATTACAATGATGAATAAAACGAAGTATCCGTAAACAGTTTGACCCGCCGGCACTACTGTAATCGTTAAGATGCCTATTAAAGCAACTTGTCCCAACAGCTTTACCGCATTAAACAACGAATTGACACGTCCCATATATGCATTATCGACATGATGGAACATATAACTTTTCCTAAATACTCTGATCGCAGCATTTGAATGCCCCCAAAAGAGGCTTGCAACTATAAATGTCACAGCATTCGGAACGAGGAAGATCACAATGGTTGCTAGAGCAAATACTGTCATAAACAATATAACACCTTGCATATCGGGCCATTTCTTTGATATTTGATATGTGACAAAACCGGCGCCCATAGCTCCAATGGCGTAAACAATATTGGCAATGCCGATAACTGACGGACCTTCGTTTAAATAGTCGTAAATGAAAACCGGATCCAAGTAGTTTGCGACAATAATCACGATGCTTGGTATAAAAGAAGTCAATAAAAGAGCAAACAAAACTTTTCGATGAGATAAATATTGGAGTGAGGAGCTAAAGTTTTGCCAGTAAGATTCATTTTTCATTGTATTGGAATGCTCTTCTGCTTCAGCATTTCGTTGATAGGGAAGTTTGTAGATGAGGATGGAAGCTGCTATAAATGTAGCGATGTTTATGACCAAAATGACTGTCGCATCCATCTTGCCGATCATCATGGCAGCCAGCCCCGAACTAATCATCAGCGCCGCCTGCCCCTGAACTTCAAGACTGCTGTTCACCTTACTATAGTCCTCTTTTTTGAACATTTCCTGAGTTAAAGCGGCTAAAGCAGGATACTTTATCGAATCGTAAGCCGTATGATAAAAAATCAGTATCACAACAAGGGTGATGTCCAACACGGCGGAAATATTGAATAGAACAGAAAAAACGCCTAAGACCACTATTCCTATTATTTCTAAATAGAGAAATATCGCTTTTCGAGAATATCGATCCACCAAACTCCCTAAATAAGGTGAAGCAAAAAACACTAAAATCATCGTTGTCATCGTCAATAACCCATATAAAACGGATTGTTTCAATTGATCAATCAGCAGCCAGACAATTAAATAGGAAGTGATACCGGTACCTACGGTGGAAATCAAATTAGCGGCTAGCAATAGTTTCAACTTTCGCAATTATAAATCACCCATTTTTGATTTCCAAATACACAGAAGAAAATAGACAAAAAAATAGATTTGTGGGTTCAAAATGGAAAAGGCTGTTTTCTTTCATTTCATCACGCTCCATATTTAAAACTCGTTATTTATAAAAGTGACATCCTCCTGCTTTTATATTGGTTCTCCATTCAGTCACAACACTTGCGTAAACAAACAATGAAATGAATACAAGAAACACGCGGCTCCAGCCATCACATTGAAGGTTCCCGATTTTTCATTGTTTGATTTCAACATCATGAAGAACAAACCGGAAAAGAAAAATCCGATAAACCAGCCGATTGGAATCTGGACAAAAGCTAAAATAAAACCAATAATCCCTATCGTTTGAAAAACTTGAGGTGCAAATTCGCGCAAAAGTATTCCCGCCCTTTTTCAGAAGAAATCCGCTCCCTTTTTTTGTATCATATCACATCTCCTCAACAAAATAAGGAAAACAAGTGAATCTTTTGCTATTTATGTTGAAGCCAGGCTCAATATTGATTTTTGTTATGATCTTAAAAAAGGAGGTTTGATTACCATGAATACCTTATGCCGCAGCAAACAAGCTCCATTTGAATACACCTTATCTCTTATAGGTGGTAAATGGAAAATGAGAATCCTCTATGAGCTGGCGTGTGAAAAAACGATGAGATACGGGGAGCTCAAACGGGCTATGCCGTTAATCACCCATAAAATGTTAAGTTCCCAGCTGAAGGAGTTGCAAACTGACGGTCTGATTCACCGGGTGGAGATTTCTCAAAATCCCCTCAGAGTAGAGTATTCGTTATCAGACAGAGGACTGTCTTTATACCCTCTCATAGATGAAATGTGCAGATGGGGACAAAGAGAAGGTTTGCCTTATGAGTAAAAAATACTTACTAAAAAGTGCGTACTTGTTTCCCGACGGGAGGGATTTTATACTGAATAAAAATTATTTGTAAGGAGAACAGGATGACAAAACAAATTTATATCATTCATGGCTACAGAGCCTCCTCAACCAACCACTGGTTTCCTTGGCTGAAAAAACGTCTGCTTGCAGACGGAATACACGCAGAAATTTTAGACATGCCTAATCCTCACCAGCCAAGGCTTAAAGATTGGCTTGATACGCTCTTTTTAAATAAGCACACATTAAATAAACATACTTATCTGGTTGCACACAGCCTGGGGTGCGCCGCCGTTTTGAGGTTTTTGGAACAAACGCAATTGCGTCAACCACTTGGCGGAATCTTGCTCGTTTCCGGCTTTGCCAAGTCACTGCCCGATTTAAAGATGTTAGATGAATTTACCGAGGAATCGTTTGATTTTCAAAACATCATTGAGTCAGCTAAGCATCGTGCTGTCATTGCCTCTAGAGACGATCAAATTGTGCCATTTGCATGGAGCAAAGATCTGGCGCAACAAATTGACGCTAAGCTTTACGAAGTTCAACACGGGGGGCACTTTTTAGAAACTGACGGATTTACTTCTTTGCCGATTGTTTATGATGTTTTAAACTCCTATTTCTCAAAAGAAACTTGCTAAAAACAATAAAGGATATTCGGATTTTAGGGCGGCAAAGGGCTTAGAAGCCGCCCTTCTCCAATTTCTTAATAAGTGTGGAAAAAATCGATGCCAAAGTTCCCTGTTTTGAAGTGGTCTGTTACGTCATGCCAATTGAAAATGTGTATAATATAGCTTTGTTGAAGGCACTTGAATGAAAGCGCGTTATGTTTCTTGTAAAGGCTTAGCACTTAAAGCTTCAAAATGAGTCATCTCTAATTTAGATCAGGGATATTACCTAACCAAGTTCCCAAAAGAAATGAATCCCGTTCATTGATATATCTTTCACGCACAAGGGTACACCTTTTTGTATTGGTTTTAAGAGAGCATAACTTTTTTATCAACCTTACATTCCTTCAATGATGTCGCTCAGGGAGTTATTTAATTCAATAAACTGTTTCTCTATAGGTGTAAATTTATGATTTAGTCTTGTAATGAAATATAAATCGACGTATCTATAAGGTGATGGAACTTCTAAATAATGATGGATATTGTAGCGATCTGCTATGCGCTTTGATACTAAGGAAATTCCCATACCCATCAATGCAAATTGCACTAAGGATTCTGGATCGCCCACTTCAATGATTTCCCCCTGTTGGATGTTCGAATCTTCAAAAATATGACATAATAATGTTAGATACAAGCACTTGTCTGATAATACAAGTACGTTTTTTCCGTTTATATAATCATCAAATCTCGTATATTGATCTATACCTTGGCCTATGATAACCAATTCTTCATATCCCACTTTTTGATAACTTATCTTTTTATTGTTTAGCGATCCAATCGTATAAGCAACATCGATTTTTCCAAGGAGAACTTGATTTTCAATATATTCTGTTGAACCTGTTTTTAATGTTACCGATAAATCAGGATATGTATGATAAAGCTTATTTAAAGCACTTGAGAATTGAGTTCCACCAACAGATATCATCGTGCCAATACGGAGTTTTTCATCGTGTTTTTTCATGATGTTTTCGGTTTCTTCCCAAACGAACAAGATTTTCTTGTATTGATGATATAATTTTTCTCCCCCTTTCGTTAGTTTGACTCCTTTTGAATTTCTGATAAACAGTTGTTGATGATAATGAGTTTCGATTTTTTTTATTTTCGCAGTCATATTGGATTGAAGGTGATTCAATTTAATTGCAGCAGCAGATATGCTTTTTAATTCCGCCACTGAAACAAAAGCTTTCATGTTTTCAATATCCATTCATATTTCAACCCCCATCAAAAAAAGTGATATAACCATCATAACTTAACATTTAAAATGATCTCTAATTTTAATTATACTCGGTTTAAAGAGTTTTGGAGGGATAGCTAATGAAGAACAACGTGATAAAAGCAGGGATTATAGGCGGATCTTTGAATAATCAATGGGCTAGTCAAACACATATTCCGGTATTGAAGGAAAATCCTTTTTATGAAATAACGGCGATTGGAACATCAAAAATGGAAACCGCAAAAAAAAGCGCTATGATGCTTAAGGCTGCCTCTGCTTTTACAGATTATAAGGAATTAGCACAATCAAAAGATGTTGATTTGGTAGTCGTCAGTATAAAGGTTCCTTTCCATTATGAAGCTTCGCTTGCAGCCATAGAAGAAAATAAACATATATATTGTGAATGGCCTTTAGGCAAAGATACTGTGCAGGCTGAAAAACTGGCAAAATTGGCAGATGACGCAAACATTCATCATGCGATTGGATTACAGGGAAGGCAATCTCCAGAAGTCAATTATTTAAAGCGGGCAATCAAACAGGGGGAGATCGGCAAGGTCATCTCCTGCACGATGCAGGTAGCAACACAAGGAAAGGGAGGAATAACAGATGAAAAAAGCAGTTACCTTTTAAAAAGAGAAAATGGGGCGAACCTTCTTACAATCAACGGTGGTCACTCGCTTGATGTTCTTTGTCATATCCTGGGTGATTTTAAAGAATTATCAGCTGCAATGAACAGTCATTATACAGAAGCCGTTATACAAGAAACAGGGATGAAAATACCAAAAAACACAGCTGACCAAATTTTAATCCAGGGGACGCTCGTTAATGGCGCTTCAGCCTCTGTCCATATTCAGGGCGGAGTTTATCCAGCTTTTCAATTAGAGATTAGAGGGGAAAAAGGTGTTTTGCGTTTAACACAGCATAATTCCTCAGGACACGTACAATTTGGCAATCTCAAAGTCAAAAAGATTACACATCCTCATAATTTGTTAAATGCTGAAGATGTTTATTCTGAAGAAGTAAAAATTTCCCCAGTAAAGGATCATGGTGCAAGAGGCTATGTTGAAACTGCTTATACTATTTTAGCGGAAGATATATTTGAACATAAAAATCAAATCCCAAACTTTCATGACGCTGTCAAACTGCACCGGTTGTTAGACGCCATTCGGAAGTCGGCAAAGACCGGTAAAAAAGTACTCTTAAAAAATGAGTAGGAACCTTATAACTTTGCCCTGGCACATGCCTGTCCAGCATTAGCAAATTGTTCGGAAACCGACATGATATAAAAAAACATACCAACAAGCTTTGGTATGTTTTTTCTTAGGAAATCCCTGATTAATGAATATTAGGTTTTCTAAAATTACTGCCTTTGACTTCAGCTACGTCATATACAGTGACAAAAGCATTTTTATCAACTTCATTAATGATTTCCTTTAATTTGGTGTCTTCTAAGCGATTGATGACACATGTAATTTCTTTAAACTTTTCGTGGGAAAAACCACCGTAAGCTTCTTTATATGTAGCACTTCGGCCCAATTGATCGCGAATTGTCTCCACCATCAACTCAGGTTCTGTTGTAATAATTTGAAAGGTTTTAGAACCGCTTAATCCTTCCTCGACAACATGAATGACTTTGGACGCAATATAGTAGGCGATGACTGATAGCAATGCCCCTTGCAAGCCAAATACAGCGGAAACAAAAATAAACACAAAAAGGTTAAAGAATAGAATGAGATCGCTCGTTCCAAATGGCAATTTGCGCGATAACAGCACAGCAAGCATATCAATTCCGTCCAATGCTCCGCCATTACGCAGCGCCAGCCCCATTCCAAAACCAAGGATGATCCCTCCCACAACAGTGACTAACAAGGTGTCCCCTTCGATTATAGCCGGAGTGTGGTGCATAAAACTTGTACCTGCTGCAAGTGATGCGATTCCGATAATCGATAATAACGCAAAGCTTTTCCCGATTTGCTTATATCCCAGCCAGACAAACGGGATGTTTAAAGCTGCGATAAGTATACCAAGCGGCAAGTCAAATAGTTGTGAACCAACAATGCTGAGTCCTGTCACTCCGCCATCAGATACATTGTTAGGAATCAGCACTGTTTCCAATCCATAGGCCGCTATGATTCCTCCGATCATGACCATTATAACTTTGAAAATCATTTTCGCTTTAAATTTCTTATGTTTTTCGATTTTATTCATGCCATTCCTCATTTCAAATTTTACGTTATATTTAAATATACCATAACAGTTTTTCTAGGTTCAAAAGTTCAATCACGTTTTTTGAGCGGCTGCTGCAAATACCGATCATTACATTGGATTAAGGTAACCCTTTTAGACTTGGAACATTCATGTGCCAGTGGTTGGATCTATTTTGCAAGCACCCCGTTTCGCAACTGGTGAATAACAAATAAAGGCCCTAATGTTTATGGACATTCCCGGCCAGGCAAAAGGATTGTCGGCAATAGAACGAAGCATTTGATTCTTCTCTCTCCAAGATGAATGAATCCTTAACTTTATTGGTTTTTCACCCCCCATTCACATAACCCCTCTAAAACCGGCAATAGTGATTCCGCTTTACCAGTGAGACTGTACTCGACCTTTGGGGGAACTTGAGGGTACTCTTTCCGCTTCACCAGACCATCCGCTTCCAATTCTTTAAGTTGTGAACTCAATGTTTTATAAGTAATAGCCCCTATTTGTCTTTTCAGCTCATTAAAGCGAACCGGTTGATTTTCCGCGAGGAGGTAAATAATAACCATTTTCCATTTGCCGCCGATCACGGACAATGTGTAGCCAAAAGGTGTATCTTGAATATTTTTAACTTTGCCTTTATATTCAGCCATACTCATATTAACACTTCCCTTTCGGATAGTACCTATCAATAAAGTGCGTACTGTTTTTTTGTTTGCGTTCATTTTATACTAACCGTAATTTGAAGTAAAGGAGACGATAACATGGCTAAAAAAACGATACGTCTGTTGATGCCGCAATGGCAAGGGGGAAACAATCCCAACTACTCTTTTGGAGCGGAACTGCTTGCTTGGCTGGCTCCTGAAAATGATCAGCCCCTTATTCATGTTCCGGTTCAAACTTATGATGGAACTCCGCTTGAAAACGAAAACGGAATAAACGGGAGAAAACAACTGCTGGAACAATTGGAGGCTGCTCAGCATATCATTCATGCCCATAAGCCGGATCGCATTGTCATGTTTGGCGGTGACTGCTTAGTCGAACAAGCACCATTTGCTTATTTAAACGAAAGATACGGCGGGGACTTAGGTTTAATTTGGATTGATGCTCACAGCGATTTAGTTAGATATGCCGGATATGATAACGGTCATACATTACCGCTCGGAAATCTTTTGGGAGAAGGAGATGAAGAGTTCGCAAAACATGTGAACATTCCCCTTAAACCTGAAAATGTCTTTATTGCTGGATTAGCAGCTCCCACAGAAGAAGAAACAAAAGTGATATCAAAAGAACTTCAAAGACAAGGTATAGCTTTCACAGAACCAGACACTGATGTGATTAAAAGACTTGGGATTAGAACAGCCGGAACTAAAAAGTTAATGACCAGTACCGAATCTATAAAAGAATGGATAAAAGAAAGCAACATCAAGTATCTGGCCATACACCTTGATTTAGACGTGCTTGATCCGAAGGCATTTCGTTCTTTATTATTCGCCAATCCTGAAGCACCTGTAACTTTTTCTCCTGAGGGAACAATGCAAATGCCGCACCTGCTTCATCTTCTGAAAGAACTCTCTTCCGAAACGGATGTAGTTGGATTAGGTATAACCGAACATTTGCCGTGGGACTCTATTCATTTGAAGAAATTGCTTAGTGAAATCCCTATTTTAAATCAATAATTTCATAAACGGGACAACAACAAATTAATGGAGTCGGTAACCCTCCATAAATAAATACCAAGGGGTCATAACCCTTGGTATTCCTATGATGCGGCCGAGAGACTTGAACTTTCGCGGGCTGCGACCCCATTAAGTCTTCGACAAAGATGATTCGGCCTAACCATTCGGCCTGCCTTTTTATTTCCCGCTCGATCTTTAAGATGCTGCATAAATGACGGCTCTGATTCCGACCTTTAACTCCTGCATGGGGTTGAAGGTGGATTTATATTTAATTTTCCAGCCTCTTTTTCATCACTGCCGCCAATTGCTCCGCATGGGGATCTCCTTCATTTTGCAATTGATCAATGATGTTCATGTAGTCTGTATCATTTCGGTTTTGACTTAATTTATATGCAGCCTGAATGTCTTCCACCTTAATCTTAAACCCGACAATCGCTTTCAGTTGTCTTTCTAAAAGTTGAGGAGAAAGGTTATCCCATAAAATTGGATTTTCTCGGTGTTTTTCGTATTTTCCCATCATAATTGTTAATTCTTCTATTAATTCATCTCTCTCTAGAATGCTTGCTTGACCGTATATATGGACGGCTTGATAATTCCATGTTGGAACATCCTCATGCCCATACCAGGAAGAAGAAATGTATGCGTGCGGCCCCTGAAACATAACAAGCACATCTTGACAGGTTTCAAAAGTTCTCCACTGCGGATTTCCAAAAGAGACATGGCCGGTGATATAGTAATCATCACCTTTTTTATTGAATCCCAAAGGCAAATGAGTAGCGATTGGCTTCCCTTGTTCTGTCGTAACAATCGTGCCAAAAGAGTTTTTTTGGACAAAATCCAAAATTTCATCAACATTTTCGACTTTAAAATATTTTGGAATATACATCGTCATCCTCCTTTCAAAAAAGTTATAGGAGTGTTTTGGTCATGATCAAGTCCGTTTGTTCTTCATATCCCATATAAAAAGAGTGAGCACCGGTTTGAACAAACCCCATTTTCTTATAAAAAACAATTGCGTTTTCGTTTTTTTCCCATACGCCCAGCCAGATTTTCTTTTTATTCAGTTCCTTCGCAATTTCCATAGCTTTATTGAACAGATATTTGCCAAGCCCATGTTTTTGAAACTCGTTCTTGATATAAATTCTCTCAATTTCAAGTGATTCATCACCCATTTTTTCAGTTTGGGCCTCATCAGTATTGACCTTTAAATATCCAGCGATTTCATTGTTACAATAGACAAAAAAGAATTGCGAAGCTTTGTTGGATAGTTCTTTTTCTAATTGTGTTAAGTGAAACGCCTTTTCCAAATAGGCCTTCATATTTTCCGGCGAGTTCTGATGCTTAAATGTCTCATTAAAAGTTTCACAACCAATTTCTTGAAGCTTTTGTAAGTCTTCAAGGGTGCACCTTTTTATATTTACTGTCATTTCAATCTGCCGCTCCTTTATGCCGTCAATAATTTCTCTTGTTCCCCTTTTTCACAAACTCCCAGTCTTTTTCTACATTTTTTCTTACTCTTTGAAGAAGATTGAAGATGGTCTCCGCTTCCCCCTCGGAAAACCCCTCTAATGCCACACAATTCGAATGATCATTTTCTCTTTTTATAAAAGGAAATACCTCATTCCCCTTTTCCTTCGGAAAGAGTTTTTTTATTTTTTTGTTATATTCATCATCTCTCCGTTCAATAAAGCCTTTCATTTCAAGTTTTTTTATAGCGCGGGCTGCGGTGGTCCGGTCCACTTTAATCATTTCAGCTAACTTCTCCTGAATGATTCCCGGGTTTTCGCATATTCGGACAAGGTACAAATATTGCCCTTTTGTCAGGTCATGTTCTTTAAATTCGATATTGCTTATAGAATCCAAAGCCCGGGCAATCATCCCAATTTCACGAAGAATATCCTTCATCATAAACTCCTTTCGAACATGTTTTTGTTGCAAATACAACATAAATGGCGTACATTAAATATACCGAAATTTTGTTGTATTTGCAATAAAAATAAAGAGGGCGAGTTAAGTGAAATATGTTTTTTATGTATTAGGAATTTTAATCTTAACCCTTGGGATTGCTTTTACGATTCAATCAGATCTTGGCGCTTCGCCTTTTGACGCACTTTTGGTGGGACTGTCCATACATGTGGGGCTTACTGTGGGAAGTTGGGAAGTCATCATTGCTTTGCTATTCATAGGCTGCAATTCTTTTTTAAAAAGCCAAAGACCGGAAGTTTCAGGGATGCTAACGGCGTTTATAACGGGGATCGGCATTGATATGTGGCTTTTTTTCCTGCACTTTTTTATCACACCAGAACAATGGTGGAGCAAAGTGATTTGTTTTGGAATCGGCTTGGTTGTTACAGGTTTAGGAACCGCGACATACTTATACACAAATTTTGCTCCGATGCCAATTGACCGATTCACATTCATCATAAAAGAATTAACGAGAACCAACATATTTGTTTCGAGAACCATCATTTACCTCGTCTTCTTGACAGCGGCCGTCATCTTAAAAGGACCGATTGGCATCGGAACTTTATTAACCGTTTGTTTAGGAGGGCTTGTTCTTCATTTTTTTATGCCGTTTGCTGGAAAAGTATTGGGGCGCTTAATAACACATTCCGGTTCGCCACTATAAAGTTAAAAGCGTTCACTTCTTAACTACTGGCATTCCTTCTAATCTTTAATAATATTCAAATTAGGGAGTTATTTTAAATGAGGAATAAAATTTTGTAGGGAATAGTCTCTTTCACACTACTGACTGCTATATTAACTATCCCGATTGATCACATTCATTATGTCACTGTAAGATTAATATTAAAAAAAGCAGGAATATGCCTGCTTTAGCCTCCCAATATCATAGTTTTCTTTGACACCTCACCTTTATCTGAAAATGGATTATTTTTATTTTAAAATCAGAAAATTTTTCAATTTATTTACTATATAAATGATATCAAATTATAAAGAAACTATTTTATAAATAAATGTGATTAGACTGGCTACTCCAAGTACAGCAAAAAAAATCATAACCTTATTTTTATTCTCTTTACGGTACGTAAAAGATTTTATTAAGCATATTATACATAACAACAACAACAATAGAGGACTCAACAAATTTTCCAATGGCATAATTAGTATTAATTCTCCTTTTTATAGAAATTTATGATATACTTGCATTGTATAATATTTCTAAATGAATGGAGGATCTTATTTTGAAAGTTTTAGCAAAATCTCTACTTGTAGCTTCATCATTAACTCTAGCATTTCCTATATCTTTTGCCAATGCAAAGGAGCAAATTCAGGAAGAAATGCACACCAAAGGAACATTTATTATTGATACTGTTGCTACACGCACAGCAACAGTAACTGATGAAACAGGAGAAACTTATACAGCTGTTTATAACAAAACGACTGGAGATATTAAAATTACCTCAAAAAATTCTGAAGGATTACAAGGCTCAAAAGTAATAACTCAATCTATTGTTCAAAATAATTATCAAACTTCAACCAGCGGTTCATTTAGTATTACAAAGATTCCCGAGGGAAGCGGTGTAGGCGTCGGTAAAGGGGGATGGAAATATAGCCATACCCAATACGGGAGTACTAAAATAGCTCAAATTTATACAGGAGCTGTAGCAGCTGTTTTGGCTTCTATTACCGGAACTGCTATAGCTGCTGGCAGTGGCTTAGTTTCCTATTTTGCTGGTGTTTCACCTACTATGGCTTACTACACAAAAATTATATATATGAAAAAAGTTAAAGGTATATGGTATGAAAAGGACTATGTACAGTGGTACAAAGATAGTAATCGAAAGAAAAAAATCGGCAAAGAATACATTGTCTATAAAGATTATGTAACAGATTGAATTAAAGCAGGCATATTGCCTGCTTTAAGATTTTCCTTTCATTTTTATTTCTGGCGTTTTGTATAAAATTTCAAACGACCTGCCTGCACTAAAAGCTATTACTATAAAGAACACCCCTTCGTCAAAGAAATTTCAAGTCAAAAAATTTAAATGTTCAACGAGTACCGCTTTAAACAAAACAAATACTATATGATTATTTACGTGCTTTTATTAACAATTCAAAGAGAAAATCACAACCATAAAGGAACACTTGGGAATTAATAAAAAATACTTACAAATTAGATGTTTACTTTAAGTTAATGGACACCTTTAGACACAAAAACATATTTTTGTTGATTTAACAAAAACTAATATGGTCATCAAAACCCTTGGTATTCCTATGATGCAGCCGAGGGGATTTAAATCTTCACGAGGTTTCCCTCTGTAAAGCGTAGCCATATTTCCATTTCAGGCATTGCTGTGCATTATGCTCATTTGCATCATTTCATGTACACGTTGGGTGCAAACGGAAATAAACACCCAATGTTGATCTTCCGTTATTCAACTCGATCTCTAATGCTGTACATGCCATACCACATGTCAGCCATTTGTCTTGGACTCCCGAATTGAATGCATCCGGCTTATCTTTTACCTTCACGAGACCATGCCACCACAGGAATGAGTAATAAGGATAAAATTCCTCCAGTAAGTGATAATGTTAGATAACTTGAGCCTGCCACAACCATTCCGGACAATGCTCCGCCGGCAGCTCCTGACAACGCAATCAGAACATCCACCGTACCTTGTGTTTTCGCCCGTGTGGCCGTTTCAGTTGAATCAACTATCAGTGCAGTCCCGCTTATCAAACCAAAATTCCACCCTAATCCCAGCAAAGAAAGAGCAATTACGATAAGAACCATAGAATCTCCCGGTGCAAATGCTGCTATTAAGCCTGCCAGAAGCAGCGTAGTTCCAGATGCAATTGCCATTGCAGTACGTCCCAACTTATCAACAAGAACCCCTGTAACAAGTGAAGGGAGATACATGGCACCTATATGAAAGCCAATAACAAGACCGACAGCACCCAAGTCATGTCCATGATGTCTCATATGAACCGGTGTCATTGTCATAATAGCGACCATTACAATTTGGGTAAGAACCATAACTGCCGCACCAACGATTACGCCTCTTTTGTTTTCTGTGTGTTCAGTTGTTGTCAAATGTCCTTTATCACTTGGCTCTTGCTTGCTCGATTCGATTGTTCTTGCGATAACTAATGGATCTGGACGAAGCATGATGAATAGGACAACACCTGCTAAGATATATGCCGCCGCGGCTAAAATGAAAGGGCCCGCTAATGACGGAACACCGATAGAATGGGCGAAATCCCCCATCACATTCACTAAATTCGGACCCGCAACCGCGCCAAATGTTGTCATAACCATCGTCACACTGACAGCAGTCGCCCGCTGCTTACGATTTGCCAAGTCCGTACCCGCATAACGAGCTTGTAAATTTGTCGCTGTTCCAGCACCGTAAATAAGCAATGAAGCAAATAACAAGAAAATACTATTTATGATTGCTGCAATGATAACTCCTATTGCTCCAAGACCGCCAATCACAAAACCGGCTGAAAGGCCTGCACGACGACCATAGCGTTGAGAAAGTCTGCCTACAAATAAGGCTGCCCCCGCTGCTAAAGTAAATAAAGCTGTCGGGACCCCTGCGTAAGCATCCGTTCCGAGCATTTGCTGAGCAATAAGGGCACCGACAGTAATTCCTGCCGCCAGCCCTGCACCGCCAAAAATTTGTGAAACACTTACAACAAATAATGTACGCTTGTATAACGTTTTTTGTTTTTCTGGGGAATCAATGTAGCTTTTTAATGAAGCTGATTGAACGTCTAACGATTTTACACTTTCTTTGTGCAGCATGATCTAACCTGCCTTCCTTGATCAACCTCCAACTAGATTTGAATCATCATAACACGCGCAAAAAAACCATACAATATTGAAATTGTATGGCGGACAATAATTAGGCAAGATCGTTTAGCAAGCGCCTAAGGATTATTAATCCTTTTTCAAGCTCTTCGAGCGTTTCTGGTGCACATACAGAAACCCTTACCGCCCTTTCCGGACAACTATTCCCAACTACGAAGCGTTCAGCCGCATACACTTGCACTCCATGTTCAGCAGCTAATTTTTCAAATTCAGCACCTGTAATCCCACCCGGTAACAACAACCACCGAAAGATGCCTGTTTCACCACCTAAACACGTATAGTCAGCAAAATATCGATTTGCGATTTGGTTTCTGCAAATCGTTTGTTCACGATGCCCCTCAATTAAGACTTCAAATTGATTTGATACAATCGTGCGCGCAGCAAGTTCTGCTAATAGCGGGGAAACCGTTATATTTAAATTATAAAGCGCCCTCGAAACCGGCTCCTTAAATTGATACGGCACTGCAACATACGCCAGTCGCAGCCCCGGTGCCAATGATTTAGATAAACTTGCGATATGGATCACCTGTTCCGGCGCGAATGATGCAAGGGCTGGAAGTGGATTTTTGCCAAGAAGATGGTACGATGCATCTTCAATAATAAACAAATTATACTTTTTTGCAATTTCTGCAATGACCTTTCGATTCTCTACAGACATAAAGGAAGCTGTCGGGTTATGGTAATCCGGGATCAAATAAATGCCTGTAATGTTTTCATTTTTATAAGCATATTCAAGTGACTCCGGCTTCATTTCACCGTTCTCGGATTTTATCGGTACAATTTGCACACTTAGCATTGATGCAACAGTTTTTAATCCGGGATATGTATGATGATCAACACCAATGCGGTCTCCAGGCTTACAAAGACCCGCCAATGCGGCAGCGATCGCATTTTGTCCCCCATTTGCAAATAAAATGTGCTCAACGGTTGTTTCAAAACCGCCTCTTCGAATTAGCTTTACAGCTGCATCCTTTTGCCAAAGGCTTTCGCCCGCCCGGCCATAACCAAACCATTTTTCATAATCTGTCTCTTGCAGCATGCTGCTCAAATGGAGCATGAGCGGCTCGTAAGAAGCATGATCCGGCAGTGTTGCGCCCATTTCAATGAGCTTTGGCTTTGTATCCTCAAGTAAATACGCATTCGATAACGCATCATACGATACAAATGTGCCGCTCCCAACAGTTGCACTTAACAGGCCCTTTAACTCACACATTTTAAACGCCTTTGAAATGGTACTCAAATTTAAATCCAAATAATCAGCCAGTTCCCGCTGAGGAGGAAGTTTTGTTCCAGGCAATAAAACTCCGTTTACTATATCCTGCTCCAATTGCCTTGCAAGTGCTTTATAAATGGGCTTTTCAGTTTTATCAATCGATGGCTTCCAGCTCATCGGATAGTTTTCAAAAGAATTGATCGGCATGATACGCCATCCTTTTTTCGTTCTATTATATGGTTGTGCTGTTTATAAAACAATTATAAGAAATTACGGACAAGTTAGACTGCGACTTTAAGTAATAGGTACTAAATCGACAACATCAGGTGGAAGTCCGGCTTTTATAAATGCAGCAATTCATTTTTCTTGAATGTTGAACTTTTTCAATGTAGTTTGCTACTTTATAAAAACCGTTTTTCGCCTTTTTGGCATAATTGATGTTTAGGATTATCATGAGCGCCATAATATGAATTTCTTTTTGAGACAGTTGTCCTACAGATGGATAGCTAACAGTCTGGGTGATATTTCTTTGTTGTGTCTGCGCTGTAGTAGAAGCTGCACTTACACTAGGAGCTAAAAACAAAGACAATATTGACATAATCTCAAAAGAGTGCAAGTTTATTTATAGAAGTATTAAACTAAGGAGCCAATAACAAATCATGAATAATGTTTCATTAATATATAAGGAATTTGGTGATCCGCTTCAAAAATTACAGCTATATACCGGAGAAAAGCTTCCCCTTCAGCCAAATGAAATTCTTGTTAAAATGATTGCCAGTCCAATTAATCCATCAGATTTGCTTCCAATTAGAGGGGCCTATTCTCATAGAATTAAGCTGCCGGCTGTTGCAGGATATGATGGTGTGGGAATTGTCATAGATCAGGGCAAAGATGTATCACCATCATTGATTGGAAAAAGGGTCCTCCCTGTAAGAGGAGAGGGAACTTGGCAACAATATGTAACCACCAAAGCTGATTATGCAATAGAGCTGCCTCCATCAATAAGTGATCACGACGCCAGTCAACTGTATATTAATCCATTAACAGCCTGGCTAATTTGTACGGAATCATTGCGTGTTCAGCCGAATGAAATTGTGTTAATGAATGGCGGAGGTACATCTATTGCAGGTTTGTTTGCGCAAATTTCTACTATACTAGGATTCCGTTTAATTGTCATTACAAGAAACAGCCGCAAGATAGAAAAACTTCAAAAACTTGGGGCATGGAGAGTCATCGACGCTTCCAACGGTTCTATATATGAACAGATTTCTGATGCTTGCGACATCGGGGTTGACCATGCAATTGACTCTATTGGAGGAGAAAGCGGCGAACTGCTGGCGAGGACGTTAAAACCTGAAGGAACGTTTGTCAGTTATGGTCTGTTGTCAGGTATACCAAACGATTGGCGAAAGTTACACAATGTATACCATGTGTCACCACAATTATTCGCCTTAAGACTTTGGAACGAGAGACATTCCGTTTCTGAATACCGCAATCGCTTCTCGCAGGTGATTAAGCTCGTTGAGAGCGGAAGAATGGTCATCAATGCTCCAGAAAAAGTATATGATTTTGAAGACTTCTATGATGCGTTGAAGCATTATGAACAACCGGGTTTGAATGGAAAAATACTGTTGAACTTTGCATGAAGGAGATGTAACCAAAAGAAAGAAAAAGTAGTAGTTGTAATTGAAAAGAAAAATAAAAAATTTATATAAATTCCGCATTTTGTCAATCGATTATGTTATACTGTAAACAACCTTTGAAGCGTTAAATCTTTTTCTATTACCTTTTACCACCTCCCTACTCGAACGTTGAGTAGGGTTTTTTATTAAGCATTATACAGAGAACATAAAAAAACAGGCCCTATATATAGAGCCTGTTTGTATAAACGATTGAAGATTAAGCAGTTTTTTGAACGTTAGCAGCTTGAGCTCCGCGAGGACCTTGCTCAACGTCAAATGTTACTTTTTGACCTTCGTCTAATGATTTGAATCCGTCACTTTGGATTGCAGAAAAGTGTACGAATACATCGTCTCCATTTTCACGTTCGATAAATCCAAAACCTTTTTCTGCATTAAACCATTTAACTGTACCTTGTTCCATTTTTGTTGCCTCCTAGTGCGTTACCGCACATTGTATTACTATCCTTGCCCAAAGTATCATCAAGACGAAAAGTCAATATTCATACTATCCTTTACACCGAACAAAAATAATTCTTCTTTATCATAACAGGAAACGGAAATAATTGCAAATCATATTATCGTTTTATTCATGGCATTTTTTCTTAAACGTGTGGATAGCAGTGCAGAAGCGGTAGGCGTCAATTCTTCTGCATCAAATATATAACATGTCTAAGAGGTCTAATAGGTTTGAAAACCCCGTGAAAATGAATCGCGAGTGTCTTCAAACCTTTTTCTTTGCTAAAATTGATTTTCTTTAAAAAGCTCTGCTGTTTCTTGTTCATGATGTCTGTTCCTCAAACAATCAATGTTCACGGTCTAAAAAGAACAATTCCCATAGGGAAACAGGGAGAGAGTTTTGCCCGATAAAGAGCCGGGTATAATTTTCATACGCCTTTTGTATCCCGGCCAACTCTGCAAATCAGTTTCGAGTTTCCAATAAAGTGGGCTAAGAACGATACTTATATGATGTATGACACTGGGACTTCAAAGGCAATAAAACGTACACTTAGAAACTCATCAGGGAAGGGGAAACTTAAAAAAATGAATGACCAAAACCTAAAGACTTTGAGAAAACTGGTTACACCTTATGAAAACTCCGATTTACAAAAAAGTATTTCTCAAATCATTAACACATTGGCACCATTTTTCCTGTTATGGTGTTTGGCATATAAGAGCTTGTCGATTTCTTATTTCCTTACATTAGCTATTTCTATCGTTGCGGCAGGTTTTTTAGTGAGAACCTTCATCATCTTTCATGATTGCTGCCACTACTCCTTTTTTAAAAACAAAATGGCGAATCGAATCCTTGGAACAATTACAGGAATTCTGACTTTGCATTCTTTTGATCACTGGAGACGCGACCATTCTGTCCACCATGCGACAAGCAGCAACTTGGACAAACGCGGTACAGGCGATATTTGGGTACTGACCGTTGAAGAATATAAGGAAGCCTCAACTAAGACAAAAATAATGTACCGTTTGTACAGAAATCCGTTTGTTATGTTTGTGATTGGGCCGATTTACGTCTTCGGGATTACCAATCGTTTTAATCGTAAAGGGGCAAAACTCAAAGAACGGATGAATACGTATGTAACGAACGTGGGAATCGTCGCTTTGACAGCACTTTTATGCTGGGCTATTGGCTGGCAAAACTTCCTGCTGGTTCAGGCGCCAATTTTTATGATATCGGGATCTCTCGGAATTTGGATGTTTTATATTCAGCATACGTTTGAGGATTCTTATTTTGAAGAAGATGAGCATTGGGAATATGTAAAAGCAGCAGTTGAAGGAAGCTCTTTTTATAAGCTTCCAAAAGTCATGCAATGGCTAACAGGCAATATCGGTTTCCATCATGTTCATCATTTAAGCCCGAGAGTCCCAAACTATAAGCTTGAAGAAGTGCATAACAACATTAAACCATTGCAAAACGTTCCGACCATTACACTGGCAACAAGTCTTAAATCATTAAAGTTCCGCCTGTGGGATGAAGAAAGCAAAAAATTTGTTGGTTTTAGCCACTTAAAAAAAGCTTCTAAAAACCAAATATCAGTACACCTAAGAACGGATTAAACAACTAATCGATGATAACCGGCAGTGTATCTTGCAGAATAAAAGTGCAGACTCGCACAACGGTTTTGTGCAGAGGTCAGCACTTTTTTAGTGCCAAATATACTTGCAGATTCCACCACACGGTACATTTATTGCCGTATTTTCTGCAAAAAAATAATACTAAAGGTAATTAAACCCTCGGTATTATTGGTATGCGGCCGAGAGGACTTGACCCTCACGGGGTTGCACTATGCCCTCGATAAAGTGGAAGCTTATCACGATTTATGAAAGCTTGTTTTCATTGTATCTCTTTACACCAATTACATAAAACTTCATTGTTTTTTAAGAATTATGGAGTAAGCTTTTCAAACGAATTCCGAAGTTTACCAAAGTGGTTATTAAGATTTTTTGCTTTTTTAACATGGTCTATCCATGAGATTGATGACAAAAAAGAGATTTCACTATTGTCTTTTTTTTTCGTTAATTCGAACCCTCGACCGCTATCCTGGAGTTATTTTTATTTGACGGAATCCTCGATTGAACCCTTTTATATTTGTTGTAAAAGCTCGTGCCTTCACAACAGAAAAGTCTAAATATAATTCAATCCTTCCAATGATCGTATTCTGTACTTCTTGCTCGTTCTTTGTATTTATCAATTTGCTCTTCGGTTGAAAATTTTACAGAAAAATTAGCCGAAATAAAAGGAATTCCTCACTTTACGAATGAAGCAACTGAGGAATACTTGCAGGGTACAAATCAGATGGAATACATGCAAAAATCATTAATAGCGCATTAAAATAAAGCAGGCATATGCCTGCTTTAAAATTTATACTGGTTCAAATTCTATAACCTTGCTTTCCCTTTAATCCAGTGTTTTCCTATTAAGGCCTAAACAATCGTTTTCCCCACTCCGAGGAATACATTGGAATCCCAACTAAAAGACCGTCGCTTCTTAGTCACTCACATTAACAATGATTATAAAATGTCTCAAGGAACGATCAACAGCCGCTACCCCTGATTAAAGATGATCTTTTACCACACTGTTACGTTAGAACTTCCACTACTTTGATATCCCTCTGTCGCTAAGACTTGGTAAGACCAAATACTACCCAGATTCATTCCATGACTCTTCCATGCTTTAACATGATTGCTGAAAGTGATTTTAGCGTTGTTTCCAGTTGGTCTCTTAGACCGGCGAACACTCCAATATTGCGTAAAAGTAGAATGTTGGCCCTCAATGGAAGGTGCGTTATAACGTTTAGTTGTATATATGTCATATGTACCCCCATCACTGTATACAGTACCCTTATACGTTCCAGTAGGTCTATAAGTACCCCATGAATCCACTACATAATATTCTATGAGCGGTGATCTCGTCCAACCATATAAAGCCAAATATCCATTGCCATTCGGCGCCCAAACTCCGGCATTATAATTTATTGTTCTAGATGGCGAACCTTTAGTCCAACCTTTACCAACAACGAAATTTCCGGTATTAGACCAATTAACACTGTAATTCCCGCCAGACCCATTGACCGCGTTTACTGTTCCGCCCCCATCGGTCCAATTTTGCCAGTAGTCTGTACTAGCTGCAGAGGCGGTTGCCGAAAACAAGCTAATACTCATTAAAGCTGCCGTTAATCCAACTAAAAAATTCTTTTTAAACTTAAACATATGTTATCTCCTATAAAAATTATTCTGACTTTGACATGAGGTGGCACTCGTATAGATTAAAAACATTAATAATTACTAATGCCAAAGCTTTTGATCGTTCCCTTCAATATAATACCATGAATTCATGAGTGAATATCATAAATAAATGTAATTTAATTACAAAGACCTAAAAAATCACATTATAAGTGTTCTTGTAAAACTATAGCCTTATCCTCTTTTCGCAGAATCACAATTCTTGATTCTAAATCTGATGGAGTAATATCTGGAATTAATGCCCATTCGAATCGTTTCGTATGAAGGAGATATACATTAGGGATTGTGAAGTTACGGACACTTTTTTCGCAACAAACAAAAGGAAATAGCTGATAAATTAGATGACTTACTTTAAATTAGTGGAAACTTTTGGACACAAAAACACATTTTCATTGTAGAAACAAAAATACCAAGGGCGCTTAAACTCTTGGTATTCCTATAATGCGGCTGAGAGGACTTGAACCTCCACGGGGTGGCCCTCAATAAAGTGAAAGCTTATCACCATTTATGAAAGCTTATTTTCATTGTATCTCTTTACACCAATTACACAAAATTTCATTGCTTTTTATTAATTATGGAGTAAAAATGGAGAAAGCTTCTCTGGTGAATATCATCACCCGACTGCACCATTAACCTGGTGAAATCCCGAATTTTACCAGATCTTGTTCAAAACGATTAACAATAATCATTATAAATAAAGATTGGTTCACCATTATTAATTTGTTCAATTTCAAAATCTATATCTTCTTCATTCAACTTATTAAAATTCACATTTAATAAATCTATTTTCACTTCTATGTCTTCTGTTCTATGGTACTCTTCATCTTCGTATGTTTTCCAAAAATATTCCTTTGTTTCACTGTCATAAGGTGACGAGTCTTCATCAAATACACTACAAGATGCAATAAAATCAAATGAAATCTGCAAAACAAATTTAATTCTAGAGTCTTCAATTTCGGTTATTAAAGGTTCATCTATTAGTTCAACATCTCCTAACCTAACTTCATTAACATCCCCTTCAGTATCCAATAACTCAAACGAATGGTAAAAAAGATTCTCCTTAATCTCCTCTAAAATTTCATTTCGTTTGGAATCAAATAAGTTTACTGCTCTTTCATACCTTTCCTCGTCTTCACTTGATATTAAGTCCAACAATTTGTCAATTGAATTTAAGTATATCAACCTGTCATGTTCCTCACAGAACCTCTTCATATCGGAATCAGTACTAATAATAAAACAATTTTCATCTTCTTCTTCAAATTTGTTTATTATAGCACTTAGGGTAAATGCATCAGGAATTTCATCTTTTTTCTTCGAACTAAAGGGCGGAAGCTCGTTAAAATATCTAGAAAAAACATTATCAATATTAGCATTTTTTAATGGGATATCTTTGAACTCTGCATTATTTTTGAAACTTTCATACTTCTTTATTATTTCATCAAAAGCCTTATTTGCAGGGTTTTTTTCAATAAATATTGATTGAAATGGTGAAGTACCCCTCAACACGTAAGCCTTTTTTAAAGAATTAACTCGTTCCCTTGTTTCATCAACCCTTCGTTTTATATTTGAAAGCACCTCATTTTCTGTTATAGAAGTATTATAAAGAATTACTCTTTCTTCAGAAACTAAATCGATTAATGACTGAAACGTTTTTCCATCAAAATCAAAGTTATTTTGTATGTATATTGAAGTATCTAAAAAAACGTGTTTAGTTTGCACTAAAAAACCTCCTTTAAGTAAGAATATATTCTCCAAAAGAAATATATTTTCCTTTTTTTTATACATTTTTTAACTCATTTAAACATGTTTTCATGCTAAACCGTGTGCAATTCCTAACCGAACACTTCTATTTTCAAGTAGCTACCCTATCAGTAACCCGCACTTCTTTTTTTAATTGAGTATCAAGATCACTAATGATTACAGAAAACCCCACCCTCATGAGTATGACTAATAAGCAGATTGTCAATTTGAGTTTCATTTATCATTTCTCATTTTTTTGGCCATTACAACTTTTTGATAATACTTTGAGGAGCGAGCGACCTCTCTCCTCTTTAAAAGCACCACACCGACTTCAAAAGCAAATCCGTCAATGTCTCCATATATTTCATTCGATTTCAAAAAATCAAAGGCAGCATCAATTAAATCAAAGCAGTCTTGATTTAAATACAATCCCCTTAGCCTTTTTATTTTCAACAAATCAATAATTAAATTCTTCGAAATCATATAATTGATAGAGTTAAATGTCATCTTAATTTACCTTAATTGGATAATAAAAATAATTTATCCATAAATTATTGAAAATTACAATTTTACCGTATACAATTAATAATGTTGTATTTTGACGTTGGAGTGATAATTGGTGATAAAGAAAGGTATTGCTTCATTATGTTTATGTGTTCTATGTATAGTTGGGTGTGATGGAAATGAATCTAGTAAATTGACTTTATCAGAAACAGATTGTGAGAATAATTGGGCGATTTGTATGGTCTTTTCTGAGAGGGAGATTCAAATTAAAAAATCTGATCCGGTAAAAATTGCAGTTTTAGACAGTGGAATTAAACAAGATACCCCTGAAATCAAAAAGGCTGTTAAAAAAAGATATAATGCAATTGAGCAAAAACCTGTAACTAAACCGGTTTTTCCGCATGGAACAATGATCGCAAGCATAATCACCAATACAAAAATCAAAAATACTAAAATTGGGATTAACGGAAATGTAGAACTTTATGATGTACAGGTTTTAGATGAAAGGGGGCATGGTAAACCCGCTGATACTGTTGAAGGTATTCAATGGAGTATTGAACAGGGAGTCGATATCATAAATTTGAGTCTTGGCTTTTCAAAAGATGACCCACGTTTGAAGGATGCTATCGAAGAAGCTCATTCAAAAGGAATCATTATCGTTGCTTCAACTGGTAACACGTTGGGGATGTCCACAGACTATCCAGCAAAATATGAAAACGTTTTATCAATTTCGGCTATTGATAAAAGAAAAAAAATATTTGCTTATGCCGGCAAAGGTAAGGTTGATCTTGTTGCTCCTGGTGTAGACGTACCGGTAATTAATGCAGAAGGCTCTATCGAAAGACAAAGCGGAACTTCCTTTGCAACTGCCTATGTGACAGGAGTGATCTCATTATTGATTCAAAATGGACTTAAAAATAAGAACGAGATCATACTTAGAGCTGAAAAATTAGGAAAAGAGTCAACATACGGAAAAGGCCTGCTTCGATATAAAATAGGAGGAGATTAAATGAAAAAATATTTTATTTCACTTATTGTTTTGGCTTTATTTACAGCATATATACCAACAGGATTTGTGTTAGCACGTGAATTAAACGAGAGATCAGATGATCCCATTTATATAACATCTAATGAATCTGACGAAAATATTGAAACGACAGAAATTGATTTAGAAGAAGAACTGAATATTTCTGAAGATGAAGTAACTACTAAACAATTCACGGAAGATAATATTGATACTTATGAGTCGACATTAGATAATGAAGAAGTTTATTTAAAAAGTGTATTAGATTATAATAACGAAACTGGTGAAATAACAGTTAATGCGTTATTGAAGGATAGCTATGGGAACGATGTAGAAAAAAATTTTTCTATTATTGTATTAAGTTCAGATGGTACTGATCTGAAAGCGATTTTTATCGATGAAGACACTGGTGAACAATACAATGTTAATACTGCTCAAATGACTGCATCAGTTTGGCCAGTTGTTGGAGCTCTAATAGGTTTTATTGCAAAGCAAGGGCTGAAGCAGGCAATAAAAAAATGGGGACCTAGCGTTATTAGAGGAATGATAGCAAGTTCTGAAACAGTGGCAAAAGCAGTCGCTAAGGAATTAGGCTATTCTGCAACAAAATATGTATCTCATGGTGCCAAAGTTTATAAAAGAGTAAAGGGAAAAGGGCCTAAGTACATTACTAGAGATAAAGACGGACATAACGGCGGAGTTTGGAAAGGTGCCTCATCAGTCAAAAATTTAGGAAGTAAAAAGACTAGATCAGGAACTTACGATGCTGAATTAAGAAGAATAGGTGATTAAACATTATGGAAAGAACAAAGAAATTTCATATCGATTTCACAAAAAATAGTGTAGCCCCATTTTTTCAAGTTCTCCCTGATTTAAGAGTTAGATTCGGGGTAGAATTGTTTGAAAACGGAAAATTTAAATTACTTAAGAACATATTAAATGAGACACTGAATAAACCTGAAACACTCGACGTTTCTTTTATATCTGGTTATATAGTTAATGATCGCAGGTGTCGGGAGAAAACAAATATAGGGAAATATGTGACCATACACAACTGGTTAGAGACAATCGTTCATGATGAAGAAATTGGTACAAACGTTATTTTTGCAACTGTAAGAAACATTAGATTTGATGAGGCGTATCAATATATAAAAAGTGTAGCAAGAGGAATTAACACACCATACATGATTTTTTATAATGACAGCTATCTCGTCTATGTTAGTACCGATGTGCTTGACATTATTTCACATGATCAAAATCTTATACACAATTTAAAAAAACAATATGAAGAAGTGCATGATAAGTACTATGAAAACAAAGAGTATTGAACTAAAGCCCTCGAGTTGAGGGCTTTTTATGTTTCACAGAAGCACAACAGATTCCAAACTCCGTGCAAATCCTTCGATCCGAAGGAGCTTTTTCCTCTTCAAATAGCTCACAAGTTAAATGACTTATTTTTAACCAATTGGACACTATTTGGTCACAAGAATCAAAAAACTTGAAGAAACAAAAAAATACCAAGGGCACTTAAACCCTTGGTATTCCTATGATGCGGCCGAGAGGACTTGAACCTCCACGGGTTATTCACCCACTAGGCCCTCAACCTAGCGCGTCTGCCATTCCGCCACGACCGCATGATATGTTGTTTTTAAAGTGCGGGTGAAGGGACTCGAACCCCCACGCCGTAAAGACACTAGATCCTAAGTCTAGCGCGTCTGCCAATTCCGCCACACCCGCGTGAAAAAACAATGGTGAGCCATGAAGGACTCGAACCTTCGACCCTCTGATTAAAAGTCAGATGCTCTACCAACTGAGCTAATGGCTCAAATATAATGGCTGGGCTAGCTGGATTCGAACCAACGCATGACGGAGTCAAAGTCCGTTGCCTTACCGCTTGGCTATAGCCCAACATATGAGAAATGACCCGTACGGGATTCGAACCCGTGTTACCGCCGTGAAAGGGCGGTGTCTTAACCACTTGACCAACGGGCCATATGAAGTCAGCATCATATTTTCCTAATGGCGGAGAAGGAGGGATTTGAACCCTCGCGCCGCTTACGCGACCTACACCCTTAGCAGGGGCGCCTCTTCAGCCACTTGAGTACTTCTCCATTGGCTCCACAGGCAGGATTCGAACCTGCGACCGATCGGTTAACAGCCGATAGCTCTACCACTGAGCTACTGTGGAATGATCAGACTCATTTTATTATAAATATGTCGACAAAATGTGTCAAGAAGAACAATTTGTCTTTGTGGCTCGTCTTGCGACGGCTTTTATAATTTATCATAGACAAGCCTGATCAGTCAACCCTTTTTTATGATTTCTTTTATTTTCCCTCCGCACTTGCCGCAAACGTAACGGCTTGTATCCATTTTCCGCTTTCGGAGAAACGTTTGTCCGCAAGCTTCGCACTTGTATGTGCGTACTTTTCTTTGCGGCTTTTTCTCTCCTGCGAGCGGCGTGCAGAATCGCGGCGCATCGACTTCCTTTAATAGCGTTCTAAAATCTTTGTCGCGGTGCTTGTAGCCTTTTCCTTCAAGATGGAGGTGGTAATGGCACAATTCATGCTTGATGATGCCTTCAAGCTCATTTTGCCCGTGCTCTGTCAGGTATTTTTTATTCAGTTCGATATTGTGGGAATTCAGCAAATACCTGCCTCCGGTCGTTTTCAGGCGGCTGTTGAAGTAAGCGCGGTGCCGGAACGGTTTTTTAAAATATGTGAGCGAAAGCTGTTCTGTCAGCTGCTGCAGTTGTTGTTCGTCCATTGCTTCGGTCCACCTCATTTTTAAAAACATTGAACAGGACAAATTCCGGGCGGCATAAACTAATACACAACACCCATACTCTTATGATAAGAGCCTGAGGAGGGATGAGCAATGCCGAATTGGCTCAAAAGCCAGATGCAGAGAGCTTTTTATGAAAAAGATCATTACCAGATTAAATTGCTGAATCAGTGCTGGTATTTTTACAGAAAAAAACACTGCTGATAGACAGTGTTCATCGGAGCCCGAACGGAATTTCTTCTGTTTCCTCATCATCTTCACCGGTCCTTTTATCATCTCACACAATGGCGCCCGTTACTCCCCAAATGGAGCTGACCGCCCGATTTCGGGGAGCATGGGCGAATGATTCTTCTGCGGATGGACGAGCCGTTTATTCTTTTCTTTTGAACGGAAACCAGTTGGCTGAGCCGAAGATCCGAACCATCACAGGGACGAACAGCGGCAGCATGACGAATGCATACAGCAAGAGACCCGTCAGTATTAGGGTGGCGATTTGCAGAAGCGATAAAACGCCGGACGGCAGCATCGCCGCGAAGGTTCCCGCCAAAATGACAGCAGCTGAAATAATAACGGACCCCATATTTTTCATCGATTCCGTCATAGCCGTTTTAATATCCGTTCCCCGGTATTCGTTAAAGCGTTCCATCAGGAAGATCGAATAGTCCACACCAAGCGCCATTAAAATCACGAATCCAAAGAAAGGCACCGCCCAGTTGAGGCCGGGATAGCCGAAAAACGCCGTGAAAATAAACTCGGTTATACCGATGGACGCAAAGTACGTCAAGATCAACGATCCGACCAAATACACCGGCATGACAATAGAACGGAACAGCAGGACGAGGATCAGGAAAATTCCGATCATCATATAGATCACCGTGTTGCTGAAATCCTGGTCTGACAGCTGCTTCAGATCGGCATTGATGCTGGAAACGCCGCCGACGCCAAATGATGCATCTTTCAAATGCGTATCGGGAAGAGCCCGTTTTACGGACGCTTCAATATCTTTAACATTAGCAATTGCTCCGTTTCCGTACGGATTGCCTTCCAATATCACATCAATCGTCGTGATATGGCGGTCGTCTGACATATAGGAATTAAACACCTGCTGAAACTGCTTGTTTTTCAGGACTTCTTTAGGGACAAACCAGCCGGACATTTCTTGATCCGATGCGTTTTTCAGCTGATCCAGGTAGTCGCCTGCCCCCATCAGACCGCTTGAAATTTTTTCGAGGCCGTCCACGCTTGAATTCAAACCTTTTGTTAATTGATCGAGCTGGCCGGCGAATTCTCCGACTTTTTCCTTCATCTGCTTTTGGCCTTCAGCGACATCGCCCGCTCCTGATTCGAGCTTAGGCAGCGAATCGGCGAGCTGTCCCTGCCCCTTCGATGTCTCTTCAAGTCCTTTTTCGATTTGGCCGAGGCCGTTGATCAGAGCATCGATTTTGCTTGTGTACACTTTTTGCTCTTCCTGCGTTTTTGCGATAAATGCATCTGCTGCTTCAAGCTGCTTTTTCGCGTTTGCCGCCTGCTTCGTGTAAACGGCCGCTTTCTGTGATCCCTGCTTGATTGCCGATGCAAGCTCTGTGTAAGAGCCTTTGATCGCTAAATAAGAAGGATTCTCCTTCACTTCGGGAATTTCGCTTTCAAGATTTTTGAAATTTTGATTTGTCTGCTCGATCATCTTTTGCACGTCAGCCGTTATGCCTTGGGCACTTTCTGCTTGTGACAATGCTGCTTTCAAGACTTTCGATATTTCTTTGTAGTTTTCGATTTGTCCATTTAATTGATCGACCTGCGCCGTCAGCTGTTTTTTCGCAGCTTGAATTTCTTTTTTCGCCCGGGCGACGCCTTCTTTGCTTTGGTCTGTACCGTCCTTCAGCTTTCTCATATTGGCTTCAACGTCGCTGATGCCGGCTTTAATCGATTCGGTTCCTTTGATCAGCTGATTGATTCCTTTTCCGGATGCTTCGATTTGCGGCTTCTGATCCGCGATCGACTTGCTCGCCTCGGCAAGCCCGTCTTTGATCTTTTTCAGACCTTTATTGCCGCTCTCAAGCCCTTTATTCAGTTCGTTTGCCTGTGTTTTGACATACAGGTCGCTCAGTCCTTTTCCGACCGGACGGGTCGCACTGCGAACTTTACTGACGCCATTTGTCTGTTCAATGGCGCGGCTGATTTTTTCAATCGCGATCAGCCCGTCATTGGTATCGAGCGCATCCGATGTTTTAAGCACGACCGTGACCGGCAAAGATTCCCCAGGCCCGAACTTGTCGGAGATGGTGTTGAATGCACTGACGGATTCGTATTGATCTCCGATTTCATCAAGGTTGTTGTAGGAAAGCGTTCCTTTATACATTAAGATCGGCGGAACGGCCACGGCCGCTACGATCAACAGACTGATCAGCGGCTTACTGAATGCGAAACGCCCGGCGGTTTCCCATAGTTTTGACTGCGGATGCCCGATATTCCCTCTGATGGGCCAAAACAGCACTTTTCCCAAAACAGCCATGAAAAACGGCACGATCGTCAAAAGCGCCAAAATCAAGCCTGCGACACCAACCGCTACTGCGACCGCAGATTTGTAAAGCTGGAATTCGGCGAAGCCGATGCAAGTAAAACCGATCAAAACGGCGAATCCGCTGAACAGAACGGTTTTTCCCGCCGTTTTATACGTTGTCAGGATAGCTTCAATCTTGTCTTTCCCGTGGGCAAGCTCTTCCTTAAAACGGCTTAAAAGAAGAATGCAGTAATCTGTCCCGATTCCGAACATGATCGCCACCATGAAGATTTGCGTAAACGTGGACAGCGGAAAATCAGCGTATTCGACAAGATAGGCGACGACGGACTGGCTCACAAGGTAGGAAAGCGCGACCGCCAAGAGCGGGACAAAAGGCGCAACCGCAGAACGGAAGACGAGAATCAATACGATTAAAATAAAACCGACCGTGATATATTCGGTCTTCTTCAGGCCTTCCTGTGAGCTTGTTATAACATCATCATCAATGAGCGGCTGTCCGGTCATCTCGTAGTCAAGCTTTAAAGGTTTGAGCTTTTCATTTACCTTTGCTTTAAAATCGGCCGCACTGATTTTGTTCGCATCAAATGTGACAGGTACAAGCAGCGTCGTTCGATCCTTTGACAACAGCTGCTTTTGAATATCCTCCTCCGCGTCAAAGTATGATGTAATATCTGAGACGTGAAGGGAGGAATCCTTTTCTAAAATGGTGATCGCTTTTTTTAAAGCCGCCTCCCGGTTCGGCAGGAGCTGTTTGTCCTGAAATACGATAACAACCGATTTGTCCGTATCCCCGTCTTTTGACATTTGTTCGAGAAGCTTGTTCGCGTAAGAAGACGGATAGCCTTCAGGGACCGCTATCTGGCCCTTCTCCTTTGTTAATTGCCCCATATCAGGCGCCGTGATGAATAAGACGGCGGCCATTGCAATCCAGAGCGCCGCAATGATCCATCTCGCCTTTATAATCGTTCTCATTGACGTTTTATTCCTCCTCTATGAGCTGTGCGGGTTTTTCATTAAAAAAAGACGGCTGGTTGCTGCCGTCAGACAAAACATTCATGTTTTGCTGATCAACATGAAAGCCGTCGTACTTTTTATATCGGCTTTCTAATACATTAGTAAATTGTTCTTTTGAAACTCCAATTTCCTATTTCACGGCCGAATCGCTTAAGGGGAAATGCACTAAATTCATCGAATCCGTTCTTTTTGTAAAACGATCGATTTAAATTCGTGTTGGTGATTAAAGCGAGGATCCCGCCTCCGTTTCTTCGGATGAAAGGGACCAGGCAGTCATTGATCATCTTGCTGCCGAAACTTTTGCCCTGATGGAAGCAGGAGACCCCCAGCGCCTCCAAATACCATTTCTGCTGTTTGATGCCCTTGTACGATCTTTTCGCCTCTTCCGCCACATTCACCATATTCCATACCGCGGAAAGGCCCCCTTTTATAAATAACTTTATTCCTCCGGCTGATATATAATCCATCACTCCAACGTCTGGATCATCCCGATGTTTTAAGAGGGCCGCGGTGACGATTTCACCATTCACAACACCGATAAAGCACCCCCGCCTATTTATATATGCCTGAGTGATGACTTTATGCAGTTCATAAAAGAATTCGGGGTTTTTCTTTTCGGGTCTTACAAGCAAATCCATAAACGGATAGTTGTCAAAAGACTCATGAAACAGTTGTGCCACCTCGTCCAAGTGATCAGCTGAAGCCAGACGATATTGAATCATTGAAAACCTCCTCGAAAATATGAACAGCTATTGATTAATAAACACATGTTCATTATAATTTGAAGCAAAAGCAATGTTCAATCGGCAATCGTGATTGAGCTGTTCAATAATGAACAACACATGAAAATTTGTCTATAAACGGAGGGCAAAACGATGGAGGACAGAAGATCAATCAAGACGAAAAGAGCGATAAAAGAGGCTTTTTTAAAACTGCTCCATGAGAAAGAAATCAATAAAATCACCGTTTCTGATTTATCGAGGCGCGCGGATTTAGGACGCGGAACCTTTTATCTTCATTATAAAGATATTTTTGACTTGTATGAACAAATAGAAAATGAATTGTTTGATCAGCTGGGGAGATTTTACGATGATTATTTTCCGAGCGAAGATCCGCACAATTTGCTCACCTTCATCGAAAAAACGACCGAATATATTTATCAAAACGCTGCGATTTTCACTTTATTGACGAAACCGAAAGGAAACATTTTGACCATCAATAAATTTAAAGACTTTTTCCAGAGGAAAATTTTTGAAGAATTGAGCATGATAGAGCAATCGGAAAACGAGGTTACATGCGATGAAATGGAAATATCATTTGTCGTCTCAGGAGTAGTCGGCGTTTTGGAGGAATGGATCAATGAAGGGATGGTTCAGACGCCGGCTCATGTGGCTGGCGTCATCCACCGCATTCTGTTAAAAATCGGAGTGTAAAAGATCAGCCCGCCGGAGAAACAAAGCTCCGGCAAGCTGGACTATCGATCCCTCACCATTGATAAGGATACCCTTCCTTTTGCAGCATCGACATCTTCCACCCATACGGTAACAATGTCCCCGACCGATACCACGTCAAGCGGATGCTTGACGAAGGAATGGCTGAGCTTGGAAATGTGGACGAGCCCGTCCTGTTTCACGCCGATGTCGACAAATGCCCCGAAGTCAACGACGTTCCGCACTGTCCCCTGCAGTTCCATCCCTTCTTTTAAGTCCTCCAATTGAAGCACATCGGTTTTTAAGAGCGGTTTAGGGACTTCATCCCTCGGATCGCGCTCAGGCCTTGTCAGCTGGGCGCAAATGTCTTTCAGAGTGATTTCCCCGATTCCAAGCTGTTCTGCTGCTTCGGAAATATTCAGTTCGTTGATTTTGTCCTGAAGCTCTCTTGTACCGATGTCGGCTGTTGATAGGCCGAGCTTTTTCAGAAGCTCTCTCGTCTCCTTATAGCTCTCAGGGTGGATGCCTGTGCGGTCGAGCGGTTCACCGCCGTCAGGCACCCTTAAAAAGCCGATGCATTGCTCATACGTTTTCGCGCCCAGGCGTGGAATGTCTTTCAGCTCTTTCCTGCTCGTGAATTTTCCGATTTCATCCCGCTTTTTGACGATGTTGGCCGCGACTGTTTTCGATAGTCCGGCTACATATTGCAAGAGCGCGGCTGACGCCGTATTCACGTTGACGCCGACTTTGTTGACGACGGTTTCCACCACGAAGCGGAGCGAGTCGTTTAGTTTTTTCTGGCTGACATCGTGCTGGTACTGGCCGACACCGACCGATTTGGGATCGATTTTGACAAGTTCGGCGAGCGGGTCCTGGAGTCTGCGTGCGATCGACACGGCGCTCCGTTCTTCAACCTGCAGATCCGGGAATTCTTCCCTCGCAAGCTCTGATGCCGAGTAGACGCTGGCTCCCGCTTCATTGACAATCAGATAGTACACCTTTCTGTCGATGTCCTTCAAAAGATCGGCGATAAATTGTTCCGTCTCTCTTGATGCCGTTCCGTTCCCGATGGCGATGACCTCAATTTGAAAATCTTCGATGATGCGTTTCACTTTTTCAATGGCCGCGCTTTTTTTATTGACGGGAGGGTGCGGATATATGACATCGATCTTGAGCATCTTTCCCGTCTCATCGACAACTGCAAGCTTGCAGCCCGTGCGGAATGCCGGATCGACGCCGAGAACGAGCTTTCCTTTCATCGGCGGCTGCAGCAGCAGCTTGCGCAGATTCTCGGCAAAAATGTGAATCGCTTGATCTTCCGCCTTTTCCGTCAATTCTTTTCTGATTTCTCTTTCGATGGACGGCTGAATGAGGCGCTTATAGCCGTCTTCGATTGCGCTTTTCAGCACATCTTGAGCACTTGTTTGCTTGTGTTGTAAAATTCGTTTTTCCAAGTAAGCTTGAATGCGGTCTGCCGACGGCTCGACCGACACTCTCAAAATCTCCTCTTTTTCGCCGCGGTTAACCGCAAGCACGCGATGAGGAACGATTTTTTGAATCGGCTCTTCATATTCATAATACATTTCATAGATTTTCTTCTCATCGGCTTCGGCGTCTTTCACCGCGGATTTCAGCGTTCCTCTTTTAAAAGTCTCCTGCCGGATCCACTTTCTGTATTCCGGTTCGTCTGAGATCCGTTCAGCCAGTATGTTTTTTGCTCCTTCAAGCGCTTCTTCGGCGCTCATGACTTCCTTTTCTTCATTTATGTACTTGCGTGCTTCGGCTATTACGTCTTCGTTGCGCGGGAGCGCGATGATGAAATCAGCCAAAGGTTCAAGGCCTTTGCTTTTGGCGATCGTCGCCTTCGTTTTTCGTTTTTGTTTAAATGGTCTGTATAAGTCTTCAACTTCCTGGAGCTTGTCCGCTTTTTCGATATCGAGCTTCAGCTGTCCGGTCAGCTTACCCTGTTCGTCGATCAGCCGGATGACTTCGTCTTTCCGCTGATTTAAATGCTGGATGTATCCCCAGCGTTCGGAGATTGTTTGAATTTGGACTTCATCCATGGAGCCCGTTTGTTCTTTGCGGTATCTCGCGATAAAGGGAACGGTGTTTCCGTCCTCTAACAATTGAATGACACTCTCGACATGCTTTGACGCAAGCCCTGTTTCTTTTGCGATTTGTTTGACGATTAACGCTAAAGTATCCATTGTAGCCTCCAAAAGAATGTTGTCTTCTTAGTGTACCAAAACAAACAGAAAAACACCTATATCAAAGGGCAGCTTCTTTAAAAAAGCTGTCCGATGATATAGGTGAGATCGTCTTTTCCCATTAGTGTGTATGATTCTAGCTGATTCGATATATCTCCAGGTGTGTGGTGCTGTTTTAAATAAGACCGGAGAGCGGGTACTTCCAATCCGTCTGAATAAATGATGAATCTTGACCCTTTTTCATACGTGTAGGTGAATGTTTTGTATGTTTGCGGCTTTCCCGACATGTATCCCGTCACAGGGAGAGGGTGGATATATTTGTCCGAAGGAGCGTACAAGATAAAGCGGATATTGCCTACAGAGCTGTAAGCAATCGTTCTTGTTCGAAAATCGGCTTTTAAAATCGCCACAGTTGCGCCGCGCTTATGTTTCAGCTCTTGATTGCACCGTTCCATCAAGCTTGCGACTTCTTCATGACCGTGCTCTTCGACAACTTCGCTGATAACCGCGGAGGATTCTTGTGCCATCGCACCGCTGCCAAGCCCGTCGGCCAGCGCGCACACCATAGTTTCGTCAGTCGCATGGAAATAAAAACTGTCTCCGCAGACGGCTTTTCCTTCTTTAGGAAGCTGATAAACAAGCGCTTGCATATGTTCATTCGACTCAGTCCAAATCATGGTTTAAGCTCCATAAACGGATCTTCAGCCAACGCTTCCCGCAGCTTTTTGACAGCTTTGCGCTGCAGACGTGAGACGTGCATTTGCGATATGCCCAGCATGTCACCGGTTTCTTTTTGGCTTTTGTTTTGAATGTAAGTCAGCTCAATGATTTGCTTTTCGCGGTCGGACAGTACGTGCAATACGCTTTCAAGCATCAGCTTTTGGTTCACCTTTTCATAGCCTTCCTCCTGCGAGCCGACGATGTCGAGGATCGTCAACGTGCTGCCGTCTGCATCCGCTTCAATGCTGTGGTCGACGGAAAGCGCCTGATAGCTTTTGCCCATCTCCATTGTTTCCAGCACTTCTTCTTCTGTGACGTCAAGAAACTCGGCAATCTCATCGACTTTTGGGGACCTTTGCGTTTCATTCGTTAAATGATCCACCGCCATTTTAATTCTCGGCCCGAGCTCCTTGATCCTTCTCGGAACGTGGACGCTCCAGGTTTTATCACGGAGAAACCGTTTGATTTCTCCGATAATGGTCGGAATCGCAAACGCTTCAAACGATTTTCCCACATCGGGATCATAGCGTTTGATGGCTCCAAGCAATCCGAGCATCCCAACCTGGCATAAATCTTCATGAAAGCTTTTTCCTTTTGAGTATTTTTTGGCGAGTGTTTCCACCAGATTTTTATATGTCTGAACAAGGGTCAGCTGAGCGTCTTCATCCTGGCTATCCTGATATTTTTTGATCAGCGTGTCGACTTCGGTTTTAGTTAGTTTCGTAGTTTTGGACGGTTGTGCCATCATCAACTCGCTCCCTGTTTAAGAACTTTGTCATCGAGACGGTTACGCCTGAGTCAATCTGGACACGCACTTCATCCATGAGCGTCTCCATTAAATATAAACCGAGCCCTCCTTCTGACAATTGATCTACCGTATGTTCAGGGGAATATGGCCCCAGCCCTTTCTGTTTATCGTGAATGTCAAAACTGTCTCCCTGATCTGCGACGATGATTTCGAGGCGGTCTTCAAACACGCCGAATCTGACGGAGACCTCTCCAGTTTTGTCTGCTTTATAAGCATGCTGCACAGCGTTTGTGCACGCTTCGCTGACCGCAATTTTCAAATCTTCGATGTCATCATAAGAATACCCCATCTTGCTTGCAATCCCCGACAGGGTTAAACGAATGATTCCTACGTATTCAGGTTTGGCAGGTGACTTCATTTCAATGTAATCAGCTGCTCTCTTCATTATAATCCACCCTCTGACTTTCCAGAAATATCAATGATGTCCTTTAAGCCTGTAATATCAAACAAACGGATCAAACGCTCTGACAGATTTTCAAGCACTAAAGAACCCCCAGTTCTGTTTACCGCTTTGTAAATGCCGACAAATACACCCAGCCCTGTACTGTCCATATATGAAACGTCTTTCAGAGAAACTTTGAGATCTTTTCCTTCTTCCGCGAGCGGCATCAGCTCATCCCGCAATGCCGGGGCCGTATGCACATCAATTTCGCCCGCCACTTTTACTTCTATCACATGATCATTTTTTTTCGTATCAACTGCCAAATTCACAATATCACCTCTGGTTCTCTTAATGAGCTACTGGTTTATTACCCAGCGAAGAGAAACTTTAAACCTTTCTTTTGAAAACAATGAGAGTAAAATCGTCATGAAGCTGAAAATCCTGAAGCTTGAGCAGATGTTCGTATATACAGTCAACCATTTGCTGAGCCGGTTTCTCCATATGTACAGTGATCAGGTTCTGCAAGTCAGACCGCTCCAAAAATCCGCTGTCTGTCCGGCATTCGGTTACACCATCTGAAAAAAGAACGATCATATCGCCAATATCCAGTTTTTGCTCGTACTGCTCATAGTCGTATTGTGATGAAATGCCAAGAACGAGGCCTTTTGCGTTTAAATCGTAAAATTTATTTTCCCTGCAAGAATAATAAAAGCCAGGTTCATGACCGGCAGATGAAAACGTAAATAGGTGTTTTTGGAGATGATAATTGCCATAAAACATTGTAATAAACATGCTAGGGTCCACATTTTGTTCGACGACCCTGTTCAGGTTTTTCAGCACCTGTGAAGGAGACGTGCCCGAATCCGGCAGAGAGTCCATCGCATATTTGATCATCGACATGCATAACGCGGCCGGTATTCCTTTTCCGATCACATCTGCAATGGCGATGTTAATCGATTCCTTGTCCCGTACAAAATGATAATAATCACCGCTCATTTGCTTAGCCGGAACGCTGACCGCTCCGATTTCAAGCGCTTCAACTTTCGGGATCTTCGTTTCGAGCAGCGTTTGCTGGACATTTGCGGCAATTTCGATTTCCGATTTAATTTCCTGCTGAATTCCTCTTAATGTCTGATGTTCTTGATAGGCCAAACCGTATCCAATCATCACTTCAATTAAAAAATCGAGAGAATGGAACACATGGTCCGGAAGATCCGGATATAATTCAGACAGAACTTTTCGGTGTATGCTGATAATCTCTTCCGGCGGCACTTGATGTTCAATCGTTTTTCTGCTGAATTTCTGCCCCTGATAAAGGGATGTCTCTGTTAATTCAGATATATAACGGCTAAGCAGCTGTCGATAGCGCTGCTCAATCACTTCCCTGAAATCCATTCCTTCCCTCCTACCGCAGCCACTTTATGGCTTGTATATCCGTTCCATTTTCCGCGTCCGAATGCAATTCAAATTGGTCCATCAGACGCTTTACCCCCGGCAGGCCCGCTCCGAGGCCGCCTGAGGTTGAAAAACCGTCTTCCATCACTTTTTTGATGTCAGCGATTCCCGGCCCCTCATCCTCCGCTATGACTTTCAACCCCTTTTTACCTTCTTCCTGAACCTGTTCGATGCAGATTCGGCCTTTTCCGGCATACAAATAAATATTACGCGCCAGCTCTGAGATGGCTGTTGTGATTCTGGCCTGGTCCACTGTGCCGAACCCCAGTTCTTTGGCGACATTTCGCCCGAGCTGTCTGGCGGCCACTATGTCCCATTCTGTCAAAATCTTCACACAGGATTGGTCTGCCATATTTATTCCCCCAATTCCCGCTGCAATGTCTCGAGCCCCTTTTCGAGATCGAGCGCCGTCTCGATCTCGTCCAAAGAAATGCCGAGTTCAATCAATGTCACCGCAACAGCCGGCTGGATACCAGTCAGAACGACTTTGGCGCCCATCAGTTTTGACATTGTAATAACATCGCCAAGTACTTTGGCGATGAATGAATCGATGATGTCCACCGAAGTCAGATCGATCACCACTCCGTTCGAACCGGTTTCATATATTTTGTTCAGCAGGTCCTCTTGAAATTTCAGGGCGGTTTGGTCATCGAGCTCCACTTGAATGGATACCAATAAACAGTTATATAGCTTCAAAATTGGAATGTTAGGTATCCTCAAAACTTATTCCTCCAATGAAACAATTTTTCTGTCTGTCATTTCTAATGCGGTTTGAATTCCTTTTTGCAGGGTATTTTTTGTAATAACCTGAGTTAAATCGATTCCCAAATTCACAATCGTCTGCGCGATTTCCGGGCGGATTCCAACGAGCAGGCATTTTGCGCCGACCAGTCTGACAGCTTCGGAAGCCTGCATGATGTGGTGTGCGACCATCGTATCTACGACAGGCACGCCCGTAATGTCAATGAGGACGACTTCGGACCGGTGTTTGACGACGCCGCTCAACAGGTTTTCCATAATCTTTTTGGCCCGCTCCGTGTCGATCGTGCCGACGAGAGGCATCACCGTAATATTTTCAAAAACCGGGATCAGCGGCGCCGAGAGCTCCTGTAATGCGACCTTTTGAAGAGCGACGGTTTTCTCCCAGGAGATCGCATACTGATTCAAGATTTCGCTGTTGATCGGTTCGATAAATTTATCGATTTCCCATATCAGATCATAGCATTGCTGATCTTCCGGGACGTCCTTGTTCATTTCATAGTACAGGTGCTTCCAAAAAGCTGATAATCCCGACGACAGAAGCTTCAGCGGAACGCCGAGCTGTACGGCTTTTGAAGAAAACTGGTAGATGGTGTCGATCGATTTTTCATTCCCGTCCCCGGACTCATTCATAAGGATATGAATGTATTCATTGCTGATCGTCTCATACATGTGTTCAGTCAGCTTCACGTTTGTCATGTTGCTGTTTAGGTCTTTCAGAATATCCGCCAAATTCACGGCGAGTACATTTTGGTTCTCCGAGATAAATTTTAACACTGCTTGATTCGACATGTTCATCCCCCTAACTACATCTGATAACATTTTTTGGACTAACAGTTCCATTATATCGTTTGTTATTTTTGAACACAAAAAAAGTTGCTCTTTCGCCTCGAGCAACTTTCATCAATATTAAAAATCAATGAGTGCCAAACTGATTTGTAAGGCTTCGTTGACCTTTTCCATCATTTCATCATCGAGATGGGTGATTTTGTCCGTTAATCTTTGCTTGTCAATCGTCCGAATTTGTTCGAGCAATATAACGGAATCTCTTTCAAAACCGTAGCGTTTCGCATCAATTTCGACGTGGGTAGGTAATTTTGCTTTCTGTATTTGGGCTGTTATGGCTGCAACAATAGCAGTTGGGCTGAAGCGATTGCCGATGTTGTTTTGAATCACTAAAACCGGGCGCACCCCGCCTTGTTCTGAGCCAACAACAGGAGATAGGTCAGCAAAATAAACATCGCCGCGTTTAACAATCAAATGATTATCCTCCGCTTACTAAGCGCTCTACTGTGTTTTCAGCCTCATACTCTGCAAATTGAGCCTCAGAAGAGATGTTCAAATTAATCTTGGCCATCTCCATATAACCGCGTCTCATCGATTCCCGAATTTGTCGATTTTTGCGCTCGCGCAAATACATTTTTGTGGCTTGGTAAATCAGTTCATTTCTGCTCCCGTTATCTTGCATGACGACACCATCCAGTTCTGATACTAAAGCTTCTGGCAAGCGAATCAATATTTCAGTTGTTGCGCTGGATTCAGACAAAAACATACACCTCCACCAAACTTACGGATACAACACTCTATCCATTCCATCCATAATGATATCATTATTCTTTTCGCAAGCAAAGTTGTTTTTCCGCTAATTCATCAATTTTCAGGATTGATCAGGCAAGATCGGATTCCTTATTTCCATTATACTCCCATTTTCCAAAAACATACGGGGCACCCTTGAACTTATCATACAGGTAATTTCATAATTGATCGTCTGCAAATGTTGGGCGATTTCGTCGACTGAAATCCATTCGTCTTTTTGCTTCCCGATCAAGGTAACCTTTGTGCCGACAGGGTATTCTTCGGCGAGGGAAATCATGAACTGGTCCATGCAGATTCTCCCTGCTATTTTTTGGCGTTTTCCGTCGATCAGCACTTCCGTCCCGGCCAGGCGCCTCAGCCATCCATCAGCATACCCGACGGGAACTGTCCCGATCCATTCGTCGCGTTTGGCCGTATATGTCGCCCCGTAGCTGACGCTCTCGCCTTTTTTAATTTTTTTCACATGGGTGAGTTCGGTATGAAGCGAAAACACTTCCCGCAGACGAAACGGCAGCTCGTCTTTTATTTCGGTTGACGGCGCCAAACCGTACATGCCGATGCCGAAGCGGACGGCATTAAAGAGCTGTTCCCTGAAGCGCAGACCCGCGGCGCTGTTTGACGAATGCACCATTAAACGGTCAAGCGGGAGAGGGCTGATCAGTTCTTTAAAGCGGTCAAGCTGCATGTCGAAATAATCGGTATCCTTTTCGTCCGCCGTCGCGAAATGAGTGAACACGCCCGTACAATTGAGTTTATCGCTCGATTCGGTCATCTCCATCATTTCTTTGATCTCTTCTTCCGTTTTGCAGCCAAGGCGGCCCATGCCCGTGTCGATCTTCAAATGATATTCAAGAGGAGCTTCGGTCTCACCGAGAAAACCGAGCACGTCTTTCAGCCAGCCGGCTGAGTAGCCCGTCACGGTAATGCGCTTTTCCGCGGCAATGCCGGCATATTCGGGCGGCACTGCGCCGAGGACAAGAATCGGTTCTTCAATCCCCTGCGCTCTCAGCGAAAGCGCTTCATCCAGTAAAGCCACAGCAAGAATGGACGCCCCTTCTGCAAGAGCCGCCTTCGCTACCTGTGCATCCCCGTGTCCGTAGGCATTCGCTTTAACGACGGCCATCAAGTGGACATGCTCGCCGATGTGCCGCTTCATATTGCGCACGTTTTCTTTTAAAGCCGTTAAATCGATTTCGGCCCATGTCTTTCTATAGAATGGTTTTAAGCTCATCATGACACTTCCTGTTCCTTGTTTCAATCGTCCTTCCCATCATACTAAAAAGTTCGGAGAAAGGGAAATTTTGTACGGGAACAACTGCCCAGAACAAGAGAAAAATTGCTGGCACGCTATACATTTTACGGAAAAACTGTAGAAAACATACGCTTGCACCGGAAATATAAAAACAGCCTGCTTTCCGCTTCCGGGCGGAAAACAGGCTGCCGGATACGGCACAGTCTATTTTGAAGACTGGCCCTGCATGCTTTTGGCAACCATCAGAAGTTCATCTTGAGAAAGGTCTTCTGATGAGATGAAATAGTCGACTCCGTCATAAGTCCATGACAACGATTTATCCGTCAGTGCGCCGACCGTGAAGCCGAGGTCAACCGGCTCTCCGTTCATTGACACGGAAGTGGACGTTTTGGCGACGCGGGCTTTTTCCTGAATCAATGTAAAGGATTTTTCACCGCCGTATGTGATGACGATTCGTTTGCCGTCTTCAGTCGCCATTTCTTTCTCCTCAAGCTTTTTCACGCCCTGAGGCACATCGAGCGGCGTTTTGACGGCGAAAGAGTCTGACACGTCTGCGCTTGTCGCTACGTCAATTTGAGACAGCGTCATATTTTTCTTTTCATCAAATGCGTCTTTATCGAGCGGCTTATCGAATTCAAAGCTTGTAAACTCAACCTTTACCATCGGTTTGCGGTCCGTATCCATCACTTTAACCGATGAAGGAGCCATGGTCTTTTTATGGAAAACGATTTCCTGGGTCGGCAGCATCTGATTATGCTGATAATTCGTTTTCGTTTCAAAAATGTATTTTGAATCCTTTGCGGAAAAAGAAGCTTCCCCATCATTTTTGACATCTTTTACGAGCGATTCGAATAAGTATACTTGGCTGCTGTTATTGGGCCAGTCGCTGTGAAAGCGGAAGCTTTTATTCAGCGACGGAGTCAAAACAAACACGCCGTTTTCATTGCGCAAGATCACCTGGCTCTGGTCTTTTTTCGGGTTTTCCAAATAGACCCGGTAAAGAGAAGGTTTTTTATGCCAGATTTCCACATTGTACTCCTGCGGTTCATTTCCCGTTTCAATCGTCATTTTCGCTTTTGCCTTATAGGACGTGTATTCTTTTGCCTTCTTGTCGAGCCCCGTCACAACATCTTCTTGCGATTTTTGGCCGCAGGCAGAAAGCATAAGGATTACAAGCAGCCCCGTTAAAAGCAAAACAAAGCTTTTTCTCACCTTTTTTCAACCCCTTTTTAATCATTGATGTAAAAAGGAAGAAACCGCTTGTTCGACTTTAACGGTACGCCATAAGAACAGGGCCGGCTGTATCGGCGTGCGTACCATAAAAGCCTGCAACGACTCGTCTCCCTTATTGCACTACCCAATATATGAGCGTGTCTCAGACAATATGCAGACTAGCATGACAACCTTTCAAAATCATTTTTCTCCTCCGTACTAATCGCCGCTGCCTGTTCATAAACGTGTTACTATATATGTACGAGATCATTGTAAAGGGGCTTAAATCATAAGCATGTTTATCAGAACAGAAAATTTTCAGACGTTTATCAGGCTCTACCCGGTCACATCCGCCATACTGGCCCTGCAGCTTGCCATCTGGATTCTTTTTTTACTTCCGTTGACGGCCGTACAGATGTGGTCTGATTTATTGATTGGATTTAACTGGGGGATAGCGAATGGAGAATGGTGGAGGTTTGTGACGCCGATCTTTATTCACGCCGGGTTCGGCCACCTGCTCTTTAATTCGATGTCGATCTTTTTATTTGCTCCCGGGCTGGAACGAATGCTCGGGAAACTCAAGTTTCTCATCGTTTATATCGGGGCAGGAGTGATCGGCAATATCGGCACATATTTCATCGAACCGCTGGAGTATATGCATGTCGGCGCTTCGGGAGCGATATTCGGCCTGTTCGGCGTGTACCTGTACATCGTGCTGTTTAGAAAAGAGCTGATGGGAAGCGCCAATTCCCAAATCATCGTCACCATCCTCGCCATTTCGGTTTTGATGACGTTTGTCAACCAAAATATCAATATCATGGCGCACATCTTCGGACTGCTGGGCGGACTCGCTCTGGCTCCTCCGTTGTTAAATAAAAGAGTGAACGGCTTTTAACCGTTCACTCTTTTTTCATAAGAATACCATGCAAAAATATCGTCCGAATCTTTCTCCTCGACATCAGCCACCGAAAACTTCTCCATTAAAGCAGACGATTTTGTTGATGTATGAATCGAAACAAGCTGTCTTCTGCGCTGGAAATACGAGCGGCTGACTTCGAACACCTGCATGCGCCTGCGCTGAATGACAGCGGTTGTTCTGCCGATGAAGCGCGATGACATGATGATTTTGCTGCCGCTGATCTTCCAGCCGGCATCGCGGTATGATAAGTAGCCGATGATCCAGTAAAAAGGAATCAATACAGCGGACAAATAGCCCCACGGCGGAAACAGAATAGAAAGCGGAACGACGGCGAGAACCGTCCAGGATGCGCGCAGGATATAACGGCGCAGTGCGCGTTTCGGCAAGCGGTTCAAATCGTCTTCCGGCGCATAATCCGGAATGAGTTCTCCGAGGCGCTGTTTGATCATTTTTTTGCTGATAATCGGAAATAGGACGGCAGATTTATCTTCTTCCAAAACGTTTCCGCCTGCGCTGACGATCGTGACAGCTGCAAGTCCAAAAGGCTGCCTGATCAGACTCTCCTTAATTTTAATCGCTTGAATCCGCTGCAGCGGAATCGTGATTTGATGCTTTTCAATCAGCCCTCTGGAAATGACGATTTCTTTCTCTTTACGCACGACTGTAAAATTCGCGTATTTCAAAAGCATCCCGACAATGCTGAGAAGCCATGCAATGAAAAGGGCAACAAAAGCAGCTAAGGCGATGACAGTCGCTCCAGCGCTATTCAAAAAAGCAAAACGGTCATACAGCCAGTCCAAATCAAAGAAGTCGTCGACTTGAGTGAAAAAAGCGAATACCCCTGAAATAATGACGCCGATCCCGCTTGATGTTGACGCTGCAGTTAAAAGCTCCTGCCCGGTCATTTTGTACATCATTTGCGGTTCTTCCGCTGTTTCCTCCGCCTCTGCAGCAGTCTCTTCCTGCGGATCCGTGACATCGGCTCCAGTGCTTTCCGCCGCTTTTTTCCTTTCGAAAAGCGCTTGCTGAATACGTTCGGCTTCTGCCTGGGTAATGGCGACCAAGGAAACTTCCGCTTCCGTTCCTCCGCTTGCCGTTTCGACTTGAAGCTTCACCAGCTTGAATATTTGCTGAATGAGGCCTGCGCTCGTGTTGATCGTTTGAATCCGTTCGATCGGAATATACCTTTTTTTCTTATTAATCAGGCCTTCCTCTATTCGCAATTCATCCTCTTCGATACGGTATGTAAATTTGCTCCACTTGATGATGCTCGTCACGACCAAAGCAATGAAAAACAGCACGGCCGCGGCGATCGCCAGCATTTTGACTGTGTGCGACTGATTTAAAAAAAGCACTACGCCAAATGGAATGATAAAGTTTTTAACGGTCTCAACAAGGCCTTTGATAAAGTTGAGAATGACGGCGGCGGGGTGCATGCGTCTCGGTTCAGACATCATCTTCAGTCACCCTTGCCAGCCTGGAAATGGAGTCCCTGAGCTGATCCGCCTCTTCAACATCCAGAGCGGGAATGGAATGGGTCGTCGCGGCTGTTGAAATTTGCACGGAGGCGAGATTATATTTTCTGAGGATGGGGCCCTGCGATGTATCAACATGCTGGACTCTGACCATCGGAACGATCACGCGGGTCACCACAAAGATGCCGTGCTGAATATCGATTTCGTTCTCATGGACTTCGTAGCGCCATATTCTGTGGCGGATATTCGGAATAATAATAATGATGACAAATGAAATCACCAGCCAAACGGCTGCTGACAAAATGCCGATCCATACCGGCCATTTAAATATCAACCCTGCGGCAACAAGGCCTGCTGCAGCCAGCATTAAAACGAATGATGTGATACAAGCTGTAATTCTCCAGACTTTTACGCCATCGCGGCTTATTTGATTTTTCGGCTCGCTTCTCAAAACTCGATTCCCCCAATCTAGTTCTATTTACGGTCTTAGGCTGAAAATGTTTCGGATAAAGACTTTCGTTTTTAAAAAAAGGCGAATCCGTAAAAAAGGATCCGCCTTTTGATTATGAATTATATGATTTTTTTTGGCGTCTGTCATTCGAAGAACGCTTTTTATCATAAGATGAACGATTGTTCTTTCCTCTGTAGCCGCCGCCGTCTCTGCGTTTTGATGAACGGGGGTGGTGACTTTTATTTCGCTTCGTTCTGAGCGGAGCCTCTTCCGTCAAACGGACAGGCGTGTTGTCCGGCTCTTTGGTCATCATTTTAATGGCAGCCGCAACAACTGTCACAGAATCATGGTCTTCCAATAATTCCGCTGCAGCCGTCATATAGAAGTTCAGGTTATTTTCCTCGATGATCGTCCGGAGGCGGTCAACCGTCACCTGCTGCTGTCCTTCAATCGCCTCATCTAGAGTCGGTGCTTTCATGCGGTCCATTTTGCGTTTTGTCGTCTGCTCGATGGCGCGGAGCATGTCTTTTTCGCGCGGTGTAATGAAGGTCATCGCCATTCCTGTTTTGCCTGCGCGTCCCGTTCTTCCGATGCGGTGAACATAGCTTTCAGGATCTTGCGGCACATCGAAGTTGTAGACGTGCGTTACCCCTGAAATATCAAGGCCACGCGCCGCAACGTCTGTCGCAACGAGCACTTCAATTGCGCCTTGCTTAAATTTCCGGAGTGCCACCATCCGCTTCGCCTGAGTCAAATCGCCGTGGATTCCTTCAGCTGTATAACCGCGCAGATTAAGCGCTTCTGTCAGTTCATCGACGCGGCGCTTTGTCCGGCCGAATACAATCGCCAGTTCAGGAGACTGGATGTCAAGAAGACGTGTCAGCGTATCAAACTTTTTGCGTTCATGTACTTCAAGGTAGAACTGCTGAATGTTTGATACTGTCATTTCCTTCGCTTTCACTTTCACGTGCTCCGGGTTGGTCATGAAACGTTCTGCAATCCGTTTAATCGGAGCAGGCATTGTTGCAGAAAACAGCAATGTTTGATGCTCAGCGGGCACATTGGAAAGGATGGATTCGATATCTTCGATGAATCCCATGTTCAGCATTTCATCCGCTTCATCAAGCACAACGGTGTTCACTGTTTGAAGACGCATTGTGCGGCGGTTGATATGGTCAAGCAAACGGCCAGGTGTTCCGACGATAATATGAGGATTTTTCTTAAGCGCGCGAATCTGGCGTCCGATATCCTGTCCACCGTAAATCGGCAGCACGCGAGCGCGTTTATCCTGTCCAATTTTATATAGCTCTTCAGAAACTTGAATGGCTAATTCACGAGTAGGTGCGATAACAATGGCTTGAATGTTAGGAGACTCGGGGTTGATTTTCTCAACAAGGGGGATGCCAAATGCAGCCGTTTTTCCTGTTCCCGTTTGCGCTTGTCCGATCACATCTTTATTTGCAAGGCCGAGCGGAATCGTTTGTGCCTGAATCGGTGTTGCCTCTTCAAATCCCATACGCTTGATCGCTTTTGTGAGATCAGAACTTAATTGAAAATCTTGAAACGTTATTGTCAATGTATTCAAACTCCTTCTGCTTACTGTTTCAGTAATCGTGTTTTATCAATAAAAACTGCCCTTTGTGCAAAGGACAGGTCCATACTTATGCAAAGCCCGAATTACTTTACATGTTATATTACCATTCCGTTATACGTTTTTCAACAAGATGAAAATGAGCAGTGTGCTCTCTCGCCGGTTCGGCAGCCATCTATAGACCTCTGGGACAACCGTCCGCGAAACGTCAAGCCCGCCTGTTGACGTCTTTTACACATTGTAACACAGGCTTGTGCGGCTTTCGACAGCATACACTCATTTTTCTCTGCCCGCATCCCCGATTATTTTTTGCAGATTGCCGTTCAATTATTTATTTTTTTATGGATTCAATCGGCGTTTTTTTGAGAAACGCCTCAACGGTTTGAAAGAGGACAGCGGAGTTTTCTTCAAGGCAGACATGGTGCTTGGATTCCGGCAAGAGGCACAGCTCTTTCTCTTCGGAAGGTATGGTTTCATAAAGATAATACGCGCTTGACAGCGGCACGATTGAATCGCATTCCCCCTGAACAATGAGCACAGGGATGCGGAGGTTTTTCAAAGCAGGCTTTGTCATCTTAACGAGCTTGCGAAACTGAAATGCTGAAGACACCGGGGTGCTTGTCAGCTTTTGTTTGTACCTTTTGTAAAGCAGATTATCCTCAAGCTTGCCTTGCAAAGAATCTTTGATCACATTCTTCAAATCCTGGATCAGCTGTCCCGGGCTGATGTACTGGGCAGCCGCGCTCAACAGGACAAGGCGGCTGACCGGATATTTTCCGGCTAAATAGGCGGCAATCATCCCGCCCATTGAAAATCCGATTAAAAATACCGTATCACACGTTTTCAACAAACGGACAAGCTCCACTTCTGCGCAAGCGATCCATTCCTGAAAACAGACGCCTTTTAAAACCGGCATCTCCCCGTGCCCGGGCAGCGTGATCATTTCGACTCGCCAATCGGCCGTTTGTTTTAAATGAGAAGCCAGCGGTTCCAATTCATACGGTGCTCCGGTAAATCCGTGAATGCATAAACATCCTATCATGACCATTCACCCGTTTTCTTTTACTGATGATCACATAAAAAACGACTTTATGATTCAATGTTCCCTTACAAATCTTTTATAACATCCTCAAGACGCATGCCTCTGGACGCTTTGACAAGGATCAGATCCCCTGTATTCGCTTTTTCTTTCAATATCTTTTTCAAACCGTCTTTGTTTTCCGGGTTGAAATGAAGGACGCGGTGTTCGGGAAAATGTTTAAGCGCCCCTTTTGCAATATATGCACCGAGATCCCCGTACGTAAATAAAAAGTCGATTGAGTCCGGATTGACTGCCTGCCCGATGTCTTCATGAAACGCTTTCTCTCCTTCGCCGAGCTCCAGCATATCGCCGAGAACGAGCATTTTCTTGCCGTATCCCTTCATCTGGTCGACAAGCTCGATCGCAGCTTTCATCGATGTCGGACTTGCATTATAGGCGTCATTAATGATCGCAACGCCGGCCCGTGTCTTTACAAGCTCAAGCCGCATACCGGTCACTTTCAGTTTCGTCAGCCCTTCTGCAATATGAGTCCTGCTGACATTCAGAAGGTCTCCGGCCGCAATCGCAGCTAAAGCGTTTTTCACATTATGCTTTCCGAGCACCGGGATGAAGAACCGGTTTTCGATCCCTCTGACGCGGAATGCCGTGCCCTCTTCCGTCTGCGTCATATCCTCAAGCTGATAGTCGAAAGCCGGATCCTCTCCAAACGTCTTTGTCTCGTAAGGCGGCTGGTTCAGCCTTTCGGCGAGCAGCGGTTCATCTCCGATATAAATGAGTGTGCCCTCTTTTGAAAGCCCATTGACAATTTCGAGCTTTGCCTCTGCAATTCCTTCTCTTGATCCGAGTTCAAGGAGGTGCGATTCGCCGATGTTTGTGATGACGGCGATATCAGGACGCGCCAGACGTGTCAGAAAATCAATTTCCCCTTTGGCGCTCATCCCCATCTCCAAAATGGCGATTTCCGTATCTTCCGGCATCGCCAGAATCGTCAGGGGCAGGCCGATGTGGTTATTATAGTTTCCTTCTGTCTTATGCACTTTATACTCGGTGCCCAACACAGCATGAATCATGTCTTTTGTCGTCGTTTTCCCATTTGAACCGGTCACGCCGACGATTTTCACGTCCAGCTGATGCCTGTATGCCTTCGCAAGCTTCTGCAGCGCTTCCAGCGTATCGTCAACTAAAATGACCGGCTTCCCTTCCGGAGGATTCGGTTCGCTCCGGTTCCACAGCACGGCTGCGACGCCTTCCTGAAAAGCCTGCTCTGCAAAAACGTGACCATTGAACCGCTCGCCTGCAAGCGGAATAAACAGTTGGTCTTTCGCCAGTTTTCTCGAATCGGTTGAGACGCCTTTGACGAGACGCCCTTCAAAAGCTTCATTCGTCAAAACGCCTTCCGACATTTCAGCAATTTCTTTTACCGTTCTCGTTATCATGTATGTCCCTCTCTTTCTCCAGCAAGGAAAAGAGACACTACCACAAATAAGGATAGTGTCTGCAGCTGTATATAAGGGCGAACCGCTTTCCCCCGGATTCGGTCCGCTCCGTCCCGTTAAAATGTATGTTTGATCTGCTGTTTTTCTTCGTGCCGATCGATTGCCAAAGCGACAAGTTTTTCAATCAGTTCAGCATACTCAACCCCTGATTGCTTCCAGAGAAGCGGGAACATGCTGAACGGTGTGAATCCCGGCATCGTATTGACTTCATTGATCAGGACCCTGCCTTCGTTTGTAAGGAAAAAGTCCGCTCTCACAAGGCCTGAGCCGTCAATCGCCTGAAACGCTTTGACCGCCATGCTGCGCATTGTTTCGTATTCGTCCTCTGTCAGGGAAGCCGGAATAATCAAATCAGTGTCGCCGTCTTCATATTTTGCTTTATAGTCATAAAAATCTTTCTTCGGAGCGATTTCCCCCGCGACTGAGCAGACAGGTTCATCATTCCCCAGAACGCCGAGTTCTATTTCGCGGCCGATGACGCCCTCTTCAACGACAATTTTCCGGTCATATTGAAATGCAAGCCCAAAGGCTTGGTCAAGCTCTTCACGGTTTCTGCATTTGCTGATCCCGACGCTTGATCCAAGGTTAGCCGGTTTTACGAAGCACGGATAACCAAGCTCAGCTTCCACTTGATCATAGCTTTCTTCTTTGGAGTGACTCCATGTTTTTTTCACAAATGAAACGTATTTCGCCTGGTCAAGCCCTGCCTGTGCAAACAGATGCTTCATGACCACTTTATCCATGCCCGCAGAGGAAGCTAAGACTCCGTTGCCCACATATGGCACATTCAATAGTTCAAGCATGCCTTGAATGGTGCCGTCTTCCCCATTCGGTCCGTGCAAAAGCGGGAAAACAACATCAATCGAGTCTTCTTTTACATCAGCTTCGCCCGGAAACATATCGCGGTTCAGCAATGCCGGAGAAAATGTCTGGCCCGTCTGTTCAAACTGAAGCATTTTCACATTTGAAACCGGTTCTGTCAGTTGCGGCCCTCTCACCCACTCGCCTTTTTCTGTTATATAAATCGGGTGTATATCAAATTTTTCAGTATCTAATGCTTTCGTGACGGCCAGCGCGGTTTGCAGAGAAACGTTATGCTCCGCTGATTTTCCGCCGTATACCAATCCTAATCTTGTCTTCAATTCGTACTCCCCCCACTGGATTCATCTTTACTATCTTATCACTTTCCCGGGAAAATGATCTAATTATTTTAATACGGTCTAAAAACAGCATATAAAAAGCATTTGTATGTAAATCCTTTTCATTTTATATTAAAATGGCATTGAAAAGGAGAGGTTGCAATTGAAAAAAATCACAACAGAAGCACAATTTAATGAACTGATCCAATCCGATAAAGAAATCATCGTCAAATTTTATGCTGACTGGTGCCCGGACTGCACACGCATGAACATGTTCATTGGAGACATTCTTGAGGCTTATCAGGAAAATGACTGGTATGAGCTGAATAAAGACGATCTTCCTGAACTTGCCGATAAGTATCAGGTCATGGGCATTCCAAGCCTGTTGATTTTCAAAAACGGCGAAAAAACGGGTCACCTTCACAGCGCAAATGCCAAAACACCTGAAGAAGTGAACGAGTTCCTGGCTGAACATATTAGCTAATTCGTTTAAAGTTCTGATTTTTTGTCTGAACCGCAGGACATGGGAGCGCCCATGTCCTTTTTATACAAGACGGGACAGCAGCAATATTTGTTTCATAAAAGTGAGCTTTCATTAATAATTCGACACGAGTATTTCCCGGGAAACGAAAATGTCGAAATTTCGCAAAAAGTTCTTGATTCGTTTTTTATATTCAGGTAGAATGTTTTTTGTTCCTATTTTGCAATTATTTTTTCTAGTTGTGAAGCCCTTGTCGGCTTCTTTTTTTATATACGTTTTTGGATAATAATTCATATTTTTCAATTTCTTTCAATATTATTTTAAGGATGTCTCTTTACATTTGGTGATACTATTTAGTATAATATCCTTTATTGATAATGATTATCAATATCACTAATGGTTGACGAGGTGATCACATGGCCCCTCAATTAAAGAAAGCGGTGGAAATGAGAAAGAAACAACTCATTCAGCGGCTTATCCAGCTTGGCATATATAAAAAAGAAGAGCGCCACCTTTACGAATTGTCTTTAAGCGAACTCGAAAGCGAATACCAATCCAACAAGAAAGGCGGATAATCATGTCAAAACGGAAGATTAAAACCTTTCATCAGCTTGTCGAAGAATATAAGAAAGAAATCGCCAAGAACCCGAAAGAAATGGAAGTCATTTATGACAAGATCGACCGCAGACACGAGAACCGCCTTTTGGCAATGTCTAAAGCAAAACAAACTTAAAAAAGAAGCCGCTCATTTTGAACGGCTTCTTTTTTACTATTCACTGAATGCAATACCAGCAAGCTTGCCGATTGTCGCATCATCCATCGGCGGATTGTGGAGGCCCGCCCGGACATCGCGATAGAATCTTTGGAGCGGGTTCGTTCTCGCCAGACTCTTCGCTCCGACGACTCTCATCGCCCTGTCTACGACAGCAATGGCCGTATTCGTTACTGTATGTTTAACCGCTCCAAGCTCACCTGTTAAAAAGGCGCGGCGCTCCGGGTCATCATAAAGCTCTGCGACATGATACATAAAGTGGCGGGCTTTCATGAGTTCCAAATCGATTTCGCCGATATGACGCTGAACAGCAGGCACTTCTTTAATCGGACCTTTCAAACTGTTCGGCTGATAGTCTTTTGCAAATTGGACGGCATAATCTCTCGCTGCTTGCGCGATACCTAGATAAACAGCCGGTATATGAAGCAGCCAGCCGTTGACTTTATCCGTTCTTTTACCCGCCAACAGCTCGACAAGCATGGATTCGTCGAGACGGACATCGGTCAGCACCAAATCGTGGCTTCCCGTACCCCTCATCGCCGCCATATCCCACGTTTCTTCTATTGCCAAGCCTTCCGCATCTTTATGGATCAAGAAAACGCCAATCGTTTGCTTCTCTTCAATCCAAGCGGTGACAAGAAAGTAGTCGAGAACCGGAGACATCGTTGTAAATGTTTTACGTCCGTTTACAATCCATCCGCCATTCTTTTTAACCGCATGGGTTCCGGGGCGTCCTCCTCTTGTCGGGCTTCCCGTCTGCGCTTCACTTGCAGCTCTGTTGATCAGCGCGCCCTTTAATGCTTCATGTGAAATCGATGAAAACACATGCCGGTCCCAGCTGTTTCCTTCCGCCAGTTCTCCCATCACGCTCAAGTGCCAGCCGATGCTGAGAGCTGTCGGTCCGTCTCCTTTGGCAAGCCGTTCCTGAAACAAAAGCATATCGTAGAGTGAAATGCCTTCTCCCCCGTATTCTTTTCCGACCGTCAGCGCTGTGTAGCCTGAATCCCGCAGCTTTTGAATATGTTCTGCGGGAAATTGGGCATGTTCGTCATAATACGCTGCTGTTTTCTCAAATTCATCCGCCAGTTTCCCGATTTTACCGAGCCATTCCTGCTGCCTTTCCGTTTTCACAAATATTGAACACACACCGGCATCCTCCTGACCAAATTCCGATAGATTTAATAAGTATTATAGTTCGTTCACGGCTTGTTGTGCAAATGATACCCTTGGCAAAACAAAAAAGCGCACCTTCAGCGAGGTGCGCTTTTGACTAAACGGCTTGACCGCCGCGACGGTCAACCTTCATACCGAGATAAATCAGCATGTAGGTTAAGTAGCCCATCGTGATCGTGAGACCGCCGAAGAAGAAATCGGAAAAAAGCGGTTCTTCATATGCGGCGATTCCGGCCAGCACGACCCAGCTTCCATAAAGATACGCCATAAAGAAGCGGACGCCGTTTTTCAATTTATATAGCAGAAACAAACCTGCGAGCGAAAAGAGCCCGAGCGCAAGTCTAAAATAGACAAGATGATCGAAATTAAAGGCAAAAGAAACAAATGAAAATGACAACAGCAATACAATCGGCAATGCCGTAATAAATTTTTTCATGGATGTCTCATCCCCCATTCCCTTATCCTAAAATTATAATTTAGAATAGGAAATTCACACGGTAATTACGACATATTTCACAAAAATGTCATTCCTTTTGTCACACTTTAGACAAAATATTTTATACTTTCATATCGCGTTTACAAAAGGCCCACCACGCCGTTCCGAGAAAAAACACGAGATGGAGAAAGACGATGACGAGTGAAAACAAAGGCGTCATCCCGCTAAAAAGCGGCTTGGCCTCACCGGCGTATTGCGTTAAATCAGTATTAGCGAACAACAAAAATTTACCGAGCGGTTTTTCCAAATAAGACATGATCGTCACAAGCATTTTGGCGCCGTACAGCACGACGATCGACACCATGATGCTGAGCGCGCTGCTTTTAAACAATGCAGAGCATAAAAACGCAAAGGAAACCATCATCCATACTTCAAACCACTGCGTACCGATCATTGTCACCGTATTGATAAAGAGCGGCTCCGCTTTTTCGTCGAGCTTCACGCCGAAAAAGAGCAGACCGAACAATAAAGAAAATCCGTAGTAAATGATAAAGAGCCAAATGCTTGCGAGCACGCTCGTCACGTATTTTGAAACAAGAATTTTTTCTCTTCTGACAGGGCGGATCAGCAAAAATTTGATCGTCTTTTTATCATATTCAAAAGATATAATTGAAGCCGCCACCACAATCGAAAGCCCCTGCAAGAGGATATTCAGGTTTGGGGTGAATGAAAAATAGCCGATGAAATGATCCTCTGTCCCGGCGCTCATCAGGATTCTTTTCGTTATGAGCGCGAGGAGAAATTGAAAGACTGCGATCAGCGCCAGCGATACAAATGTTACTTTTCGCTTCAGCAATTTAACATGCTCGTTTTGAATCAGTTTAAACATCAGTATTCCTCTCTTCCGTTCCATTCGTCCGCGCCATATATTCATCCTCAAGAGACTGCTTAAACGGAGCGATCGAATAGACGTCAATCTCATTGGCGACAAGCTGTTGATTTAAAGCAGGAATTTGCGCTTTCGCGACCTTTACGGCGAGCAAACCTTTTTCGGCGCGGGCTTCGTATCCCTGGTCTTTCAGCCACTGAAGCGCTTTGTCATAGGGCTGTACCTCCAGCATCGCCTTTTCCTGCTTTTCATCTGCATCATTGAGGACGACGGTTGATTTGATTTTCCCTTGTTGAAGAATGACGACCCGATCGCACAAATCTTCCACTTCCTTCAGCAAGTGGGTCGCAAACAGGATCGCCGTTCCTTCTTCTTCGGCAAGCTCACGCAGATGCTCGCGGAAATCTTTCATTCCCGCCGGGTCCAATCCGTTCGTCGGCTCGTCCAAAATCAGCAGCTTCGGACGGTGAAGAATCGCCTGGGCAATACCGAGGCGCTGTTTCATCCCGAGCGAGTATGTTTTGACCTTGTCTTCTGCGGCATCTTCTAGCCCGACCCTGCTGATCACTTCCGCCAGTCTATCCCGACCGATTCCAGCGTGCATATTTGCGTAGTGTTTCAGGTTTTCATAGCCTGTCAGATACGGATAAAATTCAGGATTTTCAACGATGGCTCCGACCGATCGGATCGCTTTTTCAAATTGGCGGTCAATCGGAAAGCCGTTTATGACAATTGATCCGCTCTTCATTTTAATTAACCCGGTGATCAATTTAATGAGGGTCGTTTTTCCTGATCCGTTCGGACCAAGCAGGCCGATGATCTCCCCTTCATTCGCCGTTAAGCGGATATCCTTCAATATCGTTTTGCCGTCTATGATTTTATCAACATTTTCTATATGTAAAACAGGCTGCTTTGTCATAGCCCCCTCCTCTTTCCCAAAAAAATAAACAGTGCCGAAAAGGCACTGTTTGATTATATCATTTTTGAGTTACACGGACACTTCACTATGAGGGGCTTCGATTTTGCCGTGTTTCTTTTCCGTCTCGGTGACGATGACAGCGCATGCTGCATCGCCTGTTGTATTGACAGCCGTACGAATCATGTCCAGAAGTCTGTCAATTCCCAATATTAGCGCAATTCCCTCAACTGGAAGGCCAACTGTTTGAAGAACCATGGCGAGCATAATCAGTCCGACACCCGGTACACCCGCTGTTCCAATGCTGGCAAGCACTGCGGTGAGAACAACCATCAACAGCTGTGTGAGTGACAGGTCATTGCCGTACACCTGAGCGATAAAGACCGTCGCTACCCCTTGCATAATCGCCGTGCCATCCATGTTGATCGTAGCTCCAAGCGGCTGAACAAAGCTTGAGATCGGCTCTGGCACTTTCAGCTTTCTTTGAGCGACATCCATCGAAACCGGAAGCGTCGCGTTGCTGCTTGACGTACTGAAGGCAACAAGCATAACCTCTGAAAAATCTTTAAAGAATGTGAGCGGGTTCCGCTTTGCCAAAAACGCAATCGCTGCGCCGTATGTGACGATGGTGTGTATGAAAAGCGCCAGAATGACGACGATCATATAAAGCCCCATTGCTTTAATGGCGTCCCAGCCTTGGCTTCCGATCGCCCCGGCAATCAAGCCGAATGTACCGTACGGCGCGAACTTCATCACGAGATTGACGAGATACATCATGAGATCGTTACCTTGTTCAACCACTTTGAGAAGAGCGTCCGCTTTTTTGCCGAGCATCGTAATTCCGAGACCGACCAAAATGGAGAAAGCAATGATTTGCAGCATATTTCCTTCAGCCATTGCCTGAACCGGGTTTGTCGGAATGATATTCAAAAGCGTTTCGGCAATGCTCGGCGCCTTCTCAGCTGAATATTCCGCTGCGCTTGTATCATACGTTCCGATGGTTCCCGGTTTGATGACCAACGCTAAAATAAGTCCGATAATAATGGCAATTGCAGTTGTAACTAAAAAGAAAGAAATCGTTTTGGCACCGATCCTGCCAAGTTTCTTTGGATCTCCAAGTCCTGCTACCCCTAAAGTGAGAGAAAAGAAAACAATCGGTACAACGAGCATTTTAATTAAGTTGAGGAAGATCGTGCCGAGCGGCCCGAATAAAAATGTATTAAGCTTGCTAAATAAATCCGGCGAAGTGACGTTCAGTATAATACCGACGACTGCACCGAGTAATAGAGCGATAATAATTTTTGTTGCTAACTTCATAAACATATCTCCCCTTTCCAAAAAAAGCCCATGAGAGATCTCCCATGGGCTTTTACCATTAAAATTGGTTCCACATGACTCTCTTCACGTTGATGAGGTTAGCTGACGGGTTCGGACGAAGAGATGTCCGTCTTTCAGTTCGCACGGGAACAGAAAAATTCACCCCAAATGATCGGGTCCCCCACTCCTACTAAAGGATTAAACGTGTGGCGCTATTTCGTTATATAACAGTTATACCTGAAAATTCGAAATATGTAAACCAAATTTTCTGATTTACATATATGCTATTTTCCGGTGCCCGCTGTTCGGCTTTTCTCTTGACTTGTGACATCAAGGATATCAAGCAGGAAAACAAATATCGGAATACCGATAATTAAACCCCAAATCCCTATGAAATGTTCAGAAAAAATCAGCACGATAAACGTGAAGAAAATCGGCAGCTCCGTCTTGGCGGACATTAGTTTCGGATTGAGGAAATAGGCCTCTATCGCATGGACGATCATGATGACCAATACCAGTGATACGATATAAGCGATTCCGCCGATACTGTAGGCGATAATGCTTAACGGAATAAGGGAGAGCACAACGCCTGCGACCGGAACCAGCCCGAGGAAAAACACCATGACGGCAAGGCCGAATAGCTGAGGAAAACCCATAATCGCGAGGGCAATGGTCGTCAATGCGCAATTGATGGAGGCGATAATAAACTGAGCCTCAAGCACCTTTCCGAACGTTCTCGTGAATTTTTTACCAAAGTAAGCAATTTCCTCGTAGAAAATGGCTATTTTGCTCGTCTTAAATTTATCCATTAAGCTCAAGACCTTGTCTTTTTCGATCAATAAGAACATGCTGAGAACCAATAACATAACCACCTGCAGGCCAAACGCGCTAATATCTGTGATATATGTATAGATAAAGTTAAGACCTTTTTCCAAATAGGATGTCAAATTGATATCGCCGAACATACCGGTGATCATATCGAGAAAAGGAATGCTGTCAGGGTGAGAAGCAATATACTTTCCTTGTTTGATCAGCTGCTGAATCTGGGTGACGATCACGGGGTAATAGACCACACCGCCGATCGAAAGCGCGATGGCAAGAGCCGCATACAAACAGGAAATAATCAGTCTCTGGCTGACTTTAATAAAGCGGTTTAAAAAACCGCGGATCACATTTTCCAGACGGTTCATCAAAAACGTAAAGATAAATGTGAGCAATATGAGATTCATCATGCTGCGGAACAGATATAAAACTCCCGCCAATACAACAAAAACTGAAAAACGCCTGACCCCAGGATGCTGAAAAAATTTAATCAACGCTGCCATTCGGTACACTCCCACCAGTACTTTAGTCCTTAACTTTTAGCATTCAAACTTTTATAATTACAATTTGATGCATCATCTGTAAATTATATAACAAAACAGACCGGAAATCTCTTCAGAAGATCAATAATTAATAATATTTTAATATGAGCGCTCGTGCGGCAGCGGCAGGCATCTTCCATAAAAAAGGAGGGGCTGATGTTCAGCCCCTCCAGATTATTGACAAAATCCTTTCAGCGTGACCCTCAACCCTTGCAGTCTAGGAAGGCCGAGCATTGGGGCGGAGCGAATGTTGCAATTCGTGAGCACCGACGCGCAGGCCTGACAACGAATGCGAGGGTTTGTCGACACGCTGAGAGGGACTGTTTGTCAGCCCCTCTCTTCACTGTACATTAACCGCTTCTTCTTTGACGTCCGCCTTTTTCACCGTTTTCTTGATAGAACTCCTTGTCATGGTTTCGGCTTGTGGCTTCTCCGCCTTTTTGACCGATCTCCTGGTAGAATTCTTTGTCATGGTTTTTGCTTGTGGCTTCTCCGCCCTTTTCACCGATTTCCTGGTAGAATTCTTTATCATGGTTTCGGCTTGTGGCTTCTCCGCCTTTTTCACCGATTTCCTGGTAGAATTCTTTGTCATGATTACGGCTTGTGGCTTCCCCGCCTTTTTCGCCGATTTCCTGGTAGAATTCTTTGTCATGATTTTTGCTTGTTGCTTCTCCGCCTTTTTGACCGATCTCTTGGTAGAATTCTTTATCATGGTTTTGGCTTGTTTTTTCTCCGCCTTTTCTGCCTGCTTCTTCCCTGCTCATTTTGTTGTTGTCATTATTGTTTGCCATTTTCGATTCCTCCTTTTGAAGTGTTATGGTTTTTACATTCCACATTTCAAAAAGAGTAAACACAAATAGCACATTCACGAAAGAGTCCGGGAATCATGCAATCATCCGCTGCCTTTTACCGTCCATTCCGGTACCGGAGCCGGCGTATTGTTCTGCAGCGTCTTAGATATCTCGGCAGGCTCTTCAAACAGGGTAATGTTGATGGATTCGAACGTACCTTTCTGATTCGTTCTTTCATATATTGCATCATGATGATCGGCCATAAAGTTCAAATAATCGCGCTTTGATTTCCAAAGCACGAGGACAAGGGCTTCCGGCCCGTTTTCTGTTTCCATCCATCCGCCCCACTGTCTGATGAATCCGCTGACGTTTTGCAGCGGAGCCCATTTGGCCTGCGCCTCGCTGAATGCATGAAGCTGTTGTCCGGCTGGTTTGCACCGTATCAGCTTCAGCACATTCCCTTCCGCGAACGGGACGGTTTCCGCATTAGTTTTTTCTATACAAAGGTTAACCGACCTTACATCAGCGCGCGTCCGGTGAATGACGCCTTTCGGAATCAGCAGGGAATCGTTCGCTTTCAGGACTTCTGTGGGACGGTCCTGAAAGTCGATCAACAGCTCTCCTTCCAAAACAATAAACAGCTCATCTGAGCCGGGATGGAAATGCCATACGTATTCGCCCTCCAAAACAGCAATTCGCATACAATGGTCGTTCACTTCCGAAACGGAAAAATTGGCATGCTTTTCTGTGACTTCCTTTGTCAATTCAAGAAGACTCGTTTTGCGATCCATCAGCTTCACTCCTCTTTCATTTGATTTTCTCCCGAACTTATTTTACCATTTGACTTTTGAGCGTTCGCCTTTTAAAGTGTTGGATATTGGTGAAAAAACGGTTTGAACCTATAGAAGAGGTGTACATCATGCAAAATCAAAACGGAAAAGCTTCAGGGCTTTTGCCGCTGTTTTTATTTGTTTGTTTATTCGTTGGATCAGGCTTGATCACAGGCGATTTTTACAGCCTGCCAATCGTGGCCGCGGCGCTTGCGGCATCGGTTGTCTCACTGGCGATGAACAGTAAGGAGAAGCTCAGCCAAAAGACGGAGTGGTTTGCGAAAGGCGCTGGACACCCCGATATTATGATCATGGTGATGATCTTTATTTTGGCCGGCGCGTTTTCATCAGCCGCAAAGGCGATGGGGGCCGTCGAATCAACCGTTAATCTTGCGCTTTCGTTTGTACCGGGGCAGTTTATGGTTGCCGGTTTATTTATCATCGCTGCGTTTATCTCTGTGTCGATGGGCACGTCAACCGGAACGATTGCTGCGCTCGCTCCGATCTCAGCAGGGATCAGCGCCGAAATCGGCGTTCCGGCGGCCTATTCGGTTGCTGCGGTTGTGGGGGGCGCGATGTTCGGTGATAACTTATCATTTATTTCCGATACGACCATTGCCGCTGTCCGCACACAAAAGACGAAAATGTCGGACAAGTTTAAAACGAATTTCCTGATCGTCCTGCCTGCCGCGGTTGCCACGGTCATCCTGCTGATGGTGTTTTCAGCCGGAGGGCATCCTGCCGCACAAGCCGGGACTTACAGCTGGGTGAAGGTGCTGCCGTATCTCGGGGTTCTGATATTCGCCCTTCTCGGATTTAATGTTATGGCCGTTATTTTCGGCGGCATCGTGTTAGCCGGAGTAATCGGTATTTCCGACGGCAGCCTGACGCTTCATACGTATTTAACCGCGATCACCGAAGGCATCGGCGGGATGTCCGAACTGATCATTTTATCGCTTCTGATTGGCGGAATGGCGGAAATGATGAAGCGAAACGGCGGGATCGCATTTCTCCTTCAATTTGTATCGCGGAGAATCCGTTCAAAAAAAGGAGCGGAAGCGGGCATTGCCGGCCTTGTCAGTGCGGCAAACCTGGCGACGGCCAACAATACGATTGCCATTATTACAGCGGGGCCGCTGGCAAAAGATTTATCCGACCGGTACGGAATCGACAATAGGAAATCGGCGAGCATCCTCGATATCTTTTCCTGTGTGGTACAAGGATTGATTCCTTACGGCGCGCAAATGCTGTCAGCTGCACAAATCGCGAAAATATCGCCTGTCAGCATTCTTCCTTATTCTTTTTATCCGATTTTGATCGGCGTCTGCGGCATATGCGCGATTATCTTCAGACTGCCTCGCTTTACGGAAAAAGCGTAACTCCATGAAAAATGCTGCCGTTATCGAAACGGCAGCATTTTTATCACTCTGTTTCTGCGGCGTCCAGCTCCGCAAGCCTTTCCATGATCCTCCGTTTTTTATACATCATCATTCCTGTTTCGGCAACGCCGTTCACCATTGAACGGTTTGAGATTGCGCCAAAGAGGATGCCTGCGACGGGCACCATTTGAAACAGCTTTTTCCATCCGAAAGAATCGCGGTATGTATAAACAACCTCCCGCCAGCCTTGAATTTGCGAAATCATATTTTCCCGTGAGCCTGACTGTAGATGGTATCGGCTGAGTTCCTGAATGATCGCCCTTTTCCCGACAATATCAGCGGCGCTGAGCTGCAGGCATTTAATAATGAACATCCGCTCCGTTTTTTCTTTAGGATCGTAGCCGTAAGACACCGCGATGTCCTGTAATGTCTTCAATGAAAGGCCGAGGATGGCGGGAATATCGACGGCAAGCGTGAATAAGCCGCCGACACCTGTTGTCGCTCCTTGGACAGCCGCGGTATTCGCCCTGTTTTTTCCGAGGTTTTCACACATTTGATCCATCACTTCCAAAGGAGCCCTTTGAATATCTTCGACCGTTTCGATCGTTTCATCCGGCAGCTTTTTTTGAAACTGGCGGATCAGATGTTTTTCGGACGTTAAATATTGGCCGCCGTTTTGAATAAAGCCGCCGATTTCGTCGAGCAAGAGACCGATTTTATCTTGAATGAATGCCGGTGTAAGCTTGTCCAGAACCTTGAACGGCAGCCGCCCGATCCTTTCCCAAAACCACGCTTTCTGCTGTTCTTTTTCCCATTTTTCAATTTTTTTCAGTTCGTTTTCCAAATCTGTTTTATCGTTGCGCACAGAAGGTTCGCCCTCTCAATCGTGTTTTTTTATAGTATACAATGATTCACTTTATGAATCCGTGTTTTTTGATCGGCAGCCGGAGGGTAAACCTTTATGTAAAAGGAGGAATGATCAAATGCCATGGTCAATGGAAGACTATCCCGCTTCATTGAAGCATTTGGACAAACCGGTAAAAAAGAAAGCCATTGAAATTGCGAATGCAATGGTAGACGAAGGATACGACGAAAGCCGGGCGATTCCGATCGCGACGAGTCAGGCGAAGGAATGGGCGGATAACAGGAGCAAAAGCGAACTCAAATCCTATGCGGGGGAAGCTGATGAAACGGTACGCGGTGACAGCGGTTCGAGCAGCAGGCCGGAGCTTGCGGAAAAGTGCGAGCATGTCATTAAACACGAAAAAGGCTGGGCAGTCAAAGCCGAAGACGCCAAGCGGGCCAGCGAAGTAAAGGATACAAAAGCAGAAGCCGTCGAACGGGCGAAAGAAATCGCCGAAAACAAAGGCACTGCCGTCATCGTCCATAAAAAAGACGGCAGTGTGGAGCGGAAGATCAGGATGAATTAACGGGGCGCTCCGTTTTTGGAGCGTCTTACTTTTTTCCCCGCCAACTCCAATACAGCATCAGCTGCTTTTTGATAGCCGCCGGCATCGCGGAGCGAGCGGCCGATTTTGGCGGCTCCGTCTTTATAGGAGCGGTTTTCAAGCATATCTTTAATCGTTTTTTGTAAAACAGCCGGAGAAAGTTCATTTTTATCAAGCTTGATCCCGGCCCCTGTCCGTTCCACCTGAGCTGCGACGAAAAACTGGTCAGCACCCATCGGAATGACGATGAGCGGCGTATCAAAATACAGGCCTTCATTTGTACTGTTCATGCCGCCGTGGGTGACAAATACATCGGCTTTTTTCAAAACCTCCAATTGCGGGATATACGGCCTCACGATAAAATGATCCGGTATGGTGCCGAGATCCGCGGGGTCCGTTGATTTCCCAACAGCCATAACCACCTTGCCGTCAAAGTCTTTCAACGCTTCGATACACATATGATACAGCTCTTTTTGCTGATTAAAGATCGTGCCCATCGAGATCACGATGACGGTTTCCCCCTCCAGCTCAGCGAACGGGAAGCTGCCTGGATCCTGTCTGCTCGTAATCGACGGCCCGACAAACAAATAGTCATTTCCAAATCGCTCGGCATGAGGCTGAAACTCCCTGGAGGTAAAGACAATCGTAATGTCCCCCGGACAGGAGAATACGTCAAACGGCTTGTCGAGACTGACGGGGTACCGCTCACTTAATTCGCCAAGGGATTGCTTCAATTTTTCAAAATACGGCGAGCTTTCAAGGTCGCCTTGCAGCGTAAACGTTTTTGCGAACGTCTCGTCCATTGCAAATGTCGTACATAACGAAACGCTCGGCAGCCCAAGCATTTCAGCAATGATTTTCCCCGCCAAAAAGTGATGGTCATATATCACATAATCATAAGACTCGTCCCTGACTTCCTGGCAGATGAGCTGAACGATCTCATCGACTTTACCTGACATATTGTATACCAACTCGGCAAAGTCCATCTTTTCTCTTTCTTTTTCGGGTGATAAAGCCTCTCTGAAATCCGGGTATAAACGGACTTCCGCCCCTGTTTTTTTAATTTTTTCAGCGTATTCCTCAACTGCATAATAGACGATGCTTTCTCCTCGTCTTTGCAGCTCCTTTGTGACGCCAAGAGAGGGATTGATGTGCCCCTCTCCCGGGAAATTGATCATCAGTACATGTCCCATCACAGCTCTTCCTTTCTCATACGAAAATTTATATAAGGAAATTTACTACAAAAAGATAAATGAAGTAAAGAAATTTAATTAAGTTAATAATACATAAACATAACTATATGACCATTTGTCTGTTTCTGCATATCTTTCCTTTAAATTTTTTTGCCATGCAAATGAGCGTATATTATTAGAGAAAACAGGCTCTTTATTACTTGACAGCCCCAATCAGAAGACGATTTTCCTTTTTTTAAAAGCAAATTAAAACACGGCCGATCGAGGCACAATACATCATAAGAAACAACCTACGGAGGTTTTGCCATGGATACGAAAGCAACCAGGATCGAAAAGGATTTTCTAGGCGAAAAAGAAGTTCCGGCTGACGCCTATTACGGCGTACAAACCATGAGGGCCGTGGAGAACTTTCCGATTACAGGCTACCGGATTGATGAAGAGCTGATTAAAGCTTTGGCAATGGTCAAAAAAGCGGCGGCTCTCGCCAATATGGATATTAAACGTTTATATAAAGAGCTCGGCGAAGTCATTGTAAAAGCGGCCGGCGAAATAGCGGAAGGGCTCTGGCACGATCATTTTATTGTCGACCCCATTCAAGGGGGCGCCGGCACTTCAATGAATATGAATACAAATGAAGTTATCGCAAACAGAGGTTTGGAGCTTTTAGGAAAAGAAAAAGGTGATTACTTCCATTTAAGCCCGAACACACATGTCAATATGGCCCAATCAACGAATGATGTGTTTCCGACAGCCATTCATCTGGCCACATTGAATCACTTAAGACAGCTTATATCGACGATGGAACATATGCTGGATGCCTTCCGCCAAAAAGCGGAGGAGTTCGATTCCGTTATCAAAATGGGCCGCACTCATCTTCAGGATGCCGTTCCGATCAGGCTCGGTCAGGAATTCGAAGCCTATTCCCGGGTCATCGAACGCGATATTCAGCGGATCAAGCAGTCTCAGCATCATCTCTATGAAGTCAATATGGGAGCAACCGCAGTCGGCACAGGTTTAAACGCTGATCCGAGATATATTCAAAGCGTTGTCGAACACCTATCAGATATCAGCGGCTATCAGCTGAAAGGCGCTGACCATCTTGTCGATGCCACACAAAACACGGATGCCTACACAGAAGTATCGGCTGCATTGAAAGTCGGCATGATGAACATGTCCAAAATCGCCAACGATTTGCGTTTAATGGCGTCAGGCCCGAGGGCAGGGCTTGCCGAGATCCGGCTGCCCCCCCGCCAGCCCGGCTCCTCCATCATGCCCGGCAAGGTGAATCCGGTGATGCCTGAACTGATGAACCAGATCGCATTTCAGGTGATCGGCAACGATCATACCATCTGCCTTGCATCAGAGGCGGGGCAGCTTGAGTTAAACGTGATGGAGCCCGTACTCGTCTTTAATTTGCTGCAGTCGATTAAAATCATGAACAACGGATTTCGCGTATTTACCGATTACTGCATCACCGGGATTGAAGCGAATGAGATCAGGCTGAAAGAATTCGTCGAAAAAAGCGTAGGAACGATTACGGCCGTCAATCCGCACCTCGGCTATGAAGCTGCCGCACGAATTGCAAAAGAAGCGATCGCCACAGGACGGTCAGTGCGCGAGCTGTGTTTGCTCCATGATGTTTTGACAGAGGAAGAATTGGATCTCATTCTGGATCCGTATGAAATGACGCATCCGGGCATCGCAGGCGCTTCGCTTCTCGAGGAATAGCCAGCCGTCTTTCTCAATATGCTTTCAAGCGTTTATAGACGCCCGAGACGGGCTAAACATGTAATATAAATCAATTGAAAGAGGTGGAAAGACAATGTTAGGATTTCTCGTTTCTTTAATCGTAGCCATTGTCATCGGTTTAATAGGAGGCGCAATCGGAGGCCACGGTGCACCAGGAGGTATTATCGGCTCCATGGTTGTCGGCTTTATCGGAGCCTGGATCGGCCACGGGCTGCTTGGAACGTGGGGGCCTGATATTGCGGGATTCGCCATCTTTCCGGCGATAATCGGAGCCGCAATTCTCGTCTTCATTTTAAACCTAATCTTCCGCGGGAGAATGGGTTCTCAGGCATAATATCCGGCCAGCATCGCCCAAAAGCGGTGCTGGTTTTTTGTTTGGGCGAAACCGTTCGCGCATATACTATAACATCTTATGGTTGACAATTGATCATCGCGGGCATATGATGATGATATAATTTTTGCACTAAGGAAACTTTTATGTGCAAGGAAAAACAACTGAGAATCTAGGTGAATCAAATGGTCAGTCACGATTTGTCCAAACACTCGCAAATATCAAAAGAAGCTCAAGATGCACTGGACGGAAAAAGCAAAGGCTTCAAAAGGCTGCTCCCTTTTTTGGGTCCGGCGTTTATCGCGGCTATAGCTTATATTGATCCCGGCAATTTCGCCACAAATATCGCGGCTGGTTCGAAATACGGCTACTTGCTTTTATGGGTGATTCTTTTTTCAAATATTATGGCTTTGCTGATTCAGTCGCTGTCTGCCAAGCTCGGAATTGCAACGGGTAAAAATCTGCCCGAAGTCGCCAGGGAAGAATTCCCTAAACCGGTCTCCATCGGCTTGTGGATTCAGGGAGAGCTTGTCGTGATCGCGACCGACTTGGCTGAATTTATCGGAGCTGCTCTCGGTCTCTACTTGCTGTTCGGCATACCGATGCTTGAAGCATCGATTATTGCAGCCGCCGGATCTTTCGCGATTTTGGAACTGCAAAGGCGCGGCGTCAGGCCGCTAGAAGCGGCGATAACAGGAATGCTGTTCATCGTCGTGATCGCTTTTGCCTTTCAAACCTTTTTTGCAAAACCTGATATCGGTTCGGTTTTGGAGGGCATGTTTGTTCCCCGCTTCGATGGTGCAGACAGCATCCTGCTGGCGGCGGGAATCTTGGGAGCGACCGTGATGCCGCACGCCATCTACCTCCATTCCGCTCTCACCCAGCGGAGAGTGATCGGAAAAACGGAAGCGGAAAAGAAGAAGATATTCCGGTTTGAGTTCATCGACATTTTAATCGCCATGCTGATTGCCGGAGCAATCAATGCGAGCATGCTGATCGTCGCCGCTGCACTGTTTTATAAGAACGGCATTTTTGTCGAAGACCTTGATGTAGCCTTCAGCCACTTCAGCAGCATGGTCAGTCCGCTTTCCGCCGTACTGTTCGGCGTCGGCCTGTTAATCGCCGGTTTATCAAGTTCGTCTGTCGGAACGCTTTCAGGAGATATTATCATGCAGGGCTTCATTAATTTCAGGATTCCGCTTTATTTAAGACGGTTCATTACGATGTTGCCGCCTATCGCTATTATTGCTTCAGGGGTAAATCCGACAACCGCTCTTGTCTTGAGCCAGGTCGTCCTGTCATTCGGGATCGCCTTTGCCCTTATCCCGCTTATCTTATTTACGAGCAATAAACGCATTATGGGGAGCCTGAAAAATGCGAAGTGGATAACAGCCGTCTCCTGGCTGATCGCCGCCTTAATCGTCGCCCTTAATATTTTCTTGATTTACGATACATTTTCTGGTTAAAGCCGACCTTGGTCGGCTTTTTTATATTATACTGAAGAAAAGGGGGATTCTGGATGTTTAAATTAATGGTGCGTGATGATCTTTATTTAAAAATGCTCGAACCAAAAGATGCCAAAGCAGTTTATATGCAGATCCAGCAGTCTAAAGATGTGTTGCGGAAATGGCTGTTTTGGGTGGACGGCACAAAGCAGCTGGAGGATACCGAAGCTTTTATCGAAGAATGCATGAAACAGGCCGCTGCGAACAACGGGTTTCAAGCGGGAATATGGCATCAAGGCCATTTTGCCGGAATCATCGGACTCCATTATATCAATTGGATCAACCGTACGACTTCGATCGGCTATTGGCTGGGGGAGCCTTTTCAAGGAAAAGGGCTGATGACTGATGCCTGCCGGGCGCTGATCGACACGCTTTTCAGCGAATACGATTTAAACAGAATTGAAATTAGAGCCGCTGTTCAAAACGTAAAAAGCCAGGCTATTCCGGAAAGGCTCGGCTTCACGAAAGAAGGCTGCCTCAGGCAATGCGAGTGGCTCCACGACCACTTCGCCGACCATTTCGTATACGGGCTCCTGAAGGAGGAATACCTCGCCCGCAGCAAATGAGTCCGGGATTTGTCACACGCATTTTACACTGCAATCTGGTATGATAGATAAAAAAATATGGAGTTTTGATTATGAAAGTATTTATACTGTTTTACCTATGGATTGTCCCGCTCGTCATCGGGCTGATATTTTTCCGGGTGACCCAGCGGACAAGCTTTAAAAAAAGGTTTTATCCAGGCTATATCATGATCGGTCTTGCTGCGGCTGTATTTGCCGTCTGTTACCTGATCGGACAGCCTTACCTCGGGAATTTCTTCGGCGGCACAATGCTGTTCGGCACCCTGCTGCCGTTCATGGCTGCCGCCATGAAGAAAAAGAAATAACGAATACCAAAAACCCCGGCTTTCCCAAAACATGCCGGGGTTTTTGATTACTTATTTTCTCTGTTTGCACCAAAACCCGCTGATTCACAAATCGGTTTTCAGACGACTGGGCTTTATTTGTTCACTAGATCAACGTCGATCACCTGATAGAAAGCGTTTTCAGTATCAGCCACATCCCAAACGGCCAATATCACATGATACCCGGAGCGGTCTTCTGGAATGTAAATTTGGTGAGATAAATGGCGGGATGCAGGGGAACCATCATGCGGAACGGTTCCAATCCGTTCGAAATCTGCACGCTTTAGCGGTTTGTCAGGATCCCAGCCTTTTTTGGTGATATAGTAGTGCCATTGGCTGGTGTTGTGGGGGGCGGTATATGTCCAGGTAAAGGTGTGTTCTCCGCCGGTCATGATATGTTTAAACCAGCGATTTTCCGACTGCTGATCAAGAATCCCGCCGAACAGTCCGCCCGCGGATGCTATTTGTCCGTCTGCCGGGCCGTCATGCGGAAACCCTTTTTTCGCTTCCAGGCTTTGCGGCTCATACATCACGCTTCCGCAGTTCAGATTGAGAAGTCCGTAAGCCTCACTGCACAGAGCCGCTCTGCTCCCTGGTTTTTCGACAAAACCATGAGCGAAGGCGTGCTGAGGAATGATTGACATCAACAGCAATCCGGCTGATAGTATGAAAGCTGTACTGAAGGTACTTTTCTTAAAATAATCCACGTTTCAATCCCCTCTCTTTTTATTGTGTTGAGACGGGTTTTGATGCAAAAAGAAAAAACGCGGATATCCCAATACTATCCATCAAATTTTAACATCTGAACATGATAAAGCCAAGGGACGATCTCCCTTGGCATCATACTAAAAAATCCTTTTTAAACTTTTTTTCAGCGGCGGCAAGTCGAGCTCTTTTTTCTCAACCAGTTTTTTGATCATATATTTGCTGTAGTTGACAGCTTGTGTATAAGATATTTTTCCCGGAAGCGGCGGTTCATCTGCTATGGCCACATCGATAATCGACGGCTTTTGTGATTGAAAGGCATTTTTCAAAGCCGGAATGAGCTCTTCGTGCTTTGTCACGCTGAAGCCCTTCCCGCCGCAGGCCTCGGCAAACTTGGCATAATCGACATTTTCGAGCGCTGTTGCATAATTAACATGCCCTTTTTCCTGCTGTTCATATTGAATCATTCCCAAGTTCTGATTATTTAAAATCACGACAACAATGGGGAGGTCATATTTGACAGCAGTCGGAAAATCGTGCATGGACATGCTGAAGCCGCCGTCTCCGCACACGGCTACAGCTTGGCGCTCCGGATTGGAAAGCTTTGCGGAAATCGCGCCTGGAAGACCGCATCCCATCGTGCCAAGCCAGCTTGAAATCAGAAAATCCTGATTGGTCATATTAAAATGGCGCGCCGTCCAAACCGTCACATTTCCGACGTCAACAGACAGGACCGCATCATCGGCGACTGCGTCCTCAAGCCTTGCAATCACCTGCTGAGGCTTGAGCGGTTCTGTCGCCACCTGTTCGTCTTTTTCAATTTCATAGCGCCACTTCCTCATATGTTGTATACAGCTTTCCAAAAATGCGCGGTTCGATTTCCGTTCAATGGTTTTCGTCAGTTCCATAAGCCCTTTTTTCGCATCGCAGACAAGGCCGGTGGTGACAGGATACCGTTTGCCGATTTTCGCCGGGTTGTTATCAAGCTGAATAGCCGGCGCATCTTCCGGAAGATAATCGCGGTACGGAAAAGAAGTCCCCAGCATGATCAACAGATCGCTTTCCTCCATCGCTTCATATGCGGGTTTTGTACCGATGTGTCCGAGATTCCCGAGCATGTGCGGGTGCCGATCGGGTACGACTCCTTTTCCGGGGAGCGTAACGATGATCGGTGCGGCCGCTTTATCGGCAAACTCGAGCAGCTCATCTCTTGCCGATTTCATTCCCTTTCCGGCTAAAATCACCGGCTTTTTCGCATGATTAATCAATTGTGCACACTGCATCAGCTGGCTTTGCTTCGGTTGAAGATCGCCTTCAATATAAAGCGCAGACGTATAAACCGGCTTCCGCTTAATCTTTTCCGCAAACAGATCATCGGATACGCTCAGTACGGCGACCCCTTTTTGGCTGTAGGCGGTACGGATCGCCTGATTTAAAAGATCAGGCAGGGCTTCGGCCGAATGAACCTGCTGATTAAAGACAGCCACATCCTCAAACATTCGTTCAAGACCGATCTCCTGAAAGTAATCTCTTCCGATTTCATTCGAAGACACCTGCCCTGTAATCGCCAGCACAGGCGCCCCGTCAGCTTTCGCGTCATACAATCCGTTCAGCAGATGAACGGCACCCGGGCCCGCTATCGAAAGGCAGACGCCGATTTTGCCTGTCAGCTTCGCATCAGCTGCGGCAGCGAGAGCAGCGGTTTCTTCATGGCGCACTTGAATGAAGCGGAGGCTGTTTTCTTCATGCCGCAATTCATCGATAAATTCGTTGACGCTGTCCCCCGGCATGCCGTAAACATGATCAATATTCCATTCCTTCAGCAGTTCTGCAGCTACTTTTCCTGCGGTTTTGTTTGCCATATCACGTCCTCCTTTGTTTCTTCCATACCACTTTTTCGCTGCCGGGAAACGTGATCCGGCATGCTGACGAAAGTGAAGGAAACCACGACAGCGGCTGTTTCATGCTTTGTGTTCCCAGCCGTACTCATCTCGCATAAAGATCTCTCCGCCACACTGCTGAACTTGAAGCCATGCCCGGTAAATCCGGCGGCACCTATCCTAAGCACCACTCCATGTATACATGATCAAATCTACTAAAAGGCTGCCGCTCATTTTGATATGCCCCAGCGAAGTTAGACAATAAAATGTCATGAAGCGGTTAGACTGGCATGAGTCCGGAATTGTATGGCACTCATGCCTTTTCATTTGGTCTTCATCCTTTAGAGCAATTGCGGCGCAGTTCATTCACACAAGTGTTGAAACTTTTTTTAATATTTAAATTGTTATAATTTAGGTTCGGAGTTATAATTTAACAGAAATAAACCGAATTTGCATAGCATCGATGAAAGTTAAGATTGTTAAATCCTTCGTCAAACACAGGGGTGGTCGTGGCGGCAACTATTATAATCTGCTTTTATAAAATTTTTAGCATTTGATACTGGATTGTTTATCCAATCATCCTGATCTGTTGGGTCAGCAGTGCTCGTACGTATGTGAATCCACCTGTCATGCGGCATTGTATCAAGGTTACTCCATTTTAGAAGGACAAGCTGGTCTATTCTATTAATGCAGATACCACGACAATTTCAATCCGCTTGTTAAGTCTCCTCGGCACGTTAGATATTCATAATGCTGCAGATTATCAGTTTCAAGTGCTGTGGAAGCCATCTGTCTTCGAGATTCGGTTGTTGCGATCTGAAGGTAATTTCACTGAAACTATAGTCGAAACACTCAAATCTTCTTATCTTATTAACCGTATACTTCATAGTCTAAGTTTCGGGTGAAAAGGAGAGACGCGGATCGTCAAGGTAAAGTCCCTCTCTTTTATCAAAAGAATTTAGAATTGGAGGCATTTACATGTTATCAGAAATAGAAAAGGGGCTTGAGGGCCTGCGTGTAAAACTTGATCGTATTGATGAACAACTGTTGGATACATTGAAAGAACGTTTAGAATGCTGCATTAAGATTGGATTATACAAACGCGAGTATAATATTCCGATGATGCAGCCGCACCGAATTAACTTTGTCCAGGAACGGGCAGCTCGATACGCTGACGAGAATGGTTTAAGTCAAGAGTTTTTGCGTAACCTTTATGAGCTCATTATTTCTGAAACGTGCAGGGTTGAGGATATCGTAATTGACCATTCAGAAAATCGGAGACAGGACATTTCTTCAAGCCTGGCCGGCCAAAAAAGAAAAAGGGAGGAATTGTTTAATGGGGGCAGGGATACAAACACTTCTAATTGACAACTATGATTCATTTACTTACAACCTGTATCAATTGATCGGCGAAGTAAATGGCCGACCGCCAATAGTTGTCCGTAATGATATGGACTGGTCACAAGTGCCGATTGATGAGATTGACAACATCGTGATCTCCCCAGGCCCCGGTCGACCGGAACGGGTTGAGGACTTTGGTATTAATGCAACTATTATTCAAGAAGCTAAGCTGCCAGTCCTCGGAGTCTGTCTTGGACATCAAGGCATAGCTCATTTGTTTGGCGGGAAGGTGAACCACGCTTCTGAGCCTATGCATGGACGAACATCAGTCATTCACCATTCAGGGGTTGATATCTTTGACGGGCTTCCTCCTGAGTTCTCTGTCGTACGCTATCACTCCCTTGTCGTTACTGATCTGGGTGATGATGTGGAAGCGATTGCGTGGACAAAAGATGAGTTGATTATGGGGCTTCGACACCGCAATCTGCCGATTTGGGGTGTGCAATTCCACCCCGAGTCAATCTGCAGTCATTATGGGCACGAGTTGCTTGCCAACTTTAGAGACCTGACTCCGAAGCGCACTGAACGATCCAGACCGTCTCCCAAATTAAAGGAGCCTTCCCATTCTAAAAGCGATTTCTACCGGATCCATTTTCGAAAATTATCGAGATTTCCTGACGCTCAGTTAAGTTACCAGACACTATTTGCTGATGCACCTCATGGATTCTGGCTTGACAGCAGCAGTGTCATCGAAGGCTTGTCACGATTTTCCTATCTTGGCGATGGTGCGGGAGAGAATGCTGAATATTTGACCTATAGAGTAGCAGAGGGTGTTGTAAAAGTACAACGTTCGGGTCAAGAGACGGAGTTCATTCAACAGTCATTTTATGATTATCTTGATGAGCAAATCTGCCGTCGGGCAACATCTACTCCGGAAGGCCTTCCCTTTGACTTCAATCTCGGCTATGTGGGCTACATTGGCTATGAGCTAAAAGCTGAAACTTGCGGGAGCAGCCGGTATCAATCTGAGATTCCTGATGCAGCCCTGCTTTTCGTTGACCGCATGCTTGTTTTTGATCATCTTGAACAGGAAGCCTATCTGTTGTGTCTTTCGACTGGGGATGAGGATAAGCAAGCACTCAACTGGCTAAATACGGCAGAGCGAATCTTGAATGACATTCCTGCTGCAGCAAACGATTCGGACAAGGATTCAGTCCTTACATCCGTGCCGGACCACAATATCCCAATCGAGTTTCGGCATAACCGGCCTTCTTATCTTCAACTGATCAACAATTGCTTAGAAGAAATCCGCAATGGTGAATCCTATGAGATATGTTTGACTAATTCCGCAACTGTTTATACCCCTATAGATCCTTGGATTACGTATACGCATCTGAGAAGAATCAGTCCGGTTCCCTATGGGGCATTTTTAAACTTTGCGGATGCAGCAGTACTAAGTGCCTCTCCGGAACGGTTCCTCTCAATCGGTACTGATCGTATCGTTGAGTCCAAACCGATCAAGGGTACCCGGATGAGAGGCAGGACTTCTGCTGAAGATCACCAATTACGAAATGAGTTGCTAAGTGATGAAAAAGATCTCGCAGAGAACTTAATGATCGTTGACTTAGTCAGAAATGACCTTAACACTGTTTGTGAAATAGGATCTGTTCATGTACCTAAGCTTTTCGATGTAGAAACATATGCACCAGTTCACCAGTTGATCTCGACGATTCGCGGCACTATACGTCCGGACAAATCAACGGTTGATTGCGTCCGCGCTGCTTTTCCAGGCGGTTCGATGACCGGTGCTCCGAAAATTCGGACGATGGAAATCATAGACCGACTCGAGAAGGGCCCCCGCGGTGTCTACTCGGGCAGCCTCGGCTGGTTTGGACTGAGTGGAGCTGCGGATCTTAGTATTGTTATCCGCACAGTTGTTGTGACCGATGACAAGGCGACTTTTGGTGTCGGAGGAGCGATCGTAGCATTGTCAGATCCAGAAGAGGAATTCAAAGAAACTCAGGTTAAAGCGCGAGCTATGGTCTCAGCTATCGCAGCAGTGGAAGTCTCTGCAGTGGGAGGTTCAAGATGAGTCAGGAAATAAGGCAGTGTGTGATTGCGGGAGGAGCCGGCGGCATTGGCGGGATGTTTGCAGACCTTCTTGAAGAATCGGGTGTTGAAGTATGTATTATCGATATGAATCCTCCTTCCGTTCGTCGACAATTCATGAAATGTGACATTACGGTTCCGACTCCACAGGCCAAAGATAAGATCCAAAAGGCCGACATGGTGATGCTCGCTTTACCAGAGACCGCGGCTCTTCAAGCAGTAAAAGTTGTCGGGGCGTTAATGAAGCCTGATTCTCTCTTGGCGCACACTCTTTCTGTACAATCACCCATATTTAACAAAATACACGCTTTGGGTTTGCCTTTCGAAAGCATAGGTCTTAACCCTATGTTTGCTCCCAGCCTTAGTATCGTGGGTAGACCGGTAGCTGTCATCGTTCAAAACGATGGGCCTAAAGGAAGTCATTTGATTCAGATGATTTTAGATTGGAAAGGTCGTCCGGTGCTATTAGAAGCTGAGGAGCATGATCAATTGGCCGCGGCTTTGCAGGCACTCACTCATGCAGCGATACTCACCTTTGGATTGGCGCTCGCGGAATTAGATGTTGACATTGCAAAACTTGGTTCTCTTGCACCCCCTCCGCATGCAACTATGCTTGCGCTACTGGCACGGATTAGTTCTGGAACACCGGATGTGTATTGGGACGTCCAATCCGTGAACCACCAAGCAATGACGGCGCGTGCTGCACTGGCTGAAGCAGTTGCATCGTTGAATGAATCGGTGAGGGATCAGTCCGTATTCACCGAACTGATGCGTAAATCCCGAGAGGTATTTGGATCTGAAATAGCCCATTACCAAGATCTCTGTACTAGTATCTTTGAAGGTCCAATCGCACCAAAGGAGGGAAAGCACAGCCAAACCAATCCCCCGGTTAATTGAATTTTAAAAACAACTGATTCCTTTGAACAGCTTTCCGGGATAAATAGAAGTATGAAAATATCGTGTAGATTCCCGACTTTTCCACTGACAAGTTCGCTAGTTTTGTGATATTTGGTCACATTAAAACAGCCTGCCGTTTCCGGCAGGCTTTTTGATGATTATTGATCAAGCTTCAGCTTCTTCAGCTGTTCGGCGAGCGCGTTGTTGATTGGCTCATCTTTGTTTTGCTTTTTCATGTAGGAGTGTACATCGCGTTTTGATGCTTTTGAATTTTTGTCTTTTGCCCTGCGCTTTTCGAAAACGGAGAGTTTTTCTCTGTGGCCGCAGACGCAGGCGAATGTCTGGCCTTCTCCGTGTCCTCGCAGTTCCATGCGCTTATGGCAGTTCGGGCAGCGGGCGTTCGTCTGTTTGGCGACTGTTTTGCGGTGGCCGCACTCCCTGTCCTGGCAGACGAGCATTGTGCCGCGTTTGCCGTTTACTTTCAGCATCAGTTTTCCGCAGTCAGGGCAATGGGTCCCTGTGATATTGTCATGCTTAAACGTTTGATTGCTGCTTTTGATTTCTCTGATCGTCTGCTTTGCGTACTCCTTCATTTCTTTGATAAAGGCGGAGGATTTCAGTTTTCCTTTCGCAATGCCTGACAGCTTCTGCTCCCATTCAGCGGTGAGGGCAGGAGATTTTAAATCTGACGGAACAAGCTCAAGGAGCTGTTTTCCTTTTGAGGTGATATAGATATCTTTTCCTTTTTTCTCGATCAGGAACGTGTTGAACAGCTTTTCGATAATGTCGGCGCGTGTTGCCACCGTCCCGAGTCCGCCCGTCTCTCCGAGAGTTTTCACAAGGTTTTTTTCTTCTCCCTGCATAAATGCGGCCGGATTTTCCATCGCAGACAGTAATGTTCCTTCATTAAACCGCGCCGGCGGTTTTGTTTCACCCTTCGTCTCTGTCAAAGACCGGACGGACAGCGTGTCGCCTTTTGCGAGTTTAGGAAGGGTTTGATCCTTTTCTTCCTCGTCATCATCTTCGTCTGCGAAATCGTACACCGCTTTCCAGCCTTGCGACTGAACGGTTTTCCCTTTTGCCGTAAAGGTTTCTCCGCCGATTTCGGCAAACACTTTAGTTTCTTCATATTCAAACGGCGGCATTAAAACGGCGAGGAAGCGCTTCGCGATCAAATCGTAAAGCTTTCTTTCCTTTTCGCTTAACGCGCCGAGCGCAAGCGGCTCTTCCGTCGGAATAATCGCGTGGTGATCGGATACTTTCGCATCGTTAACAAAGCTTTTATTGGCTTTAACGCCATGCTTTAAGATCCGGGTCACATGCTGAGCATAAGGCTTCACCTGCATGCCTTCCAAACGGTCTTTCAGCGTAGGGACGATGTCATTAGAAAGAAATCTTGAGTCCGTCCGCGGATAGGTGACGAGCTTATGCTGCTCATAGAGCTTCTGCAAAACGGACAGCGTTTCTTTTGCGGAAAATCCGTAGCGTTTATGGGCGTCCCTCTGCAGCTCGGTCAGATCATAAAGTCCGGGGGCAAAGCTTTTTTTCGCCGTTTTTTTCAAGTCGACGATAGCGGCCGGTTTGCCTTGCAGCGCTCCTGCAAGCTGTGACGTCACAGACGCGTTGAAAGTGCGGGTCTGCTTCGTTTTCTTGTCCTGCCACGTCAGCGTCATACCGTCAACCGCTGCACGCAAGCCGAAATAAGGGACGGGTTTAAAGTTCTTGATATCTTCCTCTCTTTTCGCGATCATTGCCAATGTCGGCGTCTGTACGCGTCCGCAGGAAAGCTGGGCGTTGAATTTCGTTGTCAGCGCCCTCGTCGCGTTGATGCCGACGATCCAATCGGCTTCAGCTCGAGCCACGGCTGAATGGTAAAGGTTTTCAAAGTCTTTGCCGTTCTTTAAGTTTTTAAATCCGTCTTTAATCGCTTTGTCTGTGACCGATGAAATCCACAGGCGCTTCAATGGCTTCGTAATCTTTGCTTTTTCGATGATCCAGCGGGCGACAAGCTCGCCTTCCCGGCCGGCATCGGTTGCTATGACGATGTCTTTGACGTCTTTTCTGATCAGCTGCGATTTAACCGCCTGAAACTGCTTTCCGGTCTTTTTAATGACGACGAGCTTTAAAGGCTCGGGGATGATTGGCAGATCTTCAAGCCGCCAAGACTGGAATTCCTTTCCGTATCCTTCAGGGTCCGCCAATGTGACCAGATGGCCGAGCGCCCATGTCACGATATAGCGGTCGCCTTCAAGATATCCGTTTCCTTTTTTATGACACTTCAGCACGCGGGCCAAGTCACGGCCGACTGAAGGTTTTTCTGCTAAAACGACTGTTTTAGACAAGTCCATCACATCACTTTCTTGTTCATGCATCCTTTTATTATAACAGATGATACAGATGCAGCTCTAATGTTCATGATTCCTTTATTTCAATTTCAGAAAAAATGACGTGTGTCACGGTTTGGGCATATGGTGATGTTTCATTGATAAACGCTTCGATCTGCGCCAGGCTCTCTGCATTGATTTTCAGCATATAGCAGGCGGCTCCCGCGATCCGGTAGCAGAATTCAATATTCGGGAGGCGTTCGATATATGCTTTAAACCTTTCGTATTCCCCGTTTTTCACCGTTGCTTCAATGATGCAGGATACGGGAAGGCCGACCTTTTGGTAATCGATGTCCAGCGTATATTTTTTAATGACGCCGAACGATTCGAGCCGCCTGACCCTTTCGGTCACAGACGGCGCGGAAAGGCTGATCTTCCTGCCCAGCTCCCGCATCGATAAACGGCTGTCTTTCTTTAATTCGGCTATGATTTTAAAATCGAGGTCATCAATTTTCATATGTAACTTTATTCCCTTCATTCTATTTCATCATTTTAATATTATCATGAAAATTCTTTCGTTCGAAATTCATTTTTCACTTCTGCTTATATATGATTATGAAGAGGTGATCATCATATGACAAGAATCAATTTTTCAGACAGAGGAGAGACGCCGTTTCAGCGGCTGCTCGGACACTCCGAAAGCCTGATGTCAAACTGGACGGCTTTAGCTGAGGAGCTGTCAGGAGACGGCTTTTTATCAAAGGAACTGAAGGAGCAGGTGCGCCGCGTGCTGGCTCAGGGAAACGGATGCGAATATTGCAAGGCAAAGGGGAAACCCGAGATCCCGAATCAGCAGAAAACGAGCTTTGCAATGGGGTTTGCAGAGGTCTTTTTAGCGCAGAGGGAGCGCGTTTCAGACAGGCAGTTTGATGTTTTAAAAGAAGTGTTTTCAGAAGAAGAAATAACGGAATTGACCGCATTTATTTGTTTTACGACTGCCCAGCAATATTTCGGCGCTTTAATGAAGCTTCCGGCAGACGCATAAATCCAACGGAGAAAAAACCTGTCATATTTGTCCCCTTTTGGTTTATAGTATAAAGGTAGACTATCACTCCACAGGAGGTATACTATGCTGCAAACGCCGATTGGCCGCCTTCGGTTGATGGGTTTTATTGAAGGCATTTCGCTTTTAATCCTGCTGTTTATCGCCATGCCGCTTAAATATTGGGCGGATTATCCGATGGCCGTTACGATTGTCGGATCGCTTCACGGCGGATTGTTTATTTTGTATTTGTTTGTTCTGTTGTATGCGACTTTTGTGCTGAGGTGGTCTGTGAAATGGCCGGCTGCCGGTCTTGTGGCCGCATTTGTTCCGTTCGGCAATTTCCTTTATGACCGGGGACTAAAAAAATATGATCAGTAAAAACCGCCGGGAAACCCGGCGGTTTTTTTGATCACTCATTTAAAAAGCGTTTCAGCTCTTCCTTGTTTTGTTCAAGGTCTAAATCGAGGACCGCCCCGTATGTTGGATCGTCTTTGTTCGTGAATGATCCGTCAACCGGGAGCCTGAAGCTTTTGGTTTCTTTTACGCTTCCGAGCAAAAAGTCTTTGCCGAGGGAGAAGATGACGCCGTTCGGAATGTTTGTTTCAATATACGGATCGACGAGCCCCCACAGCTTCGGAAGCTGGGCGATATTTCCGATGCTCATCGCTTCTTTTTGAAGCTCTGAAAAGATTTCCTGCTGTCTTCTGACCCGTCCAAAATCGCTTTCTCTGTCATGCCTGAACCGGACATAGCCCAGCAGCCTATCACCGTGAAGAATTTGTTTTCCCGGCTGCAGTGTCATGCCGATTCCGTACGACATTTTTTTCGGAACGTCGACTTCGATGCCGTCAGGCGCCACCGCATCAACGATTTTGGCAAAACCTTTAAAATCGATGATGGCATAATAGTTAATGTCCAAATCAAAGGATTCTTTTAATGTTTTTCTGACGAGTTCCGGGCCTCCGTATGCATAAGCCGCATTGACTTTTTGCTTGTCATATCCCGGTATGTCGACATAGCTGTCCCTCATAATCGAAATCAATTTAGGCTGTTTCTGCTTTTTATTATAATGGATCACCATCATCGAGTCAGACCTTGAATGGTCTTCCCCTCTTGAATCGATCCCTAGAACGAGGATGTTCACTTCATCAAGATCAGAGCCTTCCCCGTTAAATTCAAACTGACCGTCTTCTTTAAAATCCCCGTCAGATTCGGATAAGCCTTTTTTGTATTCAAAGTAGGTATAACCCGCTGCTGCTATGATAACCAGCAACATTAAGGTAAACAGGCGCTTTATGATTTTTCGCCTTTTTCTTTTCGGTTTTCTTACTCTTACTCTAACCCTCTCCACTTTTATCACCGCCACACATAAGACTATCACAGGATCAAACAGCGGGCAATTAATAAAAGAAAGATCAAGCCGTCTAATCGTGTCGAAAAAGATAATCTTTTGTTTTCATTTGTTTCATTTTGAAAGAAAAATGATCGAATTTTGATCTTTTCGTCAAAAATCGACTACATCCACTTCGTCATCCATGCGATATAGTAAGAAGCCGGGATAAACAGAACTTGGGCAAAAATCGTCCCGGCCACCCTCGATGTTGCCATCGTGATCGAAGCCCATTTCAAATAGGTGTAGCTCCGCCTCCCTTTTGCTACGTCATCTGCAAGTACCGAAACCTTCGGATCGACAAACAGCGCCAGCAACATCGTCGCCACCCCGTTGACAAGGCCGGAAGCCATCACCGCGGTCGTATGCCTTTCGGGCACGAGGACGCCCGCATAAAGAGCGGCAAGAACGCCGATTGTATAAATCGCCGTGATGGCCATGTTCAAGACAAACAGCCGCTTCGGTATGTAGCGGAACCGAAAGTCTTTCATATATTCCAGACTCGGTCTTCTCGCATAATGCTTGGCATGCTTGAAGATATTTTTTGAGAACGCCTTGCGAAACACTTGCAAAACGGAGCCGTTTTCCCCTGCCAAATGAACAATCGCTCTCGAAAATACGGCGACAAACGTCGGCAGAAGCAGCATTCCGAAAATTGTGCCAACGGTTGAACCAAAGATTAAAAACCGAAATTGGCTGCCGACGAGGGAAAGTGCGTCCGCACCCGCAACATCGACAAGCTTCCCCGTCACAGGCTGCTGAACCATATTTGACATTCTTGAGACGATGACCATCACATTAAATAATGACAGCGCCGATGCGATAAATCCGACTCTCGCGCCTGACAGACGAGCGGCGTATGCGAGCGTTTCGATGGAATGGATCAGCAACAGAAAACAAAAAATCAATAGTACCTTAGATGTTAAAAAGTCCATTTCTCTTCCTCCAGTCTATAGGTAAGACTGTTTTCAAAACGCAAACGTTTCGGCAAATCAAAAACCGCCCCGGCAAAAGCCGAAGCGGTCTCAATTATCATATTTATTCGAGCAAATAATTTATCCGCTGCCAAAGGCGGTCATTTGAATTTCGTAAAAGATCAGCATCTATCGTTCCGAGTTGAAAGTAAACACCATGGAATTTCTGATACAAGACAACGAAAGCCCTACCTCTCATTCGTCCTTGCGGCTCCGAAGCCGCGCCAGTGTGAATTGTGAAACAAAAAGTCTTTTTTCCCTCTATCCTGTTAGGGGCGGGTCAGAGGAAGAAATCAGTATCTTCTAAGAAAGAAAAAAGAAGTCTACTTTCCATTTATTTGCTCTTTTGCGTGTTCCTGTTTTTTATTATACTACAGTTCGTCCTTGATGACAAACTGTTAAGCACAGCGCGCTACAGATCCAGCGTGACCGGGGTGCTTTCACCTTCATTCATCAGTCTGATTTCCGAAGGCTCAATCTCAAGCACGGTCAAGTTCGGATCGTCTTTTCCGTCAAACCAGCGCTCAAGCTTTTCATCCCAGATTTTGTCCTTTAAATCTTTTGAATGGTTGAGCTTTGCCGTACCTGTGATTTCAAGGTATGCATCGCCTAATCCCTCGCCGTTATAACCCAACAGCACGTGGACGTTCGGATTGTTATCAATTTCTTCTGCCTTGTGCGTCTCATCGCTTGTCGGTGTATAAAGCGTCAGCCCGTCGTGGAAAAAGGTCATGTAGCGGGAATGAGGCTTGCCGCTTTCGACCGTTGCAAGCGAACCAATTTTATGATGATCGAGAATGTCGAGCACTTTGTTCTTCAATTGCTGCTGATCCATTTTAAGTTCCCTCCTTTGTATCGTCTCCACTGTTACTTTTCCACAATGTCTTGTATATTAAACAATTGAACGGAGGTTTTTGACGTGAATATTTTCATATCGTTTGATGCTGAGGCTGATATGGGCTACATTGCTTTGACGGAAAACCGTGCCGGGTCTGCCGCAGCAACCGATGATATCGGCAATACGGCTTTGGCTGCAGACTTTGACCGCCATCAGCGGATGATCGGTGTCGAATTTCCGGGGAAGGCGGCTCCGGAAATAGCGCGGCTTGGAACGCTGACCGGCAGAAAACACAAACTTGAACCGGCTTTCCTAAACGGCGCCCGCGTTCATCGGTTTCGACCGACGTCACAGGAAGCGGTCAAAACACTTTGTGTGAACGGTGTTCAATTTTATTTTGCCGATCATGACGGACAACGCTTCATCGGCTTTGATGTGTTTGATCGGACGGAAAAAAGCGAATGAGATTGGCTCCCATTCGCTAAATTCTCGGGTCTGTGAACACATCGTGATCATCGGTGCTTGTTGAAGAAAACTCCGTAACCACAGCACCTTCACTCCCCGCTTTGAACCAATGTTTCGTATCCGGCGGAATCGTGTACTGTTCGCCGGGTGTGAGCTGAATTTCGTGCCAAACGGTGAAATGCTCGATATCTTCGTGCGGCGGCAGAACGGCCGGGACTTCCGTTTTTTCTCCTTCTACATACAAATACACTTTTCCGTATCTGCACCTGAATGTCTCTTCTTTCCCTTCCTGCCCGTCTACGGGAGGATGCCGGTGTTCGGGGCATGTTTGTTCAGGGAATAATACAAGCTCTTTGGCACAGTAGCGGTCTGTGTTGACATAGACGAACAGCTGAAGTCCCAGCTTATTCAGCTTATTTAAACCGTAGTCCATGATTTGGATGTTTTCTTTATCATCGTCGCTCAACGCGATGCCCGCTTTTTCGTAGTATTCGATTACGTCTTCCTTTGTCACCTTCACACGAGCTTCCCCCTTTTATGTCGTGATAAAGTCTCCGCCGTTGACGTGGAGGGTCTGCCCTGTCATATACGAAGAATCGTCAGATGCTAAAAGCACATAGCAGCCCACATGATCCACCGGCTGACCTGGACGGCCCATCGGTGTATTTGTACCGAACTTCGCCACTTCCTCACCTGAAAATGTGGACGGGATCAGCGGCGTCCAAATCGGTCCCGGTGCAACGGCATTGACACGGATGCCGTCTTTGACGAGCGCCTGTGACATCGACCGTGTAAATGCATTGATCGCACCTTTTGTTGCCGTGTAGTCAATCAGCTGCGGATTGCCCCGGTAAGGGTTGATCGATGTTGTATTGATGATCGCGCTGCCCGGCTCCAAATAATCGATCGCTTTTTTTGTAAAGTAGAAATAAGAGAAGAAATTTGTTTTAAATGTTTTCTCAAGCTGTTCACTGGAAATCTCTTTAATGCTGTCTTTTGGATGCTGTTCGGCCGCATTATTGACAAGAATATCAAGACGGCCCAGCTCCTTTACAGTCTGTTCAACCGCGTCATTGCAAAATGCTTCGTCTCTGACGTCTCCGGGAAGCAGCATGCATTTGACGCCTTCTTTTTCAACCCGCGCTTTCGTCTCCTGAGCGTCCTCATGTTCATTTAAGTAGGCGATCGAGATGTCCGCGCCTTCTTTAGCATAGGCAACGGCAACTGCCCTGCCGATTCCGCTGTCGCCCCCTGTAATCAGTGCGACCTTTCCTTTCAATTTATCCGTCCCTTTGTAATTTTCATCTTCATAGATCGGACGCGGGTTCATGACGCTTTCGATGCCGGGCTGACGGTCTTGCGTCTGTGCCGGCTGTCCGTTTGTCTGCTGATTGCGCAAATCCATTTGTGATTCCTCCCTTTAGCTGATATTACTAGACTTTTAACCGGAGAAATTTTTGTTTAAACATGACCGTGTGCGCGAAAAATGAAGAAAGCCCCGGGTGACCGGGGCTTTTACCACTCTTTATCCTGTATAAACCGGTGAAACAACACGTTCAGCCTTCCGTACAGCTGCTCGCGGTCTCCGGTCTGGTACGCTTTTATACTTTCGTCACTTTCAATCATCGAAGAGCTGATCAAGCTCAAAATCTCGGAACCTTCCGGAGACAGATCGGCCGGCGCCAGCATGATAAGCATCCGCGTCATCTTCATGACGCTTCCGTCCATCCCTTTGATCTCGAACGGTTTGGATAGATCATAAGCTTTAAAGAGGGGAATCGCGGCCGCTTCGCTTTTTAAATGGAACAGTGCGAAGGTGGTTCCGGGAATGCCGAGGCCCCCCTGTGCTTCTCTTGTCATCAGCCCGCCGGCCATCTGCCCTGCATCCGTAACCAGACCTTGATCTTCAAGGGTGCTGCAAAGGCGTTTGACCGTATGTTCCAGGCTTGATTCAGCTTCCAGCGTTTCAACTGTAAAATGGCTCAGTAAATGTTGAATGCCGGCTGCGTAATGGCCGATTTTCCGCGCAATCTGAAGCATATCAGGAAACGGCTCCGGTTTTTTGGGAGCCATCCGCTTTTTCCGAAGGATGAGCGGGATTTTCCGGGTGAGCTGGTGTTTGATCTGTTTCACATCTTCTGTGTCAAGGAGCGGACTGACGGTGACGCAGTCAATGTTTTCATATGGGATCGGCACGGTTGAAACGATGATGTCATAGGCACCGGTATTTTTCGATTTCAGCTCCATCAGCGAGGATATCTCAAAGGAAGCGATTTCAGGAAGCTCTTTTTTCAGCCGCGAGGCCAGCATCTTTGATGAACCGATTCCGCTCGAACAAATCACGAGCGCGCTGATGTCTACTTTTTGTTTGCTCATCTCAAGCGCCGATCCAAAGTGAAGGACGATAAAAGCAATTTCTTCATCTGGAAACCGGATTTCCGGAAAAAATGTTTCGACGCCTTCCTCTATGGCCATATATAAGAGAAAATAATCTTTTTTGACCTGTTCTGTTAACGGATTATGCACCGACATCTTTTCTTTGATCCGGATGATCGCCGGTTCAAGGTGGGCGATTAATCCTTCATAAAGCGAATGGTTGCCTGTTAAATTCGTGCCCGTTTTTTGCGAGATGAAATCGATCAGCTTTTTCGTCCTGAGGGCGGTATCCAGCTCGATATCTTCCGCTCTGTAGTCGATTTTGAAGCTTTTGTTGGCACTTCTTAAATGCATCGTTATATAACCCGCCTCAGCTTCGGGGATCTTCACGTGAAACGCATTTTCAAGCTCCTTTGCAAGCGCAAGCGCCAGTTCAAACTCTTTCGTACGCTTCAGGTCCGTCAATTCTTCTTCATTCATATTAATCATTTCACCGAGCTGTATCCGCTCGATCGCAAACGTCAAGTGGACGACGAGAGCGATGTATGCACTGTCGGAAAGGGAAAGCCCATACTTTTCTTTCATCTGAAACAGCACTTTTTCCGCTTTCAGCAATTTCCCCCTGCTGACGACACCGAATATTTTCTCCGGCGCTTCGTTCTTGCCTTTAATATTCATTTCGATTGTTTCCAGAAACTGCTGAACATCGAGCTTGTCGGCCATCAAGTTTCCGACGATTTTTCGCTTGGCATCCTCCGGCCCCCTCAGCTCTATGCCGTAGCCTCTTTTTCTGATCAGCGACAGGCCGAACGGAGCGATCCACTTCTCCAGCTCGTCAAGATCGTTGCTGATCGTTGCCGTCGTCACCTGCAAGTCATTGGCGATTGTATAAAGCTTGATCGGTTCTCCCGCTTCAAGCATCGCGCATAAAATCAAAAGCTTTCGTTCATCGGCACTGTATTCGACATGGCTGTCCCGGGACAGATCTTCAAGAAGCCGCTGTTTGTCTCTGTAGACACCTACCAGTTTCAAGCCTTTTCCCGGCTGCTTATCAAGTTGAAGACTGTACTTGTCCAGAACGGATTTAACCGCTTTGAGCTCGCGGTGGACCGTTCTTGTGCTGACTTCAATATAGTCGGCAATTTCATTGACTTTGACATAGCGGTTTTGATGCAAAAGGTATTTCATCAATTTTTGTTCCCTTGCTGTCATATACATAAAACGCCGCCTCCGGTGTTGTCGTTTTTGCGGGAGTGAAAGGGGGTCCGGCGGTTGAAACGGTATCCCTATCATAAAACGCTGTTAAGAAATCTTCAATTCGAACTAATTAATTTTTTATTAAAATCTTCAAGAAGTGAAGAAACATCAGCCCACAGCTGATGTTTCCAGGTTAGGTTGCATCTGCGCCGCCCTGTTCATACATTCTGTTTCGGCAGCCCCCGCCCGGCTGCCGAACTTTTCCCGATTCTATCTGAAACTATGCTTTCAAATGGCTGATCACCAGTTTGAATAAAGAATGATCCTCTTTTAGTCCGCATACATCTCGAAGCACGCCTTCATAGCCTTTTTCAGCGATCATGCTTTGAAGCTCAACGGCTTCCGGATCATCGGCACAATCAAACTGCAGCGCCAAGGCAATACCTTCTGCAAGGCGGACAGGTTCAAAGCCGAGGTCGCAAAGCTTTCTGGCCGGGCCGACAAGACGGTCATCCCTGCCAAGCTTGCGAAGCGGCGACCTGGCCACACGGGTGACATCGTCTGATAGGCATTCATTTTCAAAGCGCCCGATAATTTTTGTCATATATGCCCGGTGCTCTTCCTGTGTAAAATCGTATGTCTGAACAAGGTACCGGCCTGTTTCTTCAAGCGCGCCTGCTACCGTTTGACGGACCTCCGGGTGGTGAATCGCGGCTTTTATCGTCTTCAAACCTTTCTTATAGCCGGCATACGCCGCCATGGCATGTCCGGTATTGACCGTAAACAGCTTTCTTTCGATGAATGGCGCGAGATCCGGTACATATGTCACACCTTCAATATCCGGCACTTTTCCCGCGAATTCCGTTTGATCGACGGCCCATTCGAAAAAAGGCTCCACCGTTACTTTCAACAGATCATCATGATGCTGGATCGGCACAATTCTGTCGACTGCCGAGTTCGGAAAACCGACTGAATCGCTGATTGCGGCGCGCTCTGTTTCAGTTAAGCGGGCAAAAATCTCCTCGCGAAGATGAGCGCTGCCTCCGATCATATTCTCGCAAGCTATGATGTTTAAAGGCTGTGTATTTAGTTTTATCCGGCGCTTCAAACCTTCTGCAATCGGCTCTGCGATCAGCTTAAGAACCGCAGGGCCCACCGCAGTGGTGACAAGGTCGGCTTTCGCTATGAAATCATACAATTCGTCAAGCTGGGTCGCACTGTTGATCGCCCGAACCGGGCCAATCGTTTCCTGCTTCCTTCCGGCATCGGCCAATTCGACGATATAGCGGCCCTTGTCGTTCAGTTCCTTGATCACGGCATCGTTTACATCGGCGAACACGACATCATACCCCGATTTGCAGAGCAAGGCTCCGATAAATCCCCGGCCGATGTTCCCCGCACCGAAATGCAGTGCAATCATATTTGGTCACCTTCTTCAAAAACCGCCATTAACTCGTCTTCATTTTTCGCATTGATGATCCGTTCGACGTTGTCCGCTTCTGAGCAGACGATCGCTATCTTTGACAAAATGTCTAAATGCTCATCATTTTTCCCGGCAATGCCAAAGATCACTTTAGCGATATTGCCATCGCCGTATTCGACACCTTCCGGAAGCTGGATCACGGATATTCCGGAGTGAAGAACATCCCGCTTGCTGTCTTCCGTACCATGCGGAATAGCGATTGCGTTCCCCATGTAAGTGGAAGTGAGGCCTTCCCTCTCCAACATTTTCTCGATATAATCCGCGGTCACATAGCCGGCGTCAACCAGCGCCTTTCCGGCCAGCCTGATCGCTTCTTCCTGCGTTGCGGCAGATTGATTGAGATGAATGTTTTCTTTTGCAAGTACTGGTTTCATTGGGAAATCACTCTCTTTCATACATGTTGTGTGAGCCTGATTGACAGGCTCACGGATTCTCAAACTTTACTTTTTAAGCTGATTGATCAGTTCATCGTATTTGGGACTGTTAAGGAAATTTTCCACTGATATGTGTCTAGCGTTTGGAAGCTTCGCTTTTGCGCGTTCCGTTAAGTCTTTATGCGTAATGACGATGTCGGCATCTCCAGGCAGATTATTGATCGATGTATTGGATACGTCGATATCGAGTTCTGCTTTTTTGACTTTGTTTTTCAAAATCGATGCCCCCATCGCACTGGAGCCCATTCCGGCATCACACGCGAAAATGATCTTGCCGACATTTTCGTAAGTTGCCTCTGATTCTTCCGCTTCATCAGCCGAAGTCAATGCAGAAACGGCTTGGCTCTTCTTACCTTTCATTTGCTGCATTTTTTCCGCTGCGGCTGTTAAATCTTCTTCGCCGGCTTTAGACGTTTTCAAAATCAAAGAAGCTACAATGAATGAAACGGCTGCCGCGACGAGAACACCAAGGATCACACCGATGTGGTTGCCTTTCGGCGTCATCGCCAGCACCGCAATAATGCTTCCCGGTGAAGGAACAGCCGCCAGCCCCGCATTAAAGATGGAGAATGTCAGCACACCGCTCGCTCCGCCCGCTATTGCAGCCAGGATTAACAGCGGTTTCATCAGAATGTAAGGGAAATAAATTTCGTGAATCCCGCCAAGGAAGTGAATCACTGCAGCGCCCGGGGCGGTCTGCTTTGATGTGCCTTTTCCAAAAATCATGTAAGCTAAAAGAATCCCGAGACCCGGACCTGGGTTCGCCTCCAAAAGGAATAAAATCGATTTTCCTGTCTGGGCGGCCTGTTCAATACCAATCGGGCTCAAAATACCGTGGTTAATCGCATTGTTAAGGAAAAGAACTTTCGCAGGCTCTACAAAAATACTTGCCAATGGAAGCAGATTCGCATTGACGATCACTTCCACGCCGGCCGCCAATGTTTTGTTCAAGCCGAGCACCACCGGACCGATCGCAAGAAAGCCGAGCACTGCCAAAACGAAACCGAGAATTCCGGCTGTAAAGTTGTTGATCAGCATTTCAAATCCGGAACGGACCTTATCTTTGAAAAGCCTGTCCGTCAATTTCATCAGGAAGCCGCCCAGCGGCCCCATGATCATCGCGCCGAGGAACATCGGAATGTCCGCACCGACAATAACACCCATCGCTGCAGTCGCACCGACGACGCCTCCGCGGTGGTCGTACACCATCTTACCGCCCGTGTATCCGATCAAGAGCGGCAGCAGAAATTTGATCATCGGATCAACCAATGAAGCAAGCGCCTCATTCGGCATCCATCCCGTCGGAATAAACAGGGCGGTAATGATCCCCCATGCGATAAATGCACCGATATTCGGCATGATCATTCCGCTCAAATAGCTTCCGAAACGTTGAATCTTTACTTTGAAATCTGGATTTTGTCTTTCTTCCATTTCATAACCCTCCTTTGTTGTCCTTTAAAGCCTGTGATAAAAAAATGATGTCGAATAATGTCGGCTCCTTGTCTTTATATTAAAACGCTTACAGATGACTGCTCAATTGAAAGAAAACGGCACTTTGGCAGGAGCCGTGTGACAAAATTTAATAGTTTCATTTTTTAGTCTGGTTTCGGCTGCCGCGGCCGACTCGAGGAAAATAAAGGCTCGCTGAAGAATTGCATAAAAAAAGACCATTCCTGATTGGAATGGTCTTTCTTCATCATATTCAGCTTTTCAGCGGCCCGTAGCCCGCCGCTCGCAAATTTTCCGCCATCGCTTCATACCCTCTGCTGTTTGGATGTACGCGGTCAATTGACAAATATTCTTGTTCGTGTCCTTTAAAGACAGCATAAGTATCGATCACCTTGATTTGCGGAGCGGACTCGAGCTGTTTTAAATGCCTGTTAAAGCCGGAAATCCATTTGTCCGCTAATTCGATCGACGGAAAAGGGTTGTATAAATTGAGAAGACGGACGAGGTAACGCGTATCTTTGTCTCCCTTTATGTCTCCGATTTTCTCAAGCATGCCTGAGTAGTTTTTCTGACAGTGTGAGGAAGCTTCCAAAAAGACGTGTTCATCCTTTTCTTTTTCATATATCTCCAGCGATTGCAGAAGGTCATTGCCGCAGCCCGTTATCGTGATGACGTCCGCTTTTTTGACCTGTTCCATGATGAACGGCTCGTTCAGCATCGCCAGAATGTCCGACGTTTCAAGACCCGATTTCGCAAATACAAGCAAAGAAACGCATTCGTTCAAATCCTCTTCCATTTTCCTTTTATAGCGCTGGACAAACCCCGGCTCAAACAAACCTGCACCGACCCCGACGGTTAGAGAATCGCCGAGAGCCGTATATTGAAGCGTCATATCCTTTCCCCCTCCGGTATGCCGTTTTTTCGCGGCAGCTACCATATATGTACTCGGCAGAGGCTCGAAAGGATACTTTTCTTTTTTCCTAAAAACCTAATTTTCTCGAAATGTCAAGCGCCGCCTTTTTCACTCTTTCGGTCAAGTAAGGAAGACGGTCTTTCTGAAAGCGGGCTTCAAACCCGGCGATGCTGATCCCCGCCGCAACTTCGCGCTTATGATTGAAAATCGGCGCGGCGATCGCAGAGGTGTAGTCTTCGAGCTCCGAATGACTGACCGTGCAGCCGCTCCGGTACGACTCATTCAAAATGCGGATCAGCTCGTTCTTATCCCGGATCGTACCGGAAGCGATCGGCACCAGCTCTGTTTTCTTGATATAGGCATCCCGCTCTTCTTCAGGCAAAAATGTCAGAATGCTTCTTGCGCAGGCTCCGGCATATAAAGGGGACCGCCTCCCGATCGCTGTATAGAGGCGAACGGTCTGCGTGCCCTCAATTTTTTCTATATACATCGCTTCATTTCCCTGCCTCACGATCAAATGGACGGCTTCATCCACGTCATCGCGGAGTTCTTCCATGATAGGCAGAGCGATTTTTCGGATATCAAGCCTTTCTGAAACAAGGTGGCCGTATTGCAAAAACAGCAGTCCTAAAGCATACATCCCGTTCTCGTCACGGTCGAGAAAACCCATTTCTTCGAGAGAACAAACCATGCGGTAGACAGATGTTTTCGGCATGCCTGTCAGCTCAATCATGTCGCCCAGTGAGAGCCTTTCTCTCGTCAGGAACAGATTGAGCAGGGTCATAGCTTTGACAACTGTTTTGTTTTTATGTTCCATGCCTTCCCCCTCCTGATACACATCACACCTATCATAACATGTATTCAAGCTTCAATCGGGCGGAAAGTTCGCTGATTTTCGTCTCCCGTTCGATGTAAATGCGCTCTGCTTCCTGAAGGCTGACAAGCTGAAACTGTACCTGCTCGCCCGGCATCATCTGCGTCACCTGTGAAAAATCGGCGGATACGATATGGGCGATTCTCGGATATCCGCCCGCTGTCTGTCTGTCTGCGAGAAGAACGATCGGATTGCCGTCAGGCGGCACCTGAATCGTTCCGAACGATACCGCTTCAGAGATCATTTCCAGCGGCTGAGTGAGTTCGAGCGCTTCTCCTTGAAGACGGTACCCCATCCGGTCGGATTTGGCCGTCACCCGGAATGTATCCGCGAAAAAGCGTTCTTGCGATGATGAGGTGAAGCAAGCGAACTGATCGCCTTTGATGACACGAATGACCGGATTCTTTTTTAACGGGAGAAAATATTTGCGGTCGACAGCCCACTTCGGAGCCCCAAAGCCTAAGCCATCGCCATGGTCTGCAAGCTTTCTGTACATCGCTTCCGACAACGGCGTCGGGCTGCCTAGCGATAACACGTCTCCCTTTTGAAGCGCCCTTCCTTGAAAACCGCCGAGCCCTGCTCTGACATATGTGCTTTTGCTTTCCATCACAGGCGGCACATCAACCCCCCCGGCTACCGCCATATATGCACGGCTACCGCGCTTGCACATGCCGAATGTCAACACACTGCCTTCTTTGATGAAAACCGGACGCCAAAGCGGGACTTCTTCGTCATTTACCATCAGTGAAAAGTCAGCGCCCGTCACCGCTATAAGAGCCGGTTTTTGAAAGCGGAGAGACGGCCCCGGTCCCATCAGCGTCACTTCAAGCGCAGCTTCGTTCTGGCTGTTCCCCGCGAGCAGATTGGCAATCCGCAAAGAATCGGCATCCATGGCCCCGCTGACAAGCACGCCGTATTTTTGAAAACCTGCACGGCCCAAGTCTTGAACCGTCGTCATCAGACCCGGCTTTAACACTTCTATGCTCAAGATTTTCCCTCCTTCAGCGCGTGATACTCCTCTTCTGTCACGCTGACAAATTTCACGATATCCCCTGCTCTCAGAAGGCTCGGAGGCTGTTCATAAGGCTTGAATAATTCAAGCGGCGTATTGCCGATCAGCTGCCAGCCGCCCGGCGTTGAAAGGGGATAGACGCCTGTTTGCATGCCGGCGATTCCTACTGAGCCGGCGGGAATCGTAGTCCGCGGAGAGGACCGCCGCGGCGCGGCTATCTTTTCAGACATTCCGCCTAAGTAAGGGAAGCCCGGCGCAAAGCCGATCATATAAACGAGGTACTCACCCGAGGTGTGAATATCGATGACTTCCTGTGCAGTCAGTCCGTTGATGTCGGCCACTTCCTCCAAATCAGGGCCGAAACGGCCGCCGTAACAAACCGGAATTTCCACCGTACGCTGATTTGTTTCTTCTTCCATTGTGAGCTCTTGGAGATGATGTTCGATGAGGGCTTTTACCTTTTCATACGGAGAATCAACAGCCTTGCCGCTCTCCATCTTGCGGTATACTTCAAACGGCTGATAGAAAACGGTCACACTCGTGAAAGCCGGCACACACTCAATAAAACCGGGAAACGGATCGTTTTCAATCCGCTTTGTCAGTGCACTGACGACACGATGCGTCTGTTCGCTTATCCCCTCTCCGAGCTGAATGATAACCGCGGAGTCGCCGAGCGGAGACATTGTCACATTCGATAGATTTTTCATTCTGTTTCACCTTGCCTTTCATCCCCTTAAATCAAAAATCAATACAGATAAACCACTCTGTATTGATTTTGAGATCCTATAACACGCCAAATTGTTCGTCCCGAACATCGGTAACAAGCATATGGCCGGGCGAATGCGTGATCATCAGCTCCGGCTTTACGTGCATGGCGACGGCCTGAGGGGTGACGCCGCATGCCCAAAATACCGGAACTTCTCCTTTTTTTATCGTGACCGCATCGCCGAAATCGGGTTTTGCGATGTCTGTTATACCGATGGCTTCAGGACTGCCGATATGGACAGGTCCTCCGTGAACAGCGGGAAACCTTGATGTAACCTGAACGGCACGCACCGCCTGCTCTTCCGGAACCGGCCTCATACTGACAACCATCGGCCCTTGAAAACGGCCTGCCGGGACACAAGGAATATTCGTTTGATACATCGGAACATTTCGCTTTTCTTCAATGTGTCTGACAGGGATTCCGTTATTGATTAACGCTTGTTCAAACGTAAAGCTGCAGCCGATTAAAAAACCGACCATGTCGTTTTCCCATAAAGAATGGATATCGGTCACTTCATCCGCCAATTCGCCGCGCCTGTATACGCGGTATTTCGGAAAATCGGTGCGGATATCGGCATCCGGCGCCGTGATGGACGGAACCGGAGATCCGGGATCTGTGACATCGAGAATCGGACACGGCTTTTGATTGCGCTGGCAAAACAGCAAAAACTCAAAAGCGAGCTCTTTTTTCAAAATCACCAGGTTTGCCTGGGTAAAACCCCCGGCCATCCCGGCTGTCGGACCCGTTATTTCGCCTTTTCGAATCAGGGCCCTGACTTCGTCAGGGCGCATTTCATTTACATGACGCAACGATATCATCCCCATAACTTAGGAATTTCATTGATTAACGTATAGCCTCCCATGATGGCCATAACAATAACGACCAGAACACCCGGAATTGTAAGCCAGATCGGATGCCTGTAGTCGCCGACAATATTCTTCTTATGCGCGCCGATCAGAAGGGATCCGAGTGCGATAGGCAAAATTAAGCCGTTTAATGCGCCGGCAAGAACGAGAAGGTTGACCGGCTTTCCAATTGTTACAAAACAAAGCGTTGATACAATAATAAAGACAATTATAATGCCGCGCGAATTCTTTTCGATTTTCGGAGAAAACGTTTTAAAGAATGATACCGACGTATAAGCAGCGCCGATTACAGATGTAACGGCAGCTCCCCACATGACGAGGCCGAAAATTTTGTAGCCGATATTTCCCGCAGCAAGCTGGAAGACAGAAGCCGGCGGGTTATCCGGATTAATGTGCAGGCCTTTTGAGACGACTCCAAGTACAGCAAGGAAAAGCGCAATTCTCATGACAGATGTGATCAAAATGCCGGAAACAGAGCTTTTCGTTACTTCAGGAATCGCAGCCCTCCCTTTAACACCCGCATCAAGCAAACGGTGTCCGCCGGCAAATGTAATGTATCCGCCGACCGTACCGCCGACAAGCGTCACAATCGCAAGAATGTCGATATTATCAGGCATGATCGTTTTTGTTACTGCTTCTCCAACCGGAGGACCGGTCGTAATCGCAACGTACACCACTAATAAAATCATGACAAAGCCCGCGATCAGCGTAAACCGGTCCATCGCTTTTCCCGCTTCTTTAATGACAAAGATCAAAACCGCGATCGCGGCGCTGATGATCGCACCCGTCTGCGGTGTAATGCCGAATAAAACCTGGAGGCCGAGACCGGCGCCTCCGATATTGCCGATGTTGAAAGCAAGCCCGCCCAGAACGACGAGAAATGCGATGACATAGCCGAGTCCCGGAAAGACGAGGTTGGCGATTTCCTGCCCTCTTTTTTCAGAAACCGCAATGATTCTCCATACATTGGTTTGAACGAAGATATCTAAAATGATGGAAACGAGGATGACAAAGCCGAAGCTTGCAGCCAAGCTCTGTGTAAAGACTGTGGTTTGCGTTAAAAATCCCGGCCCGATTGAGGATGTGGCCATTAAAAAAGCGGCGCCCAAAAGCAACGTCCAGTTGCTTGATGACGCTTTTGTTTTTTTATTTTGTTTCAAATGGTATTCCTCCTTTTGTCAACATCATGTAGAAAAAGCTTGTATTTTAATATCTGCTGCTCTGAGTTCACGGCGGATTTTTTTCGCAAACTGAAGCGCGTGTGCACCATCTCCGTGAATGCACACCGTATCTGCTTTAAGGCTGACATCCGTTCCTTGCAGGCTGCGGACTTTGCCTTCTTTGACCATGCGGATCACCTGACCGACGGCTTCATCATCATCATGAATCAGCGCATCATTCTGGCGGCGGGAAGTCAGCGTTCCGTCTTCCTGATATGTACGGTCGGCGAACACTTCGTGAGCCGTTTTCAAACCGGCTCTTTCACCGGCAAGCACAAGTTCGCTTCCCGCCAAACCGAATAAAATCAGTTCCGGGTCTGTTTGATAAACTGCACGCGCGATCGCATCCGACAGTTCCCGGCTTTGCGCCGCCATATTATACAGTGCGCCATGGGGTTTCACATGCTGCATGGTCACACCTTCGGCTTTTAAAAATCCTGAAAGCGCACCGATTTGATACACGACAAGATCGTATGCTTCTTCAGGCGTAATCGCCATATTGCGGCGCCCGAATCCCGCTAAATCGGGAAGTCCCGGATGCGCGCCGATTTTCACGCCTTTTTCCGCCGCCATTTTGACGGTTTTGCGCATGACGCCAGGGTCTCCGGCATGAAATCCGCAAGCGATGTTGGCTGATGTAACAAATTCGAGAATCTCCTCATCGAGCCCGATTTTATAAGCGCCGAAGCTTTCTCCAAGATCGCAGTTTAAATCAACTTGATTCATCAAATCCCCCCTATATATTGATGCACATTCGGTCGAATTTTAGTATATCCCTCATTTTGTTCCGATTTTCGGAACCTTAATTCCGAATAATCAAACTTGAATAGATTATATCAAGGATTTGCCCGCTTGGCATCATATTGTTAGAAAACCTCACATAAAATAAATCATTTTTCCTAAAAAGTTTTAGCTGAAAAACCTGATTTCACAAGGTTTTTTCAACTTGCTTCAGTCCATGAATATTTTTTATTTTGCACAAAAAAAAGAGCCGCAAATCGGCTCTTTTTTCGGCTAGGACAATACCCAATGCCTGATCGCTTTTGCGACTCCGTGTTCGATATTGGAATCCGTGATCCAGTCTGCGGTTTCTTTGACGATTTCCTGGGCGTTCCCCATGGCAACGCCTAAACCCGCTTCTTTGATCATGGCGATATCATTTAAACTGTCTCCGACCGCCATCACGTGTTCCATCGTAAAGCCGAGGCGCTCGCATACTTTTGCCAAAGCGGCCGCTTTATTGATCCCGATGGCGTTTACTTCAATATTGGTCGGGCTTGAATTGCTGACTTCCAATTCTTTGTTCTTTTTCAGCTCTTCCAGGACCCGGTTTCTGACGTCGTCATCCGGAATATCAAAGCCGAATTTCAGCCATTCATACGCCTGAATATCCTCAGGAAACTCGCCTCTCCACACTTTATCGACGCTGGCGGCCCAGAAATCGGTGTTGTGCAGATTGCGCAAATCCCACATCATTTGGACATGATCGGGATGAAGCAGCTGACGCTCGACCAGGTTGAAAGACGAATCCCAAATTTCACTGCCGTTTGCCGTGATCAAAAAAGAAGACAGTTCGAGCGACTCCGCCAACTCCCGGCACGTCATCAGCGTCCGGCCGGTGCTGAGCACGACATAAATCCCTTTTTCCTCTGCTTCTTTAATCGCATTTCTGTTTTCATCAGAAATGGTCTGTTCATCATTTAATAGTGTTCCATCCATATCCAGAGCTACTAGCTTCACATCGATTCGATCTCTTTGACTGACTGACACGATATTTAAGATACCTCACTTTTTTTAGGCTTTTATCTATTCTAATATAAAAATCGGCCAGGACAAAGAAATCTTAAACGAGCTGTTCCGCCGCCCGTGCGATATGCTCTGCGGTCAAACGGTAATATTTTTTCAAATAATCGATCGTCCCGACCTGTCCGAAGGCTTCATGAACCCCGATTCTCTTGAGCGGAGCGGGATGATGTTCACTCAGCACTTCCGCGACTGCGCTTCCCAATCCGCCTATGACATTATGGTTTTCTGCTGTGACAATCGCATTCGTTTTTTGTGCGTAGCGAATCACGGTTTCTTGATCGATCGGCTTGATGCAATACATATCGATGACCGCTGCATCGATCCCTTTTTCTTTTAGCAGTTCTGCCGCCCGCAAAGCTTCTGCGACCATGATGCCGCTGGCAAACAGCGCCGCATCACTGCCGTCTTTGAGAACTTTTGCTTTTCCATCTGCAAATGTTTCATGTTCATCATAAAGTCTGACCGCCTTTTTTCTGATCGTCCTGATATAGTGAATGCCGTACTCCGCCGCAGCCTTTTTGATCAAAAATTGGAGCATTGCCGCATCGCTCGCTTCATAAACAAAGGCATTCGGGATTAGCCGGGCGAGTCCCAAATCTTCAAAGGCCATGTGTGTTCCGCCGTTATGTTCAGCCGTAATTCCCGAATCTGAACCGAGAATCTTGATGTTTGTTTTGGCATAGGCACCTGAAACAAACAGCTGATCAAAGCAGCGTCTTGTCGCAAACTGGGCGAACGTGTGAACAAACGGGATTCTTCCGGTTAACGAAAGCCCGGCCGCAATCCCTATCATATTGGCTTCCATGACCCCGCAATTGATCACTCGCTCGGGAATGCGCCGTTTAATTTTGTCCATGGAAATCGAGCTCATCAAATCCGCTTCCAACGCCACGATGTCCGCGTTTTCCTGAGCCAGTTCATAAACGGCCGAGCTGTATGCCTGCCTCATTTCGACTGCATCCAGCTTGATATTTGCTGCCGCCTCATTCATGCCCTCACTTCCTTTTCTTCAAGCGTCATCATGATCTTTTCGATTATGCGATTTTGTTCATCATTCGCTCTAATGTGGTGGCTGTTCTCCATATTTTCAAAATAAGGGATGCCCTTTCCCTTCACCGTATCAAGGATGACGGCAACCGGCCTTTCCCGCTGGGCTTCTCCTCTTTTGGTCGCTTGATAAATCGCATCCGGTTCATGTCCGTTTACCCTTTCGGAATAAAAACCGAAGGCTGAAAATTTGCTGACAAAATCCAGCGGATCAATAATATCTTTAGTCGGACCGTCCAGCTGTTGTTTATTATCATCCACAAACACATAAAAATTGTGGAGCTTATGGTGTGCCGCGAATTGGATCGCTTCCCAACATTGACCTTCATTCAGCTCCCCGTCGCCGACAATAACAAAGGTCCGGTTAGAGCGTTCTGAAAGCTTGTGCGACAGTGCGACTCCTGCCGCAGCCGAGATCCCCTGGCCAAGCGACCCGGTCGTCATATCGACTCCCGGTGTTAAATTCCGGTCAGGATGCGACGGAAGAGCCGTGCCGTTTTGGTTTAGCGTATAGAGCACATCTTCTTCAAAATAGCCGGTAAGATGAAGCGCTGCATACAAGGCGGGGCCGCCGTGCCCTTTTGAAAGGATAAAAAAGTCCCGATCTTCCCACGACGGATTGGCGGGATCTATTTTCATCACCTTTCCATATAAAACGGCCAACACATCGGCGATTGACAAGCTGCCTCCATAATGCCCAAAACCGAGATGATGAAGCTGTTTCAGTGTCAGCAGCCTGATTTGGTCACGAAAACGTTCCATATTGATTTCCTTCACTGACATCATTGCCCACTCCTTTATGCTTCAGCTTTATGATCGGACTTCCCCGCCTTTCCGCGTTTAAAGCCCAGTAAGACCGCACCGGCCACTACCGCTGCAATTCCAATTACAACTCCTCCTGCCCCCAGCAGTTTCAACGCATGCCCAAGCACGATTCCTGTCGCGGCAAAGTCGGTATCGGAAAATGTCGTATTGGCAAAGCCTAAATCACCCATGACCGGCAGCAGAAACACAGGGAAAAACGTAATGATCAGACCGTTGACAAAAGACCCCAAGACCGCTCCCCGTATCCCCCCTGCAGCGTTTCCGAAGACGCCGGCCGAGGCCCCTGTGAAAAAGTGGGGAACCACTCCGGGAAGAACGATGACGGCTCCGGCTGCTCCGAGAATCAACATGCCGGTGATGCCGCCAATGAAGCTGCAAAAAAAGCCGATTAGTACGGCGTTTGGTGCGTACGGAAAAATGATCGGACAATCCAGTGCCGGCTTGGAATCCGGCACAAGTTTGTCAGATATGCCTTTAAAAGCCGGAACGATCTCTGCGAGCACGAGTCTGACTCCCGAAAGAATAATAAACACCCCTGCCGCAAATGTGACCGCTTGAATAACGGAGAAGACAAGGTAATGTGTACCGCCGCTCAACTCGCGCTCCACATAGCCCGCCCCTGCAAATAAGGCAATCAAAACGTACAAGATGGTCATGGTGAGCGCAATGCTGACAGAACTGTCCCTTAAAAATCCGAGGCCCTTCGGAAACCCGATTTTTTCAGTCGAGCGCGAGCCCTTGCCTGCTGCTTTGCCGATTAACCCGGACACAGCGTAACCGATTGAAGAAAAGTGGCCGAACGCGACCTTATCATTGCCGGTTATCTTTTTCATAAAAGGCTGAACCATCGCCGGAAACACACTCATTGTCAAGCCGAGCGAAACCGCTCCGACGCCGATCAAAAATGGACCCTTCAAACCCGCCACCGCCAGTATGACGGCGATTAAACAAGCCATATACAATGTGTGATGGCCCGTCAAAAAAATGTATTTTAATCTGGTAAAACGGGCGATTAAGATGTTGGACAGCATCCCGAAAAACATAATCAGCGCTGTCGCCGTCCCGTATTCGTTGAGCGCCATTGCGACAATCGCTTCATTGTTCGGAACGACGCCGTTCACATGAAAGGCGGCTTGAAACATCTTTCCGAACGGCTCAAGCGAACCAACAAGAATACCCGCCCCGGCAGAAATCACGATAAAACCTAAAAACGATTTCGTCGTCCCTTTCACGATTTCATTGGCCGGCTTTTTTTGAAGAAGAAGACCGATAAGAGAAATGGCTGCAATTAATACAGCCGGCTGGCTTAACACATCCATCATCAGCTTTAGCGCTCTTTCACCCATTTGCAGTTCCTCCTTTTCTGTGATTAAAGCACTCCTTTTTCCTGCAATGTTTTAACCAGTTTTGTTTTCAGTTCATCCAAGTCTATAATGCTTTCAAGCACGACGATATCCCGCAGGTGGGCTGCTCCTTCCGCGATATCTTTGGCAACGACAAACAAATCCGCTTGATCAGGAGACGCTGAGCTCAAATCCGAATGATCCACCTCGATCTCCATTAACCCCATTTCCTGCAAAATATCTTTAATATTCATTTCCAGCATAAAACTGCTTCCAAGTCCTGATCCACAAACTGCCAATATCTTCATGTTATCCCTCCTGTTTTTAATTGGATGAATAGGCTTCGATTAAACGTTTGATATGATCCAACGACTCGGTTTCCTTTAAGGAGTCCTGATTTTCTTTATTGCTGAGAAGCCGGGTCAGTTGGGAAAGCGCCTTCAGATGTGTCGTATGGTCAACCGCCGCAATGCAAAACAAAAGCCTTACCGGATACTGTTCATCATCCAAAAAATAGACCGGCTCCTTCAGTTTCAGGAGACTCATTCCCACCTTTCGGACGCCTTTTTCAGGTCTTGCATGAGGAACGGCAATCTCGGGGCCGATGATCATATAAGGTCCCATCTTTTTGACATTGTCGATCATGGCATCTGTGTATTCTTTCAAGATCACCTCCTTATCAAGCAAAGGTTTTGCCGCTGTTTGAATCGCTTCTTCCCAGCTTTTGATTTGGTCAGCCATTTGAATGGTTTCATCTGTCAGCAGATCTTTCAGCACTGGTCGTTTCCCCCTTGTTTCCGTCACTTTTTGAATAAATATAATATTTTTCAATGCTTCTCTTAGGCCTTTTTCGTCTATGATTTTGGCGTGCTTCTTGAGGATGTGAAGAAATTCGTCTGTCAAAAGCTCCTTTTGCTTCACGCCGAACAGTTCCTGATACACTTCATTGACAAGCCTGCTTTTTTCAGCGGGCGTCATCAGCGGCCCGACCATGTAGTATCGTTTTTTGGTTTTAAGCTCAACGGTGGAAAACACGGCATCATAACGGTCAAAGACGTCAGGTGTGAATGCCTGCAAAGACATCGCCTTCTCAACGACAATCTCTGAAAATAGCGATTCAAGCTGGCGCCTGACCATCAAGGATGAGCTGACACCGCTCGGACAAATGACGACAGCTGTCTTTTTCGATGATCCGGACTGTACCGGCTGCTCAAGCAATGCACCAAAGTGAATCGTGATAAAGCCGATTTCTTCTTCTGGAACCGGTTTGTTCAGCAGCGCTTCAAGGTGCCGCATCAGCTTTTGAACGATGGTAAACAGTTCTTTGTGCTCTTTCTTAATCTTGCTGAGCAGGGGATTGTGAATCGGAATGCGGTATTTCATTCTGAAATATGCCGGCTTCAAGTGCCGATAAAGAGATTCCGCCACCTCGCGTCTCCTCGGAAATGTGATGCATGCTCTTGATTCAAATTCAAACACAAGCTTTTCACACAGCTGATAAAGCGGATCATGCGCCGGCTGTTGTCCAAATGAAAGCCCGAGCAGCTGGATCAAAATGTAGCAAAGTTCGGTTTCATAGACGGGAATCCGAAGTTCATTCACAAGCCTTACGGCTGCGTTTTTCAGCGGACTTTGCTTTAAAAGCTCCCCCTCCTCCTGGTGAAAACGAACAATTTTTCCTTCGGCCACTCTGATCGAATACATCATCAGAAAGTAAACAAATTCATTGAGCCTTTCTTCAACGAGTTGAATCCTGTATTCTTTCGAGACAAGTTCAACCGCTCTTTTCGTTTCTTGTTGTGTGTGATCGCACGAGCCGGAAACTTTTAAAATATAATGAAGGATTTCTTTGCCGTAAGGCTTTTGCAGAAAATAAGAAAGGTGGTGCATGACAGGAACTCTTTTATCAAACTCGCTTCCTATTAAATGATAGCCGCGCTGTCTTGTATATCTGATCGCCACCAAAAACGGAGCCAGCGCCTCATTCGCTTTTTTCACATCATTCATGACCGTATTTTTGCTGACCTGCAATAACTGTGTGAGATGAGCGGATGAAATCGGCTCCCTGCGGACAAACAGGAACATGTACAAGGCTTTGATCCGCTCTTCCTGTGTAAAAATAAACGAGCGGCCGATGTCTGAACAGGCTTCGGAGAACCGCAATTCAAGCAATTTTTCCGGAACGGCCAGCCGGTTTTTTCTTTTATATTCGATTTCAGGCAGCTTCTTGCCGGTCAGCCAATGATTGATTTTGTCCAGGTCATAGCAGATTTGCCGTTTTGATAATTGAAAATGATCAATCAGCTGATGCATGGTCGCTTCTCTGACACGCAGCAAATATTGAAGCAATTGAGCCGGACGTTTCTCGTTGATCATTTTTGCGCCCCCCTTATTGCCATCATATAATAAAGCGTTTTCATTTTGTTTGCCGATTGGGTACAATTCATGGGACTTCCGATCTTCAAGATTGGTCTGATATCCTTCTTTTTTATCGTACAAGCATGAAAAAACCTCTCAAAAGGTGTTGAGAGGTTTTTTTCTATCAATCAGCTGTCATGCCAATATACTTTCATCAAATCTTCCGACCACTTCGGCTGTATGATTTGCCCTTTCGGAAGAAACTCTTTCATTACCGGTTTGATATCGATTACAGGTGTTCCGTCAATCGCATCCAACCCTTTCACTACAAGCTTGCTCCCGGATTTTTCAAGGAGTGTCACAACGGTTGCGCCGAGCCTGTTGGGCCTGTTTTTTCCCCGTTGGGCGAAAATGCCTGTCTCAGGATAGTTTTGATTGTTTCTCGGGCGCCTCGCCTGATATTGTATTTGATCCTCTTTTACTTGATGAAAGTAAAAGATAATGTCCAAATGAGAAAATGCTTCGATCCCTTTTAAAGCGTCCGGATGAATATCTTCAGCCAAATTAATTTCAGAAATCACATCGCCCCAATGATCATCCTGCGGCACAGTCCGCAAGTTTTTCACAAACGCGACAGGCTTTAATTCTATCAATTTTATCCCCCGCTTTCACTTCGCTTCCATAAAAATCCCGATCTCCGCTTTCGCTGCCGGTTTTCCGTTTACTGAGGCGGTTCCGTTGCCGAATAAAAACCCTCTTTTAAAGCGGGAAACTTCAAAATAAAGATCAAGTTTGTCTCCCACAAAGACCTTGCCGGTGTATTCAGCTTTTTTCACCGAAGACAGAAAGCCGATCTCAGCCGGGTCTTTGAGCGCAGTAAATGCAGCGGTTTGAGCCAGCGCTTCAATGATAATGGAAAATGGCATTTCCTTTTGGTTTTCCGTGATAAACCAGTCGTTTTCCGTTATGAATTTATATCCTTTCACCCATTTTCCCGGCTCGCTCTCAACAACACGGTCAATGAATAGAAACGGGTATCGATGCGGCAGTAGAGAATTGTTCACGCTGATCATCCTTTTTTACATGATTATACCGCAGTTTCATTTTTTTCTCTTTTATTTAACGCGATGACACAGAATGAAGCTGCTGAACGCTCAAACATTCCACCATGACAAAAAGCCGGGGTCTAAGCCCCCGGGCTTTGCTTCATCAATTCGATTTCAGATTGTCCGGGAAGACGGTTAGATCCACTCCCCATAAATTCGGCAGAATGTAAAACACAGCTCCGACGATTAAAATCAGTGTGAAAATATTAATAACAAAGCCGGTTCGAACCATCTCGCTGATCTTCAATTTGCCCGATGCGAAAATAATTGCATTCGGCGGCGTGCCGACCGGCAACATGAAGGCGCAGTTTGCCGCCATTGCAGCAGGCACCATTAATGCGTACGGGTGAACATTCAGCGCTAAAGCGAGCGAGGCCAGTACAGGCAGAATCATAGTCGCCGTAGCCGTATTCGACGTAATCTCCGTCAAAAAGAGAACCAATGCCGCTGAGATAACAACAATGACCACAAAGTTAAATCCATCCAATACCGTAAGCCTTCCGCCGATCCACTCGGCGAGACCCGTTTCTTTAAAACCGGTCGCGAGCGCCAAGCCTCCTCCGAATAAAAGGAGAATCCCCCACGGCAAGTCCTTCGAAACCGACCAGTCCAATACCCTGCCCCCTTTATTGAGCGAAGGGATCAAGAAGAGCAATGAAGCTGCGAATATCGCAATCATTGTATCGTCAATACCGGGTATTTTGTCATCCCATAAAAATGTCCTCGTCACCCACATAAACGCGGCAAACCCGAAGACAAGCAGAACCATTGTTTCTTCAAAGCTCATCTTTCCGAGCTTTCTTTTTTCTTCGAGAATCAATTCTTTTCCGCCCGGAAGCTCCTTCATCTTGATCGGATGCGCCACTTTCGTCAAGTACAGCCATACCGCTACAAGCAAAATGACAACGACCGGAACGGCAAAAGCCATCCACCCCCCGAAAGACACTTCAACTCCGTACAGCTTCTTAATATTGGCCGCCAAAATAATGTTTGGCGGTGTGCCGATTAGCGTACCGAGTCCGCCGATCGTCCCCGCATACCCGATGCTGAAGATCAGCGCTTTTGAAAATTTCGCTTCTTCTCCGGCTAAATCTTTTCTTTCAGATTTCATGACGGCTGATACCTGATGAATGATAGCGGTTCCAATCGGAAGCATCATCATGACAGCGGCCGTATTTGAGACCCACATGGACAAAAACCCTGTGGCCGCCATAAACCCGAGGACGATCCTTGACGTGCTCGTTCCCACTACAGAAATGATATTAAGCGCGATCCGTTTATGAAGATTCCAGCGCTCCATCGCAAGTGCAATCAAAAAGCCTCCTAAAAATAAAAAAACGATTGGATCGCCGTAGCTTGACGTGACAGCTGCCCCTTCCAGCGCCCCGGTCAGCGGAAGCAGCACGATCGGCAGCAATGATGCAGCCGGAATCGGAACAGCTTCCGTAATCCACCATACCGCAACCCACAACGTGGTCGCCAATACCATTCTTCCTTCATGGCTCAGACCCTCGGGAAAAAAGAACAAAAGGACGGCGAAAAACAATGCAGGACCAAGCAGCAGTCCGATTTTCTGAGGCGTTTTATAGCTCGGCGGCTTTTCTTCCTTCATGGTTTGCTCCGACTTGATCTTTAAATCAGCATCTTTTCCCGCCCTGACAGGCATGGCGAACAAAAGCAGCCTCTTTGCTTCCCGGTGTGATCTCCAAAGCATATCCCATGCTGACACAACGCTTGATTTCATCAAAAATCCCCCTTCCCCTCTATCGATAAAGCGCTTACAATAGTAAATAAAAAGTAAGCTGCCGACTGTCGACAGTTATAACTTAATTATAACGGACAGCTAATGGCAGTCAACACTTTTTTGTCACAAAATACTCAATATTATGGTAATTTTAGGTTGATGGTATTTCTCTCTTTTTGCTAGACTATTAGTGATTTCCGCAGTGAAAAATAAACGAGGTGAACAGCGTGAAGTTTTCCATACAACGTGCAGTCTCTTATCATGATCAAGTCCATCATTATTTAAAAGATATGATTATTAAAGGAGGATATCGACCCGGCGAACGGATCTACGAATCCAAAATCGCCAAGGAGCTGCAAGTGAGCCGCAGCCCCGTCAGGGAGGCGATTCGGACACTTGAACAAGAAGGATTATTATCGATAGATGATAAATCAAAAATTACAGTTTATGAACCGACAATCAAAGACCTTGAAGAAATATACCAATGCCGCCAGGCGCTCGAATCCCTGGCCGTTTCATTGGCAACCCGCCTTGCTTCAAATGCAACACTGGAGCTCATTTCCGAAACGCTCTCTGAAGCGCGTAAGCACCAGGAAACCCAAAGTCCGGAGTCGGCCAATGCACTTCTTCGCCTAAATACGCAATTTCATGATGTCATCATCGAAACGAGCGAAAACGAACGCCTGCAAAAACAGCTGCTTGATTTGCGGTCGCTGACCTTTTTCTACCGGAGCAAAAACCTTGAAAAACCGGTGCGCACCCTTGACATCATCAATCAGCACGAGGAGATTCTGCGTCACATGCAGGACAGAAATGACGCCAAGGCTGCCGAATCAATGAGGAAGCATATAGAGGCAGACCTTTGCTATTTAAAAGAGGTGTTGTTCGGAAGCAGTTCCGCACGCTAAAAAAGCAGCGTTACCCCTGCTTTTTTCAGCTCTGGCAGACAAATTCGGCTGTGCGGTTGATCCCTTTGATGATATCAGGAAGGCGGTCGCGTTCATTCACAATATGAACGCGCTGAAACCCTGCGGCTGCAGCCTTCTTCCCCGCTTCTTCCGTGAGGCAGACCGCCTGCAGCCGGGCAGCCGTTTTTTCCGGATGGAGGCCGATTGTCTCAGCCTCGTTTACGAACAGCTCGACGCATGTTCGATTGGCAAAGATCACGATATCAACAGGAAACTCCTCGATCTCCCGTTTAATGATCGATGTAAAGCGGCTGTCGATCATCCTGTCATGTGTAATCAATACCTCACAACCGGAGTGCGGTTGATTTTGCACGGCTTCCCGGCTGCCGATCAGCAAACAGCTGTCCGAAACCGGCATTTCCGCCTGCAGAAAAGCGGAAAATCCCCGTTCTTCAAGAGCTGCTTTTACATGCAGATCTGAAGCGTAGAGCCGGCCGCGCATTTCCCTGACATCGATCTTCAAAGCGGCAAGCCGGCTGAAAAATCTGCGCAGTGACGCACTTGAGGTGAACAGCAGGCTGTCAAAAGAAGCAATTCGATCTAAAACTGTATCGTCAGGCACCGTTTCGGCTGATTTCCATTTCGGCCATTCAACAACTTCAGCGCCTTGTTCACGAAGCGTCTCCAACGGGACTCGTTCTTCTTCACAGCTTTTGACCGCCATCATGTTCAGCCCGATCAAAGGCTTTTCTTCAAACCAGCTGTTCTGCCTGAATGATACGATGTCGCCGATGACGATGATCGCGGGATTTTTAATTTGATGCTCGGTTATTTTTTCCCTGATATTCTGCAATGTCCCTTTAACGCTCCGCTGCCGGCCCCATGTGCCCCATTGGATGACCATCGCGGGAACAAGGGGAGACTTGCCGTGTTTCATCAGCTGCTCGCATATATAACCAAGGTTTTTGATCCCCATGTAAAAGACGAGGGTTTGGACGCCTTTGGCCAGCCCTTCCCAATTCATTTCCGGTTTGCCCGATTTATCATGGGCGGTGACAACGGCAAAGGATGAAGCGAAATCGCGGTGGGTCACAGGCAGTCCGGCATAAAGAGGCGCGGCGATTCCCGATGTAATGCCGGGCACCATTTCGTACGGGATGCCGTGTTCGCTGACGGCTGCCGCTTCTTCTCCGACTCTGCCGAACACGCTCGGGTCTCCTCCTTTCAGCCGGACCACTTTGAGGCCTTGCAGCCCCTTTTCAATGAGCAGTGCATTGATTTCACTTTGTTTCATATAATGGCGGTCCGGGAGCTTGCCGCAGTAGACAAATTCACATGATGCTTTTGCATGCTCAAGCAGCCGAGAATTGACGAGCCTGTCGTACAATATGACATCCGCCGCCTCGATCAGCTTTCTTCCTTTTAATGTGATCAATCCTGAATCGCCCGGTCCGGCCCCGACAAAATATACTTTCCCATTCCCCATCAACTGTCATCCTTCCATCTGCCGATTCTGTGAACGCGTTTGTTTTTTTAATAAAGAGGGAGCACATTCAGCGACCCTTGAGGCTTTTGACAATACATGTCTTTGAGCCGTTTAATAAACGATATACAAATCTTCGCCTTCAACGACCGTTTCGTATGTCTGAACACACCCTGTATCAGGCTCTTGGACTTTGCCGTCTTCAAGGCTGATCTTCCAGTCGTGCATCGGACAGAAGACGAATTTGCCGCTTACCATTCCTTCGGCAAGCACGCCCCCTTTGTGGGGGCAGCGGTTTTCAATCGCGCGGACATTGCCGTTTGAAAGCTTGAATACCGCGATTTCCTTGTCCTCGATAAGCACTGTCTTCCCAAGCTGATTCGGCAAATCCCCGATCTTCGAAACAAACACCTTTGTTAAGTTCTTGTTCACCATGTGAATTCCTCCTCAAGTTGATTTCTCATTTTAAGAAGTGACAACATTTTCGAATAGCTGTTTTGTTGTCTTTTCGTCTTCCAAAAAGTCTTTCCACGGGTCTTTATGGACAGACAGCGCTTGATTGATGCGGTCATTCAGCTCTTTGCGTTTTTCTTTATCATTCAATACGGATTGGACGTGGGACAAGCCGACACGTTCGATCCAAGCAGATGTCCGTTCTAAATAGTTGGCTGTTTCACGATAGTATTGGAGATACGCGCCTGTGATTTCGATGACTTCTTCAGCCGTTTTGACTTTCATTAACAGATCGCCTGCGCGCAAATGCGTGCCTCCGTTTCCGCCGACGTAAATTTCCCAGCCACCGTCGATGCCGACGACGCCGATATCTTTAATGCCGGATTCAGCGCAGTTTCTCGGACAAGCGGAAACCGCCATTTTAATTTTGTGAGGCGTGTAGAGCCCTTCAAATTTTTTCTCAAGGTCAATTCCGAGGGCCATTGAGTCTTGCGTACCGAAGCGGCAGAACTGTTCGCCGACACACGTTTTTACGGTTCTGAGCGTTTTTCCGTAAGCAAATCCTGAAGGCATGTCAAGATCAGCCCATACTTTCGGAAGATCTTCTTTTTTGACGCCGATCAGGTCGATCCGCTGGCCGCCGGTCATTTTCACTAGCGGAATTTCATATTTGTCGACGACATCAGCGATGCGCCGCAAATCATTCGAATTGGTAACCCCGCCGTACATCCGCGGTACAACTGAATATGTGCCGTCTTTTTGAATGTTGGCGTGCATCCGTTCATTGACGAAGCGGGATTCTCTTTCATCTTCATATTCCTTCGGATTGATCATGCCGAGGTAGTAGTTAAGCGCAGGGCGGCATTTGGAACAGCCTTCCGCCGTTTTCCAGCCGAGCACGTTCATGACTTCTTTCGTATGGGTCAGCCCTTTTTCTCTGATTTCGGCCACGATTTCGTCTCTTGACAGGTCCGTACATCCGCAAATCGCTTCTTTTTGTGCTGAAGCATCAAACTCTGAGCCGAGCGTATGCTGAAGAATCTCAGCGACAAGCGGCTTACATCCTCCGCAAGAACGTGATGCGCCTGTGCAGGCTTTAATTTCATCCGTCGATGTGCAGCCCTGCTCTTTGATCGCCTGAATGATCATTCCTTTCGAAACGCCGTTACAGCCGCATACGATCTCATCGTCGCTCATCGCAGCGGTCAAGCTCATGCCTTCTTCCTGATTCAAAGGCTGCAAGATTGAAATTTTAGAAGTATCTGAAATATCTGCTCCTTTTTGAATCATGGAAAACAGCCTGTTACCTTCGCTGCTGTCTCCGAACAGTACGGCGCCGATCACCTGATTGCCGCGCAGAACGATTTTCTTGTAGATTCCGTCCTGTTCGTCAAACACTTTAAGCGCTTTTTTGTCTTCTCCGTCATCCTCATTAAAATCACCGGCAGAAAAGACCTCAACACCGGAAACCTTCAGCTGGGTTGATAAAACAGACCCTTCATACGGAGCTGTTTCAACGCCGCAGATTTTTTTGGCAAGCACTTTCGCCTGTTCATAAAGAGGCGCGACAAGTCCGTAGGCAATGCCTCTATGTTCCGCACATTCTCCGACAGCATAAATGTTGGGAACTTCGGTTTCCATGTAATCATTGACGACGATTCCTCTGTTTACCGGAAGGCCGCAGTCTTTGCCGAGCTGAACGTTCGGCTTGATTCCGACCGCCATGACGACCAAATCGGCTTCAAGCATTGAGCCGTCTTTGAATTTTAAGCCTTCGACACGTGTTTCTCCGTAAATTTCTTCTGTCTGCTTTTCCAGCAAAAATTTCATGCCCTGCTTCTCCAGCTCTTTTTGCAAAAGCCGTCCTGCGATTGCATCAAGCTGACGCTCCATCAAATATGGCGCGAGGTGGATAACGGTAACGTCCATGCCAAGGTTAAGAAGTCCGCGCGCTGCTTCCAGTCCCAGCAATCCGCCACCGATAACGGCTGCTTTTTTGTACGTTTTGGAAGCTTCGAGCATGATATCCGTATCCTTGATATCACGGAATGCTGTTACACCTTCTTTATCCGCTCCGGGCAATGGCAGAATAAAAGGGAGAGAACCTGTCGCCAAAATCAGTTCATCATACGGCTGGACTCTTCCCGCATCCGTGATGACGGTTTTGGACTCCGGATCAACTTTAACGACTTCTTCCCCCGTATACAGCTGAATCCCGTTTTCTTCATACCAATCCCAATCATTCAGTGTAATGTCCTTAACATCCGTATCTCCTTGAAGCACTTTGGAAAGAAGAATCCGGTTATAGTTTGGGTGCGGTTCGTTTCCAAAAATCGTGATCTGAAACTCTTCGCTTGAAATTTTAAGAATTTCTTCAACGGCCCTGACCCCGGCCATACCGTTCCCTACCAGGACTAGCTGCTTTTTTTTCACTATGATCCTCCCCTTTTTCAAAACAATTCACTATACGCCCTAAACAAGTATTCTGTTTACATCTTTAAAACTATCACAAATTATAGTTAATTTTGTAAACTTTTTATGACTTTTTATGACAATTTATTCACATAATTGTCAACTGACGGACGAATTTTTACGGAGCAAACCTTAAATCCCGGCATTCTGCAAGACGGATCGAGCGTTTCCGCTATCAAATCGTTCACATTTTGCGAATCTGCCCAATGCATCGGCACAAAAATGGTATCCGGCCTGATGGCTTCCGATAATTTGCTCCTGACAATGATGCTGCCTCTTTTTGACTCCACCCTGACCAGCACCCTGTCGCTAATGTTGTATTTTTCCGCCGTTTTCGGATGAATTTCCATAAATGATTCAAAGTGTCTGGCCTTGAGTGCAGCGCTCCTTCTCGTCTGTACTCCGGTTAAATAATGAGACATCACCCTTCCGGTCGTCAGATAAAGGGGATACTCTTCAGTCGGTTCATCTTTTTTGATCATTGGTTCGTTCGGGACGACGCACATTTTCGCTTTTTTGTCCGGGTGGGCAAAGGATGATTCAAACAGGCGCTGTGTCCCGGGGTGTCCCTGTTCGGGACAAGGCCATAAAATGCCGCCTTCCTTTCTCAGACGTTCATAAGTGATGCCCGAATAGTCGGCAATTCCGCCGCGGCTCGCTTTTCTTAATTCATTAAAAACATCCTCTGCCGATCGATATGAGAAATAACGGCCTTTTCCAAGCGCAGCAGCAATATCGCAAATCATTTGCCAGTCATGCCTCGCTTCACCGGGGCACGGTTTTGAGGCTTCCCTTAATGTCACTCTGCCTTCCAGATTGGTCATCGTTCCTTCGTCCTCGAGATAGGATGATGCGGGGAGAATGACGTCCGCGAGTCTAGCCGTTTCAGAAAGAAACAAATCAACGGCGGCAAAAAACTTTAATTTTCCCAAAGCGGATTTGACAAAGCCTGCGTTCGGACTGGATACAACAGGGTTTGAACACATTAAAAACATCCCGGTAATTTCGCCTTCATGAACTTTCTCCATCATTTCATAGGCGGATACACCCTTTCCTGGAAGGTCTTCAGCTTTTATGCCCCAAACATCCGCAATATAAGCGCGGTCAGCTTCGTTTTCAATCGACCGGTACCCTGGCAGCTGATCTGCTTTCTGGCCGTGCTCCCGCGCCCCCTGCCCATTTCCTTGTCCGGTGACGGCGCCGTAGCCGCAAGCAAATTTGCCGATTTTCCCAGTTGATATTAGAATATTCAGTAAATTTCTGACGGCAGCCGTTCCGTCCGTTTGCTGTTCAACCCCTCTTGCCGTGAACAGCATTCCCGTCTCCTCACGGGCAAATTTCACTGCAGCTTTTTTAATCTGCTCGATTTGTATCCCGGTTTTGGCCGAAATGTCTTCAAGTGATAAAGACGCCACATGGCGCTTGACCTCTTCAAAACCTTCAGCTCTCTCTCTGAGAAAAGCTCCGTCTGTCAGCTGTCCTTCAATGATGACTTTCAGCATACCGTTTGCGAGCGCGGCGTCTGTCCCCGGCTTGATTTTCAAATGCAGATCGGCGATCTTGGCCGTTGCCGTTTCGCGGGGATCGATGACAATGATGTAGGCCCCGTTTTGCTTCGCTTCTTCAAAATACGGCATGATCGTCGGCTGGCACTCTGCGATATTCGTACCTGCGAGGATGATGACCCTTGCATGGGGGATCTCGGAAAGGGCATTTGTCAGCCCCCGGTCCATTCCAAAGGTTTGATTTGCAGCTGTAGCGGCCGCCGACATGCAAAGCCTGCCGTTGTAGTCAATATGCTTCGTCTTCAAGGCGACGCGGGCGAACTTCCCCAGCAAATACGCTTCTTCGTTTGTAATGGACGCGCTGCCGTATACACCCAAAGCATCGCGGCCATCTTCATGCTGGATCGCTGTTACTTGCTCTTTGATGTACTGAAGCGCTTCATCCCATGTCACACGGACGAAGTCGCCGTTTTTTTTGATCAGCGGATGGGTGATCCTCTCCGAATGAAAGGCATGCTGGTGGGCGTTCATCCCTTTCATGCACAGCCGTCCTTTTGTCGTCGGATTGTCTTTTCCGACCGCCGTGTATTTTTTTCTTGTCACAATCGTCTGTTCAATGAGCTGCATTTTGCACTGCATGCTGCAAAATGGACATTGGGTGTCATACGTTTTTTCGGATTGCACTTCTTTTTGCTTCGTGCGAAAGTACTTTAGCAATCGTTCTGTCAATTCACATCAGCCCTTTTATCGTTTCTTGCTGAGCCAGCCGCTTCTCTTTTTCAAGCCGTTCGATCAGCTGGCCGCGAAGTCCGTTGTCAAATAAAACTTCCCGGATATGAATGATGCCGGCGCGTTCAATCCAATGCCCGACCTTCTCGAGATAATTTGCTGTTTCCCGGTAATATTGAAGAAGGCCTTTCATGAATTCCCCCGCTTCCTCCGCCGAGTCGGCTACTGAAAGCAGCTCTCCCGGAGAAGCATGCTGGCCTCCTTGGCCGCCCGCATAAATCTCCCAGCCCCCGTTTACTTTGAGAAGTCCGATGTCATGAACTGAAGCGTACACGCAATCATCCAAACAGCCCGACACCCCGATCGAGACCTTGGCCGGAATGAGGAGGGATTCTGCTGCTTTTTCCAAGTCTGCCGCCAATGTTTGTATCTGTGGTTCGCCTCGTGAACCGCATGTGCACGTTTTAACCGCGGCAATCCCATGCTGAGGCGGCGGGCAATGCGGCATGCCGAGTTCTTCTTTCACGCGCTCTATATACTCCGGCTTGATACCAGCAAGCTTTAATCTCTGATGGTGTGTCATGTACACCTCTTGTATTTGATACTTTTCAATCACTTCTGCAATGCGCTTCAGCTCTTCGGCATTCGTTCGGCCTCCGTACATTTGCGGAATCATTATATCCGTCTCCTTGTCGCGCTCCTCATAGATGATGTCCGGACGGATCATTTTTAAATAGTAGTGAATCGCGGGCAAGCAAATCCGGCAGCCGCTGCTGTTTTTCCAGCCGAGCGCCGAGATGACTTCGTGAACGGAAGAAAGATTTCTTATCTGTATTTCGTTCACGACTTCATCTTCCGTGAATGAAGTGCAGGCGCACATCGGCTGTTCCGCCGCAGATACATAATCATCCTGTTCAGCGGTATGGAGCAGCAGTTCTTCGACTAACGGCCTGCAGCCGCCGCATGATCCGGAAGCATTTGTACAGCCTTTGACCTCCTCGGCCGTCTTTAAACCGTGCGTCTGTATGGCTTCCATGATCGCGCCTTTTGAAACCGCGTTGCATTGACAAATCGTTTCACTAAGCGCCATAGAAACGACTGCACTGTCTTCTTCAGATTGAAACAGCTCTTTTTTGACAACGGTAATATCTCTTTGTTTGATGATGCTTTCCAACAGCCGTTGGCTGCCGCTCGTGTCTCCGTATAAAATCACGCCGGCCATTATATCCCCTTGAAAGACGGCTTTTTTATAGATTCCTGACGCTTCATCTAAAAGTTTAATAGCCGTTGTCGAGTCGTCCTCTGTGATTTTCCCTGCGGAAAAGACGTCGATGCCGGAAATTTTTAGCGCTGCGGACTGGACGGAGCCCTGATAACCGGCACATTCGAGCCCGCAAATATGCCTGGCCAGCACTTTCCCCTGTTCAAACAATGGCTTGACTAGACCATAGACCGTTCCGTTATGCTCCGCGCATTCACCGACAGCGTAGACATTTGGAACATTTGTCTCCATATAGTCGCTGACGATGATCGCCCGGTTTGTTGCAATACCGCTCGCCTTGGCCAGTTCGATATTCGGTCTGACACCGGCAGCCATGACGATGAGATCGGCGCTGATCTTCGTCCCGTCTTTAAACCGCACACCCTTGGCGCGGGATCTTCCTAAAATCGCCTCTGTATCTTTATCCAAATGAAAATGAATCCCTTGGCGCTCCAGCTCTTTCTGGAGCATGGCAGATGCCGGCGGATCGAGCTGATTCTGCATGACGCAGGAAGAGTGGTGAATCACATCAACCTTCATTCCGAGGTTTGCCAACCCTCGCGCCGCCTCAAGTCCCAAAATCCCCCCGCCGATAACGGCCGCTTTTTCAAACCGCTTTGATGCCTTTATCAATGCCCGGCAATCGTCTATTGTTCTAAAACCATATACCCCTTCTTTGTCTGCACCATGAACCGGGAGGATAAACGGGGAAGAGCCCGTCGCAATGATCAGTTTGTCATAAGCGATTTCACGGTTTTGATCTGTTGCCACCGTCTGTTTAACCGTATGGATTGCGACAGCCTTTTCCCCTGTATAAAGTGTAATCCCGTTTTCTTCATACCAGCTCCGGCTTTTTGTCATCACATCGTTCCAATCCGTTTCTCCCTGAAGGACAGAAGACAGCAGAATCCGATTATAGCTGAGGTGTGGTTCGCTGCCGATGATGACGATCTCAAACTGGTTCCCGCCGTGTTGTAAAATTTCTTCGGCCGTGCGAACTCCGGCCATGCCGTTTCCTATTAAAACCAGCCTTTGTTTCCCCATTTTCTCCCCTCCTCTCTGCAGCTTTGCTCTGGATTATTATTTCACATTGCATCGCTAAAGCGTTCAAACCTGTTACATTTCCTGACAAAAAATTTTAGAAACAGGACGGTTTGACCAGTACTCATTGATGACGATTTAACGGCTTTGGCCGCCGATGTTAAAGTTCAACATTTTATCACATTTTTTATCACGTTCTGCTTGTTTCTTTTCCTGCAATCTACTAGGCTTATAAGTAAAGAACATAAGGAATGGAGGAGGAGAATGCTACCGATTAAAAGAAGACAGCAGATATTGGCGTGGGTCAAAGAAGAAGAATCTCTGCGCATTTCAGAAATTTCGAAAAGGCTGAACGTCTCTGAAATGACCGTTTACCGCGACATTAAACCGCTTGTTGAAAACGGACAGGTCATCAAGACGGCAGGCGGAATCACGCTAAACAAGCCGAAGCAGCAGCTTGGGCAGCTTTGCGTCGTGTGCGGAAAAGGGGCAGGCTCGAGGCTTTCCGTGCAAATTGTAAAAAACGACAGTCAAATTGAACAATTTTGCTGTGCCCATTGCGCAATGCTCCGCTATGAGAAAGTGAAAGATGACGTCTCACAGATAATCTGCAGGGATTTTTTGCTAGATACGACGATCAGCGCCAAAGCCGCCGTCTTTTTGCTGGATACGAATCTTCATTTGAACTGCTGCGAGCCGCAGGCGATCCCTTTCGCTTCTGAAGCGGATGCACGGAAATTCAAAAAAGGCTTTGGCGGGCAGCTGTTATCGTTTGACGATGCCGCGCTTCTCGTCCAGAAAACGATGAAGAACAGCTGCTGCAGCCTGAAGACGTGAAATTTTGTTAAAAGATTGGATGAATGTGATGAAAAGAGCAACACTCTGGACAGTTCTCGCTGTTCTTTGTATCATTCTGCTGCCAAAAGCCGCTTTTGCTCACGCATATATCGTAAAATCAACTCCCGCTGAAAATCAGGAGCTGAAAAAAGCGCCTGCAGAAATCAAGATCGAATTCAATGAAGCGATTCAGAACGGGTTTCATTCGATAACGGTCAGAAATTCGTCGGGTGAGCGCGTTGATTCCGGCAAAACGGAAATCGATCCGCAAAACGCCAAAATCATGACCGTCAAGCTGAAACCGAAATTGAAGGATGATATCTACTCGGCCGAATGGAGAGCTGTATCCGCAGACGGGCATCCCGTATCAGGCACGATCCCTTTCAGCATCGGAAACATTCAAGGCGGGCTGCCGAAAGATCAGCAAAAACAAGCATCAGGCCTGCCGGCAGCCGATACCGTCATGGAACGCGTCCTTTTGTATACCGGTTTCTCCCTGTTCATGGGGGCCGCTCTCTTTCAGCTCGTATGGTACCGCCCTGAAAACGGCTGGCCGGGTGGCAAACGGCGCCGTCTGAAGCGGATCAAGAATGCGGCGCTCTTATTGACAGGGGCCGCCATCATCATTCAGCTGCCCCTGCAAACCAAAGTAAACGCGGGTGTTTCCTGGATCGGGGCTTTCCAGCCTTCGCTTTTGCAAGAAACGCTTCTGAATACGACGGGCGGAATGCTGTGGCTGATCAACATCGCCATCATCGCCTTGCTTGTTTTTTGTTCGAACAGAAAAGGTCTGAAGAGCGCGATCTTGAGCCTGTTCCTTTTTGCCGGGCTTTTGTTCGTCAAATCGCTCGACGGCCATGCCGCTTCGACGAGCGCCGGCTATATGACAATCGTGATGAACTTCATCCATCTGAATACCGCTTCCATTTGGACGGGCGGACTCGCGATGTTTGTGCTGTTTTTCGGAAAAGACTGGCTGAAGCCTGACAAAAGTTTAATATGGGAAACCATTCGGCGCTTCTCGCCATGGGCGCTCGCTTCTGCAGGGCTTCTTATATTCTCGGGCCTTTTCAACAGCTTCTTCATTGTTCACACACTGGATAACCTGCTAGGGACGGCTTACGGAAAAGCGCTCCTTGTAAAAGCGGCCCTCGTTCTTCTCATGATCGGACTCGGGGCATTACACTATTTCCGTTTTAGAAAAGCGCCGAAACAGCAGGGCGCCCGTTCGCTGAAGGCTGAATGGGCGGTCGGACTTCTCATCCTGGTGACCACGGCTGTTTTCACCAATATTCCAAGTCCGCCCGCGCCGCTGCCGCAGCCTTTCAGTGAGACGAAGCAATTGACGGAAGGAAACACGCTGTCGCTCCGAATCAGCCCGAACATGCCGGGCTCAAATGCGTTTGAAGTCACAGTCAGAAACAGAAAAGGAGACGTCGTCAAAGATATTCAAAAAATCGAATTAACCGTTGAGAAAACCGGGCTTTTCGAGGATGACAAAGAGAGCACGTTCAGCCTCAGCAAAAATAAAGACGGCGTTTTTCAAACGAAAAATTTAAATTTAAGCGAAGACGGCATCTGGAAAATCCGCGTTCACGGGTTAACGGCGTCATTTGAGGAGATCAGAACGGTTTTCAATGCAAAAATTAATAAAAAGGAGTTTTGATTATGTTTAAAAAAACATTATGGCTGGGTGCAATCCTAGCATCATTTTTGCTTTTCTCCGTGCCTGTCAGCGCACATGTCACGGTAAAACCGGCAGAATCAGCAGCAGGCTCATGGGAAACATACACCGTCAAAGTACCGGTTGAAAAAGACAACGCCACAACCAAGGTCGTTCTCAGCATGCCGGACGGTGTTGAATTTCAGCAGTATGAACCGGTGCCAGGCTGGAAAACAAGCACTGAAACCGGTAAAAACGAGAAAGTGACAAGGGTGACGTGGGAAGCCGAAAACGGCGGCATTCAGCCTGGTGAATTCCAACAGTTTACTTTCACCGCCAAAAACCCTGACAAAGAACAAAAGGCCGCCTGGAACGCTTACCAATATTATAAAGACGGCACGATTGTCGAGTGGACCGGCGATGAAAACGCCGATACCCCGCATGCGATCACAAGCATTGTCGATGCTGCAAAGCTCGGGCACGAAACGGTTGACGCACACGGCGCTTCAACGAAACAAAACACAGCCGCAGAAAACGAAGACGGTCAAGCCGGACAAGGGATTCAAACCGCTTCCCTCATCCTGTCGATCCTCGCCGTGCTTCTTGGGGGTGCTGCGTTGCTCTTGACAGTGCGCAAAAAGAAATCGTAAAAATGAAAAGCTGTCGGGAATATCCCGACAGCCTTTTTGTGCCCATTTCAGTTCGAATCCCGCACGATCTGATAATACATGCCCGTTTTTTGATCGACCACCGCCTCTAAATGAAGCCCGTCATCAGTCTCAAATGTTCCATTCAGGCGAGCGGCATCCCCTGTATATAACGTGTACTTGCTTCCCTTAGGCGTTGTGAACGGTGAAGAAGCTTCCGCACTCTCCGTTTTCGGGTGATCCGATTTTACAATTGCGTAATTTAAGTCGCGGTACCATTGATATTTGCCGTTTTCTCGTTTGATGTGAGCGAGGCAAATTCCCTCTCCCTCCGAATCGCCGAATCGAAAAACGACGACTTGTTCGCCGTTTAAATCGATTTTGTCTATAATATCGTCTTTTGTGATGTTCTCGTAACGAATACCGTCCTCAATCGCTTCCTGTTCGCTGTTCACCCATTTGGTTTGTTCATCATTTTCTTGGGCGCTCGCACAACCCGCAACCAAGATCGCCAAAAATAATAAAACTGTTCGTTTTTTCATCCGCTTCCTCCGACTTTAATTGTTTTAGGGAATTATATGAATTCGGCCAGCGTTGAAAATATCCTCTTTGCAGGAAAATTTCCAATACGGTGATTCAAAAATTGACAAACTTATCTTACAATAGAAAAAGTTCTGAATGATTGAGTAGGGAGAGATCGGAGTATGAAAGTATCGATTCTGTTTGTCTTGCTTGCGGCCATTTTATGGGGAACGACGGGAACAACCCAGGCGTTCGCGCCTGAAGAAGCGGCGCCTCTTGTGTTCGGCGCTGTCAGAATGGCGGTCGGCGGCATCACCCTGCTCTTGTTCGCGGCTTTGCGCGGTCAATTAAAACGCAGCGGCTGGCCCGTTAAAACGCTGATTATCGCAGCATTGAGCATGGCATTTTATCAGCCTTTCTTTTTTTCAGCTGTCAGTCTCTCAGGGATCGCCGTCGGAACGGTCGTCGCCATCGGCAGCGCTCCGATTATCGCCGGCTGCCTCGAATGGCTCGTGTTCAAAAAAGTACCCCAAGCGAAATGGTGGATCGCAACGGCTGCAGCGATAGCAGGCGTATCCTTGTTATTCATCCCTTCCGCCTCATCGGGAGGGAGCTTTCTCGGCATATTGCTCGCACTCGGCGCCGGTCTTTCCTTTGCCGTCTATACGCTGACAAGCAAAAAGCTCCTGCAACAGCAGAAGCCGGAGGCTGTCACAGGCACCGTGTTCTTTTTAAGCGCTGTATTGCTTGCCCCGTTGTTGTTTCTGTACGATTTGAGCTGGATCTTATCGGTTCAGGGATCGGCTGTCAGCCTCTATATCGGCGTCATTGCAACCGGTGCCGCGTACCTGTTATTTACGACAGGATTGGCAAAAGTACCCGCCTCAACAGCGGTGACCCTGTCGCTGGCTGAACCGCTCACAGCGTCGCTTTTAGGAACCGTGCTTGTCAAGGAATCGCTGCCTCTTGTTTCCTGGGCCGGAATCGCATTGCTTCTGCTGGGCATTTTTTATATTTCCTATCAGCCCAAAAAGAATAAAATGAACGCTGAACAAGTGAAAGCGTAAAAAACCCGTCCGTGGATATGCGGGCGGGTTTTCATGTTGTCTTGTTATTCATCCAAACCGATAGACAAATATTTTGTTTCCAAATACGGCTCGATGCCTTCCTGTCCGCCTTCGCGTCCGATGCCGCTTTCCTTCATGCCGCCGAAAGGCGCCTGAACGGTTGACGGACCGCCGTCATTCCAGCCGAGAATGCCATAATCAAGGTTTTCGGACAAATAGATGCCGCGGCGGTAGTTTTCCGTAAAGAAGTATGCCGCTAAACCGTAAGGCGTATCATTGGCGAGCTTGACCGCTTCGTCCAGCGTTTTAAAAGTCGTAATCGGCGCAACGGGACCGAATGTTTCCTCATGCATGATCGTCATTGAAGGATCAACATCCGTCAGCACTGTCGGGTGGACAAAGTAGCATGATTTCTCATCATCGCTTTCGTATTCGGCGCCGATGAGAACTTTCGCCCCTTTATCCACCGCGTCATTGATTTGATCAACGATTTTTTGGAAGCCGTTTTTATTGATGATCGGACCGATTGATACACCCTCTTCAAGCCCGTTCCCGACTTTCAGCTTGGCGACTTCCGCGCGGAGTTTTTCTGCAAATTCATCCTTAACCGATTCGTGAACGATCAGACGGTTTGCACAGACGCACGTTTGTCCTGCATTCCTGTATTTCGACAGCATCGTCTGTTTAACGGCGAGGTCGATGTTGGCATCTTCATCAATGATCAGCGGGGCATGGCCGCCGAGCTCCATTGACACATGTTTCACCGTCTCGGCGCTGTTTTTCATTAATTGTTTGCCGACAGGCGTAGATCCGGTGAACGTAATTTTGCGGATCAGCGGATGGCTTGTAAAAATAGAACCGATCTCTTTTCCGTCGCCGATCACACACTGAAGGACGTCTTTCGGAATGCCCGCTTCGTGGCCGAGGCGAACGAGCTCAAGCGCCGTTAAAGGCGTGTCAGGCGCCGGCTTGATGATAAAAGTACAGCCCGCCGCCAAGGCTGGCGCCGCTTTTCTCGTGATCATCGCCGCCGGAAAGTTCCACGGGGTAATCGCCGCAACAGGACCGACCCCTTGGCGCGTGACGATGATGCGCTTGTTCGTCACAGATGCGGGAACCGTTCTTCCGTAGATGCGTTTTGCTTCCTCCGCATACCATTCGATATAGCCTGCGCTATATATGACTTCTCCCTGTGCTTCAGCGTACGGCTTGCCGTTTTCAAGCGTAATTAATTTTGCCAGCTTGTCCTTCTGCTCCACAATCAAATCGAACCATTTTTTCAGTAAGCCCGCTCGTTCTGAAGCCGATGTTTTCGACCATTTTTGAAATGCTTCATGCGAGCGTACGACTGCCTCCTCGACTTCTTTTGCGGATTGCTGGGGAACCGATTTGATTTTTTCTCCAGTCGCAGGATTATATACTTCTAGCATGCTGGTCATGTTGAATCTCCTCCCCTTTACGTTTTGAACTGCTGTTGTATAAAAGAAAACCGATCAATGTCCATCCTGCCAAGATCAGCCACTCATACGGCCATGTGAGCGCGGCCGGCATGCCTGGCAAATAAAAGGCAAGAAAGATAACACTTAAGAGGATAGCAGATATACCCGTCGTTTTCCACTTATTGATTTTATACGGTCTGTTTAAATCCGGCTCTGTCTTTCTCAGCTTCATGAATGCAATCGACACGATCAAATATCCGACTATAATACCTGTTCCCCCTGCATTAACGATCCAAACAAGAGCCGGGCGCCCGAGCAGCGGTGCAAAAAACGCCAGCGCCCCTAGAAATAAAATCGCGTTAGTCGGCGTTTTATACTTCGGATGGATGAAGCCGAACCATTTCGGCACCATGCCTTTTTCCGACATCGCAAACAGAATGCGGCTCGCGCCGATGATAAATGCGTTCCAGCTCGTAATGATACCGGCGACTCCGCCGAGGACAAGCACCGTGCCGAACAGCTGGTTCCCGAGCAGATTGACCATTGCATCCGCGGTCGCCAAAGAAGTCGTTGCAAGCTCGCTTTCTGACAGTCCCATCGTCACGCCGAAAACAATCAGCAAATAAAACACGACCGCACTGACGATCGAAATAATCAAAATTTTGCCGATGATTTTTTTCGGGGCATTAATTTCAGCCGCAACCTGAGGGATGACGTCAAATCCGACAAACAGAAACGGAATCATGACGAGGACGGACATCATCCCGGAGAATCCGTCTTTAAAAAGGGGCTGCATATGTTCAACATTACCGTTTACCAAAGCGCCTCCCAAAAGGAGAAAGCCCGTGGCGATAATCGCGATCGTAAAAACCGACTGAAAAATCGCGGCCGGCTTGACGCCGAAGTAATTGAGCGCGGTCAGGACGACCGCACCCCCTGAACCGATCAACACCCAAGTGACATACACGTCCCAGCCGCTAAGCGACCAGAGAAACCCTTGATGTTCGACAGGCAGGACGTAATCGATGACGGTCGGTAATGCGACCGCCTCAAATGTGATCACCGAAACATAGCCGAAAAGCACACCCCAAGCGGCGACAAAAGCCGTTTTCCGGCCAAACGCCCTGTAGACGAAAACCAAGCCGCCCCCCGTTTCAGGGATGGCAGAAGACAGCTCCGCGTATGTTAACCCGATTAAGATGACCAGTATGCCGCCGATGATAAATGCGATGGTGCTGCCCAAAAAACCGGCTGTCGAAATCCAGTCGCCGGAAAGGACGACCCAGCCCCAGCCGAGCATAGCCCCGATTGCTAAAAATAGCACATCCGTCTGCGACATCGTTTTTTTCATTTGCTGTTTACCCATCTATATCCGCCCCTTCCTTTAGAAGATGTCAAACTAGAGCTGTTTCAGCGCTTCTTCGATGATGCCGAACCCTTCCTCAAGCAATTCATCAGTAATAACAAGCGGAGACAGAAAACGGATAATGTTGCCATTGATACCTGCCGTCAACAAGAGCAGGCCGTGTTCATTGGCGTACTTGGCAATCTTGGCCGCAGCGGCTTTGTCCGGCTCCCGTGTCTTTTCGTCCCGGACAATTTCAAGCGCCGCCATCGCGCCAAGTCTGCGAACTTCACCAATCTGCGGATATTTCACCTTCCATTCATGCGCTCGCTCTTCAATGGCTTTGCCGATTTCTTCAGAGCGTTTGTTGAGCTGTTCCGATTCGATAATATCGAGCACTGCCAAAGCGGCTACGCATCCAAGCGGACTTCCGGCGTATGTGCCCCCGAGTTCCCCCGGATCCGCCGCATCAAGCATTTCCGCCCGGCCGATGACACCGCTGAGCGGAACGCCGGCAGCCAGCGATTTTGACACCGTCACAAGATCAGGAACGACATCAAAATGCTCAATCGCAAAATATTTGCCTGTTCTGGAAAAGCCTGTTTGGATCTCATCGGCGACAAAAACGATGCCGTGTTTTTGACAGAAGGCTGCGACATGCTGCACAAACCGTTTGGAAGGAATAATAAATCCTCCTTCTCCCTGCACCGGCTCCATGACAACGCAAGCGACCGTCTCCGGAGCAACAGACGAGACGAAGAAATCGTCAAATGCCTGAATAACCATGTCATCGTAGCTTTCATCAGTCATCCCTTCAGGTTTTCTATAGTAGTAAGGAAACGGCGCCTGATATACTTCAGGTGCAAAAGGGCCGAATCCGAATTTGTATGGTTTTACCTTGCTCGTCATGCTCATCGTCATGTTTGTGCGCCCGTGGAATCCGCGGGTAAAAGAAACGACTGCTTGACGCTTCGTATATTTTCTGGATATTTTCACGGCGTTTTCTACGGCTTCCGCCCCCGAGTTCAGGAAAATCGCTTTTTTCTCGTGTGAGCCCGGTGCAAGCCGGCAAAGTTTTTCCGCCAATTCGATATAGGCCTGATACATCATGACGTTAAAACCCGGATGAATGAGCTGTTCGGCCTGTTGCTTGACAGCTTCTACAACTTTCGGATGTGAATGCCCGACATTTAATGTACCGATCGCCCCGGCAAAATCGATAAAACGGCGCCCGTCAATATCGTATAAAACGGCCCCTTCCCCTTTAGCGGCCAGATGACGGTTTCCGTTGGAGACACCCCTTGCCACAAATTGATCCCGTTTGGCCTGCCAATCTTCCGTTGTGAATGCTTTTGTGTTCAGACTCATAAAAAATCTCTCCCCCACTCTTATTTCTTATAATTCTGAATATTTTTTGGTATGATGAAAAGTACCAATCATTAATTTTCAATGGTACCAGGGGGGAGGCGCTATGATTACGATACCGATTGACCGCTCCAAGGATGCGGATTATATTTATCACCAAATCTATCAACGGATTAAAGAAGAAATTTTCAGCCGCAATCTTTTGCCGGGAAAAAAACTCCCTTCCAAGCGCGAGCTCGCCGAAGCATTGAACGTCAGCATTAATTCGGTCAACGCTGCCTACCAGCAGCTTCTGGCAGAAGGTTATCTTTATTCACGTGAAAGAAAAGGCTTTTTTGTAGAGCAGATCGAAACGTTCCATGCCAGCCGCCATCCCGGCCCTTTTCAATTGGAAAAAGAACTGGTTGAAAAGCCGGCACGCAAAGACGGCTGGATATCGTTTTCCCATATGAGCGTCGATACGGCGCATTTTCCATTTAAAACATGGCTTCGCTGTGAACAGAAAGCGGTTTCTTCTCATGTAAACGAACTTGGAGAAATGACGCATCCGCAAGGTGTCTACGAAGTGCGCCAAACGATCGCACGGTTTATCGCTTTAACGAGAGGCGTCAAGTGTCACCCCGAACAAATCGTGATCAGCGCAGGCACGCAGTCCTTAATTCATACGCTTCAGGATCTTCTCCCCGCCTCAGCCGTCTATGCGATGGAGGAGCCGGGATACAGCCGCATTTATCGACTGCTGAAAAATGAAGGGAAAGAAGTGGCCACGATTCAGCTCGATCATAAAGGAATGCGGATCAGCGAGATTCACCTTCTGAATCCGGATGTTTTATTTGTCACGCCTTCACACCAGTTTCCAACAGGAATCATTATGCCGGTATCGAGAAGGATTCAGCTTTTAAATTGGGTTTCCGACGGGGAAAACCGCTATATTGTGGAAGACGATTATGACAGCGAATTCAAGTACGGGAGCGATACGATCCCCGCCCTGCAAAGCCTTGACCGCTCTGAGAAAGTCATCTATATCGGCACGTTTTCAAAATCGCTTCTTCCGGGTCTGAGAATCAGCTATATGGTACTGCCGCAAAAGCTGCTGAAGCGATACAGAAAAAGGCACCATTTCTCGATTCAATCGAGCAGCGTTTTAACACAGCTCGCCTTGCAGGAATTGATCGAATCGGGGGAATACCAAAAGCACATCAAGAAAATGAACCAGATTTACGAAGAAAAGCGGACAAGGCTGATCGGAAGCCTTGTCAAAACCTTTAACGGCCGGGTGAAAATTAAAGGCGAAAGCGCAGGCCTTCACTTTGTGGCCGATTTTGAAACAGATAGAAGTGAAGAAGAGGTTTTATCAAGAGCAAAGGATAGACGGGTCGAGGTTTACGGCATGAACCGGTTTACGTTAAAGAAAGAGCAGACAAAACATGAAGGAACAGTATCGCTCGTGCTTGGATTTGCTAAAATCGCTGCCGATCAGATCGACAAAGGGACTGCCAAGCTTTATGAAGCGGTATGCGGTGATGAGAAGTTTTAAAAAATACCGGCAGGTTCGCTCCTGCCGGTATCAGCTTGGCTTTAGAAAGCCAACGTCTGCCCGTTTACCACCGTTCCTTTTCTACCTGGAGAACCGCCTCAATCAGTCCCGGAAACTGCTCCTCCAATTCCCGTTTGCAGAGGGAGTAATAATGATGCTTCCCTTCAATGCGGACTTTGAGCAGTCCCGCTTCTCTCAGCACCTTGAAATGGTGGGACAGCGTAGACTTTGCGATATTGAGATTTGTGCATGTACCGCACGTTTTCTCGGCTGTGTCAGCCAGGGCTTTGACAATCTCAAGCCTGTATGGATCACTCAAGGCATGGAGAACAGATATTAACTTCATTTCATTTGTTTTCATGGGTTAAATGTATCATAATCCTAACTTCAAGACAATTCGTCAAGAAGGCAAATAGGTTGCCGCCAAAGCAAAGACATGTTACGATGCAATTGTTCGATGATTTTCGAACAATCAATTCAATGTGTATACAACGTACACGCAAAGGAATTCTAAATGACATGACGGAGGTTTGAACCGATGATCGTATTGCAAGCCTATATGAAAGTAAAACCAGAAAAACGCAACGCCTTTCTCGAAAGCGTACAACCGCTGCTTAAACATTCAAGAGCTGAAGCCGGCAATGCCCAATACCAGCTGTTTGAAGATACCGAACATGCCAATACATTTGTCATGCTTGAGCAATGGAAAGATCAAAACGCAATTGACGCCCATAATCAGACAGAGCATTTTCAAGCTTTCGTTCAAGCCGCGGGCGACCTTTTATCAGAACCGCTGAATGTGGTTAAAACGCACACACCGGATTAAAGAAAGGATGACGTTTAAATGAATGAAGTATTGAAATCATTGACAGACCATAGATCGATTCGCAGCTATACAGATGAGTCCGTGAACCCTGAACAGCTGGACAAGATCATTCAAGCCGTTCAAGCCGCACCGACTTCAATCAACGGCCAGCAGGTCACCGTGATTACGGTTCAAGATGAAGAACGGAAAAAGAAAATCGCCGAATTGGCCGGCGGACAGGTCTGGATCGAGCAGGCCCCCGTTTTCCTTTTGTTCTGCGCGGACTTCAACCGTGCGAAAATCGCCCTTGAGAAAAACGGCGAAACGCTTGCGATCACAGACGGAATGGAATCCGTGCTTGTCGGAGCTGTCGACGCAGGCATCGCTCTCGGTACGGCCACAGCGGCCGCTGAATCGATGGGGCTTGGCACTGTGCCGATCGGCGCTGTCCGCGGCCGTGCAGAAGAGCTGATCGAGCTGCTCAATATTCCCGAATACGTCTTCCCTGTCGCAGGGCTTGTCGTCGGCCATCCGGCGGACCGCTCCGCGAAAAAGCCGCGACTTCCTGAACAAGCGGTAAGGCACAGCGAAACCTATCAACCTGACTTAAAACCGCTGATCGACGCGTACGATGAAGAAATATCCGAATACATGACAAAACGGACAAACGGACAGGAAACAAGAAACTGGTCTCAGGGCATATCCGCTTATTACAATAAAGTGTATTATCCTCACATCCGTGAGATGCTTGAGAAACAAGGATTTAAACTCAAATAGATACTTTAGGCTATCGGTGATCGATAGCCTTTTTTCATGCGTTCCATTCCACATTTCGATGAGCATCGAAGGTCTTTACCTTTACACTATGTAAAAAAGGAGTGGAACACATGAAACCATTTGCAAAATATAAAGCATTTCTAGACCTCCATCATCAGTCAGGCCCGTTCGTTCTGCCGAATGCCTGGGATGCGGCCAGCGCCAAAGCGTTTCAAAACTGCGGTTTTAAAGCAGTCGGCACAACCAGCGCCGGAATTGCCATGTCCCTCGGCTATCCCGACGGCGAACATCTCCCTTTTGAAACATTGCTTTCCGTCCTGAAAACCATCACGGATGCCGTCGATATTCCCGTCAGCGCAGATCTTGAAGCGGGTTACGGCCAATCACCGGAAGCAGTTGCTGAAAACGCAAAAAAAGCCGCAGCGGCCGGCGTTGTCGGTATGAATATTGAAGACGGAACGAAAGACCCCTGCCGGCCGCTTTGTGATGCAACATTAATGGAAGAAAAAATTGCGGCTGTCAAAAAACTGAACCTTCCTGTTTTAATCAATGCCCGCACGGATGTATACTGGCTCAATGCAGACGCTCCCGGTTCCCGGCTTCAAACAGCCGTCCGGCGGGCAAATCGGTACAGACAAGCAGGCGCGAACTGCATATTTATCCCCGGAGCCAATGATACAGGCACCATTGCCGGGCTGAGAAAAGATATACCCGGACCACTCAACGTACTGGCCGGCTCACACACTCCCTCTTTACAAATTCTTTCCGAACTGGGGATCGAAAGAATCAGCTGCGGATCCGCCCCGTTCAGAGCCGCCCTGTCGCTGGTGAAAAAGATCGGTGAAGACATCATCACCCGCGGCTCCTTCAGTCATATGACGGACGGAGTCCTTTCATACGGCGAAGCTGCCGATTGGATCAGCCTTCATCGTAACCCAAAACAAAATCGTTGACCTAAACAGTTCGGTCTGTTAATATTTCATTTATGAAAACTCATGGGTTTTTTCGTAACCCATGAGTTTTATCATTGCGAAAGAAGGAGCCGGAATGAACGAAAAAAGAGCAGCAGTCTTAAGGGCCGCCAAAAAGCTGTTTGCCCAAAAAGGCTATCATAACGTTGCAATGCAAGCGATCGCTGAAGAATGCAAAATGTCAAAAGCATCTATTTATAAACTGTTTCAATCTAAAGAAGATCTTCTGCTGGCATTGATCAAGTTCAGAAAGCATGAAATGCTGAACAAAAGCGCCATCATCAATACGGAAACCTCGCTGACGCCAAAAGAAAGACTCGCTAAAAAAATCGCTTTGGAGATTACGGAATTCAGGGAAAACCGCCAATTTATCAATTTCCTCTCCAATGAGGGATCGTCTCCGGATACCGCGGTATTTAAAAAGCATCTGAAAGAAACAAAATCGCTGATCATCAGCTGGCATAAAGACTCTATCATTCAAGCGTACGGCGAAGAGGTGGAACCGTTTATATGGGATATTGTCATCATTTTCCACGGTTTGATGAGAGAATTCCTGTTTTTAGTCGGCACTGGAAAAGCACAGCCCGACGTTAAAACGATTCCGCCATTCATTATGTCGGTTCTGGATCTCTTCATAGAGAAAAAGCTGAACGAAGATCAGAAAAGTTCATTAAATGAAGACATTATTGCCTCCTATACGAATTTCTCATCATGCTGGGCACCGCCCAAAAAAGAGGAATTGCTTGAAGACCTTTTGCAAAAACTGAAAAACAAGATTTCCTCGCTGCCACAAGACGACGTTTCCGTGACAGAATTGCTGTCTGCCGCAGATTTGCTGAGCGAGGAGCTTTTCGCCAATGAGCCCCGCACGTATTTAATTAAGGCTCTCCTTGATTACCTTGGAAAAATCGAGGCGCTCCAATGCGATGTTTCACAAATACAAACAATTAGTATCAAAGAATAAGAGGGATTGATATGAACACAGGAACTGAACAACAGACATACAACAGAAATATCATCGTAGGTTTGCTCATTGCAGGGGCGTTTATCGCGATCTTGAACCAAACGCTTCTGGTTACGGCACTGCCGCATATTATGGCAGACTTAAACATAGACGCTACAAAAGCTCAATGGCTGACAACGGCGTTCATGCTGACAAACGGGATTCTCATTCCGATTACCGCCTTTTTAATCGAAAAATTTTCGAGCCGCGCGCTCGTCATCGCCGCGATGAGCATCTTTGTGGCGGGAACGGTCGTCGGCGCAGTTGCGCCTAACTTCCCGGTTCTCCTTGCGGCGCGAATCATCCAGGCCGCGGGTGCGGGAATTATGATGCCGCTCATGCAGACGATCTTTTTAACGATTTTCCCGGTTGAAAAACGCGGGGCTGCAATGGGTATGGTCGGTTTGGTCATCGCATTTGCACCGGCCATCGGACCGACATTGTCAGGCTGGATCGTCGACAGCTTTACATGGAGATACTTATTTTATATTATTCTGCCAATTGCCCTGATTGATCTTGTGCTTGTCATCTTACTGATGAAAAACGTTACGAAATTGAGAGAAACATCAGTCGACATCTTATCTATTATCCTGTCCAGCCTGGGTTTCGGCGGTTTATTGTACGGCTTCAGCAACGCCGGATCAGAAGGCTGGGGAAGCAATACCGTTTTAATTTCCTTTGCAGTCGGTGCGGTCGCTCTGTTCTTCTTTATCTCTAGACAACTAAGAATCAAAAGGCCGATACTCGAGTTTCGCGTTTTCCAATCGTGGACTTTTACGATAACAACGCTCCTCGGTATGATCGTTTTTGCATTAATGATCGGTACTGAAACCATTTTGCCGCTGTATACGCAAAACGTCAGAGACGTGACAGCTTTCGATTCCGGTCTGATGCTTCTGCCGGGCGCGATAGCAATGGGTATCATGTCGCCGATCATCGGCCGGATTTTTGACAAGATCGGTGGAAAAGGTCTTGCGATTATCGGTTTTGCCATCTTGCTGCTGACGTCGATCCCGTTTGCGGATCTGCAAATGGATACTTCGCTGACATTTATTATCGTCATTTATACGCTGCGGATGATGGGCACTTCCATGATTATGATGCCTCTCACAACCGCTGGCATCAATGCACTTCCGATGCATCTCATCCCGCACGGAACAGCGATGAACAATACGATGCGCCAGATCGGCGGTTCAATCGGCACGGCCGTTTTGATTTCCGTCATGAGCAATTCAGCCAAAAACGCTGCCGCATCTAACCCGTTAAATGCGCTCATTCACGGCATGAATTCCGCCTTTATCGTGGCCGCTGTCTTGGCGCTGATCGGATTTATCCTTTCGTTCACATTGAAAAAGAAGCCGCAGGCCGACAAACAAGGCCAGCCGGCGCGCTGATCCTGACACGCCAGTTCAATCAAACTGGCGTGTTTTTTTATGGTTTGATATATTTGATCCCTTGCAGCGTAAGAAGCATGAAGACCTGCTCTGCGCCTCCTTTCATATGATTTGAATATCATTCGAATTCTTCTCCTGAACAGACAAAAAGGCTGCCGGATACACCGGCAGCCTCGCTCTTTTATTTTAATCCATTTTCAACTTCTGTCACCATTTCAGATACGGACTCAAGACCTCCGCCTGACAGGTACCAGTAACCTGGATCAAGATATGTGATATGGCTCTTTTTATAAGCTTTTGTTGATTTTACAATTTCATTTTCAATGACTTCTTTTGCTGTTCCTTTTTCGCCGATGGCAGCGCTTCGGTCGATGACAAACAGGTAATCAGGGTTCTTTTCAGAAATATACTCGGAAGAGACGCTTTGGCCGTGAAGGGAAGCCTCGATGTTTTTGTCGACAGGTTCAACGCCGAGCACATCATGGATCAAACCGAATCTTGAGCCGCTTCCATACGCGCTGATTTGTTTATCGCTTGTTAAGACGACCAATCCTTTGCCGCCTTTTTCTTTCGCAAGCTTGTTGGCTTTCTCTACTTTATCATCGATTTTCGCAAGAGCTTCTTTGACAGCATCTTCTTTACCGAAGATTTTTCCAATATTTTCGGTATTTTCTTTAAAACTGTTCATGTAGTTCTTCTGGTCAAGCTCGATGTCGATCGTCGGTGCGATCCTTTTAAACTCGTCATACTGCTCAGACTGTCTGCCTTCGATGATGATCAAATCGGGGTCAAGCTCTGCAATTTTTTCAAAATCAGGCTCTTTTAGTCCGCCGACGCTTTCGTATTTACTGTCTTTGTATTTTTTCAAGTAAGACGGGAGGGTTTGTTTCGGAAGGCCGACAACGCGATCGCTCAAGCCAAGCTCGTCAAGCGTATCAAGCATTCCAAAGTTGAAGACAACGACTTTTTTCGGGTTTTTCGGTACATCTGTTGTACCGCTGTTATGTTTAATTGTGACGGTTTCTTTTTTAGAGGAAGATTTTGCATCTGTATCAGCAGCTTTGTTTCCGCAGGCGGCTACGACAAGAACGGTTATCAATGCCATAATCAATAAAGATAGTTTTTTCAATTCAAGTCACCTCATCATTTAAAATATACACAGATTTTTTGATCTCCGATTTGTTGGATCGGAATGTCCATATCATAGATGTCTTTCAGCACCGGCGTTTGGATAATGTCTTCGGCCGGCCCCTCTTTTACAATCCGCCCGTTTTTCAGGGCTGCGATTCTGTCTGAATAAACCGAGGCAAAATTAATGTCATGAATGACAATGACGATCGTTTTACCGCGATTTTCGACAAGGTCTTTCAAGAGCTTCATTATCTCTACTGAATGTTTCATATCGAGGTTATTTAATGGTTCATCAAGCAATATATAGTCGGTATCCTGAGCGATGACCATTGCGATAAAAGCGCGCTGGCATTGGCCGCCGCTCAACTGATCGAGGTGTTTATGCTCAATCTCTCTCAGCTTCATATAATCAATCGCTTCGTCGACATATGCCCAGTCCTCTTTCGAGAGCCTTCCCTGTGAATAAGGAAATCTGCCGAAACTGACGAGCTCCCTGACAGTCAGCCTGATGTTGATCTGGTTGGACTGCTTTAAAATGCTGATTTTTTTGGCTAAATCATTGCTTTTGTAAGCGCTAATTTCCTTGCCGTCAATCAGCACTTTTCCGGCGTCCATTCCGATCAGCCTGCTGATGATGGACAAAAGCGTGCTTTTCCCCGCTCCGTTCGGTCCGATGAAGGACGTGATCATTCCTTTTTTTATCGTTAAAGTCGTGGGATGAACAACGGTCTGCTCTCCGAATTGTTTCATGATATCTCGTACTTCTATCATCATTTACGCTCCTTCAGCAACAGGTAAATAAAATAAATCCCGCCGATAAAATCAATGATCACAACAAGCGTCACCGTTAAACCAAACAGTTTTTCAACAATGAACTGGCCCCCGACAAGCGCAATGATGCTGAACAAAACCGCTCCGGGAATCAGGACGCTGTGCTTATACGTTTTAAATACTTCCCGCGCCACATTGACGACGAGCAGCCCCAAAAATGTGATCGGCCCTACAAGTGCAGTAGACACGGAGACGAGAACGGCGACGACGATCAGCATTTTCTTCACCGTCCGGTCGTAATCGATTCCGAGGTTGACGGCTTGATCCCTGCCGAGCGAAATGACATCAAAGTACGGATTATACCGCCAAGCGTAAACGAGAATCGCCAGAATGATGAGCGAAGCAAGCATTAAAATGTCCGTGTTCAAATTGTTGAAGCTGGCAAACATCTTGTTTTGAACAACTTGAAACTCGTTCGGATCGATCAGCATTTGCATAAAGGATGACAGGCTTCTGAACAATGTGCCGCATACGATTCCAACTAACAGCAGCAAGAAGATGTGCCTTCCCCCGCGGCGAAACATCAGGAAAAACAACACAAATGAAAAACAGACCATCAAACCGGTTGACAATAAAAAATTGCCGTTTTTACCAAGATCGGCAAGTTTGGCTGCACCGAAAAAGTAAATAATCCCGGTTTGCAGCAGAACATAGAGAGAATCGAGTCCGAGAATGCTCGGCGTCAAAATTCTGTTGTTTGTGATCGTTTGGAAAATCATCGACGAATACGCAATGGCTGTACCGACAACGATGATCGCAAAAACTTTGGCAAACCTCCGCGGAAGCGCATATTCCCATACAGACGGCAATCCGTAGAACAGAAACAAGCCGATGCAGGCTGCCGCTATCACGATGAGTATAAGCATTTTCTGTTTATGACGCATAGGCTTTTCTCCTTAAAAGCAAGTAAAGAAAAACGCCGCTCCCGATGATGCCGACCATCAAACCAACCGAAATTTCGTACGGGTAAATGACGAGACGTCCCGCTATATCGCAAAACAAGACGAAAACGGCTCCGAGAACCGCCGTATGAGGCAGGCTGTTTTTCAAATGATCTCCCCTGTAGATGGACACGATGTTCGGGATGATCAATCCCAAAAAGGGAAGCGTGCCGACCGTCAGGATGACGACGGACGAAATAATAGATACGATGATCAATCCGATATTGACCACCCGCTTATAATTCAATCCAAGATTGATGGAAAAAGACTCCCCCATCCCGGCCAACGTAAATTTATTGGCGAACAGATAGGCAATGATAACGAGCGGTATACTCAGAAATAAGAGCTCATACCTCCCCTTCATGACCAGCGAAAAATTCCCTTCAAACCATGCATTGACGTTTTGAATGATATTGTACTGATAAGCCATGAAAGTGGAGATGGCGCTGACAACACTTCCGAGCATCATACCGACGAGAGGGATGAAGATCGCATCTTTGAACTTGATTCTGTCCAAAATTTTGACGAACAAAAAACTGCCAAACAGTGCAAAAACAAAGGCAAACAGTATTTTAACCACAATTCCTGCAGACGAAAAAAGCACGATCGCAATGATCACACCGAGCCTCGCCCAATCCATCGTTCCAGCGGTGGTCGGTGAAACAAATTTATTGCGCGTTAGCTGCTGCATGATCAGCCCGCAAATGCTCAAGCTCATTCCCGCAAGCACGATGCTAATCAAGCGCGGAATTCTGCTTATGTAAAGCGTTTGAATTTCGTCCTCGTTAAAGCGGAAAAGATCAAGAGGCGAAAGCTCCTTAACGCCGATGAATATCGAGCTGATTGAAAGAATGATGAGCATTAGCAATAAGTATCGTAATTTCATGCTGCAGTAGCCTCCTTGCACAACAAAGCAAACCCCTCCGCTGACGTTAATGATTATCATTATCAATAAGGGTCTTCATATATCTTACCATTTTTTCTGACATAGTCAATAAGATGAATAGATACAAAGGTTGAAACCATGCGATTTCCCTATTTTCAGTCCTCCTCAAAAATACATTTGTTCGTTCCTGAAAGAAAAACCTTGATTCTTCTTGTAAAAAGCGCAATAATTAAAATTAAATTTATTTCGAAAATTTAAACTTTAGGAGATGTAACAAATGAAAGTCGTTAAATTTGGGGGCAGCTCGCTCGCGTCAGGGGCTCAGCTAGAGAAAGTATTTCAAATTGTCACTTCTGATCCGGAAAGGAAGGCCGTCGTTGTATCAGCACCCGGAAAACGGCACCCCGAGGATACGAAAGTAACGGACCTGTTAATCGAATGCGCCGAACAGTACTTATTATCCAAAAAAGCGCCCGGCCTGGTTGAGGCGATTGTCGGACGGTATGCCGATATCGCGCTTGAGCTCGGACTTGACGATGGCGTGATCGACCGGATCCGGGCCGACCTGCTGCAGCTGCTCGAAGGTGATAAAACAAATCCGGAACGGTTTATCGATGCGGTCAAAGCAAGCGGCGAAGATAACAATGCCAAATTGGTAGCGGCTTACTTCAGGCACCGGGGAGTTGAAGCACATTATGTCAGCCCAAAAGACGCCGGACTGTTTGTGACGAGCGAACCAGGCAACGCACAAGTCCTGCCCGAATCGTATGACAATCTGTTTCAGCTGAGACAGCAAAAGGGCATCATCGTCTTTCCCGGCTTCTTCGGATTCAGCCGGGAAGGCGAAGTCATGACGTTTTCGCGAAGCGGCTCTGACATCACAGGTTCCATTTTAGCAAATGGATTGAAAGCCGAGTTGTATGAAAACTTCACTGACGTTGACGCCGTTTATTCTGTCAACCCGGCGATCGTATCCAACCCGAAAGAAATCCGCGAGCTGACATACCGGGAAATGAGGGAGCTGTCGTATGCCGGCTTTTCCGTCTTTCATGATGAAGCTTTGATCCCTGCTTTCCGGGCGCGCATACCGGTTCAGATCAAAAATACAAACAATCCGGACGCGGAGGGGACAAGAGTTGTCGCCACACGCGACAACACGAACGGACCTGTCGTCGGTATCGCCAGCGACAGCGGATTTTGTAGCATTTATATCAGCAAATATTTGATGAACCGCGAAATCGGCTTCGGACGCCGCGTTCTGCAAATCCTTGAAGATGACGGGCTGACGTATGAACACATTCCGTCCGGCATTGATGATATTACGATCATTTTAAGGCAGGATCAAATGGATCAAGCAGCGGAAAAGCGGATGATCAAACGGATCAAGGAAGAACTCGATGCCGATGAAGTGACGATAGAACACAATATTGCCCTGATTATGGTCGTCGGCGAAGCCATGCGCCATAACGTCGGAACGACGGCAAGAGCGTCAAAAGCATTGTCTGATGCCCGCGTCAATATCGAAATGATCAACCAGGGCTCCTCGGAAGTCAGCATGATGTTCGGCGTTAAGGAAGCTCAGGAAAAACAAGCGGTCCGCGCGTTATACCAGGAATTTTTCGCAAAAGTTCTCGTTTAAAAAACCCCTTTTTTTATGGGGTTTTTTTGTTGTCAGAAAATATCCCCTTCCCTAAAATTGCCTGCCTTAAATTCATTCACAAAACCGTTTTGAAAGCCGATATGTAAAGTAAATAAGTTGATGGGAGAACACCATATGAATCTGTTGAGAAATATAAAAATCAGAAGCAAACTATTTGTCATCATTATCATTTCAGCGCTGGCTTTGTCGATTGTCGGCATCCAGGGGATAGGCGGGCTGAGCAAGCTTTCCAAAGGTTCAGAGGTCATCTATCAAGATCAATTGGTTCCCAACCAGTTGTTTGCAAAATTAAAAGCGAACAACCTTGATCTTGACACGTACAAATTCGAGCTGATGGTGACGAAAGACAATGATCGAAATGAAACATTGCAAAAACACATTAAGGAAAAAAACGAAGAAAACAGCACCTTAATGGAAAAAATCGATCAGCTGAAATTAATGGACAACGTCTCTAAAAAATACGAGAATTTCAAAACCGAATACAAGAAATTGCAAGATATCAGCAGCGAGATGCTCAGTTGGGCGGTGAAGAACGAAAATGATAAAGCATATGATGTCTATCTAAAAGAGATGGAACCTCAAAGAGAAACGGTCAACCAGCTCATTGAAGACATTCAAACCTTAAATGCTGATAACGCCAAAACAATCTATCAGCGGGATTCTAAAGAAGCCGGTTCAATCATCACGCTTCTCATCATTGTCATTGCTGCAGCGCTTGTTTTATCCATCTCGATCGGCCTCTTAATGACAAGGCTGATCACAAAGCCGATCAAAGACATTCAGGCGCTGTTCGCAGAAACCGAGCAAGGCGATTTTACTGTCAAAGGAACATATCAATCGAAAGATGAATTGGGATTGCTGACATCATCATTTAACAAAATGGTAGCAGGCGTCCGTTCGATCATTGAAACGGTCGGCGAAACGTCGCACCAAGTTGCTTCTTCATCACAAGAGCTGAGCGCCAGCGCGGATGAAAGCACAAAGGCGAGCGAGTACATCTCAACAACGATCCAGGAGCTTGCAGTAGGCTCCGATCAGCAGGTGGAAAGCGTTGAAAACAGCAGAACCGTTATTACAGGAATGACCGAGTTTGCCGGAAGAATTTCTTCAAATGCCGAAAAAGCGGCCGCCACCGCTGACCAGACGGCGATGATGTCGCTTGAAGGCACGAAAGCCATTAATAAAGTGAGCACTCAAATGAAGTCTATTAATGAAACGGTCGTCTCTCTCTCAGAAGCATTTAAACATTTAACAGAGCGTTCCAATGAGATCGGAAATATTACCGAAGTGATTACGAGCATCGCCGAACAAACGAACCTGCTTGCTTTAAACGCGGCCATTGAAGCGGCCCGGGCGGGAGAACAAGGAAAAGGCTTTGCCGTCGTCGCGGATGAAGTCAGGAAATTAGCCGAGCAATCGGCCCAGTCGGCTGAACAGATTACAAGATTGATTACGATCATTCAAAACGATACGAAGCAGACGATGAATTCGGTCATTTCGGCAACCGGCGAAGTCAAAGAAGGACTTGTCGTCGTTCATGAAGCGGGAGGCGCTTTCCAAAAAATCGAAAACTCGATTACGGAGGTCGTCACACAGATCAATGACGTGACAAACTTAGTGAAAAACCTGACAGCCGGCGCAAGCGAAATCGAAACCGCCATTTCCGGCGTCAAAGAAGTAGCCGAAACAGCAGCGGGAAGCACGCAAACAGTTAGTGCGGCAACCCAGGAACAGCTTGCTTCAATGGAAGAAATCGCCGCCGCATCACAGATCCTCGCGCAAAACGCCGAAGAGCTGCAGCACCTGATCCAGAAATTCAAAATTAAAGATTAACAAAAACCCGCCAGACAGCGTCTGGCGGGTTTCTATTCATCATCATCTCTCGCTGTCAGCGGCAGACGGATGATAAATTTTGTTCCTTTGTTTTTCTCGCTTTCAATCTCTACCGTACCGTTGTGCAGGGCGACGAGCTGTCTGACGATCGACAGCCCCAGCCCGTATTCTCCGTAAGGGGTGTTCGTCCGTGATAAATCTGCTTTATAAAAACGATCCCAAATGTTTTCGATATCCTCTTCATCAATGCCGATTCCGGTATCCTCTATTTCGATCACCGTCTCCTTGTAGTCTTCCCGGCCTCTCAGCCAAACGGTTCCGTTCGTTGTGAATTGAATGCTGTTCTTCGTAATATTGACGAGTATCTGGATGAGCCGGTCGTAATCGGCATTGACCATCACATGATCCTCCACATCGAGGATCAGCTGATTCTGTTTCTCCTCAGCCTGAAGCGCCAGCTGCTCTTTAATGATTTCAAACACTTCGATCAGCGGATAATGCAGCTTTTGCAATGTAATCTGATTGGAGCGGATTTTTTCATAATCAAGGTTTTCGTTGACGAGGCGAATCAGCCTTTTTGTCTCCTCCGTAATCAGCTTCATACATTTATCCTGCTGATCTTCGGGTATCGTCTGGCTGTTCATCCCTTCCACTAAACCGCTGATCGTCGTCAGCGGCGTCTTCAGCTCATGTGAGACGTCAGTGATAAATTGCCGTCTCCGCTTTTCAAGCCGGTCGATTTCTTCGCTTGAGCTTTTTAACTTGCGGGCCATAATGTTAAAATCGTCTCCCAAATCACCGATTTCATCCTTATTGCGGTTTTCGATATGGATGTCATAATCTCCGGCGGCGACTTTTTTCGTTGCGTCGCGGAGCTTCTGAATGCGGGCGACATGGAATTTAGACGTCAGCCAGCTTAAAAGAATAGCGACTAAGATAACACCCGCCGCCGTAAAGAACATAAAGCGGTTCATATCGCTGATCATTTCCTCGGTCCCGCTGATCGGAGCGGTCAGCAGAATGCCTCCCTGAAATTCATTGTTGACGATATTGGGCAGCGCCACAACCGATACTTCCTCATTAAAACGGTTAAAGTCGGTTTTGACGACAACGGCCTTTCCATCTTTAAGCTCTTTCCATTCTTCATCACTGAGCAACAGTTTTCGCGGCCGCAAATCGGCCGGCGTCATCAAGACCTCTTTCTTTTCATTAAATAGAAAGAAGCTGATTTTCCTGCTTCGCAAAATTTCTTCAAACGGCTTCATAATGGCCGGCGCGCCTTTTGGCCGCATTTCCATTTCGCCCATGATGCGGTAGCCGAAAGAAGACAGCTCATCGACTTTGCTCTCGTACGCAAAGTCTTTGACAAAGTGGGAAAACAGCGCCCCGGTAATGAGAAAAGCCAGGATTAATATACTGATGTGACTGGCCAGCAGCTGATAGAGATACTTAATCTTCATCGAACTTGTACCCTACTCCCCATACGGTATAAAGAAACGGCCGCGAGTCGCTGCCAAGCTTTTTTCTCAGCCTTTTAATATGAACATCAACGGTCCGCTCGTCTCCGTAGAATTGATATCCCCAAACCTGCTCAAGCAGCTGCTCCCTTGAGAAAACCTGTTTTGGACTTTGCACCAGGTAATACAATAAATCGAACTCTTTAGGCGTCAAATTTTGAATTTGAACACCGTCCAAAAACACTTCTCTCGTTTTTTTATTGATTTTAAAATGTTCCGTTTCAAGCGTGTCGCTGTCAGCGGAATCCTGCCGACAGGCGCTTTGATACCTCCGGCTCACCGCTTTGATTCTCGCCACAAGCGCCAAAGGGCTGAACGGCTTTGTCACATAATCATCAGCCCCGAGCTCAAAACCGAGCACCTGGTCTGATTCCGTATCCTTTGCCGTCAGCATAATAATCGGAACCGTGCTCTCTTCCCTGACCTTTTTGCAGATCGTGACTCCGTCCATCGACGGCAGCATGATATCGATGATCAGCAAATCCCAATCATCCGATTTAAAACGGTTATATCCTTCAAGTCCGTCATGGACGAACTCTGTTTCAAATCCTTCTTTTGCAAAAAACATTTCTGTCATTGTACATACGCTTAAATTATCCTCGATCATTAATATTTTCATCGTCAATATGCCTCCGCTTGACAAACATTAGATTCATTTTACACAGGGCTCAGCCATTTCTCAATTCCATTCTGAATATTTAAAGGACTGGCAATAGTTTGGTCATAATTTATTCATAAGTAGCGGCTAAGATGAAATCAAGCATAAGGCAAAAGTCCTGCTGCCGTTTGACTTCGCAGCCATAATAAATGAAATAGATACGGAGGAATCACACGTTATGAATTTTTTCAAACGAGCCTTTTGGAGCATGAAAGCGAAAAAAGGAAAAACACTTTTACAATTGTTTGTTTTCACGATGATTTGCGTGCTCGTGCTGACAGGAATTACGATCCAGTCGGCGGCCGTGAAATCGAGCGAACTGGCAAGGGAACAGCTTGGAGGCAGCGTCACGCTCAAAGTTGACAGGGAAAAAATGATGAAAGAACAGCAGGAATCAGGAGAACGGAAAAGGTTTGAATCGACCCCCGTTTCTGTCAAATCAGCCGAGAAGCTTGCGAGCCTTGATTATGTCAAAAGCTATAACTACATCTCCTCAACGTCTGCTTTAGCGGACAATTTCGATCCGATCGAAAGCGGTGACGAGGATTCAACGGACTCAAACAGCGAGCAGCCGGCCGGACCGGGCGGCAATGAACAGGGCGGCCGGCAAATGATGCAGGCAGACGTATCAATCGAAGGTGTGACAAGCACAGCCCTTGTCGACGAATTTTCCGACGGGACGTCCAAGATCACAGAAGGCCGCGCTTTAACAAAGGATGATGTGAATAAAAAAGTCGCCGTGATTGAAGAAACGCTTGCCGAAGAAAACGATCTGAAGGTCGGCGATACGATCAAAGTCAAAGCGAGCAGCGATGAAGCTGCAACGATCAATTTAAAAATCGTCGGAATCTATCAAACGACTTCATCCGGTGATAATCAAGCGCAAAACTTCGCCTTTCTAAACCCTTATAACAAAATCTACACACCATATACGGCGGCATCGGCCTTAAAAGGCGACGATGATCAAAACGCGATTGATGAAGCGGTCTACAATATGGACGACCCCTCCAACATCGACGCTTTCATTGCGGCTGCCAAGAAAACAGGCATTGATTTGGATACATTTACATTGGACGCCAATGACCAATTGTACCAGCAGATGGTCGGCCCGATTGAAAATGTCGCGTCCTTCTCGAAAAATGTCGTCTATCTCGTCACAATCGCCGGAGCGGTGATCCTCGGACTGATCGTCATGATGTCAATCAGGGAGAGAAAATACGAAATGGGCGTTCTGATGGCGATCGGTGAAAAACGCTGGAAACTCGTCGGACAGTTTTTGACCGAAATCTTAATGATCGCAGTGCTTGCCATCGGCATCTCAGCATTAACCGGCAGCTTGATTGCCGGGCAAATCGGGAATCAGCTCTTGAGCCAGCAAATCGAACAAACGTCAGCTAGCCAGTCTGCAGGCGGAATGATGGGTCCAGGCGGCGGAGGCTTATTCGGACAAAGTACCGCTCAAGTCTCAGCCATTGATCAGCTCGACATCCAAGTATCCTTCGGGGACTTGATGGCACTCGGCGGCATCGGCCTTTTAATCGCGCTGTTCGCGACGCTCCTTCCGTCAATATCTGTTTTAAGGCTCCATCCGAAAACGATTTTATCAAAACAAGAATAGAAAGAAGTGAAGATCATGGGTACTATTTTAGAATTTCAGAATGTCGGCTATTGGTATAAAAATCAGAATCAGCCTCTTTTCGAAAAGATCAGCATTCAATTCAGCCAAGGGCTCTTATATACGATTGTCGGGACTTCCGGCTCCGGCAAAACGACCTTTTTATCGCTGGCAGGCGGACTTGATGTACCAAAAGAGGGAGACATCCTGTATAAAGGAGAAAACATTTCAAAAATCGGGCTGACCAGCTTCCGCAATCAAAATGTATCGATCGTTTTTCAATCGTATAACCTGCTGCCGTATATGACGGCTCTCCAAAATATCACATCGGCCATGGAAATTACCGGATCTCAGGTCAAAAACAAAGAACAATACGCTTTGGAGATGCTCGAAAAAGTCGGCATCGGCGAAAAGCAGGCCAGACAGAAAGTACTGACATTAAGCGGCGGCCAGCAGCAGCGTGTCTCCATCATCAGAGCGTTCTGCTGTGACACGGACTTAATCGTCGCCGATGAACCGACAGGCAACTTGGATGAAAATACATCAAAGGACATCGTCCGGCTCTTCCAAAACCTTGCCCACCAAGAAAACAAATGTGTCATCATGGTCACCCATGATGAACAGATCGCAAAAGTATCCGATGTCAACATCCGGCTTTCAAGGGGCGGCTTTACCGTCAAAAACCGCAGATCCGCAGGATAAGAGGAACGGCATGAGCCGTTCCCCTTCTTTTATTATGAAGCAAAAGCTTCTGCAGCAGCCGCCAAATAATACGAGAGGCCGGTTTGCTGATTTTCAAGCATCCCGCGATGAAAATCATCTTCGATAAAGAAGCGTGTCTGCGTCTGAAAATCACCGGGTGTGATCCCTAAAAACTTGAGGTGCCGTTTAATAGCGGTCTTTACTTGTTCATGGTCGTGTTTGACTCCATCTCTGAGCGCTTCGGCCATTCCATTCATAAAACGGGCCGCCTCTTCAGCTTTTTCATTCATTTCTTCCGCGATGATCGGTTCTCCTTTCAACAAATCGACGTCATATGCCTCCTTCAAATAGCGGTTCTGTTCAGCGAGTGCGTCCTCCCATTCCCTGCTGCTTGAAAACCCTTTAAACATTTTTGATTGATCCATTGCTTCTCCTTTCCCGGCCTGCTGAATCGAGAGATCGATCGTAGAAATCAGCTGTTTTATCCTGTCCAAACGGGCAGAAAAAAGACGTTTCTGCTCAGACAAAATCGTCAACCGATCAGCTTTGCCGTCCAGTATTTGCTTAATTTCCTTGAGCGGAAATTCGAGCTCCCGATAAAACAAGATATGCTGCAGCCGTTCCAGCTCTTTTACCCCGTACAGGCGGTAGCCGGCATCCGTCACTTCCGCGGGGCATAAAAGGCCGATTTTATGGTAGTGGTACAGCGTTTTGATCGTGATATTCGCCAACCCGGCCACTTCTTTTACCGTATAGAGCATCAAACTTCACCTCGTCTGTCATGTTAAAGGGTGCCCTAAGGGCGGGGTCAATCCATTACACGGCCTTTTTTTTATTTTTTTTCATTTTTACATAAGCGACTAGGCAAATAAAAGCGGGAAGGATCACCTGCATCGGCAAATGGACATATAAAGGAACAAACTCGATTCCTTCTTTGACATGCTCCGAAATGTTGCTGGCAATGGAGACAGATAAAATCAAAATGATAATGCCGATGACATGAACGATTTTGGATGGGTTTTTAAGCTTGAATAAGACGGTCACGCCTTCGGTTACGGCATACATGAAAATGCTCATCTTAAAAAAACCGCCAATTACCAACACGAGCATGAAAAATACATCAAGCCTGTCCAGAAATTCGGCTACTTGAATCGTCTGGATCGTACTCAGCAATGGGAAGCGCGACCTCATATTGAGGTCGACGCCAAGCACGCTGATGTTCAATGCCACATTAAAAGCCAGGATGATGCCGCTGATGGCGATTCCCAACAGCCCCGCTTTTTTCGCCTGTTTCTTTTCTTTTAAATACGGCAGGATCAATGTAAAGACGATAATTTCGCCAAACGGAAAATACAGCGTTTGCGTGAACACGGCATGAAGCATCGGACCGGGGCCGTTTCCGAGAATGGGCAAAAGCTCTTTCGGTTTAATCAAGCCTGACGAAACAATTAAGATGAGGCCCGTGACAGCGAGCCAAAACATGATGCCAAACAGCAGCTCCCCTGAACGGGCCAGGACTTCGATTCCTTTCCTCACGGTAAAAATACAAACTGCAATCAACAAACCATTCGCGAAGATAATCGGCGTATTCGGATAAGCCGATGTCAGCAGCATTTCGCCAAAATCGCGCAGAACCCTTGCCGCAATATAACAATAATAAACAATGTAGATAAAAGTCAGGCCCCAGCCAACCGGTTTTCCAAAAATATTCATCAGCGTTTCATAGGGAGAGGCATCAGGATTCACTTGGTAGAAAAAGTGGTGCATCATAAACAAAGCCAGTCCCCCGGCTGTTCCGAACAAGATCGCGATCCAGGCGTCCTGTTCTGCAGATTGTCCCGGAAAAATCAGCAGCGAGCTGCTGAGTTCAAACAAAACAATCAGCACGAACAGCTGTGAAGCACTGATTTTTGCTTTCTCCATTTAAAGCCCTCCTCTCTCTTTCATTCAAGAACGCCCTTCGTGATGATTCAAAATGTTCGGGTTGTTCCTTAAACCCGTTCTCCTTATATATGCGTTAACCGTAATGTCGACATCTGTGTCAGGAAAGTACCGGTTGCTCCACTCACCCTCCATCTTTTTCCACACTTTCGGGTGGTTGCGATACACAATATCACCGAATTGCAGAACATCCGTCTTGTTTCGCTTAACAATGTCAATCGTATTCTGCAATTCATTTTTCAGTTCCTTTGCCACCTTCCTTTCGATGTCGCTCAGCACTTTTGGATCATCCAAGTGAATCGGCACAGTTGTTTCGCCGATGTCCCCTTCCATGTCGACGTCAACCGAAATCGCCGGCTTGCCGTTTTTCAGGTGAGATCTGACTTTTGTTTTTTGGCGGATGACATCAAATGTGACGGCATCTTTCTCGTGATTTAATGTAATTGTCAGATACGTTCTGCTGATTTTATTGCGCAGCCATAAAACGCCTCGCGCGGTTTTGCCTTCAAGCCAGTTGACGAGCTTGCCCTCTTTAATGACTGCCAGCCCGTCCGCTTCGACTATTGCCTCAGGAGATGTAGACTGCACGTTTTCCATCTTTTCACCCTTCTCCTTGTTTCCGGTTACTTTAAAAGAAGAAATAATCGGGTGTTTTGCCTTCGATGTCAAGCACTTGACGACATCCTGCACGCTCGTTTTCATATGTTCTCCCAAATGCTCTTCAGTAAATTGCAGTGTCTTGTTTACTTTATTTGACGGGATCTTATCGATCGGCGTCAGCGTCCGGATGAATGTTTTCGCTTTTTGGCCGCGGGAAATAATAATCGTCGCCGTTGAACGGAAGTCGGTGTCCCGGTCAAGAACATTAAGAATTTTGATCAAGCCTTCTCCCTTGGCGAGTTTTTCATCAACAACCACGAGGTTCGTGTGGGAGTAATAAATTTCCCGCGACACTTTCGCCGACGCGTGCCTGCTCATTTCCGTCAGATTGTTGCCCGTCACAGAATAGCTTGAAACCGGCGGCCTGTCTCCTCCCTGTCCGCCTTGAAGGCCGCCTGTCACATTGATCGGATTGACGATCTGATAGCTCAATTCGTAATCTGTATCTTTACCTTTATCAATACCGATGGCAGTGATCAGCAGCAAATCTGTCAGCTCTCTTTTATCCCAGCATCCTTGAAGAAGAACAATGGCGGCCAGCAGGAGCACAATCTTAAGGCTTCGTTTCATTTGGATCACCATCTTCTTGTTTTGTCTTCATATCGCCTGAATCCGGAGGCTCGGGTTTCTGGTATTCTCCTTGGCGCACCTTATTGTCATTGCCGATCAGTTCAGGCCGCTTCTCATGTGTCCACCAAGGCAAACGAATGATGGAGTCGCCCCAGTTTTTCAAAATAAACGGCGCAAAAGGCGTCATATATGGAACACCGAATGAACGGAGGCTGCTTAAATGGACAAACATGATGATCAGTCCAAGAATAATACCGTAGAAACCCGTTGTCGCCGCGGCTAATATGAAGAAAAACCGAACCAGCCGCGCGGATATCGCCATGGCGAAGGAAGGTGTGGCAAAACTTGAAATCGCTGTGATCGCTACGACGATGACCATCGCCGGCGACACAATCCCCGCCTGAACCGCCGCCTGTCCAATGACGATGGCTCCCACAATCGAAACGGCAGAACCAATCGCTTTCGGAAGCCGGATGCCCGCCTCTCGCAAAATTTCAAACGAAATTTCCATGATCAGCGCTTCCACCACAGCCGGGAACGGCACGATTTCACGCTGCGCGGCAATTACGATCAAAAGCTCCGTCGGGATCATTTCCTGGTGAAACGTCGTCGCACCAACGTAGACGGCAGGCGCAATAAGCGAAATAAAAAAGATCAACACGCGTAAAAAGCGGATGAACGTCGCAATGTCAAAACGTGAATAGTAATCCTCAACAGATTGAAAAAATTGAATAAAAACGGCAGGGACAAGCAGGACAAACGGTGTACCGTCAACAAAGATGGCGATCCTTCCTTCAAGCAGATTCCCTGCGACCATGTCCGGCCTTTCGGTATGATATACCGTTGGAAAGGTCGTAAATACAGCGTCTTCGATAAACTGTTCAATATATCCCGATTCAAGGATGCTGTCGATCTCAATGCCAGCCATCCTTTTTTTGACTTCTTTCACCGTTTTCGGGTCGCACACTCCGTTGATATACATGATCGCCACATCGGTTTTTGTGACGCTTCCCATCGTCATTTTTTCAACCCAAAGATTCGGGTTTTTAATGATTCGGCGCACCAAAGAAATATTCGTGTCGAGAGCTTCGATAAATCCCTCACGTGAACCGCGGAATGCCTGCTGATTTTCAGGCTCCTTGATCGAACGCTTTTCCCCGCCTTTCGTGGTCGTAATAACCGCTGTTTCCGTTCCCTCGGCCAAAATGATCGTATCCCCTGCCATCAAAGATTCAAGCATCTTGTCCAATCGCTTTTCTTTTTCAACACCGCCCAGTGCGACGGCATCACTTGCAATCGTCTCAAGAACATCCCGTCCGTACTCCTTTTTCGCTAATTCTTCAGAGCTCATGATCGATTCCAGCAAAAAGTCGTGAATCGCTTTCTCATCTGTAATGCCGCCGACATAAACGACGGCTATTTCGATTTTCTCGTCAGCGCCCGTTTTTAATTTGCGGATGACAATATCCGCGCTGTTTCCGGTCGTTTCTTTAATCACGCTCAGGTTTTCGGCAAGCAAGGGGCGCACAAACCCGGATACATTTACGGTTTCTGGGTTTTTATCTCCGCTCATAAGAGATTCTTGTTTGTTATCTTTTTGATGACGACCTTTAAAAAAGAATGGCATGGCTGTCAGAATCCCCTTTTCGTTTTTCATATTTTTCCTTACGAAAGCACATTTATACTATTCCCGGGGGAATAGTGCTTTATGAAAAGAGAAAAAATAACGGGGAACGGAGAGTGGTGAAAAGTTGAAACTGATCGGAATCGGGCTTTTATTATTTGTTTCCTTAGAGACTTTTGCCGTCATGCTGGATGTATTTCAAGGCATGACCCTGCAAAGGGCCGTATTAAACTCCCTGACGTTTGCCATCTTAGAAGTGGGCGAGTGGATCATGATCCTTTTATTTTTATTTATCATTTTTCTCGAAGCCTCGGCGAACTTCCGCAAGAAGAAAAAAAGGACATAAAAGGCTCCCTATCAAAGGGAGCCTAAACTTCGATATTTCCATTAACCGTATCTGTCTCGTGGGAATGGATCATTCCTTTGACAATCGTATTGCCGATGATCAGGGTTTGTCTTGACGTATTGGTTTGAATTGCCGTTATCCTTGCGGCCGTATTGCTGCGGAGCGTGTTGTTGAGGATCGCCGAATCCGACGATTGGTCAAGATAAATGAGGATAGCCGGCAAGGACGGCCTGCTGAGCGTGATCGTATTGCCGATAATCTCGTGTGTTCCGCGGGTGAGATACATCGTGACGATCAGCGGTGAATCTTCGATGTCGTTTCCGATTATTTTTGTATGCTGATTTGTCGAGCAGTATATTGGAAAGTTTCTGAAACGGGTGAAGGTGTTTTGCCGAATGACTGCAGAAGCCGTATTTGTGATGGAGACAGCATATGACTCCGTCACCGTTTGAAAGCCGGCCGGCGAAATAAAGTTTCCTTCTATCACAGCATTTCCTTGCGATATCCAGATGCCTCTGGAGAATTGCTTGATGACGTTATCCTTTATTTGAACGTCATTGCCTGTGCTCCTGACCGCAAGAACGACATTTGCGATCTGATTGCCGGAAAACGTTACATTGTCTGATTGCATAATGCTGAGAGCGGTGCCGGACCTTTGCTCAGGCACGTCGTTTTCGATATCATTCCCTTCAATAAAGATTTGCGACGCTTGATAAGCAAGAATTCCGGCATTTACAAAATCACGGATTTGATTTCCCGTGACAAAAACGCTTTTTCCGCGGATATCGATGCCTGTCGAAAAACCGGAAATCAAATTCCCCTTGATAACGGCATCGCTTCTTGCTTCCAAAGCCCCTACACCGAGGCCGTTAATTCCGATGCCCTGTCCGGTGGATTCGGAGTTTTTCTTGATGATATTGTTTGCAATCGTCGTACTCGTCCCGTATCCGTATGAAATGGTGCCGTCTGCGATATTGCCTTCGATGATAACAGAAGTCCCGTTGAAATTGGAAATGGCATTGTTGACATTGCCTTTTAACACGTTGTTTCGGATGATGACATTGACGGGTTCTTCATAGACAATGTCTCCTTCACCGTAGCCTTCTATATCAATGCCAAAACGCGGAGCCGTGCCGTTGCCTGTCCCCGCATCTGCAATTTCGCATCCTTCAACAAGAACATTGTCGCACCCTGTGATTGACAAATTATTTCTTCTGGAGCGCCTGATTTCACAATCGGTTACCTTAATACGCTCCGACGGCTTATAGCCGTCTCCTCCGTTGCTGATAATGATTCCGTCTCCTGTAAAATCGGCTATTCTCACATGTTCAATGACGACATTTGACGCCCCTTCGATGCAAATTCCAAATCCCCATTCATGGGTCGGTCTCGGCGCCGGTGTATATGTGTGTTCATCCCTTTCCCCAATGATGCTGCCTCCGGATATTTTCACATTGGATGTTCCGCCTATATAAAAAGCAGCGTATCCCCATGAGCTGTTCGGTTTTACCTTGATGACGGCCTCCGCGTCCATCAAAATTTCAATATTGCCCGGAACATTGATGCCGGCGCCGCGAAACGGAGCACGCCGGTCGCCGTTTTTCGTCCCGTCAATCAGGTACGTGCCGTTCGGTATCCATACCGTGTTGTATCCCATCGACTTTGTCCATGCCAAACATTCGTTGATTGCATTTGTGGAATCTGTTTTGCCGTCGCCGACAGCACCGAACTTTGTCGCGTCAACCACTGTCATTCTCATTTCCTCAGGTTGCTGCTGCACGCTGTTTTCAGCCTCCTTTTGTAAAACGGTTCCTGATATATATATGCCATTCTAGTAAAATCCGCTTGTACATGAGATAGATAAAATTTTATTAAAAAATCTTTTCATCCAAATTTTTTTTCAAAACTTTTTACTATCCGCTTGTAAAGCGCTTCACAACTTGTTGCATCATCGATCATACATTCAAATCGATTGAAGGTGTATTGACACGAACATTATATAAGAATATGATTTTTATAATAGACATAGAAAGAGAAGGAGTATTGCGAATGTCAAACCATCAAAAAGAAACTTTTCAAAACATTCCGCAAAAGGGGTTTTTTGGACATCCCCGCGGACTCTTCACTTTATTCTTCACTGAATTTTGGGAGCGTTTTTCATACTACGGTATGAGAGCCATCCTTATCTACTATTTGTATACAGAGGTGTCAAAAGGCGGCCTCGGGTTTGATCAAACCACAGCGAACTCGATTATGGCCGTATACGGTTCCCTCGTCTATATGTCCGGCATCATCGGAGGCTGGATAGCGGACAGGCTCCTCGGAACTGCAAACACCGTGTTTTACGGCGGCGTGCTCATTATGTTCGGACACATTCTTTTGTCATTCCCGGGAAGCGTCCCCGCGTTTTTCATCAGCATGTTCTTGATCATCATTGGGACAGGCCTTTTAAAACCAAACGTATCAAGCGTTGTCGGCGATTTATACAGCCCTGAAGACACCCGTCGCGATTCAGGTTTCAGCATCTTCTATATGGGGATCAACCTTGGCGGATTTCTTGCGCCGATTATCGTCGGCACAGTCGGCCAGTCATACAACTACCATCTCGGCTTCAGCCTTGCTGCCATCGGCATGCTGTTCGGGCTGCTGACCTATTTGGCGACACGGAAGAAAAATCTCGGTTCTGCTGGAAGAACAGTGCCGAATCCGCTGACACCCGCTGAAAGAAAAACGGTGTTCGGACGGATTGGAATCGGTGTTTTGGTGATCGCTGCTATCTTTGGCTATTCCGCCTTTATGGGCTGGATGACAATCAAGCTGTTTACGATGATCGTCAGCTGTCTCGGTATTTTGATCCCGCTAATTTATTTCATCGTCATGTTTAAAAGCTCCAAAACGACGAGTGATGAACGTTCCCGTCTCACAGCTTACATTCCGCTGTTTGTCGCATCGATGATGTTTTGGGCGATTCAGGAACAAGGCGCCAATATTTTAGCCACCTATGCAGATAAACGCACTCATTTAGAATTTTTAGGTGTCCAATTGCACTCATCTTGGTTCCAGTCGCTGAATCCGTTGTTCATCGTTGTGCTTGCACCGGTTTTCGCATGGATTTGGATGAGGCTCGGCAACCGTCAGCCGTCAACGCCGACGAAGTTTTCACTCGGCTTGATTTTAGCCGGACTGTCATTTGTCGTCATGATTTTCCCTGCTTATATCAACGGCACTGAATCGCTTGCCAATCCAATGTGGCTTGTGCTCAGCTTCCTGATCGTCGTTCTCGGGGAATTGTGCTTGTCTCCAGTCGGGTTATCCGCAACGTCAAAGCTGGCTCCTGCGGCATTCTCAGCGCAGACGATGAGTCTATGGTTCCTGTCAAACGCTTCTGCACAGGCCATCAACGCACAGATCGTCAGATTTTACAGCGCTGATACAGAGATCGCCTACTTCGGCGTCATCGGCGGTGTATCCATCCTGCTCGGAATCATTTTGATGTTGCTGTCACCGAAAATTCAGAAATTTATGAAGGGTGTCAATTAAAAAGCAACAGGCCGATACTCCTTTTCTGAAGGATTTGCTTCTTGTCCGGCGAATAACTGAATAACCAATCGGTGCAGGATGGGAGGATAAAATTTTGGCGATCAAAAAGACAGCAAAGCCCGGATTTGTTGGTGTTGGCTTTTCACAAACCGTTTCATTCGAAGAAGCCCGGGCGAAAAAGCTCCACGGCATCATTCAGCAGCTGAAAGACCGGCGCGGAGAAATAGTCGGTGTTCAAGAAGACAGCGGTATGTGGGCCATATCGGATCATCACGGCGAAGGGGAATTCACTTTTTATATATTAATGGAGACGGAGAGCCTCCCCGAAACCCTTCCGGAAGGAATGATCAGCTATCAGGCGCCCGCTCTGACATATGCTCATACAAGACATCCGCAGCATGAGCGGCCTGAAGTGACTTATCAAAAAGTCTATCAATGGATCAAAGATCAAGGTCTTCGTTTAAACTGTGACGCTTTTACACAATTGGAATTTTACCCGATGGATCAGGATTTAAACGAACTTGCGTTTGAGATATACATTCCGATTCAATGAGAGATAGCGATGTTAAAGGCAGCCCCCGGAAAAAATTCCGGGGGTTTTCTTTGCGGTTTCGCACTCTAGAGTATCGGCGGTCTTTTTTAGCCATCGCTTTTTAACAAAAGTTTACATCCCCGCAAATGATAATTTTCATTGGTTTGCTAGGATAAGTGTTATCAAAAGGAGGTTAATATATGAACTTTTACAAAACGCTCGCCTTATCAACACTTGCAGCATCTTTATGGTCTCCCTCATGGAGCAGTCTCCCCCATAACGAAGCTGCGGCTCACAAAGAATTCACGGTGACTGCCGATGCGGAGACAGAGCCGGTGGATACCCCTGACGACGCGGCAGATGACCCGGCGATTTGGGTTCATCCGAAGCAGCCTGAAAAAAGCAGGCTCATCACAACAAACAAAAAATCGGGCTTAATCGTCTATGATTTGAAGGGAAAACAGCTTGCGGCCTATCCATTTGGCAAATTAAACAATGTCGATCTGCGCTACAATTTTCCGCTCGATGGCAAAAAAATTGATATTGCCGGGGCCTCAAACCGGTCAGACGGCAAAAACACGGTTGAAATTTACGCCTTTGACGGCGAAAAAAGCAAGCTGAAGAACATTGTCAATCCTCAAAAACCTATTCAAACCGATATCGAGGAGGTATATGGCTTCAGCCTGTATCACAGCCAGAAAACTGGCAAGTTCTACGCCATGGTGACCGGAAAGAACGGAGAATTCGAGCAATATGAACTGTTTGACAACGGAAAAGGACAAGTCGAAGGCAAAAAGGTCCGCTCATTCAAAATGGGCTCTCAAACAGAAGGGCTTGCGGCAGATGATGAATACGGCAAAATGTACATCGCCGAAGAAGATGTTGCGATTTGGTCTTTCAGCGCCGAGCCGGACGGCGGAGATAAAGGAAAAATCGTCGATCGTGCCGACGGACCGCATCTAACCGCTGATATTGAAGGGCTGACGATTTACTACGGAGAAGACGGAGAAGGGTATTTGATCGCGTCCAGTCAGGGCGATAACCGTTATGCCATCTATGACCGGCGCGGGAAAAACGACTATGTCACCGCTTTTTCAATTGATAATGGCAAAGAAATCGACAGGACAAGCGATACCGATGGAATCGACGTCATCGGCTTCGGTCTCGGCAAAACATATCCATACGGCATCTTTGTCGCCCAAGACGGCGAAAATACGGAAAACGGACAACCGGTCAATCAGAACTTCAAAATTGTCTCCTGGGAAAAAATCGCCGACGCGCTTGATGACAAGCCTGATATCGATGATCAGGTCAATCCCCGAAAACTGAAAAACCGAGCCAAATAAGGACGGATCCGCGGGTATTTCCCGCGGATTTTTTACATCCCTTCATGTTAAGATAACAATTAATGGAGGGATAGTATTGCGTCTAAATCTTTATGCTGTAGTGTTTATTATGTTGGCGGTTTTATCAAATGTGGTGCTTCTCTTTATTTTCGATCAAGGTGTGTTGGCGTATATTTCAGCTGTCATCTTCCTGCTCGCTGCTGCATGTTGCACGAAGCGCCGGCCTGAAGAATGAGGCTTCCTAGGCTTTGCGGCTTCTCCGCAAAATGCTCGTTCCGTATGGAGGCAGTTTGAGAGCGCCTTTTTTCCGGGTTCCTTTTAAGACGTCCGTATATGTTTCTTCCGGAAGCGAGACCGTGCGGTTTTCCGCTGTAAAATTCATCACGAAAATATAATCGTGGCGGCCGTCTGTGCGGAGCTGGGCGGTGACGCCTTTCGGAAGCTCTGTATCGAGCACTTTGGCAATCCCGCACTCTTCAATGAGCCTCGATATAAACGCCTCTTGGAACGCCGCCTCATTCCTTGAAGCGATATAGTAGGCCTTCCCGTCTCCGAACAAATTGACCGTCAGCGCCGGCCGGCCCGCGTAAAAATCTTCCCCGTACAGAGCGAGCGCTTCGGCTCCTTCTAAATGAATCAGATCGCAAAGCTCGCTGGCTTCATAGCTCCCGCTTAATCCGAGCCGGTTTTCTGCATCCAGCACGATGGTATTATTCTGCCCGTCATGAAGCGCATCGATCTCCTCAGACCAAATGCCGAGCGTTTTTCTTAAGCCTCCAGGAAACCCTCCCAGGAACACAAGATCATCCTCATTGACAATACCCGACCAATAAGTGGCAACAAATGTCCCCCCGTTTTGAACGAACTGTTCAATCCTTTCAGCGGTGCCTTCTTTCAGCATGTAGAGCATCGGGGCGACCAAAAGCTTATAGCGGGAGAAATCGGCCTCCATATGAATCACATCAACCGGTACACCTTCCCGCCAAAACGGCTCATAAAACGATTTGGCCGTCCGTTCATAATGCATGCCGATATTGCGCGGACCTTGGGCGTCTTCCAAAGCCCAGCGATTCTCCCAGTCAAATATAATCGCGGCCTCGGGTTCGACTGTCGTTCCTGCGACATCCTCAAGTTTTTCGAGCTTTTCCCCAAGTTTTTTCACTTCCTGAAAGACGCGCGTATGCTCTGATCCCTCATGATCAACGACTGCCCCGTGAAATTTTTCGCTTGAGCCGCGGCTTTTCCGCCATTGAAAATACTGAACAGTGTCCGAACCGTGAGCGACTGCCTGTAATGATGACAATTCATGCATACCGGGGCGCTTCAGCTTGCTGACATCCTGCCAGTTCGTCATGCTCGGCGTACTTTCCATCAGCATGAACGGCCGGCCGCCTTTAAGAGACCGATTGATGTCATGAACAAAAGCAATATCGGCTCCAAGCCGGCTGTCTTCCTGCCGGCTGTTGTGCCATGCCGGATAAGAATCCCACGAGATGACATCAAGCAAATCGACAAACTTCCAATAATTCAATCCGGCATACGTTCCCATAAAATTCGTCGTCACGGGCAGTTCAGGGTTAAAAGAACGGACATGGGCGATTTCATGCCGGCAAAAATCAACCGTCTGATCTGTGACAAACCGCTTCCAGTCCAAATTCAGACCGTGAACGGCATCCTCGCCGTGCGGAGCCGGCGACTCGATTTCGTCCCAATCTGTATAGGTGTGGCTCCAAAACGATGTCCACCATGCATGATTAAGGCGGTCCAGCGTTTTGTATTTCGCGAGCAGCCACTCTCTGAACTTATCTTGGCAAAGTTCACAATGACACTCTCCGCCGTATTCATTGGAGATATGCCAGCCGATGACAGCCGGGTGATGCGCATAGCGCTCCGCAAGCTTTCCGTTTATGATCGCCGTTTTCCTGCGGTAGACAGGCGACGTATAGCAATGATTGTGCCGCTTTCCGTGAAGGTTTCTGATCCTGTTGCGCTCCGTTCTCAGCACCTCGGGATACTTTTTGGACATCCAAGCCGGTCTGGCGCCGCTCGGTGTAGCCAAGAACGCATAAATTCCGTTTTCCTTGAAAGTATCAAGAACCTGATCGAGCCAATCAAATGTAAATCTTCCTTCTTCAGGCTCGAGCGAAACCCAGGAGAAAATGCCGACAGACATCACATTGCAGCGGGACAGCTTCATCAGGCGGATATCTTCTTTTAAAACGTCCGGATATTTAAGCCATTGATCAGGGTTGTAATCGGCTCCATGCAACAGTCGGGGAACTTTCCGGCTGATCGGGGGATACGGTTTGACCATCGTAAAGTTTCATCCTCTCTTCCTCGTTTTCATATGACGCGGAGACAGACATTAAACGCTTTCAAAAACAGGTTGTTAGATTATATACTCTGTTTTCTTCCCTCTTTCCTGCCTGGTGGATGAATTTTCCTGTATGATTGAATTTATCTTTCTTTATTTGTAAAATATAATCTATCATTAACATTTTTAACTTTATTTCCATACACTTGACTAAATCAACTATTTTATTATAATTGATTAAAGCAACGATTTATAGGGAGAGAGGTTTTGAGATGACAGAAATCAATCATTCTATCACGTTAAAATTCAGAAAGTTCAATCGATTCTACACAAATGTGCTCGGTTTTCTGAATGAACATATTTATGACAGCCCTTTTTCATTGACGGAAACCCGGATATTATTCGAAATTCACAATACGGCCGATTGTACAGCCAAACTGATTCAAGATACGCTCGGTCTGGACCGGGGCTATGTCAGCCGGATCCTGAAGCGGTTCGAAAAGGAAAATATGGTCTATAAAAAGAGAAGCGAGGAGGACAGCCGCAACCACTATATCTATTTAACAAGCTTCGGCGAATCCATTTATAAGAAGCTGGAGACAAAAGCCAATCAGCAAATCGAATACATGCTGAAGCATATCGACGGCCCCCATCAGGAAAAGCTGACGGAGGCGATGAATACAATTGAATGCATATTGTCGGAACACCTGCCGCCCGAGAAATCGGACGTTTCCATAAGAGATTACTATATATCGGACGATATCAAACTGATGATCGAAAAACAGCGTGCGTTTTACGCGGAGACACATGGCTGGGACGATTCATTTTTGGATTACCTTCACGAAACATTTGATGCCGATATCGAAAACATCTGGATCGCAGAGAGCGCCGGAAGGTTTGCGGGATGCGTCGGGCTCGTCAAACATCCCGGCAAAACCGTACAGCTCAGATGGTTTCTGGTCGATGCCGCTTTTCGGCATCAGGGAGTCGGCACGCGCCTTTTGAAGCATCTCATCGATTATTGTAAAGACAATCAATTTGAACGGATTTTTCTATGGACGGTAAGTACGATGGCTGAAGCGCGGCCTTTGTATGAAAAATTCGGATTCAGACTGACGGAAGTGAAAGACGAGACTTTATTATGGGGACAGCGGCTCCGGGAAGAACGCTGGGATGCCGAGTTAGGCTGACGAAATGGAGGATCTATGAAACGGAAAATACACTACGCCTGGATTATCGTTTTTGTGACGTTTTTGACGCTTTTGGCCGTTCAAGGAGTGCGCCTTTCTTTCGGGGCCTTTATTCAGCCTTGGGAAGAGGAATTTTCAATGGACAGGGGCACGATTTCGCTTATTTCCATGCTGAGCTTCATTGTCTACGGTGTATCCCAGCCGGTAATCGGCAGGCTTGTCGACCGGTTCGGACCGCGGATCATTTTATCTCTCAGCACGCTTCTGGTCGGCCTGAGCATCTTTTTTACATATCTCGTGACTTCTCCGTGGCAACTGTTTATTTTGTACGGCATCATCGTTTCTCTCGGCGTCGGCGGTGCGTCGAATGTCGCATCGACCGTGATCGTGACCAACTGGTTCAATGAGAAGCGGGGGCTTGCATTCGGCATTATGGAAGCGGGATTCGGCGCGGGGCAGATGCTGCTTGTCCCTGGATCGCTCATGTTGATCCACTGGTTTAACTGGAAAGTGACCGTTATCGTTCTCGGATTGTTTTTAGCTGTTATCGTATTTCCGATCGTCATCTTGTTATTGCGGAATCATCCTTCGGAAAAGAATGTACAGCCGATCGGCGGCACTCAGGGCGGCGAGACAAAAGAAGAGCCGGACGCCCAGCCTAAAAAGATTCCATACAAAGCCGTTTTTCTCAAAAGAACGTTTTGGTTCCTCGTCTTGCCGTTTTTCATTTGCGGATTTACAACGACGGGGTTAATGGATACCCATCTTATCCCTTTTTCGCATGACCACGGGTTTTCGACCGAAGTAACAAGCGCCGCTGTCAGCCTGCTGGCCGGGTTTAACATCATCGGCATTTTGATTTCCGGCGTCGTCGCTGACCGCTGGAGCAGCCGAAAAATTTTGTGCTTTTTATATGCCGTAAGGGCGCTGTCGCTTGTCATTTTGTTGTCGAGCCACAACTCGGTCCTCCTGCTTTGCTTCGCGGTTTTGTTCGGTTTGGTCGACTTTGCGACCGTCGCCCCGACGCAAATGCTCGCAACCCAGTATTTCAGGCAGTACTCCGTCGGGTTCATTCTCGGCTGGCTGTTCCTCAGCCACCAGCTCGGTTCGGCGCTCGGCGCTTATTTGCCGGGCGTCTGGTACAGCCAAACAGGCAACTATAACCTGTCTTTCTATCTTTCAATCGTTATTTTGGCGGCAGCAAGCATTTTGAACATCCTCCTGCCGGAACCTAAAAAAATAAACCCCACACTGAATCAGGAAGGACGTTCAGTCCAGCAATAATGAAAAAACCTGTTTTTGATGTTCAAAAACAGGTTTTTCTTTATCAATTAAGAAGTTTTATTCTTATTGTAAATATCAAATGCAACGGCAATCAAAAGGACGAGGCCTTTAATTGCTTGCTGCCAGTCAATGCCCAGACCGAGCAGCGACATACCGTTGTTCATGACCCCCATGACAAGGCCGCCGATGATGGCCCCGCCGATCGTACCGATTCCGCCGTAAGCTGAAGCACCGCCGATGAAGCAGGCCGCAATGGCGTCAAGTTCAAACAGGTTTCCTGCTTTCGGAGTGGCCGCGTTTAAACGGGCGGCAAAAATCAATCCGGAAAGAGCAGCTAAGACGCCCATATTGACGAAGACCATAAAGGTAAGCCGTTTTGTTTTGATTCCTGAAAGCTCGGCTGCTTTTTCATTGCCGCCGATTGCGTAGATTCTCCGCCCGATGACGGTTTTTTTCATAACGAATGTATACCCGGCGATTAAGATGAACAATGTGATCAAAATGAGAGGTATGCCTTCGTACGTCGCGAGAATGTAGGTAAAAAGGTTGATAATGGCGATGATAAAAAACACCTTAACTGCAAACAGACCTTTTCCCTGCAAGTCAAATTGGAATTTCTTCTGCATGTTTCTCTGCTGAAGCTGATACACGAGATAAAGAATCGACACTCCCGCTCCGGCGACAATCGTCGTCATATGGAGCGCGCCTCCGTTCAGCCAGTCCGGGATAAAGCCGGACGCCATTTTTTGAAAGGACACGGGAAATGGAGCGATCGATTTCCCCTCAAGCACGATCATCGTGAGTCCTCTGAACAATAGCATTCCCGCCAGCGTCACGATGAAGGCTGGAATCTTGACATAAGCGATCCAAAATCCCTGCCAGGCGCCGATTGCCGCTCCCAGAAGCAACGACAGAACGACCGCCGCAAACAGCGGCATATCGTTTTCGATGATCATCATCGCGGAGACGGCGCCGACAAAAGCGGCGACTGAACCGACTGATAAATCAATGTGTCCCGTAATGATGACGAGCATCATCCCGATGGCTAAAATGAGAATGTAGCTGTTTTGCAAAATCAAGTTCGTAATGTTCAGCGGCCTCAGCAAAATTCCGTCTGTCAGTATTTGAAACAGCAGCATAATAAACACGAGCGCAATGACCATGCTGTATTTCCGGATGTTCTGCTTATACATGTCGCGAAACAGCTGAAAGTAACCGGGCTGAGCGCGGTCTTTATCCGTTTGCACCGGTGTCTGCATACGCCTCTCCCCCTCTCTTCATGCGGATGGTCATATATTTCATCAGCTTCTCCTGATCAGCTTCTTCTTTGGAAAATTCAGCGGTGATTTCCCCTTCACACATCGTATAGATTCTGTCGCACATTCCCAGCAGCTCGGGAAGCTCCGAAGAAATCATAATAACCGCTTTACCTGCTTCGGCAAGCTGATTGATGACGCCATAGATTTCGTATTTGGCGCCGACATCGATGCCGCGCGTCGGTTCATCCAAAATTAAAATGTCAGGCTCCGCAAAAATCCACTTGCTCAGCATGACCTTCTGCTGGTTGCCTCCGCTTAAATTTCCGGTCCGCTGGCCGATGTCGGGCGTCTTGATGTTCAATTTCCTGCGAAAATCCTCCGCTTCATGTTTTTCGCGGCGCTCGTCCATCACCAATCGGCTCGACACCTTCTCCAGTTTGGACAGCGTAATGTTTTCTTTAATGCTGTCATCCAGAATCAGACCGTTTCCTTTCCGGTCCTCCGTCACATAGACGATGCCGTTTTTAATGGCTTCTTCAGGGTGGCGGATGTAAAGCTCCCGCCCGTCTTTTTCGATTGTGCCGGAGATGTTTTTTCCGTATGATCTTCCAAAGATGCTCATCGCCAGCTCCGTCCTTCCGGAGCCCATCAAGCCGGCAATTCCTGCGATCTCGCCTCTTTTGACGGAAAGGGCCGCCGTGTTTACCACTTTGCGGTCCTGTTGAAGAGGATGATGAACTGTCCAATCCTTCACTTCAAAGATGACGTCCCCGATCTTGGCGCTTCTGGCAGGATAGCGGTTTTGCAGCTCCCTGCCGACCATGCCTCTGATGATCCGGTTTTCGGTCAATTGCCCGCTTTGCACATCAAGCGTTTCGATCGTCTGTCCGTCGCGGAGCACGGTAATCGAATCTGCGACGTTCGTAACCTCATTTAATTTATGGGAAATCATAATTGAAGAGATCCCCTGTTTTTTCAGTTCGAGTAAGAGCCGCAGCAGATTCTCGCTGTCCGCTTCATTTAAAGCCGCAGTCGGTTCATCCAAAATCAAGAGCTGCACCTTTTTCGCCAGCGCTTTGGCGATTTCAACAAGCTGCTGCTTTCCGACGCCGATTTGGGAAACAAGCATATCCGGAGATTCATGAAGCCCGACTTTTTTCATTAACTCGAGCGTTTCCAGCTTCGTTTTTCGCCAATTGATGACGCCGCGGCTCGCCTGTTCATTGCCCAAAAAAAGATTTTCCGCAATGGAAAGCTGGGGGACGAGCGCCAGCTCCTGGTGGATGATGACGATCCCCGCTTCCTCGCTTTGCTTAATATTTTTGAATTGGCATACTTCCCCTTTATACAAAATGTCGCCCGTATACGTACCGTACGGATATACACCGCTCAGCACCTTCATCAAAGTCGACTTGCCCGCCCCGTTTTCTCCGCAGAGGGCATGGATTTCGCCCGCTTTAACGCGGAGGTGGACATTGTCGAGCGCTTTGACGCCGGGAAACTCCTTCGTGATGCCTCTCATCTCCAAAATGCAATCGGACATCGGATCACTTCCCTAATTCCGATTCTTTATAGTAACCGCCGTCAACGAGCACTTTTTTATAGTTCTCTTTATCGACGACGACCGGCTCAAGCAAATAGGACGGAACGACCTTCTCTCCGTTGTCATACGTCTTTGTGTCATTGACTTCCGCTTTTTCGCCTTTTAAGACGGATGTCGCCATCTCAACGGCTTTTTTCGCCAGCTCTCTCGTATCTTTGAAAATGGTTGAGGTCTGCTCCCCTTTAATGATCGAGTTCACGGAAGCAAGCTCCGCATCCTGTCCCGTAATAACCGGCAGCGGCTTCTTGTTCGATCCGTAGCCCGCACCTTTTAAAGAGGAAATGATTCCGATGCTGATCCCGTCATAAGGTGAAAGCACCGCATCAAGCTTCGCTTTTGTATAATGCGCGCTCAGCAAATTGTCCATCCGGGATTGCGCGGTTGCGCCGTCCCACCTGAGCGTCGCACCTTGCTCAAATGAAGTCTGGCCGCTCAATACCTTTAATTTGCCCGAATCGATATAAGGCTTCAAAACAGACATGGCGCCGTCAAAAAAGAAATGCGCGTTGTTGTCGTCGGGCGATCCTGCGAACAATTCGATGTTGAACGGCCCTTTTTTGTCTTTTAAGCCAAGCTTTTCTTCAATATATTTCCCTTGGAGTTCTCCGACTTTATGATTGTCAAATGTCGCATAATAGTCGACATGTTTGCTGTTCATAAGCAGCCGGTCATAGGAAATGACTTTAATATCCTGCTTATTTGCTTTTTCAAGGACGTCGGTCAGCGCTTCCCCGTCAATCGAAGCAATGACGAGGACATTGACGCCTTTTGTAATCATATTCTCGATTTGTGAGACTTGGTTTTCAACGACATCTTCCGCATACTGCAGATCCGTTTTATACCCGAGTTTTTCAAACTCTTTCACCATATATTTCCCGTCATACACCCAGCGTTCCGATGACTTTGTCGGCATTGAGATTCCGACGTAGCCTTTGTCTCCACCTCCGCTCGCCTGATTCCCCGAACAGGCGGAAACAATAAGACAGAAAAGCATTGCAGTGATCAACAGCCAGCATTTTTTCATGCTTGGTATCCCCCTTTTGATTTCTCCCATCATGAATCATGCCAACTGTACCATGTCTTTCGAAGGTCCGTCTTTTGAATTAATTAACTATTTTTATAAAAATCATACTTTTTTAAAGCGCTTACATTACAATTTTCTCCCTGTTCGTTCAATTCCCGACATGCGTCGGTACTGATTGGGAGATACCCCCATCGTTTTTTTAAATACCGTGCTGAAATAGTGCTGTGTATCATACCCCGTTTGTTCGGCAATATCGTGAATCGAAAGAGGGGTTGTCTCTAACAGGTGAACCGCTTGATCTATGCGCATCTCGGTCAAAAGCTGAACAAATGTCATGCCGAGCTCCTTCTTCATGATCCTGCTCAAATAGACGGACGAAACTTGAAGCGCATCTGCCGTCTGTTTTAAAGAAAACTCCCTTTCAGTGAAATGCTTTTGCATATATTCTTTGGCCCTCGTGACAACCGGCGAGATATTAAATGCTTTCGAGACTTGCTGTCTGCAATGCTGATAGCATTGCGCAGCTGAGCGGCCGTTTTCAGCAAGCTTGGCGAAGCAGACAGCGGCGCTTACCTGCATTTCAGCTTCGATCATCTCTGCAAGCGCCTGCTGTTCAGCTTCTGTAACAGAGCGCCACAGGCAGGCGACGATCAGGCGGTCTCCGTCGAAAAAAACAGCCTTATCCCGTTCAGCGACAAAGAAGCGTTCTACTTTTTCTTTCAGACTGTCAGCTTCAAACGGCTTGTTCCATACATGCCCGGCCGCGATGACACCGAGCGTCTCAGGATCGCGGGCCGGCAGACGGAGGCATTCGAGCTGCCGGTAAACGCCTTCTTCCACTGCCCGGCCTTCGATCCAGCTTCTGAAAACATGCTCTTTCAGAAGGCCGAGGTTTTGTTGAATATGCTGCTCGGCAAGCTTTTGCTCGCTGAGCTTCTTTTTTTCAGCTGCCAGCGACAAGCTGATCTTTTCGAGCACTTGTTCCAGATGAGCGGGATCGACCGGCTTTAACAAATAATCATCGACATTCAGCCGGATTGCTTCTTGCGCGTATGCAAACTGATCGTAGCCCGTCACGATGACAAAGCGGCACTGCGGCAGGGCGCCGCGGAGCTTTTTCATCAGCGTGATTCCGTTGACGATCGGCATATTCAAGTCGACAATCAATAAGTCGATGCCGTGTTTGAGAGCGAGCTCAAATGCCTCCTCGCCATTCTCCGCTTCAGCCGACACCGACATTTGATAGCGCTCCCAAGAGACGGCATCCCGTATTCCTTCCCGAATCCACGGTTCATCATCGGCAATCAGTACGCGCCAACATTCACTCAAGGCTTGTTCCCCCTTTTGTTAAGATTGGGAGCCGTATTGTGACGGCGGTTCCGGCTCCTTTTCGGCTTTGAACCGTTAAACCGTACGGCTCGCCAAATGTAAGGGCGATCCGTTCATGGACGTTGATCATGCCGTAGCCCGCTGTATCATCCCTGTGTTTGAATTGATCGGTTATTTGCTTTAGCGTCTCTTCATCCATTCCGGCTCCGTCATCCTCGATTTTGATAATCAGCGAGCCGTCTTCCTCCATGCCTTTGATCGTAATATGACCCGGCCCCTTTTTTTCTTTAATTCCGTGATAAATCGCATTTTCGACAATCGGCTGAAGCACGAGCTTTAATATCAGGCGGTCGTCACAAAGTCCGGTCATTTCGATTGAGTAGTTTAATTTATCGCGGTATCGCGCTTTTTGGATTTTCAAATAGTTTTCAACATGTGCAAATTCATCAGACAGCGGAATGATATCTTTCCCTTTGCTCAAGGAGATGCGGAACAGCTTGGATAAAGCCTGCACGAGACCGCTGACCTCTACCGCTCCTTTCTTCCTCGCCATCCAATTGATTGTATCCAGCGTGTTGTAGAGAAAATGAGGGTTGATCTGCGCCTGCAGCGCCCTTAATTCGGCTTCTCTTTTTTGGCGCTCTTGTCTTTCTGTGACCGACATCAGCTCCCTGATTCTCATCATCAGGCGATTGAAGCTTTTTCCCAAAAGCCCAATTTCATCTTCCCTTTCCTCCTGATAAAATGTTGAAAAATTCCCGCTTTCCGCCGTTTTCATGACAGCATTCAGCTTCAAAATCGGCCGCGACATGGAATGGGACAAATAATAGGAAGCAGACATTCCGAGAAACGCCGCCGTCAGTAAAAACAAAAGCACATACAAGTGGATTTCCTTCACTTCGAATACGGGTTCACCCGCTTTAAAAACGCCGACCGTTGTCCAGTTCGTAAAGGAAGACGTCTCGTAAATGAATTGATATTCCTCTCCCTTGATCCGCTTCGAAAAATATCCGGACCGGTCTTGACTGAACCACTTTTTCGGCAGAAACAGCTTTGAGGTCTCCGGTGCATAAATATTGCCGCCATTTTCATCCATGATCATCAAATAACCCGTTTTCCCCAAGCGGATATTTTTTGTCGCTTCTGCGAGGACGCGCAGCTTCAAATCGATGAGTACAACACCTTTCACACGCTGTGTCTCAGGATCGATAACAGCTCTGACGGCAGAAACGACCTCGTCTTCTCTGTAGTGCACATGGCTTCTGATATTCCGGTTGACAGGCTTTCCGATCATCTTGAAAATCCCTTCATTAGCTACAGCCGCCAGATACCACGGTTCTTTTGTCAAATCTGTCGGCGTCCGTTCATACATCTCATTGCTGATCATCTCACCCTTATCATTGACGACGAGAATGCCCGCGGCTTCAGAATATAAAGAAGTCAGGCCCTGCAAAAACGTCCTTCTCTTATAATCCGCCTCTCCATCCTCTTTTTCATGATTAAAAAATGCTTCCATTTCTTCATTCATTGATATTAAATATGTCAGGTTTTGCATGTGGCTGACATATACTTCAGCCGTCTTGTTCACTTCGCCGATCAGCTGCAGTGTTTGGTCGATCACCTGTTTTTCAATAATATTTTCAACGGCCCATCCCGATAAAATACCGAGGCCGATCGTCGGCAGCATGCTGATTAGTAAGAGAAGGCTGATCAGCTTATGACGGATCGGCGCATTGTTGATCAAACGTTTAATCATTCGCATAATAGGCTGCCACATTTTCTTTCGTTATGATCGTAATGCCTGTATCGATCGCTGCCGGAAGCGGGCGTTCTTGCTTCAAATGGTGATTTGAGAAAAACAGCATGTGCAGCGACCAATAGCCCATTTGCCATGTGTCCTGACCCATTGTCGCGGAAATCGACCCGCTTTTGATACCGTCCAGCGTTTTCTTGTCTTTATCAAAGCCGATAATACATACTTCCCTTTCAAGTCCCGCCGCCTTCACAGCCCGGGCCACACCGCTCGCTCCATTGGCTTCTGTCGTGAAAATCCCTTTGATGGATGGATTTTTTTCCAGAATCTTCGCTGCTTCTTTTTTCGACGTCAGCTCATCCCCTTTTCCGTCCAAAACCGCGGCGACCTTCATGTTCGGGTATTTTTGCTTGATCGTTTGTTCAAAGCCCTTCGTCCTTTCCTGGTGATTGTACTGCCGCGGCTGGGTAATGATTGCGGTTTCTCCCTTTCCATCTAAAAACTCGGCCATTCGCCTTGCGGCCTCAGCACCCGCTTTCATATTATTTGTGCCGACATATGTAGAGGCTTTGCTGAGCGGGGCGTCTGAATCGAATAAAACGAGCGGAATACCCTGCTCATGCGCCTTGTCAATGACAGGGTTTAAAGCTTTGGGATCTATTGCCGAAAGTGCGATCCCCGCCGGCTTTTTTGCAATGACCTGCTCGAGGACGGTCGTCTGCTCATGGACATCATAATGGGCCGCCCCCCGATACTCGACAGTGACGTTGAAAAGCTGCGCGGCATCCTCAAAGCCTTTCAGGCCGCTCTTCCAATATTCGATTCCCGATTGAAACGTGACCATCACATATTTTTCGGACAGACTTCCGGCCGCCGGCCTTTTGCTTGCTTCTGTAGATCCGGTTTGATCGCCCCGGGAGTAGTCGTAGACATACAGAAAAAACAAACAAAGCATCACGGCATAAACAACTAACAGCTTCTTCATCTTCATCCCCCTGTTGGTCAGAGGACAAGACAGCGTTTACAATCTATCATGAAGTATATATTTGGCCGCATATTTTTCTTAGAATCCAGCTGAGGCATCCTGACAGAAATTTCGCCCGTCCCCTTTTTCATCACAAACAGACAATTTCCCCCCTTGTTTATATGAAATATCTAATCTATTTGACATTTTGCCCGAAAAACCTTGTTTAGTGTTCGACAAGATCGCCTCTTTCTTAAAATTACCTTAAAGTTTGTGAAACAAAAAATAAATATCACAAAAAACACAGCCCTAGGAACCATGACTTTTGCCCTTGAAAGAAAATGGAGAAATGTGCAAAATCGCAGTCATAATAAGGAATCTCCTGCTCCACCGCTTGATTCGATCCTTTAATCACGGTACATTTTTCCTATTCAACTCATTTATACCATGTTGTAACATTAATAAGGTCCTTTAATGAACGGATCCCAACAGGTCATTTGAATCAAATTTTCCGGGAGGTGGCAGTAACATGATCTGGGAAAAAACAGTTTTATACGGGCTGCAAGGTACACTTCTCATCAAAAAACAACAGCTCGAACAACTGAAAAATTGCCAAACTGAATTAGAAGCAGATAAAAAGGAATTTGACGATTCAAAAGACAGCATCAAAAAGCCCGAACTGTCGCCGACAACATGGCAGGGCAGCCTTGCTGATTCTTTTAAAAATGTCAGAAGCGATATGAAAACGGCCTACAATGATATTTGCGGAAAACAGTTAAATGAAGTGTTTAAACAATTAAAAGAGAAAATCTCTTCCTTAAATGATGACATTGATTCACTAGGTAAGGATATCAGCTCATTAAAAACGAAAATTGAAAAGCTGGAAAAAGAAGAAAGAGAAGCCCGCCGCTAAAGGAGTGATTACGATGGGTCAAGAAATCAAAGTCAAAACAGGCGAAGTCAAACAGGCGCTCTCGAAGCTGAAGCATTCAGCCCAAGCTGTAAAACCGAACGTGCCGACAGATATCAGCGGCAAAAACAACCTTGACGTCGTCAAAAAAATCGAAAGCATGAACAAAGATTTGAAAAGCCTGACAAAAGCATACGCTTCGGCTCTCGCTAAACAGATTGCGCAAACCGAACAGGCTGTCAACGCTATAAAAGACGCCGACAAAAAGCTGTCGTCATCGATCAAAGCCAAGTAGAAGGAAGGGACTACGCATTGAAAACTCTAGATGTTCAGGCTTTTCAAACCGGCCTAGACAAAACGCTGACCGAATTAAAAAACCAGACTGACGAGATTTCAAAAGTCAAACAAAGCGTCAAAGGTCTCACCTCCCTTGACGACGCCTTAAAAGGCGCGGGCGGTGAAGCGATCCGCTCGTTCTATGAAGAGTGCCACACCACTTTTCTTCTTTTTTATGAATCTTTTATTTCCGACTATAAAGGACTTTTAGAAAAGACGAAAAGCGCACTTCATTCCCTTGAACCGAACCAAAACGGCTTTATCTCGCAAAGCTTTCTTGAAAACGAACTCCATGACGGCGTCAGTCAAGCCGAATCGCTGACAGGCAGATTGACGTCAAAAGCCAATATGACTATTCTAACAGTCAAAAACATCGTCGACCTGCCCGACCTCGACGATTCAGCCGTCAACGAAAACGCCAAAAAAGCCCAAAGACAAATCAGCGAGACGCTTGAAAAGCTTCATACCTTTGACCGCGAACAGACAAATGCGCTAAAAGCGGCGAGGGATGACCTCGACACAATGAAGCAATACATCCAGCAGCTGGAGAGGATGTATACGGGGCCGAAGATTGAAATCTCGGAATATAAAAGCGGTTCAATTTTAAAAAGTGAATTAAGCGACAGCGAAAATCTGAATGATTTTACAGACAGTCCAATGAAGAAAATGTTGGAAAAGGTTAATCAAAGCACCAATAATACAAGTGCTGAAAATACAGAAGAGGTCAAAGACAATTCAAATGCGCAAGATGAGGACATTTCATTCGATTTTGATAAAAGTGGACTTTTAGGATTTTATGGTACTGGAAATGTTCAAGGTTCTTTTGAAACAAATGAGAAAAAAATCAAAGCGAATTTTGGATTTAGTCTATTCGACACAAATAAAGCATTTAGAGACAAAGGGGAGCCTGAACACCAAAGTTCATTTAAGGCAATTGATTTGGAGTCAAAAGCTGCTTTTCCAAAAAATCAAAACATACCGAAATATCTTTTAGCTGGTCAAATGATTGGTGCTAGTGCAGAAGGTAATCTAGCAGACATGGAAATTGGACATGAAAAGTTTCCAGTTTCGTTTGAAGCTAAAGTCGGTCACGCTCAGTTAGATGCAAATATATCTGAATATAGTGCCTCTTTAGGAGGAGAAGCAAGTGTAGCCGAAGCTGAATTAACCATCACCCCTTTAAATTGGTTAGGTTATGAGCCATTAAAAGAATGGTTTGGTATTGACATAGATCCCTATATTGGTGTAGGTGTATCTGTAGGTAGTGTAGGAATTGGAGGCAGCTTTGGCCTACAAAATGAAATTTATGCAGCAGATGGTGTTGGCGTGTCTTTCAAATTTGGTGCTAAACTAGATGATGAATAAGGAGGGTCTTGATGAATAAAGATTTTTTAGCTAAAAGAGTGAATTCAGCTATTATTGTTGCATCAATCTTTGGGCCGTTTGTATGGTTGTGTATGTTTTCAGCTTTAATTTGGATCACTATAGAAAACAAACTCCCATTTCAAGCCTTTATTGAATTTACAATATTGATCTCAACGTTTTTTTTGTTATTGCCAATATGTTTGCTTATTTACAGAAAAAAAGTTTTATTTAAAAAACATCCTCATCTCGTTAGACAAAAAAGTAATCGTTAGGAGCTTAACAGATGAAAAACATAAAAGAGTATTCCTGGTTACCGATCGGCAGCGTAGTCAAATTAAAAAAAGTGGAAAAACTAGTAATGATTTATGGTCGACACCAGATTCAATCTTCAAGTAAGGAAAGATTTGATTACGTTTCAGTGCCTTATCCGGAAGGAAATATAACCGAAGATTTCAATCTATTTTTCAATCAAAATATGATTGAAGAAGTTTTATTTAAAGGTTTTATTAATGACGAAGAGAAGATTATTCAAGAAAAGTTAAACGAGAAAAGAAAAGAGTCTTTAGACAATAATGAGGTGTAAACTTGTCTAAATTTTTAGAGAAGCGAAGAAATAAAGCTATCTTAATTATTTATTTTATTTTTATATTTTGCATTACTGTGTCTACTTTAGCGGTACCCGTTGAGTGGAAAGGGAAGTTATTTTTGTTTTGTTTTAATACTCTTTCAGCCACTGGGTTCACTTTTATTATTTACATTGTTATGAATAAAATAATGAAAGACTAGTTTAACAAACATCCCTTTCTCCAGGAATGCCTTTCATATAAAAATTAAAATCAAAAGTGGCTTTACATCTAGAAATCCCCGTCAATATTCAATAGCCGAAAAAAAGCTGAGATAACCTGCAATATCGTACAAATACCAGAGCCATATGGGAGCCACTGAAGTTGTATGTTCTTTTTGTTATCTTGTATTATCCCAAGAACCCAATTACGTTTTGTTCTGTTATAACTTTTTATGTATCACCGCGTCTTTATTAATTTACGTGATTGTGATTTTAAGTATGGCTACATTACCTTATCGTTTTCCAAAAATGATGATATTGATTCGTTAGGTAAAGATATCAGCGGCAAAAAACAACCTTGACGTCGTTAAAAAAATCGAAAGCATGAACAAAAATTCGACTTAAATCTATCAAAAAATGGTTTGGTTAAACAGGAGGGAGTATGACACCCGAAATTTTCGTCGAATATTCAGAGTACCTATTATGCGCTATTTTAGGTGCTCAATTTGGTTACGGGTTGCTATTGCTAATTCTCGGAAATCTAATAGTAAATAATTACGAACGTGGAACATTTGAAACGCCTTCAAATTTGTTCAAAAAAACTGTTAATTTTTATACAAGACTCTTTTTCGGTGCTAGTTATTTTGTATATAAACGGCTTTACAAATATAACTGGTTCCTGAGAAAACTATATTACGCCCTTTATCTTCTGGGAAGCGGAATTCTAAGTATCATCATCTTTTATATTTTATCTTTTATTCTCCACTTCATTTTCAGGGTTTAATTTTTTTACAAGGATGTGAAAACAATAAAACATCTCATCACATGTACATCTGAAGAACTAGCAATACTCGTCACGCTATGCGATTATCCGGATTTAGCCAAAAGTATTGCAGAGGCATCTTTAGGAAAAAATTAAGAAAAGAATGGGATGCAATTGCAGTCAGCCGCAACCATCAATCAGCTTATTTTAAAACAATACTGGAATGAAGAAAAAAGCGCAAAGGATGAAAATCCTCTAACTGAAGATGAAAAAGTTCATCGTCTCCTACGTAAATTCGGAATAAATGATCCGCTGTTCCAGTTTTGACAATCAAAACACTTTAATGCTTCACCATTTTGAAAATGAAACATGGCTTTTCCATATGATGACCGTGACATCATACATGAATTTGCGTATGCCGACGAGCAGGAAATCGCCGAGTTTATTAAAGACTATTATTACTTTTCAGCTCACGAAGAGCATGTCCCTTTAAAACTGCGCCTTTCAGATAAGTGCTTGATTGGTTGAGTAATAAAACATGACAGAAAAGGTCCGGAAAAGAAAGTTCTTTTTCACCGGAGGAAGAACATAGCTTTAATCAACTGATAGCCGATCTTGAAGCTAACCAATGGCCGCTAAACAATAACAATATCTCACATATTTACATCCCAAGCTTAAACGATGGACCATTTTTGCAAAACATCGTCTTCTTTATTCCTTCTGCTCAAGGCGTCTGGGTTGCTCAATATGATGAACACAATGAAAAACCTGTACATATTTCATTAAAGACAATTGAACAATGGTATGAATTATTAAAAGGGCTGGAGTATACGGTATCGTTTAAAAATACATAATTATTGATTTCACAAATGAATAAATTTCAAAGCATCTCATTCGGGATGCTTTCTCTTAAGCTAATTTTCAAATTCGGAGCCCTGACAAATTTTATTTTATAGCTTTCATCAGCCGAAATACACGATCCGAATGGTCTGTTCTTTCACATCAATTGATAAAAGGCAGGTGAACACCTTGCTGAAATTAAAAGGAAATCCTAAATACAGGAATTTACCTTCCCGCATCATAACCCATTTAGCATCTAAAAGCTGTGATAAAGATGCTAAGTTAAACATGCTGTGGATGATTTTATTTACTGATTTAATGTGCGGCGTGCTGATCATAGCGATAGGGGAAACATTTTTCACGGCTATATCATTACCTTTTATGACGGGTATTAACATATGGACAGTCATTGTCCTGTTTTTAAAACAGAGTGATCGGAATGATTTGCATTTCACCATATATATGGGGGTAGCTGGCGCTGTATGTTCTTTTTGTTATTTTGTCTTATCACAAGAACTAGTTTACGTTTTGCTCGGTTATGACCTTGTATTTATCATCACGTCTTCATTTGTTTATGTTGTTGTGATTTTAAGTATGGTTCTACATTACCTTATCATTTTCCCAAACTATAAAAAAAAGACAGACAGTACGACTTTGGTAAACTGCTTGTGTTTATTTGGAATAGTCGCTTACATTGCGGCGTTTTTCTTCCTGCATTATTTTGAAGGCGGAGCTACCTATTTTATGAGTTATACCTTTTTGGCATTTACTTTCTTTTTTTCTTTTATGGGGGTTAAATTCATTCATAAATTCTTTTTTATCAAAGCCAATCAAGACTTGATCGATAGACGTTTTAAAAATGGAACATACAGCCCGCGACCGAAAATCATGACCACCGAACAGAGCAATCGCCGGAACACAAACATGATTGATTTACGAAAAAAAAAAACAGATCACAGCTAGCTACAATTGTATTCCTTTGCTTTTCAAGAGATAAGTATCGTTTGACCAAGAAAAAGGAGCTTTTTGATGAAACACGAAAAAAATGTTCTATACAAAAAAATAAATGAAGCGATGATCATCTTCATGATTTTATTCCCTGTAGTTGGTATCTTTTTTGTCATCATGACAATATGGGCGTTAGGAGAACAAGCCCCGTCAGAAATTCCCTTGGTTGTTTCAGTTTTCAGCTTATTTTATTTCGTTCTTCCATTTCTTTTGCATATCTACAGAAAAAAAGTCTGGCTGAAAAAATACATGCAGAATTATAAAAATTCAGAGGGATAAGCGGAGGAAAGTAAGTTTTGCTGAAATTAAAAGAAACAGTTGCATACAAAGATTTACCTACCAATATTCAGTCTCATTTGACAGCTCCCATCAGCCGGGAAACGAAATGGGGAATGGCGTGTTTTATCGTGTTGATGCTGGATATTTTAAGCATATTACCTGTGCTGGTGAACAAAGTAGATTTTTTCACATTCGCCGCTGTTCCTGTTGCTATCCTGATCAATATATGGATGATCATCATGAATACCAAAAGCATGACCGGATATCATCATCACCTTCAATATGTTCGCTTTATGGGCGTATCATTCAGCGGTACGTCATATTGCCAGTTGATCACAGCGCAAAAAATGATGGTTTCTGCTATCGGTTTTCATGTACCGCTGATCAGTCTGTCATTATTCATTTATGCCGCCGTTATTTTCCTCATCATTCGGTATTATTTGGTTGTTTTCCCTGATTCTAAAAAAGGCAAAAGGGAGACAGCAGCTCCGACAAGGATGCTCCTGGCAGCTGTTCCGGCAGGCGGTTTTGTAATAAGTCATGCCGTTTTGCGAGTTTCCGAGTCTGCCGTTTATTTGTTGATGAGTACCGTCTATCTGCTTATGGCTTGTTTATTTTCTATGATGGGGGTCAAATTCATCCACAAATACTTCTTCATCAAAGCGAATCAAGATATCATCAGACAGCATAGGATTTAAGGCACAAGGAGAGGTCATGTTTGAAAGGCAGAAATAAAATCATTCTCTCAGTTTATTCCCTACTTGCAGCAATCATTATTTTGACCGGCCTTGTCAAACCTTCAATGAACTGGAAGGAAAAGCTTGCCGTCATCGGCTTTATGTTCGTTTCAATTTCTTTATTCGCCTTCATCACTTATGTGTTCATAAATAAGCCGAAGAAAGATCAAAGCGCGCCCCGATGCAACATCGTCGCGAAAATCTTTTGGAAGAAATACAGAAAACCGTTCATGCTCTCTTTCTACTTCGTCGGCATCCTGATTGTGGGAACATCCGTGTTTTTCATGCCCGAACTCTCACTCGCTTGGAAATCCGGCGTGTTTGCAATTTTGTTTGCCGTGATATCTGGCGGCTTTTTTACTGTTTATCAAACGGCGAATCAAATGCTGAACCGGTCTTGTTTGGAAAGAATGCCTGACGAAGAATGAGAAGCTTTTTTTAGCAGAAAAAAAGTTTTGTTAAAAAACGCTGGAGTCCGCCATTCATAAAGGAGTAATGATGTCACCAGAAACTTTTGTTGAATATACCGAATATTTCATCGCCGGTATGTTGGCCGCTCATTTCGCTTACAGTTTGGGTTTTTTAATCATTGCGAGTCACATGATCATTGAATATGAAAAAATGGTCTTTTTAAAACCTGAAAAATGGTCCCATAAAATCACAAATACATTCGTTTTTCTTCTTGTCGGAACCGGTTACTTTGTTTACAAACGGCTATTAAAATACAACTGGTTCCTGAGAAAACTGTATTTCGCCCTCTATCTTCTGGGCAGAGGCATTTTAAGCATCATCATCTTTTATATTTTTTCTTTTCTGATCCATCTCATTTTCAGCGTTTAAATCATTTACGATTGGAGAGATCCGAATGTCTAAATTTCTACAAAAACCAAGAAACAAAGCTATCTTATCCGTCTACCTGTTTTTCGTATGCGGCTCCGTTCTCAGCTCTGTTCTGAATCCGGTGATGAGTCTGGGAGAAAAGCTGTTTATCCTCTGTTTTAATATTTTCTCGGCAACTTTATTCGCATTTCTCATTTATGTGCTGCTAAATAAACTGATGAAAGATGAAGACCGCAAACATCCGGCAGACCCCGAAAGAAACGGGATTAATCAAGTGATTTGGAAAAAATACAAAAAGCCGCTGATCCTGTTTGTTTATTTTGGCGGCGTGTTTTCCGTCTGCGCTGTTATTATTCCCATGTCGATATATACCGTTGCTGAAAAGCTCGTGATCCTTTCGATCGCGATTATTATCATTACAATTGGCTGTATTTTGGCTTATAAAGTGACGAATAAAATGTTGCAGAAATGAAGAAAAGGACTATGAATCGCCATAGTCCTTTTCATCATTTCCTTAATTCCCCCAGCGTCTCTTCCCACCGCCGCAAAACCGCCGCTTCATCCTTCAGCTCAATCTGAACGCCGGAGATGATATCGGCGTATTTTGCGATATCTTCCCGGGCCGCTTCGACGGTGCCGGCGAAGCGCGCTCTCGGGTGTTTGGCGTCTTTTAATTCGGGCAGTTTCTTTAAAGACAGCCGCACATAATGTGCTTTGCCTTTCCAGCAAGTGACGAAGAGCGCCCGGCCTGTTCTCGCGATGTTCGAGGTTGTCGTTGTGCCTTGCCAGAGAGCCAGGTGGATGTCGGTTTTGTTCAAGGCGAGGATTTCGCCGGCGCTGATCATCGCTGTGTGCGGCCAGCCTTCTTCTGTGACGGTCTGGAGCATCATCGCTTCGCGCCGCTTTCCGGCGAGTTTCTCTCCGTTTAACAGCTGAAATAATTCGTTTGATAGCTGAGCCATGCCGGATGCCTCCCTTTAGATTTTCCGATCTGGAACCGCTGGCACTTGTACGGCTGTTTCGACTTCAGAAGGGTCGATTTTAAAGGCCGGATTGTATTTTTCAGGATTTGTGATCGTCTCCGGCTCCGATGATCTCCAAGTGAAAAAGCAGTGCTGACATTGATAAACTTCCCAGGCTCCTTCAACGGGTGACTTGCTGACGGTTTCCGCTTTTTTTAATTCGCAGCGCGGACATGTATGCATGATGAAACACTCTCCTCTTTTATTGATTTAGCAGATTCATTAGTTTCGCTTCCCACTCTTTCGTTCCTATAGGGGAATCGAGCGGTTGTGAATAGTGTCCTCTTGTTTCCGGGGCCACAGGTGTTGTCGCGTCCAAGATCATTTTGTGGGTGATTCCCGCCGGTTCAGAACCCGGGTCAAGCGCCAGAACGGATAAATCCGGGATAATGACTGCATCGTGTTTTGGATGCATTTTCGTTGAAATGGCCCACATCACTTGCGGGAGATTAAACGGATCGACGTCTTCGTCAACGAGGATCACCATTTTGCAGTAGCCGAGGCCGTGCGGCGTCGTCAGCGCGCGCATACCGACAGCTTTGGCGAATCCGCCGTAGCGGCTTTTCGTTGAGACAATGGCGATCAAGCCGTGTGTATACATCGCGTTTACCGCGACAATTTCATTCGGATAGGCCTCTTTTAGCTGCTGGTAAAGCGGCACACATGTATTAATGCCGACCATGTAGTCAACCTCAGTCCAAGGCATGCCTAAATAGAGGTGTTCAAAAATCGGGTTGTTGCGGTGGCAGACGCGCTTGATTTTGATGATCGGCATGCTTCTTCCGCCTGAATAGTGGCCGGTAAACTCGCCGAACGGGCCTTCATACTCGCGTTCGCCCGCCAGGATCTCACCTTCGAGAACCACTTCCGCGCCCCATGGGATATCTAAGTTAGACAGTTTTGATTTGACGATTTTATAAGGTTCACCTTGCAAGGCCCCTGCCATTTCGTATTCTGATTGATCGTATAAGAGCGGTGTGGATGCCGCCGTTGCAATGACCGGTTCGCAGCCGAGCGCAATCGTGACAGGCAGGTTTTCGCCGCGCTCTTCAGCCTGACGCAGGTGGATTGCAATATCATGCTGCGGGACGGGCTGAATGCCGAGACGGTCTTTTCCTTTTACCTGCAGTCTGTACATGCCGACGTTTTGTTTGCCGAAGTGTTCCGGATCCTCGACATCTCTGGAAATGACGCATGCCTTGTCTAAATAAAAGCCGCCGTCGCCCTGATTGATGCGGAAGAGCGGCAGAATGTCAAACAGGTTGATGTCTTCTGTGATGTCATTTTCGTGAAACGGCGCTGTCTCCTCTCTTTGCACTTTTACAGGAAATTGATCATAGCGGCGTGCGAATTCAAAGAACTGTTCTTTGACCGGCGTGTCTTTCGGAAGGCCGAGCATTAACGCGTGGTTCGGCCAGGAGCCGATGACATTCAGGGCGATTTGGGCATTGTTATAGCCGTAAATGTTGTTGAATAAAAGAGCGGGTGATTTGTCTCCGAGGTTATTGGCGGCGCGTGCAGCGGCACCCAAATCGGGTTCCGGCTTCACCTCTTCCTGAACTTCAAGAAGCTGTCCTTCTTTTTTCAGCGTGTTTAAAAAATCTCTAAAATCTTGATAAGCCATTCTGTTATCCTCCTTATTTCTTCTGTTTCATTCCTTCCCAGCGCTTCGCTTCAGACAGATGGATTCCAAATTGGTCCAGCGTCCGGAATACGATATGGTCGACCATTTCGCTCAGATTTTGGGGATGATTATAAAAAGCCGGCATCGGCGGCAGGATCACCGCGCCCATTTTTGTCAGCTCAAGCATGTTTTCAAGATGAATCTGGTTCAGCGGCGTCTCCCTTGTTAACAGCACAAGCTTTTTCCGTTCCTTCAGCATGACGTCCGCCGAACGGGTCAACAGGTTATCCGCCATACCGGTGCGAATGCCCGCCAACGTCTTCATGCTGCACGGTGCGACAATCATTCCGTCCGTTTGAAAGGAACCGCTTGAAATGCGGGCCGCCTGGTCTTTGTGGGAATACGTAAAAGATGCGAGCTTTTCTACGTCTTTCATCGTATATCCCGTTTCGTGCAGAATCGTTGCCGCTGCCCACGGAGAGATGACTAGGTGTGTCTCTGCGTCGGTTTTCTTCAGCCACTCCAGCATCCGCACGCCAAATATCGCGCCGGTCGCGCCCGTAATTCCGACGATGATGTTCATATGCGCCCCCCCTTTCCCTCTTGGTGCTTCAGTTAAAATGATACGCCTCTATTTACCATATTGAAAATATCTGTTAAATCTATATATAATACTTTAAAGGTATAAAAAGGAGTGCCGAGAAAATGGATATTCGCCAGTTAAAGTACTTTGTTACGATCGCACAGGAAGGAAAGATTACAACGGCGGCGAAACGGCTTCATATCGCCCAGCCGCCCCTCTCCAGACAGTTGAAGCAGATGGAAGAGGAGCTCGGAGTCGTTTTATTTGACCGGAACAAAAAGAAAAACCTGACGCTGACCTATGAAGGAGAAGTGTTTTTGAAAAGAGCAAAAGAAATCCTGCACAAGCTTGAGGATTCCATCTTGGAGGTTCGGGAGCTGCGTGAAGAAGTCAACGGAACCCTTGCCGTCGGTTCAACGATTTACTGTGCGGCTCTATTGCTCTCAAAAGTCTCGAAGATCAGGGGAATGTACCCGAATTTAATGTTTAACATTTGGGAAGGTGAGCCTTCACGGCTGAGCGGGCTCTTGGAAAACCGGCAGATCGATGCGGCGGTCACGACAACGCCTTTCCACAGCAAAAATATCGAAGCAAAGAGCCTGCCGGAGGTCCCATGCAAGCTCGTTCTTCCGGGGAATCAGTCGTATGGCTTAAAAGGGGAAGCCGGAATGAAAGAAATTGCCGGTCTGCCGCTGATTCTGCTCAGACCGTCGCACGGAAAAGGGATTTATGATGAGGTCGTCCATCACTTTCACTCATTGGACCTTGAGCCGAGGGTCGTCTGTGAGTGCCATGATTCTACAACGCTCCTCAGCCTTGTCACCTCGGGATTCGGAGCAACGATTCTGCCGCTGTCCATGCTGCCGGCGCATTTTGCGCGTCATGTTCAGACATTGGAGATTCAAGACAATCCGTTCATTCTGCAGCCATCTGTCGTTTGGCGGGCCGGCAGTTTTCTGCCGAAGCCCGTAAGAGAGTTTTTGGCTTTATTTTGATAATAAAAAAGAAAAGGCATCATGCCGATGCCTTCTCCTTTTCATTGGTTACAGCAGCTTCTTCCCTAACAGCGATTCGATCAGTTCGACGGCCGCCTCACCGGTTTTATTTTTATGATCAAGTATCGGGTTGACTTCAACAAACTCGGCAGAAGTAATGATATCTGCGTCATAAAGCATTTCCATCGCCAAATGGCTTTCCCTGTAGCTGATGCCTCCGACGACAGGGGTGCCGACTCCCGGAGCGTCGCTCGGATCAAGACCGTCCAGATCGAGGCTCAGATGAATGCCGTCGCAATTTGCTGACAGATACTCGATCGTTTCCTCTATCACCTTCGTCATGCCAAGCCTGTCGATTTCGTGCATGGTGTAGACTTTCATGCCGGTTTCACGGATATATTTGCGCTCTCCTTCATCAAGCGAGCGGGCACCAATGATGACGACATGCTCCGGCTTGACTTTCGGCGTATAGCCGTGAAGGTTGACCAGCTTTTCGTGGCCGACACCGAGACTTACCGCCAGCGGCATACCGTGGATGTTGCCTGACGGCGATGTCTCCAGCGTATTTAAGTCGCCGTGTGCGTCATACCAAATCACGCCGAGTTGTTGATAATGCTTGGCTACCCCCGCCAATGTCCCGATGGCTATGCTGTGGTCTCCGCCCAACACGAGCGGGAAGCGGCGCTGCTCGATGACATTGTCGACGATATCAGCCAGCTTGCGGTTTCCTTCTAGTACGGAAACTAAATTTTTCAGCCCTTCGTCTCCTTTTGGCTGATCGCGATTGATCGGCACATCGCCCAGATCATCGATATCATAGCCAAGCTCGGTCAGACGTTCCACGATATGAGCGTAGCGAATCGCGCTCGGTCCCATATCCACACCGCGCCGCGCCTGTCCCAAGTCCATCGGCATTCCAATCAGAGAAACTTGCTTATTCATCAATAACCACCTCATCGTTTGTTTTGTTTTGATAGATCAATGCTTCTTGTCGCTCAAGACCCTGGCGTTTTTTCACAAATACGTGATAAACAAAGTAGCAGGCCGACATGAACAAAATCCCGCAGTACAATGCCATCCTCTGCTCTGAATCAAAGGCAAGGCTCACAAGGACGGCGCTGTTTAAAATAAATCCCGTCAGCGGCAAATAAGGGTAAAGAGGCGTTTTAAATTTCAAGTCTTCAACCTTACCGCCTTCTTTAACATATCTTCTGCGAAATAGCAGCTGTGATACCGTAATCGTGATCCAGCCGACTTGTGCGCTTAAACCGGCTAGAGACAGAAGCCAGATGTAGAGCGTTTCCGCGGCAACTACGCTTGAGACGAGGGACAAACCCGCAAAACCGAGCGTGATCCACAGCGCATTCATCGGGATCCCTCTTTTATTGACCCGGCTTAAAGCCTGAGCGGCCATTCCTTCTTTCGCAAGAGAGTAAAGCATCCTTGTCGATGCGTACAAACCCGAATTCGCCACCGATAATAAAGCAATTAAAATAACAAAGTTCATCAGATCGGCGGCATACGGAATGCCAATTTGTTCAAATACGACAACGAACGGGCTTTCAACAACCCCCGCTTTTTCCCATGGAATCAACCCCGCCAGGACAAATACGGACAGGCCGAAAAACACAAGTGTCCGCCAGACCGTCTGTTTGATGGAGCGGGGCACCGTTTTTTCCGGATTTTCGCTTTCCCCCGCCGCGATCCCGATCAGCTCTGTCCCTTGAAAGGCAAAGTTGACGGTGATCATCGTGATAAAGATCGCGCCGAATCCGTTTGGAAAAATTCCGTCTCCAATCAGATTGGAAAAGAACGGTGCAGCCTGTCCGTCTTTCATATCGATAAATCCGAACATCGCGCCTCCGCCGAGGATAATAAACAGAAGGATGACGATAATTTTAATGCCGGACAGCCAAAATTCCGATTCCCCGAAGGCTTTCGCCGATAGCGCGTTAAGCGAAAAAAGCAGCAGACCGAAAATCAAACACCATATCCAGACGCCGACATCGGGAAACCACCTTTTCATCAGCTGCCCCGCCGACAGAAATTCCAAAGCAACCGTAACCGACCAGCCGAGCCAGTAGATCCAGCCGACGGCAAATCCTGTGGCAGGCCCGATAAATTTTGTCGCGTACGTCTGAAAAGAGCCTGAAACCGGCATTGCCACTGCGAGCTCCCCGAGGCAAAGCATCGTAAAATACATGATCATTCCGCCCGCTAAATAAGAAAGAATCGCGCCGATCGGCCCGGCTTCATTGATCGTATATCCTGTTCCAAGAAAAAAGCCGGTTCCGATGACGCCGCCAAGCGAGATCATAAACAAATGGCGTGATTTCATCGTTCTTTTCAGTGTATATTGTTCACGGTTTTCATGGTTCAAACCGCCTTCACCCCTTCCGTTTCCATTCTCCCTAATGTCATCTCCCCCTATGACATATAGACTATTTTTTAAATCTTCTGAACATTTTCCTGATATTTCAATTTTTGACAAACTTCGCACATGCGGCGAAAAAACGGGCTGAACAATCCCCTTATTGTTCAGCCGTCCGCTTTACTTCGACAAAACACGGGTAATCTTTTCAATCGCCCAATCCAAATCCTCATTTGAAATAACAAGAGGAGGCGCAAAGCGAATCACCGTTTCATGCGTTTCTTTGCAGAGCAGGCCTTCTTCTTTCAAACGCTCGCAATACGGACGCGCCGCCTCGGTCAGCTCAACCCCAATGAACAGCCCTCTGCCGCGCACTTCTTTGATTTTTGGATTATCGATTTGCGAGAGCTTCTCTTTAAAATATTCCCCGAGCTCCAGCGACCGTTCAGCGAGCCGCTCATCTTCCAACACTTCAAGGGCGGCGATCGATACGGCGCATGCAAGCGGGTTCCCTCCAAAAGTCGACCCGTGTGAGCCGGGATTAAACACGCCAAGCACATCTCTGTTTGCAGCAATACACGATATTGGGAACACGCCGCCTCCGAGCGCTTTTCCTAAAATGTACATGTCCGGTGTGACATCCTCCCAATCAGAGGCGAACATTTTGCCTGTTCGTGCAAGCCCTGACTGTATTTCGTCAGCGATAAACAAGACATTGCGTTCTTTACAGACTTCTGCAGCCTGTTTCAAAAAGCCTTCCGGCGGAATGACAATACCCGCTTCACCCTGAATCGGCTCAATTAAGAAAGCGGCCGTATTCGGTGTGATCGCCTGTTTCAGCGCCTCCAGATCCCCGTATGGAATCAGCTTGATGCCAGGAAGCATCGGCCCGAAACCGCGTTTATACTCTTCTTCTGATGAAAGCGACACAGCCAGCATCGTCCGGCCGTGAAAATTGCCTACACATGCGATAATTTCAGCCTTATTGTCCGGAACGCCTTTTACATCATAAGCCCAGCGCCGGGCTGCTTTAATCGCGGACTCAACCGCTTCCGCTCCGGTGTTCATCGGCAGAACCATATCTTTCCCCGTTAATGAAGCGACCTTTTCATAGAAAGGACCAAGCTGGTCATTGTGAAAAGCTCTCGACGTCAAGGTGATTTTGTCGGCCTGATCTTTTAACGCCTGGATGATTTTCGGATGCCTGTGCCCTTGATTCACTGCGGAATAAGCGCTCAGCATATCCATGTATCGGTTGCCTTCCGGATCTTTCACCCACGCGCCTTCCGCTTCAGAAATCACGATCGGCAGAGGATGATAGTTATTCGCGCCAAAATGTGCGGTTTGCTTCATAATTTTCTCGGACTTTGATAGAACCGTCATTCTGATTCCTCCTTCTTATTTTTGGACATACATGCCAGATGTCGTATTTTGTTTCACACTATTTTATATGCAAGGATCGTGCCAATCTTAAAACCGCAAATTTTCAGAACATTGCATGTATAATTCGCAAAAAATTTTGCGGTTTTTATTCAAAGGTGCAAAAATAAATGCATATTTTTTTGCACCCTTATCAAATCTTCACTTACAATGGAGAGACAGTTACGAACAAAGGGGGATGTCACTTGCTGAAGAATTATGATTTACTCAAGCTTATTTTTCAAAGAATTATAGATGAAATCGATATCGGCTTGCATGTCGTCGACGAAAACGGCACATCTGTTGTCTATAACAAAAAAATGAGCCAGATTGAAGGGATGGATGTCAACGATGTGCTCGGCAAAAACGTGCTGGACGTGTTTACCTTTGCCAGCCAATATGACAGCACTCTCCTGCAGGCGCTGCATCACGGGAAAACGAACAAAAACGTCAAGCAGACCTACTTCAATAACAAGGGCCAGGAAATTACGACCGTCAATCATACGTTTCCCATTATGGAAAACGGGAATACGAAAGGAGCGGTTGAGATTGCCAAAGATGTCACAAAGCTTGAACGGCTGATCAGAGAAAATATGAACAAAACAGAAAACACAAAGTATACGTTTGACAGTCTGATCGGCGTCAGCCCGGCGTTCAAGGAAGTCATTGAACATGCAAAGCGGGCGACCCGGACCTCTTCCTCCATTCTCATCGTCGGCGACACCGGAACCGGAAAAGAACTGTTCGCCCAAAGTATACATAACGGAAGCCAGCGGTCGACTGGCCCATTCATCTCACAAAACTGCGCAGCCCTCCCGGAAAGCCTCGTTGAAGGCCTTTTATTCGGCACGGCCAAAGGCGCATTCACGGGTGCCGTCGATCGCCCGGGTCTTTTCGAACAAGCAGACGGCGGCACACTTCTCCTTGACGAGATCAATTCTTTGGACTTCAGCTTGCAGGCAAAGCTTTTGCGCGCGATTCAAGAAAAAACGATCAGGCGGATCGGCGCTTCGAAGGATACTCCGATCGATGTCAGGATCATCGCGACGATGAACGAAGATCCAGTCGACGCGGTCAGCGGGCAAAGACTGCGAAAAGATTTGTATTACAGGCTGAGTGTCGTCACCTTGTTCATTCCTCCATTAAAAGATCGAAAGGAAGATATCATGCCGCTCACCCAGCATTTTATCGACAAATACAACGCATTGTTCCAAATGGAGGTCAAAGGTTTTGAAGAAGAGGTGCAGCGGTTTCTGCTTTCATACGATTGGCCGGGAAACGTCAGAGAACTTGAACATTTAATTGAAGGCGCCATGAATTTGATGTCTTACGAAGACAAACTCGAGCTGACGCACCTTCCATTGCAATACAGGACAAAACCAGCGGCAAAAAAGCAGCTGCCGCAGCAGGGCTATGATCTGTTCGCCCCGCTTCCTTCCGTCTCGGCAGCTCCTTTGAAGGAACAAATCGAGAATGCCGAAAAGTATTATATTCAAAAAACCGTTAAAAAATGCAATTACAATGTGTCCCAAGCGGCGCGGGTTCTGGGGATCAGCAGGCAGAGCCTGCAATACAGGCTTAAAAAATGGAAGATCCGTTTTGATCAGGAATCAGAATGATTATCACTAAAAACGAATTTCTTGACTCATACTAAAAAAGGTTTATGCTTTACTTTTGTAAGACCGTTAAGTACAATCATATCAACTAAATCCAATCAGAAAAGTGGGGAATAAAATGAAGAAAGCAATATTCGCTGTATTACTGACGCTGTTGATCACCGTGATGGCCGCATGCGGCGCGTCAGGGGACAATTCCAAGGATAAAAACGCAGCAGGCGACAGCCTCTGGTCTTCAATTAAAGATAAAGGCGTTTTGACCGTCGGTACTGAAGGAACGTACGAACCATTTACATTCCACGATAAAAAAACAGATCAATTAACAGGTTATGATGTCGAAGTGATGCAGGAAGTCGCCAAGCGCCTCAACCTGAAAGCTGAATTTAAAGAAACGCAGTGGGACAGCATGTTTGCCGGCCTCAACTCCAAGCGTTTTGACGTCGTTGCCAACCAAGTCGGGAAGAAAGACCGTGAAAATCAGTATGATTTTTCCGATTCATATACAACTTCCCAAGCCGTCGTTGTCACAAAAGCGGACAACAACGATATAAAAGCTGAAGGGGACGTCAAAGGGAAAAAAGCTGCACAATCTTTGACAAGCAACTATAATGACCTTGCGAAAAACGCCGGCGCTGAAATCGAAGGCGTGGAAGGAATGGCTCAAGCGTTTCAGTTGATTCAGCAGGGCCGTGTCGACCTCACCTTTAACGATAAACTGGCGGTGCTGAACTATTTGAAGACATCAGGAAACAAAAACCTGAAAGTCGCTTTTGAAACAGGCGAGCCGCAAACTACGCATTTTGCTTTCCGCAAAGGAAGCGGCGAGCTGGTTGACAAGGTCAACTCCGCGCTGAAAGACATGAAAGAGGATGGCACACTCGCGAAAATAGCGAAGAAATGGTTTGGCGAAGATGTTTCTAAATAATATACAAGCGGCGGCCATCGGCGCGGCGATCCCCTGGGATCTTGTGCGTGAATCATTTTGGCCGATCTTTTTAAGGGGAATCTATTACTCGATTCCCCTTGCCATTCTCTCTTTTATATTCGGTATGATCATCGCATTGATCACGGCGCTGGCGAGAATGTCCAAATCCCGCATTTTAAGAGCGGTTTTCGGCATTTATGTCTCAGCGATCCGCGGAACGCCGCTGCTCGTTCAGCTATTCATTATTTTTTACTTGTTTCCAGCATTTCAAATCACGATTGACCCGTTTCCGAGCGCGATCATTGCCTTTTCATTAAATGTCGGCGCATATGCTTCGGAAATCATCAGGGCTTCCATCCTTTCCGTTCCGAAAGGGCAGTGGGAAGCGGCTTATTCGATTGGAATGACTCAAAAAACGGCCCTTACCAGGGTCATCCTGCCGCAGGCTGTACGCGTGTCGATTCCGCCATTATCCAATACATTCATCAGCTTGGTTAAAGACACATCGCTTGCGTCACAAATTCTTGTTGCTGAATTATTCCGGAAAGCCCAGGAAATCGGGGCCAGCAATCTAGACCAAATTTTAATCATTTATATGGAAGCCGCATTCATCTATTGGATCATCTGCTTTGTTCTCGCGCTTGTTCAGCAGCAGATTGAACGGCGATTGGACCGGTATGTGGCCAGGTAAGGAGGGAAATAGACAATGCTTGCGATCAAAGGGCTGAATAAATCCTTCGGCGAAAACGAGATCTTAAAAAAAATCGACCTGAACATCGAAAAAGGAAAAGTGATCGCCATCTTAGGGCCTTCCGGTTCCGGCAAGACGACGCTGCTTCGCTGCCTGAACGCTTTGGAAATTCCGAACCGCGGCATTCTTTCTTTTGACGATTTTACCATCGATTTTTCCAAGAAAAATAAACCGGCTGACCTCCTTCGACTGCGGAGAAAGTCGGGAATGGTGTTTCAGGCCTATCACCTGTTCCCGCACCGCACCGTGCTTGAAAATGTGATGGAAGGGCCGGTAAAAGTGCAAAAGCGCAATAAAGAAGAAGTCAAAAAGGAAGCCGTTCAGCTTCTGCAAAAGGTCGGCCTAGAAGACAAAATGGACCTTTATCCATTCCAGCTTTCCGGGGGACAGCAGCAGCGCGTCGGGATCGCCCGCGCTCTGGCCATCAAGCCAGAACTGATGCTTTTTGACGAACCCACATCGGCGCTTGATCCCGAGCTGGTCGGTGAAGTGCTGAAAGTCATGAAAGACCTTGCAAATGAGGGCTGGACGATGGTTGTCGTCACCCACGAAATCAAATTCGCGCAGGATGTCGCAGACGAAGTCGTCTTTATCGACGGCGGCGTCATCGTCGAACAGGGTCCGCCTGAACAAATTTTCTCAGCCCCTAAGGAAGAACGAACAAAACAGTTTTTAAACCGGATTTTGAATCCTGTATAAACAAAACAGCCTGATCTCTCTGGATCAGGCTGTTCTTTTTTATTCTGCGGCCAGTTTAAACTTGGATGCCGCTTGATTCAATTCTTCCGACAAAGCGGAGAGCTGCTGAATGGCCGATGCGATTTCCTGCATGCCGGCGCTTTGCTGCTCCGCTGCTGCCGCGACTTCCTCAGAACCTGCCGCCTGCTCTTCGGTAACGGCGGAAATCTGTTCCATCGCAGCCGAAATGTTTTGATACGATTTTTCGACTTTTAACAAAGACTGAAGCAACTGATCGGTCCGTTCGGCAAATTGAGAGATCCCTTTAAAAATTCCTGAAAAGTTCTCGTATGTGCCATTGATTAATATTTGCCCTTTGTCAACCGCTGCGTTTCCTTCCTGAATGCGTTCCATGACAAGCCGGCTGCTCTCCTGCGTGCCCGCCACAAGCTGGGAAACGGATAAAGCGGCATCTGCCGAGCGTTCAGAAAGCTTTCTGACTTCTCCCGCTACAACAGCAAAGCCCTGGCCTTCTTCACCGACCCGGGCGGCTTCAATTGAAGCATTGAGCGCCAGCAAATTCGTCTGTTCGGCAATAGAGGAAATCATTCCGATGACTTTTTCAATTTCTTCGGTATGGTTTTGCATCTCTGCTGCCGCTTGTTTGGACTCTTCCATCACGTTTTTAATCGTCTGGGTCTGCCGCAATGTTTCTTCGACAAGCTCCTGTCCGGTCTTGGAATCCTTGCTGACGCCTTCGGCAACGTTCTTCATCTCGTTCACTTCTTCTGTGACGTGTGTAAGCTGATGATCGATTTCGGCAGCCGATGTGTGGCAATCCGAAACGGACGAGACCACTTCGTTGATCCCCTCGCTCATGCTGTTCATCGATTCAGCCACCTGGGCCGCGCTTTCGCTCGATTCAGCCGATACATTTTTCAGCTGGAGACTCGTCTTGGATACCTCTTCAGAGGAAGCTGAAATTTGTCCAATCAATTGTTGTAAATTTTCGCTCATCCGCTTGAACGATTCGGCAAGCTTTCCGGCTTCATCACGGCTCTTGACAGAAATGTCGGCCGACAGATCGCCGTCGGCAATTTTTTCTGATGCCTTCATCAGCTGCCTGATCGGCTTCGCGATAAAAGAACCGAGAAAATAGGCCATGGCCATTCCGAGCAGCAAGACAAATGCTGCGATCGCAATTGTATACCACTTCGCTTTTGCAGCCGTCGCCGGAATCACGGAAGCATCAAGATCGATCCCCAAAATTCCCACCTTTTCGCCGGAGCTGTTCTCAAGCGGCTGAAAAATCGACTGGTGAATGCCGTATTCATCCTCATACACGTCGCTTACCGTCTCTTTGTTTGTCGTTAAGGCTTCTTTCATTTCAGGAGAAAAACTGTAATCCGTGCCGAAATCATCGGACGTATCCGACAGCACGAGAATCCGCTCCTTCCCGCCCTCATTGGAAAGGATATAGATATTTTCAAGATTGTTTTTCTTTTTCAGGCTGTCCACAGCCATTTTTGTCTGCTTGTAAAGCGGATTGTCCGCAGAATCGATTTCAAGCGGATTCCCGTCCAGACGTTTGATTTGGTTTTCAGCAAGATGAATATCGGTATAAAGACGGTTTTGGAACTGCTGTCTCAGCTGCTCTGACAAGTCTTTGCTGATATAAGTAAACACAGCTGAAAATGATGCGATCGTGATTAAAAGCACTAAGGCGACGCCAATCATAATTTTGACTGAAATGTGTTCTGTTAGCTTTTTCTTCAACGTTTTCATCGTCTATATCCCCTTTAATTTGTCATGAGAGATCCATGCTCCCGGCAGACTTCCTCAATATTTTCTTTTAAATAATCGATAATTCCCGGGACATGTTCAGGCATGGTATACGGAGAAATGACGAAAAATTTGCTGACGCAAAGCGGTATCTCAGTCCCTTCACAGGATTTCACAAGCAAGTGCTTTTTCGTATCGCCAAAAAACATCTTGTCCCTTTTTGTTCCGAGCTTTTCAAACAGTTTTTCAGTGAGTGCATTGTTTCTTTCCAGCTCTTGAATGGTGCATGCTCCCGAAATTTCGTCTTCAAATCTAGGGGCACCTTCAGGATAAATGCGAAACAGCGTAGACATGCCGAAGTTGTCCGGGTTCACAATATCGGCCTCCGGAATCTGCTGAGAAAGCTGTTCCCTAAAATGCAGGTTGACTTCAAGAAACTGTCCGAGCAGCTTTTGATAGCCTTCATAGCCAAATGCCATCAACGCGCTGTACATACTGATCGAACTGGCCATGCGCGAACATTCCAGCGTGTAGCCCGTATGGTAGTCCCCATAGCCGCGGTGGCCGACATACGGCGTCTCATCAGGATCCAGATCGATCCGTTTTAAGTCATTGCGATCTTTCACAAGAAACAGGCTCGTCACATAAGGCGTCTGTCCGAGCTTCTGAAAATCAAAACAAAGCGAATCGGCTGCGTGCAGATGCCTCATTTTTTCCTGAATCGGCTTGATCATGCTGAGAACACCGGGACTGAAGGATAAAGCGTTCTCATTCAGATCGTACTCATTAAAAAAGGCAAAAAATCCTCCCAGGGCGGAATCGGCGTGGATATGCGGAACCGGCAGCCCGAAGCTTTTCGCCGTTTCTTCAGCCGCACGGCGGACAGCGCTCACATCATCGATGCCGATCGCATCTGTCGTTCCTGTTGTAGCTACGATATAAACGGGAATCCCCCCGGCTTCGCAGACTTGTCTAAGCTTCGCACGCAAATCTTCCGTATCCATGGAATGGTCGAGATTTGTTTTGACTTTAATTAAATGATCGCTCCCGAGTCCTGCGGCTTCCATTGACTTATACAAGCTGTAATGAGCCGCTTCAGAACAAAACGCGTAGAAATTGCCGGGAACCCCTTCTTTCAGCGATGACGGCGCCATTTTGGCAATCGCGATTCTGAGGCCGCTGTATACCGCACCTTGTCCTCCCCACGTCGTGTAGCCTCCGCTTGTTTCGGCATCATACCCCGCAAGCTTTGACATCATCGCCGTAACTTTCACTTCCGCCTCCGCTCCGGCTGGACCGTACACATCCCACAGGTTGTTCCCATTGACCATGAACGCCGTAAGCATGCCTAATATCCCCGGGATGCTCGCCATCGGCAGAATGTTTGTGAAAAAGTATTTGGTATGATACGGATGGCCGTGCAACAGCTTCAACAGCTCTTCGTTGACCTCTTTCATCGGCGCACCTTCGTGCGGAATCCGGCTCTCTGCGACCAGCTTTTCATAAAAGAAGCCCTCACGGTTCTTCTCGCCGCCAAGGTTGACCTGATCTGGATTTTTCAGCTCGTCCACTCCCTCGATCAGCTGTTCAATCAATGATAGGAATTCATGTCTTTTCGCTTCATTTCCGTCCTCGCTCGGAAACCATTTCTGTACATCCGGTGTATTGCGTTGCTGCATGATTTTCTCTCCTGCCTTGTCTTTAATATTTCGGAAAAAGTTTTCACTTGCCATATCGGTATAATATTCCTATATTTTTAGGCCTTCGCTCAAAAAGTTCATGAAATTGTTTAATCTTTTACATTTTCTTTTAAATAAAAAAACTTCTTAACGATATATTAAGAAGTTTTCGAAACATTTGAGCGCTATTTCCGTACAATAGAATGATAAATTCATATTGGAAAGGATTTCTTTAAAATGAAACAAGAAAATGAGAAAAAAACATTCAGTATGAGAATGCTGCTCAATATGGTCGGCCTATTCGTCTTTACCGGCATGATAGTCAGCGCATATACCCAGGCTTTTTACTTGGATGAACATCTCGAGATCTGCCGCTTTGTATACATGACGGCAAGAGAGTGGAAAGAATTTTTTTTGTTTGTGTCCGGGACGGCCATCATCTATTTCGTTTTGGCAAATGTTCTTTCATTCAAGAAAAAACGCTGAAGAAAAACTTAGTGCTTTCGTCTTCTCCATTCCTTCGTTTCCTCTTTAAAGGCAAGATACAGACAGACGATCAAGGCAATGATCAAAGCAATCCAAACGGGCATCGCCAGAAAAGGTGCATAGTTCAATATAAGCAACAGTGCGAGACAGGCTAAAACGGAAAGACAGATCAGCCTTACTAAAAAAATCAACGCCATTCCCCTCCTTTTTTCATAACATCTGCTGTTTTTTCCCTGCAAACTGCTGAACCGCAATGACAGCAAAGAGCCAGCCTACAAGAACGGCCCAAGCGCTCGGTTCGCCCATTGGCTCTGTCGAATAGAACTGGCAGATGATGCTTCCTCGAAAGAAACAAAAGGGTCCAGGACCCTTATCAGACTCTGAATTTCTCCCCTCCACAATGGAAAATGTATCTCTACAGCTATCATACATCATTTTCATCAATTGGAATATAATCATAATTATGTAAATTGAAGAGCCGCATTCCGAAATCCGCATTTATCCGTTCTGAAGAATGTGATACAATGACAATCGATTGTTTTTTTGAAAAGAGGGGAATCCATTGAAGCGGGAACTTGTTTTGCGCTGGCTTTTTTATTTTGTCGGATTGATTGTTTTGTCTTTTGGGGTTTCTCTTACGATTGAAGGGAAAGTGCTCGGCATCGGTCCTTGGGATGCATTTCACTACGGGTTGTATATGCTTTTGGGCCTTACAGTCGGCCAATGGGCGATTATTGTCGGGGCGGTTATCGTAGGTTTAACGTCCTTATTTACAAAAGCATGGCCGAAAATCGGCGCCGTGCTTAATATGCTGTTAATCGGTATTTTTATAGATTTCTTTACTTATATTCTTCCAGACCCGGAAACGTATATTTCAAGCACTGTCGTATTCGTGATCGGCGTCATTTTTATCGGTTATGGAGTCGGCATTTATGTGTCGGCAGATCTTGGTGCGGGTCCGCGCGACTCCCTGATGCTTTTGATTTCCGAGAAAACGGGCTGGAACGTTCAGTGGGTCCGCAACGGAATGGAGCTGACGATTTTACTGATCGGCTGGCTGCTCGGCGGGCCGATCGGCATCGGCACTGTTTTAACCGCCATTTTAACAGGCCTGATTTTGCGGTTTTCTTTGCCTCAGTCCAAACAGCTTTTAAAAACAGCTATGACAGGAAGGCGCATCAGAGCTGCCAAGCCTGTACATATGTCGCTGAAAAAAAACGGATGAGCGTTTCATCCGTTTTTCTCGTTCAGATTATTTCTGTTTTACCACCGGTATCCAAATTTCGGTGATATGGTCTTGCGCCATAATATTCCCGTCCTTAGGATAGGATTCAAATTGCGGAGCGTTTGCCAATTCATAGCCTGTCGCCGGAAACCATTCTGAGAAGATCCTTTCCCATGTGGCTTGAACAGCCGAATTGACGGGGCCGACGGCTTCAAATACGGCCCAAGTTGCGGCGGGAATCGGTTTCTCGACACAGCCGGCAGGCGTGTCAGCGGATGTTTTTTCGACCCCGATGACATAATGGAACGTATCAGCTTGATCATTAAAATCCATGCAGACGCCAAGGAAGCCGAGCGGGCCGATATCCGGCTTTAAAGAATCGGTAAAGCCGTTGTGATTTAATTCGTTCCAAAAAGCCGGAATGTCCTTTTTGTTTTGATCATCCTTCACCGTAACCTCCAACGCTTTGCCGATCACCTGAAACGGTTCTTTTTCAACAATCTTGTAATTCATATCCTCCACTCCCTTTATTTGAATATGAAAGGATAGACGCGGAAATGCCCTGAGCGTCCTGCCTTTTTCACGGGCCTGTGAAGGGCTGATACCGTGAAGGCGGCTGAATGCCTTTGAAAATGATTCCGGTGTGTTGTAGCCGTATTTAAAAGCAGCATCAACCACTTTTATATGTGAAGCAGCCAGCTCCTGCGCGGCGACTGTCAGCCTTCTTTTCCGAATGTAATCGGCAAGGGTAACACCCGTCAGCATGTAGAACATCCGCTGATAATGAAATTTCGAACAGTATGCGATTTGGGCGATTTCTTCGTGTTTCAGCGGCTGATCCAAATGCTTTTCAATATAATCGATGCTTTCAGCCAAACGATTCAGAATGTCCATTGTTTCCGCTCCTCTCATTTACAACGATACTTCATGCCAATCAGAAATTCCGGTCATTCCGTGCGTTGTTGTGACAGGAGCCGAACAGCCATTTGACGGCTTCCGGAAAACGCTTCGCAAACCTCTCAAGCCGATGTGAGCCTCCTTCATCAATGACAAACTTCAGTTCTTTTTCGAAGGCGGCGCTTTCGGTTAACAGGCTGAAGGCTTCCTTCGTCCTCGGTATCATCTCCTTCTGCAGATTATCCCTGTCTGCTCCTTCCATGCTTCCAACATCCATATAAATGCGCAGATGCTCATTTTCAAAGCGGTTATTCTTCATAAACTCGGTCATTCCTTCAAACCAGAAAGACCCTGACAAAGATCCGATTTTCCCAAATGTCTTAGATGCTAAATACGCCGTGTAAACCGAGATCAATCCGCCGAACGACTTTCCGATGATTCCTGTATGTTCACGGCTTGGATTTGTTCGGTAGCGCCTGTCGATATAGGGCTTAAGCCGATTGGCCAAAAAAGCGGCATATTCGTTGCCCTTCCCGCCGTACGCCCGTTTATTCGGCAGCAAATGCGGTTTGGGAAAAGGCGTGTATTCGCTTTCCCTGTCTTTCGGAGCCACTCCGACCAGCAGCAATTCCGGCACTTCCTGATTCGAAAACAGCTTTTCGATTGAGGGCAAACTGCCGCTGTGTGCCGGATCGAACAAATCGCCCAGATCGTGTACGTATAGGACGGGATAGCGGTTATTACTGCTTCCGTATGAAGGAGGAAGATAGATCAAAAGCTCCCTCCCGAAGTATGTATCTTTTATCAATGTTCCGTCTATCATGTTCATCACTCCATTCTGCACAGGTATCATGCCTATCTTTTCTGCTGCCTGTTTGCTAAAATGAAAGCAGAAAAAATATCATGTGAAGAGGTTGCATTTGATGAAGATTTACGCCGTTTATATGGATCAGCTGCCGGAAGCCGGCCAATTTAACCGAATGATGGCCATGGTCTCTGAAGAAAAGCGCAAAAAAGTGGGCAGATACAGATATCCCGAAGATGCCAGCAGGACGCTGATCGGGGAAGTGCTGGCGAGGCACATCATCAGTGAAACGTTTCATTTACCGAACGATCAGATCCGTTTTACGGAAGGAAGGTACGGCAAACCGGCTGCTGAAGGTCTGAACGACTTTCATTTCAACATTTCCCACTCCGGAAACTGGATCGTGTGCGGAGCTGGCACCAAGCCGATCGGAGTGGATGTCGAAAAAATCAAGCCGATCAATTTCGACATTGCCGAGCGGTTTTTTTCTCCTTCAGAGCACCATGATCTCATGGAAAAGGACGACTCAGAGCGCCTGTCGTATTTCTATCATTTGTGGACGATGAAAGAAAGCTTTATCAAACAGGCGGGAAAAGGCCTGTCTCTGCCGCTTGATTCCTTCTCCGTCAAACTGAACGAACAAGGACGCGCTTCGGTGGAAACTCCCCCAGGCTATCCGCCTTGCTATATCCAAGCCTATGAAATTGACCCAGGCTATAAAATGGCGGTGTGTTCCGCCGCACCTGAATTTCCAGACCGCATTGTGATGAAAAGCTGCGCTGAACTGTCAACGCTTTAAAAAGTTCCGCTCTAAAAATAAGCGGTTTCCACCGCTTGCCGCAAGCGGTCGATGCCGCGGCGGATGTCGTCTTCCTTTACATTGGACGTATTGATTTTTAATAGATTTCTTTTTGGAAAGGCCGACATATAATGAGCGTTTACCGGTTCGAGCAGGACGTTCCGTTTTTGTAAGCTTTTGATCAGACGGGACGCCGGGATCGTCCGGTCCAATTCGATGTGGGTGTGGATGGCCGGATGGCCGTGTGGATGGAATTCAAGCACATCCCCCAGTGACGCGGCACATTCTTTTAGCAGATCATGCAGAAGGCATGATCTTTTTTGATAGGAAGAACGGATCTTTTGCTTATGCTTTTCAAACATCCCGCTCTTCAAATAGATCTCCAAAGCGGCCTGAGACAGCATGGAACTGTCAATGTCGAGCAGCTGTTTGTACCGGTTGAACACATCTGTCAGAGAATCGGGCAGCACAGCGGCTCCGACCCGCAGACCCGGAAAAATAATCTTGGAGAAACTTTTCAAATAAATGACGTGTGAAGAAACGTCATAATAATGTAACGGGTCCGCCTTTTTATGATTCTCCAAATCTCCTAAAAAATCATCCTCGGCGATATAGACGTCATACTTTTCCGCCAGCTTGACGATGGCCATTTTTTCCCGTTCCGTATAGGAAGTCCCGAGCGGATTGTGGAATCTCGGCATCGTATAAAAGAATTTGATGTCTTCGGTTTGGAAAATTTGCTCCAGCTCGTCCATATCGATGCCCTCAGCGGTTCTCTCGATGCCGATTGCGGGTATGCCGTGAACTTCAAGGTATTGAATCAGTAAATGATAGCTCGGCTGTTCGATCAGAATTTTCCGCTTCCGGTTGGGAAAAGGCATTGAAGCGAGCAGAGCGAGGGCCTGCTGCACGCCTGATGTAATAAAAATGTGTTCCTCTTTCGCAAACACCTGGCCGTTGGCAAGCTCTTTTTGTATGGCCTCGATTAATGACGGAAGACCTTTCGGCGTCCCATAGATAAACAGATCGTTTTTGTATGTGTCAATGGCTTTATTGATGCAATGCTGAAAATCGATGTATGGAAAGACATCAGGATCAGGAGCAGATGCTGAGAAATCGATCACAGCCTTTCCGGGATTTGGTCGCTGATTCGTTTTTTTCACGACGTAATAGCCGCTTTTCGGCACTGAGTAGATGAGGTGCTGTCTCTCCAGCTCGCTAAACGCCCTGATGACCGTGCTTTTGCTTACTTTGAAGCGTACGGACAGCTCGCGGATGGACGGCAGCCTGTCCCCTTCCTGAAAGGATTTGTCTTCGATCATATCCTCCAATTCGTTCATCAGCGCTACATATTTGTGCATGTTCGTCTCCTTCGCCAATCTGTAACGGTACAGATTCCGTTTTTTTGTATTGTATCAGATTTCGCTTCCGTATAAGATGACAGAAGCCGGTAAAATATATGTATTGCATGCATACTTTAACGGAGATGATCGACTTTGAACAAATCTGCTTATGCGGCAGCTTTGCTCTATGCTTTTATCATTGGGTTTTCTTTTTTCTTTGTCAAATTGGCTCTCACTGCAGCGAATCCGGTCGATATTCTGGCCCATCGCTTTACGGTCGCTTTTTTGGCCGCGCTTTTTCCCCTTCTGCTTGGATGGGTAAAGATTGGCATCAGCATGAAAGATGCGCTGAAGGTACTGCCTTTAGCTTTATTTTATCCTGTCATGTTTTTTGCTTTTCAAGTGTTTGGGCTCGTCTACACGTCTTCGTCTGAAGCCGGCATCATTCAAGCGGCGATCCCGATCTTTACGATGATATTCGCCGCTTATTTTTTAAATGAACGGTTTACGAAGCGGCAATTCTTTTTCACCGTCTTGTCAGCGGCGGGGGTGGCCTGCATCTTTATGATGAAAAGCGCAGGCACCGGAAGCTCCGATTTGAGAGGGGCGGCGCTGATTTTGCTTTCGGCGCTTTCATCGGCGGGCTACAGTGTGCTCGCGAGAAAGATGACACGCACCTTCAATTCGCTTGAATTAACATATGTGACCACTGGTGCGGGATTTCTCTTTTTCAACGGCATCGCCGGGATCAGTCACATGGCAGACGGCACGCTGAGCGGATTTTTTGCTCCCTTCACTGATCCGGTGTTTATTCTTTCGGTTTTGTATTTGGGCGTGTTGTCATCGTTTGCGACATCATTTTTATCTAATTATGCTCTCTCAAAAATAGAAGCTGCGAAAATCAGCATGTTTAATCATCTGGCGACACTGGTGACGATTTTGGCTGGGATCATATGGCTGGGAGAATCACTTGAATGGTTTCACTTCGCAGGAACGGGGATGATTATTGCCGGACTGATCGGAGCGACGATGGTCAGGCCGGAAAGTCGGCTGAAAAAAGGCTAAAAAACGGAAAATCGGCTGTTTCAACACACCGATTTTCCGTTTTTCTTTATATTGCCGGGCGGGGCCTCCTTGCGGCTGGCCGCGGCAATCGTTTTGATCTTCGCGGCTACTTGTTCCGTTTTTGCTAAAAGATACATATGGCCGCCTTTGAAATAGTGGAAATCGATCGTACGCGCCCACTTTTTCCAGCCATGCGCATCCTTCATGCATTTCTCATCGCGATCTCCGTTCAGGATATGAACAGGCGACATGAGCGGCGTATGATCCGTATGGCAGAACGTCTCAAGCGCTCTGTAGTCCGCTCTGAATGACGGCAGGAAAAAGTTCATGACTTCCCTGTTATCTTTCAGTTGTTGGGGTATTCCGCCAAGCTGGATGAGATGGTCGAGAAATGCGTCATCATTTTTGTGAGACACTTTTTGCCGCTGAATATGAGGCGGCTGAATCGCTGAAATCACCGCAGCTGCCGGAAAGATGCCTTCTTGTTCAAGCTTTTGCGTCAACCTGTAAACAACCATCCCGCCCATGCTGTGGCCGAACAGTACGAATGGAGCGGAGAGCCTCGGCTTGAGCGCCGCTATATACAGATCGACGAGTTCTTCCAAATTGTCGACAAACGCCATTCGATTTGTTCCGTGTCCAGGCGGTTCGATGGCCAGTACTTCAAAATCTGCTTTTAAATGTTCATAAAGCGGTCCGAATGATGCCGAATATCCCCCGGCAAACGGGAAACAGATCAACTGCGTGCCGCCTGCCGGCGCTCCAAACTGCTTAATGATCTCGTTCATTTATCATGCACCCCCGATTACAGCGGCACGTTCGCCCAAAATCTGTCTGATCAGATCTGCATTGGTTTTGACAAAGACGTCCGCGAGCATTTCATCATGTCTTCCAGCACCTTGATATTCATCATAAGAAGACTCCGTTCCTTCTTTCCACGTCGAAAGCCATTCCGGGAGCGGTTTCGCGTGCTCTGATTTGATCAAGTGAATCTCGCAGCTGACCGTTCCTTGATGGACAAGGTTAACAAAGTAAGAATAATAGGCTGCCATCTTTTTGGCGATGCCATCGGCAACCGTCTTGATTTTCATATATTCATTGTCCTTGTTGGCTTCCATCAGAGCAGCTGTATCAGCTTCAATTGACCGCCCTTCTAAATCGCTGACACCGTTCTTCATATATGAATCGATCATCAGCAGCTTTTCGACTTTCCGCCCGTTCTTTTCGAGTGTTTGCGCCACTTCAAAGGCGAGTCCGCAGCCGGCCGAATAGCCGATCAATGTCAGCGGCCCTTCTGGCTGAAGGCCGGAGATGGCTTCTGCGTAGCGCACGGCGCGGTCATCGCTTTCTATAAAGTCAAACGCATGAATCTTATATTCCGGCATTTGTTCGGCCAGTTTGCCGTACACGATGCCATAGCCGAGGACAGGTGGGAATGCGAACAAATGGCGGGTGCTTTCCTGATTGAAGACGGTTTTTTTCACGTCATCCGCATGTCCGCCCTGGTCGATATAAGCCGCGAGGCCCTCGATTGTGGGCATTTCAAACAACACATTCACCGGAACATCGATGGCGAGGTCTTTCAGCATCCGGGAGGTGACAGCCATAGCTTTCAATGAATGTCCCCCGATTTCAAAAAAGTTCTCGTCTATTCCAATCTGCTGTCTGCCGAGAACCTCAGACCAAATGATCGCAAGCTTTTCTTCCGTCATATTGCGAGGTGCACGGTGCTCTGTTGGATTCGGCCGGCCATCTGCTTCAGGAAGAAGGCGGCGGTTGACTTTTCCGTTTGCGGTGAGCGGCAGCTCTTCAAGCATGATATATGCATCCGGCACCATGTAAGCCGGGAGATTCCGAGCCAGTTGGCGGCGAACCTCCTCGTTCGAAACCACAGCTCCCCGCACCGGGACGACATAGGCGGTGAGCGCCGCATCCCCATTCCCGCTTTTCTTGGCGATTACAACGGCTTCCTTTACGCCTTGACAGCGCATCAGCTCCTCTTCGATTTCACCGAGCTCAATTCGGTGGCCGCGGATTTTCACTTGATCATCGATCCGGCCGATGAAGTCGATATTGCCGTCCGGCAGCCAGCGGGCCAGATCCCCTGTCCTGTACATCGTTTCACCGCTGTTGAACGGATGCGGCGCGAATTTTTCCGCAGTCAGTTCCGGCCTGTTTAAATAGCCGCGCGATACCCCTGTACCGCTCAGACACAATTCACCTACCGCTCCAATCGGTTGAAGCCGGTTATTTTCCGTCAGAATGTATGCATTGGTTTCGTTTATCGGCTTGCCGATCGGAATGGAAACCGCGCTGTCCTCAATGCGGTTGACCGGATAGAACGTCGCGAAGACGGTCGTTTCCGTCGGCCCGTATACATGAATGATCCTGTCCGGTCCCATGGCGGCAAATGCTTTCTTGACATGGCTGACAGATGAGCGCTCTCCGCCGAACAGAACTTTGCGAATCCCTTTCATCCACTCTGTTCCCGCATCGACCAGGAGGTTGAACAGCGCCGTTGTCACAAACATGACCGTGATGTTTTCCTTCTGAATCGTTTCTGTCAGCTTGCCGATATGGAGAATCGTCGCCTGATCGGCCACTACCAGCTTTGCTCCGTTTAAAAGCGCGCCGTACACATCAAATGTGAAGCCGTCAAACGCATAGTTTGAAAGGGACAGCAAGGTGTCTTTCTCGGAAAGGCTGATGTAGTTTGTCTCTTTTACAACTCTTGTAATATTGGCATGGGTCGTCAGATTGCCTTTCGGTTTTCCCGTTGTGCCTGACGTATACATGATATAAGCAAGGTCGTCCGGTTCGGCGGCAATTTCAAGGTTTCGCCCGCTTTCTGCAGACACCGCCGGATCGTCGATCAAGATCGTATTCTGATGAAAAGAAAGCGACGCCGCCTGTCCGGCAAGCTCTTCTTGTGTCAACATGCAAACAGCCCCGCTGTCCTCCAGCATATACTGAATTCGCGCTTCAGGATATTCCGGGTCAATCGGCAGATAGGCGCCCCCTGCTTTTAAGACGGCGAGTATCGCGATGACCATTTCCGGCGAACGGCGGAACAAAAGAGCGACAGGTTCGCCGCGGCCGACGTTCTTTTTGCGCAAAAGATGCGCGACCTTGTTCGCCTGTTCGTTCAATTCCCGATATGTCAGCGTCCGCCCGGCCGCTGATACCGCGGGTTGTTCCGGGAGCGCTTCAGCACATTGCTCAAACCGTTGCGGGATCGTCAGCCCGGTTTGCTTCCGTTGGACTTGGCCGTTAAATTCATGGAGAAGGCGCTCTTTTTCCTTTTTGGATACGACACAAATGTCGTCAAGCGGCTGCTCCGGATTTGTGATGATCTCGCGAATAGCTGTCAATAGCTGTTCTTTTAGCTGCAAGATGAAAGATGGTTCGAAGACATTCCTGTTGTATGCGAGTTTCAGCAGCATTTCTTCCCCCGGTGAGGCGAGCAAATTCAGATCATAATTCGATTTTTCAAAAACGGTGATATCATCCATTGTGAAGCCGAGATTTTTTTCTTCGTGCTGTTTGTTGGCTTCTTGCAGCGGATAATTTTCAAAAACGATAATGTGGTCGATCAAGTTCGGCGCTGCTATATGACTTTGGATATCATAGAGCGGCATATATTGATGCGGCTCAGCTTCAAGCGCCTGCTTCTGCAATTCAGCGACCAGCTCTGTAAAGGTCGTTTGCGCGCCAAAGGTTACCCGTTTCGGGACGACATTGATAAACAAACCGACCATGTGCTCGACACCTTGAATGTCAGCGGGGCGGCCTGACACAACTGTACCGAAGATCAGATCGCGGGATCGCTGATAGCGGCTGAGCAGCACCGACCACACCGCCTGAAGAGCCGTGCTCAACGTGGTATGATGCGCTTTTGCAAGCTGTGTGAACACTTCTGTATCTTCTTTTGGAAGTGTAAACAGCAGTTCTTCCGGCTGATTGCCGGCTTGCTCCGGTTTTTTCCGCTGTTCGCTGAATGTCGTCTGCCCTTCGAATCCGGCTAAATGATGTTCCCAGTAAGCCAGCGATCTTTGTTTGTCCTGACTTTCGAGCCATTTAATATAGTCTTTGTAAGGTTTGACGGGCCCGAGGCTGTATAGCCTGTTTTCGCGGAGCGCGTTGTACACTTCAAACAGTTCCTGTACGACGATCCCGAAGCACCATCCGTCCAGAAGAATATGATGATAGCTCCACACCCATTCGTAACGGTCCTGTCCCTTTTTAAAAACCGCGGTTCTCATCGGAATGTCTTTTGAGAGGTTAAACCCTTTTTCTTTATCTTTTCGTTTATAATCTTCGATTCTCTCATTTTGTTCTGCTTCAGAAAGTCCTGATAGATCAATTTCTTCTGCCTGAAACGACCTTTCCTTTAAAACGACTTGAACCGGACGTTTCATTTTTTCATGAACGAAAACGGTTCGGAATATATCATACCTGCCGATGATGACATTCATGCTTTTTTCCAATATATCTTTTTGAAAAGAGCCTTTCACCTGCATGCTGATTTGTTCAATATAAAAGCTTTGTCCCGGATGCAGCAGCGTATGAAAAAGCATCCCTTCCTGCATCGGCGACAAATAGTATATGTCCTGGACATGTTCTTTTTTGAACTGGCTCAAAATCGTATCCCCCTTTCATAGGCTCGCCCGCTTAACAAGCGGGCAAGTCCTCGGTGTTTATTTCAAGTTTTCTTCAAGAACGTCAAACAGGTCGCCCATTTCTTCCATCTCAAGATCGCCGGCAGAAAAATCACTCGGTGTAAATTCGCGCTCCTCTTTAGCTGTACAATGATCGATCAATGCCGTTAGGGAAGCTTTGAATCTGTCCATCAGCCCTTGTACGGTCTGTCTGTCATATTCCTCTGTATTGAATGAACATGACAAGATGAATTTTTCCTTGCTGATGATGCCGCTGAAGCTCAGCGCATAGAGCGCTTCAGACCTTTCAGAAACCTGTCTGCCCATATCATAAGAAGAAGGTCCGAAGAAATCGGTCTGCACCTCCCTGTCGATCTGCCCCAGGTAGTTAAAGCTGATGTCAGGCTTGATCGAGAAATCGGCACCGGCTTTTTTCCGGTCTGTTAAGTAGCGAAGGATGCCGTAGCCGATTCCTTTGTCAGGAATGCGCCGAAGGGTTTCTTTGACGTTTTTAATGGTCTCAGGCAATCCTGCCGCTGCTTCGCTTTTTAAAATAACCGGATATTGCGCGGTAAACCATCCCGCCGTTCTCGAAATATTCATCCCCGGAATAATTTCCTCCCTGCCGTGCCCTTCCATATTGATGCAAATATTGGAGCCGTTCGTCCATTCTCTGATTGTCAGGCTGAGGGCGGAAAGCAGGATGTCGTTGATATCCGTTCCATACGGCTCATGCACTTTCGTCAGCAGCAGACGCGTCTCCGCTTCGCTTAATTCAAACGTAACTGCAGAAGTGTTTTCCGCTTTTCTTTCTGCGGCAGCCCGATCTTTCGGCAGCTCGCAAATGCGCTCTTGTTCAAGTCTGCGCCAATAATCGGCCGTTTTAAGAAAGCGTTCGGTTTGTGCATATGCCTCAAGCTCTTTTGCCCAATCTTTAAACGAATTGGTTTTGTCGGGGAAGACAATGTCATGCTGCTGTGCGGCTTGCGAGTAGCCTGATGCAAAGTCTTCCAGCAGAATTCGCCATGACACGCCGTCGATCACCAAATGGTGAATGACGATCAGCAAATGGTCGCCTTCCGCAGTCTGATACTGTTCTGCCTTTACAAGCGGCCCGTTTTCGAGATCAAGGCTTGCCTGAAGACGGTTTGCCTGGGCGGCGATTTCCGTTTCAATGTCAGTGACATATCGAAGGTCAACCACTCGAAAGGCGAACGAACGGTCGCCCGGCCCGCGGTTATACTGAATGAGGCGGCCGTTTTTCTTTTGATACACCATGCGCAATGCATCATGATGCTCTGTCAATGCCGCCAATGTCTGTTCAACGAGCTCCGGGTCAAACCCTGAAGGCGCGTGAAGCATAACCGACTGATTCCAGTGATGCTCGTTCGTAAATTTGCGTTCAAAGAACCAGCGCTGAATCGGCGTCAATGTGACTTCCCCTTCGACAGGTCCTTGATTGATCGGTTTAGCATCGGCCCATTCAATATACGAACTGATCTCTCCGATCGTCGGGTGCTGAAACAAGTCCTTCATCTCCAGCTTCCATCCGTGCTGCTGAAGCCGGCTTGCCATTTGAATTCCTTTGATCGAGTCCCCGCCGAGCGCGAAGAAATTGTCTGTGATCCCGATTCGGTCTATACCGAGAACCTCCTGCCAAATGTCCGCCAACAGCTGTTCCGTTTCTGTAAGCGGCGCTTTGTATTCGGCTGTCTGCGCTTCGACGTCAGGCTGAGGCAGCGCCCTTCGGTCGACTTTTCCATTCGCCGTAACCGGGAGCTCATCAAGCTGCACCCAGAATGACGGTACCATATAGTCCGGGAGCGTCTGCGCCAGCTTCCGGGCGAGGCTTTCTGTATCAAGCTGTTCATTCGCAACGACATAGCCGCACAGCGCTTTGTTGCCGCAGGCGTCTTCGATGTCGGTGACGACGGCTTCCTGCACTTCAGAGAGCCGCGCGAGCTGGACTTCGATTTCAGAAAGTTCGATCCGGAAGCCGCGGATTTTCACCTGCTGGTCGATTCGGCCGATGTACTCAAGCCGTCCATCTTCCAGCCATTTGACCGCGTCCCCCGTCCGGTACATGCGCTCGCCCGGCACAAACGGGTCTTCCGTAAAACGCTTCGCCGTTTCCTCTGGCTTGTTCAGATAGCCGCGCGCAAGCCCGCGGCCGGCGATGCACAGCTCACCCGCGACACCGACGGGCTGGACTTCGTTGTTTTGTCCTAGCACATACACCCGCGTATTGGCGATCGGCTTTCCGATTGAAAGCATTCCTTCATCAGGATCAATCGCCGCGCTCGTCGCGACGACCGTGTTTTCCGTCGGTCCATAGTTGTTGACGAGCGTGTAGGAGCGTTTTGCGATCCGTTTCAGCTTGTCTCCGCCCGTAAGCAGCACGCGCAGCGACTGGTTGTCCAGCTCCATGAACTGTTCGCACAACTGTGTCGGCAGGAACGTGATCGTTATTTTGTTCTCTTCAAAGTATTGATTTAAGCGCGTAATATCCATTCGGATCGCTTCATCAATGATGTGAAGCTCCGCTCCGGCGATCCAATACGGGAACATCTCCCAGACGGAAGCGTCAAAGCCGAAGCCGGCATATTTCGCGCTTTTGTCGTGTTCGGTGACCTTAAAGGCGTCATTATGCCAATAACACAAGTTTACGAGCGACCGGTGTTCGACCATGACGCCTTTCGGCTGGCCGGTCGTGCCCGATGTGTAGATCAAGTAGGCCAGGTTGTCAGACTGAGCTTGCGCGTTTGGATTCATGTCATCCTCTGGATAAAGCTCGCCGTCCAGAATGGAGCCTTCTCTATTCAAATCGATCACGTCTCCGGTAAATGTGTCTGGCACCGTTAATCCGCTTTGCGTCAAAAGCAGCTCTGCTCCGCTGTCTTTCAGCACGTATCCGATCCGCTCGGCCGGATAGCTAGGATCGATCGGCACATAGGCCGCTCCCGCTTTCAAAATTCCGAGCACGCCAGCGGCCATTTCAAGCGAAGGCTTGACCATGATCCCGATCCGCTGTTCAGGGCGGGCCCCTTTTTCGATCAGCAGCCGAGCCAGGCGGTTCGCCCGCGCGTTCAGCTCTTTGTATGTCCACTCCACGCCGTTGTACACCGCTGCCCCGCGGTCAGGCGTGCGGAGGACTTGCGCTTCGAACAGCTCATGGACCGTTTTGTCCTCCGGCACATCAAGCTTCGTCTCATTCCAATTTTGAACGATCCGCCGTTTTTCCGCTTCATCCAGAAGCGAAAGCTCTGAAAGGCGGGCATCCGGGTTTTCGGCAACCGCTTCGAGCAGGTTAAGCAAATATCCGCTCCAGCGTTCAATCGTTTGTTTCTGAAACAAATCTGTTGCATATTCGAACTGAAGGCCGATTTCATGATCTTTTTCAAAAGCCCCCAGTGTCAGGTCGAACTTGGCAGCAGCATGTGAAATCTCATACGGCTTGATTGTCAGACCGTCTAAATCGAGCGTCTCTTTATCAGGATCTTCCGTTGTCAGCATGACATTGAACAGCGGATTCCGGCTCATATCGCGCGGCAAATCAAGCTTGGCGATCAGCTCTTCAAACGGATAGTCCTGATGGTCGAGGGCTGCGAGGCTGTTGTTTTTGACCTCTTCCAAAAACTCGCTGAATGATGCTTGATCAGGTACATGGTTTTTCAGCGCCAACGAATTGACGAACATCCCCGGCATGTCTTTCAGATCAGCATTCGTTCTGCCCGCTGCCGCTGTACCGACGACAATATCCTTTTGGCCGGCAAGGCGGCTTAAAAACAGGTTAAAAACGGCGAGCATCACAATATTCAGCGTCGTGTTCGTTTCCGCCGTCAAACGGCGGATTTTAAGGGCGGCGTCTTTTGATGCTTTAAAGCGAACCCGGTCACCGGCAAAGCTTTGGACAGGAGGACGCGGAAAGTCGAGCGGAAGGCTGAGTTCCGGAACGCTTTCCTTAAACTGACGGAGCCAGAAATCTTCCTGTTTCCGAATGTTTTCTTGCTGGTCAGGTTCTTGCTGCCACACCGCATAATCCTTGTAGTGCAGCTTCGGCTCAGGGAGCGAAGCGCCTTTATAAAGCTGAGCGATTTCTTTGACGAAAAGGCTTCTGGAAACGCCGTCCGCAATAATATGATGTGTATCAATCAAAAGCAGATGGCGCGTAGAGCTGATGGAAAGCAACTCGGCTCTGATCAGCGGAGCGGTGCTGAGATCAAACGGTCTGATAAAGCGGTTGATTTCCGCTTCTGCGTCCTCTTCACGAATATGAATAACCTTTAAGTCAATGTCCGCTTTTTCATGCACAATTTGAACGGTACGGCCATCGATTTCAATAAATGCGGTTCGCAATGATTCATGGCGGTTCACCAAGTCGGCGAACGCCCGTCTTAAACGATCCGTATCAAGCACGCCTTCCATCATGAGAACAGACGGCATGTTGTAGCCCGTTCCGTTCTTTTCAAAATGGTGGAGGGCATACATCCGTTGCTGAGCGGATGAAACCGGATACCAGTCGCGTTTTTCGGCAGGCTGAATCGCGCTTTGTTGTGACTGTCCTTCGGATGCTTCAATACTGCGGGCGAGCAAGCCGACTGTCGGACAATCGAACAATGTTTTTAACGGTACTTTTTTTCCGAGCTTGGATTGGATTTCCGCTATCAGCATCATTCCTTTTAATGAATGTCCGCCAAGATCGAAGAAATTGTCGTCAAGTCCGACCTTCTGAACGCCAAGCACCTCTTCCCAAATGCCGCAGAGGGCTTTTTCAATTTCGGTTGACGGCGCTCTATACGAATCGCTTCGTCCGTTTAGACCTTGCGGCTCCGGGAGTGCGCGGCGGTCCACTTTTCCGTTTGCCGAAAGCGGCATTTTATCCACCGTTACGAAGTATGACGGGATCATGTACGACGGCAGCCGCTCGGAAAGACGCTCTCTCAGTTCGGAAACCGGCAGCTGTCGTTTCGCTTGAATATAAGCGCACAATTCGTCTAACCCCGAGTCAGTCGTAAAGGAAAGAACGATAGCCCGCTCTATATCATCAAGCCCGTTAAAGGCTTCTTCGATTTCTTTCAATTCGATTCTGTAGCCGCGGATTTTCACCTGATCATCCGTCCGCCCCAAAAATTCAATCTCTCCATTCGGAAGACGGCGGACGAGATCCCCTGTTCGGTACATGAATGTGCCCGGCGTGTAAGGATTTTCGACAAACTTCGCAGCCGTGAGTTCCCGGTTGTTCACATATCCTCTTGCAAGCCCGCTTCCCGTTATATACAGCTCGCCTGCTGCTCCGGCGGGAACAAGCCGGTGGGAGGCGTCTAATACCAGTGCTCCGGCGCCCGAAATCGGCCGTCCAATCGTCGGACGCTCGGCGAATTGTCCGATCATGCCCGGCTCGAGCGGTTTAGCGATTGCTCCGATCGTCGTTTCCGTCGGACCGTAATGATTGATGAATCTGGTGTCCGGATAGCGGGAATGGAACCGCTCCACATCTTTCGGATTGATTTTTTCTCCCCCTAGTACAATCAGTCTCAATGACTGAAGCCCCTTTGCCAAAGCGAAGCTTTGCGGCTGAACGACCGTATGGAAAAGCGACGGCGTCAGCTTCATATATGTGATCCCTTGTTCACCGATATAATGAGTAAATGCCTCCGGTTCTGTATACGTTTCTTTCGGGACGATATGCAGCTCTCCTCCGGCAAGCAGCACCGGGAAAAAGCTCGTGTATCCGAGATCGAACGCATAGGAAGACAAAAGCATCGTTTTATCCGAAGCTGACAGGTGCGCCTCACTGATAAACCAGGAAACATAGTTTGCCAGATTCCGGTGTTCGAGCTGAACACCTTTCGGCCGGCCAGTCGTTCCGGATGTGTAGATGATGTACGCCAAACTCGCTCCGTCCGTAGTTGGATGCGGCCGTTTATTACTTGCCATCAGCGTGTCTTTTCTGACATCTATCAGTCTCCCGGTATACCAATCCGCAAGATCCACTTGATGGGAAGGTTCTGTTAAGAGCCAGCGGACTCCGCTGTCTTCCAGCATATATTGCACCCTGCTCGTCGGCATTTCCGGATCAATCGGCAAAAAAGCGCCTCCTGATTTCATTACACCGAGAATCGCTGCGGCGACCTCTGCAGAACGATTCAGCATAATGCCGACAACATCGTCTTTTCCGACGCCTTCACTGCGCAGCACATTTGCGATCTGATTTGCTTTTTCATCGAGCACGCGGTATGTGAGGATCGTTTCCCCGCAGACAACGGCCGGCTGATCAGGCATTTCGTCCACCTTTTCTTCAAACTGTACATGAAACGGCCGCTCCTCAAGGCGCTCCGCCTGGCTGCGCCTCGCTTCTTCGAGCAGAAGTGCGCGCTCTTTGACTGAAAGCAGTTCGATGTCCCTGAGCTTAATGCCGGGGTTTTCGCAGATTTTTTTAATCACATTTAAGAAGTGACCGCTCCAGCGCCTAATCGTTTCTTCTTTAAATAAGGATACGGCATAGTCAAAACTCAAACCGATTTCGCCATCATGCTCCACAGCCTCAAGCGACAGATCGAACTTCGCCGTGCGGTGGCGCACCGAGTAAGACGAAATCTGCAAATCTCCGAGTTTCAGCGTCGGGACCTCCATGTTCTGCATGTTGAAAAAGACGCTGAACAGCGGATTTCGGCTTGTATCCCGCGGCAATGGCAGTTTTTCAATCAGTTCTTCAAGCGGATAATCCTGCTTGGCAAAGCCTTGAAGACTTGTCTCTTTGACTTCCTGCAAAAACTGCTTAAACGTTTTTTCTCCTTCGGGACGATTGCGGAGCGCCAGCGTATTGACAAACATGCCCGGAATGTTGTGCAAATCCGGATGGGTTCTGCCTGCCACGGGCGATCCGACGATCAAATCATCCTGTGACGCATACTTGGAAAGCAGGATATTAAATGCAGCCAACAGGAACATATAAAGTGTCGCATCAGCTTCAGAAAGCAGCTTTTGAATGTCTGCCGTCAGTTTTTGATCGATTCCGAAGACGACACGGTCACCTTCAAAGCTGCGTTTTGACGGCCGCGGAAAATCGTACGGCAGATCGAGAACAGGCAACTCGCCTTTAAAAACGTCAAGCCAATACTGTTCTTGTTCTTTCAATTTCTCCTGATGCTCCGGTCCGTTTTGCCACACAGCGAAATCTTTATAGTGGAGCTTAGGGGCAGGCGCCTCTTCTCCGTGGTAGAAGCCGGCCAGGTCGCGAATCAGTATGCCGGTGGAGCTTCCGTCCGTAATAATATGGTGCATATCGATCATCAGCAGATGGCGTTTTTCTTCAAGCTTCACGAGCTCCGCCCGGACGAGCGGCGCCTTATTCAGCTCAAACGGCCGGATAAATTCTCTGATCGCCGCTTCGGCTTCCGCTTCTTCCGCCACTGATTCCGTCAGGTGAAAAACCGCGTCTTGATGGATGCTTTGAACGATTTCTCCATCGATTAATTCGAACGATGTCCGCAATGTTTCATGGCGGCCGATCAAGGCCCGAAACGCGGCTTCCAAACGCTCCTTATCTAATTCGCCTTCCAAAAGCAGAACCGCCGGCACATTGTAGCTCGTGCTTGCTTCTTCGAGCTGATTGAGGATGTACATGCGCCGTTGGGCGGACGAAACCGGGTAATTCGGACGGGATGGTGCCGGCGTAATCGAAGCGGTTTCCTCTTTTGTTTCTCCTTGAAGAAATTCGGCCAGCTCTCTGATCGTCGGTTTTTCAAACAATACTTTGATCGGCACCTCTTTTTGGAGCTGCTCTTGTATTTTGGCAGTCAGCATCATCGCCTTCAGCGAGTGTCCGCCGATGGAAAAGAAGTTGTCATCGATTCCCGGCTGCTTGATGCCGAGAATCTCTTCCCAGATTGCCGCCAGAATTTCTTCCGTTTCATTTTTTGGCGCTTCGAATCTAGCAGTCTCTTCAGCGATAGGAGCCGGAAGCTGACGTTTGTCAACCTTTCCGTTGGCTGTCAGCGGCATGCTGTCGAGTTCGATCAAATGAGCCGGAATCATATACTCCGGAAGCGACCGGGACAGCTCTGTCCGCAGCTGTGCGGCCGGCCTCGTGCCAACGGCAGTGTAATAGGCGCAAATCTCGTTTTCTCCGGCGTTGTTTTCCCGAATGACAGCGGCCGCTTCTGAAATCCCCTCAAGGCGGGCTAAAGCCGCTTCAACCTCGCCTAATTCGATCCGGAAGCCGCGAACCTTCACTTGATGATCAATTCGGCCGAGGAATTCGATATTCCCGTCGGGAAGCCATTTTGCCAAGTCGCCCGTACGGTACATCCGCTTCCCTTCGGCAAAAGGATCGCCGACAAACTTTTCATCTGTCAGCTCAGGCTGATTCAAGTAGCCGCGCGCCACCCCGTCTCCGCCGACACACAGTTCACCGGGCACGCCGATCGGCTGAAGCGAGCCGTGTTCATCAACGATATAGGCGGTTGAATTTCCGATCGGCTTTCCAATCGGGATCGTTCTCTCATATGCTTGATCGATCAAAAAACAGGTCGAAAATGTCGTATTTTCGGTGGGCCCGTATCCGTTCCAAAGCGACAGTTCCGGTGATTCGCGTTTGACTCTGTTGACGATTCCCGGAACAAGGGCATCTCCGCCGATAATCAGATCGTTCAAGGTTGCAAACATTCCCGGATCCTGCTGAGCAAGCTGATTGAAAAGAGGCGAAGTCAGCCACATTGTTGTGATTCCGGTTTCCTTCAGAAACATGTTGAACCTTTTTCCATCAAGGAGCGTCTCTTTCGGGACGGGATAAAGGGTTCCTCCGTTTAGCAGTGCGCCGAATACTTCAAATGTACTGGCATCAAAGCTGACAGCCCCCGTCTGCGCCATCTTCACGCCGCTCTTCAGCGGGATGCAGCCCGCATTTTTGACAAGGCGGACGATATTGCGGTGTTCGACCATAACGCCCTTCGGCCTGCCCGTCGATCCGGATGTATAAATGTAATAGGCAAGATCTTCGGGCTTGTTGACATGTTCAAGGTTGGCGGCATCTTCTTTTTCTGCATCCATCGCATTTACGGCGAGCACCTCATAACCTTCCAGCGAAATCTGCGTACTGTCTTTTGTAAGGACGATCTTTGACCCGCTGTCTTCGAGCAAAAAGCGAATCCGCTCTTCAGGATATCCGGGATCGATCGGCACGTACACGCCGCCTGCTTTCAGCACCGCCAGCATGCTGACGGCTGCTTCAAGCGACCGCTCCATCATAATGGCGGCGGCATTTCCGTGCATCAAGCCTTTAGCTTTCAGTCTTCTCGCGAGCTGATTGGCTTTCTCATTCAGCCTGCGGTAAGTCAGGCTTCTTCCGTCAGCGGCAACAGCCGTTTTGTCAGGAGACGCTTTAACCTGTTCTTCAAACAGCTCCGGGATCGTCTTTTCTCTTGGATAATCGGATTTTGTTTGATTAAAAGCGAGCAGCGTTTGTTGCTCCTGTTTTGATAACATGGCGGCGCTGGCTGCTTTTGACTCGGGATTTGCAATCGCCTCTTCTGCAAGTCTCGTTAAATGCCCGGCGGCCTGCTCAATGAAAGCCGCATCAAAAGCCGCACCGTTGTATTTCAATTTGATCGTCCACTCAGCTCCCGGATAAACGATCAAATTAAAGTCGTAATTCGTTTGTTCAAAAGCTCCGGCAGCCTTGATGGAAAAGCCGAGCCTCTCATGAATCGTTCCGTTTTCAAGCTCCTTATCAAGCGGATAGTTCTCAAACGCGACAAGGTGGCTGATCAAGCGGCCGTCCAATGCCGATTGCTTTTGAATCTCATAGAGCGGTAGATAGTCGTACCGCTCCGCGTCAATCGCATGCTGCTGTGCTTGTTTGAACAGCTCGGCAAACGATACGTTTTGATCGACCTTTAAACGGACAGGGATCGTGTTGATGAACAGCCCTGCCATATGCTCGATTCCGTCAATTTCCGACGGGCGCCCGGACACAACCGTGCCGAACACGACATCATCGGTTCTGTTATATTTGGCAAGAACCGCTCCCCAAATCGCCTGAAAAAGGTTGGGAGCTGTGACATGATAGCGGTTTGCCGCCTGTTGAAGGGCATCCACCATATTCTTGTCCCAAACAAACGTAAACTCCTCGTTCCGGTACGATTCTGAATCCGGCCGCGGTTTGCCGCCGGGAATGACGCTCGGACTTTCTAAACCCGAAAGGCGGTGTTCCCAGTAGGATGCCGCTTCACCCTTATCCTGCCGGCCGAGCCATTTAATATAGTCCGCATACGGTTTTCCCTGATCAAGCGGAACCGTCCGGTTTGCTCGAAACGCTTCATAGTTTTGAAAAAGGCGTTTCATTAATATCCCCATGCTCCAGCCGTCCATCACGATATGATGGTTGCTCCAGACGAGAAGGTACTTATTCCGGTCAAGCCGAAAGACCGCCGTTTTAAACAGCATGTCTTTCGCCAAATTAAACCCGGCAGCCTGTACCTCTTGTTTATACCGGTCAATGCGGTTTGTTTGCCTTTCCTCATCCAAGTCCGCAAGATCCTCAAATTCCACTATTGCCTGCCGTTCAGCCAGGACAACCTGGCGCGGTTTTTGCAATTGCTGGTGAACAAAAACCGTTCTGAGAATATCGTATGAACGCACGAGCTGATTCACGCTTTTTTCAAAGATCCCCAAATCAAATTCCCCGTCTATGAATAGCTCCAGCTGTGTGAAGTAAGAGGAAGATTCCGGATCAAGCATTGCGTGGTACAGCATCCCTTCCTGCATCGGTGTCAAAGGATACACCTTTTGAATCTTTTGTTTCCCCATAAGGCACCTCGTTTTTTTGTTAGAAAATCTCCATCAATTTATCTAATTCTTCAAGCGTGAGTTCGTCATCTCCAAGATCGCTCGGGGTCAGTTCGCCCCCATCCCGCTCTAAGCAATGATCGATCAATTGCAGCAAATAAGTTTTAAAGCTTGCGGCGACAGCGGCGACGGTGCTTTCTTTATATTCGAGTGAATGATAAGCGATTGACATTGTCAAAATACCGTCTTCGATATAGCCGACGATGTCCAGCGCATTCGGTTTTTCCGTTTCCGGGCTGAGCGGATCGCCGGATGGCAAAGTTGATCTCGTGAACAGACCCGAATCCGCCATCTCTGTAAACTGGCCCAAATAGTTGAAGCTGATATCATGCTTGATCGGCTTCGCCTTTTTGCCTTCTTCGGTCAAATAACGATAAATGCCATAGCCGATTCCTTTATTCGGAATGTGGCGCAATTCTTCTTTGATCTGTTTGATTTGATAGCCGATATCCCCTGAATGGCGCATTTGAATCAGCGCCGGGAACTGGCTTGTAAACCAGCCGACCGTCCGGGAAATATTCAAGCCGTCTATGATGTCCTCCCGGCCGTGTCCCTCTAAGCAGATGATAAAGTCTTCCTGCCCCGTCCACTCTTTCAGCGCCAAGCCCAACGCCGTAAGCAAAATGTCGTTCATTTCCGTGTTATATGCTTCATGAACTTTTGTCATCAACTGTTCCGTTTCTTCTTTTGAGAGGGAAAACTCAGCCGTTTTCGTATGGCGCATCCGCTTGTCCTCTGCTTCATCGTCTTTCGGGAGCGCTGCCGTCTCCGCCTGTTCGATTTCCTGCCAATAGCCGATTTCTTTTGCGAAAGCTTTTGACCCTGCATATTCTTCCAGGCGAGCCGCATATTCAGCAAAAGAGTGCGTCTTGTCTTGAAGAATAATCGGCTCCCCTTTTTCAGCCTGGGCGTACCCGGCGGCGAAATCCTCAAGGAGGATTCTCCATGAGATTCCGTCCACAACGAGATGATGAATAACAATGAGAAGATGATCGCCTTGATCCGTTTTAAAGATCGCCGCTTTCAAAAGCGGGCCTTCGGTTAAATCGATACTGCTTTGAATCCGGTTTGATGCCTTCAACACGGCAGCTTCAAGTTCAGCGCCCGATTCATTGAAGCGGATGACTTCAGGGCGAACCGCTGTTTCTTCCAGCCCTCTGTTGTACTGAACAATCCCGTCTCCATTTCGTTGATAAACCATGCGAAGTGCGTCATGATGTTCGATCAGCTTGCTTAAAGCCTTGCCTGCCGTTTCCGGGTCGAATCCCGTTAAAGCGTGAAGCATGACCGACTGATTCCAGTGATGCTCGTTCGTAAATCGGCGCTCAAAGAACCAGCGCTGAATCGGCGTCAATGTGACTTCGCCTTCGACAGGGTTCTGATCGATCGGCTGATCGTCAGCCGCTTGAACATAAGCACTCAGCTCTCCGATCGTCGGGTGCTGAAACAAGTCCTTCATCTCCAGCTTCCACCCGTGCTGCTGAAGCCGGCTTGCCATTTGAATTCCTTTGATCGAGTCTCCGCCGAGCGCGAAGAAATTGTCTGTGATCCCGATTCGGTCTATACCGAGAACCTCCTGCCAAATGTCCGCCAACAGCTGTTCCGTTTCTGTAAGCGGCGCTTTGTATTCGGCTGTCTGCGCTTCGACGTCAGGCTGAGGCAGCGCCCTTCGGTCGACTTTTCCGTTCGCCGTAACCGGAAGCTCTTTAAGCTGCACCCAGAATGACGGTACCATGTAGTCCGGGAGCGTCTGCGCCAGCTTCCGGGCGAGGCTTTCTGTATCAAGCTGTTCATTCGCAACGACATAGCCGCACAGCGCTTTGTTGCCGCAGGCGTCTTCGATGTCGGTGACGACGGCTTCCTGCACTTCGGAGAGCCGCGCGAACTGGACTTCGATTTCAGAAAGTTCGATCCGGAAGCCGCGGATTTTCACCTGCTGGTCGATTCGGCCGATGTACTCAAGCCGTCCGTCTTCCAGCCATTTGACCGCGTCCCCCGTCCGGTACATGCGCTCGCCCGGCACAAACGGGTCTTCCGTAAAACGCTTCGCCGTTTCCTCTGGCTTGTTCAGATAGCCGCGCGCAAGCCCGCGGCCGGCGATGCACAGCTCACCCGCGACACCGACGGGCTGGACTTCGTTGTTTTGTCCTAGCACATACGCCCGCGTATTGGCGATCGGCTTTCCGATTGAAAGCATTCCTTTATCAGGATCAATCGCCGTGCTCGTCGCGACGACCGTGTTTTCCGTCGGTCCATAGTTGTTGACGAGCGTGTAGGAGCGTTTTGCGATCCGTTTCAGCTTGTCTCCGCCCGTAAGCAGCACGCGCAGCGACTGGTTGTCCAGCTCCATGAACTGTTCGCACAACTGTGTCGGCAGGAACGTGATCGTTATTTTGTTCTCTTCAAAGTATTGATTCAAGCGCGTAATATCCATCCGGATCGATTCATCGATGATGTGAAGCTCCGCTCCGGCGATCCAGTACGGGAACATTTCCCAGACGGAAGCATCAAAGCCGAAGCCGGCATATTTCGCGCTTTTGTCCTGTTCGGTGACCTTAAAGGCGTCATTATGCCAATAACACAAATTCACAAGCGACCGGTGTTCGACCATGACGCCTTTCGGCTGGCCGGTCGTGCCCGATGTGTAGATCAAGTAGGCCAGGTTGTCAGACTGTGTACCTGCCTGTGGGTTCACCTCATCGTCTTTTGTGATTTCTTCGCTCAGCATCGAATCGAGAAGAAGTGTTTCACCGCTGAATTCTTCAGGTGCGGCTAAGTTTGTTTGCGTCAGAAGCAGCTCTGCGCCACTGTCTTTCAGCACGTATCCGATCCGTTCAGCCGGATAGCTAGGATCGATCGGCACATAGGCCGCTCCCGCTTTCAAAATCGCGAGCACGCCAGCGGCCATTTCAAGCGAAGGCTTGACCATGATCCCGATCCGCTGTTCAGGACGGGCCCCTTTTTCGATCAGCAGCCGGGCCAGACGGTTCGCCCGTGCGTTCAGCTCTTTATACGTCCACTTCACGCCGTTGTACACCGCTGCCCCACGGTCAGGCGTGCGGAGAACTTGCGCTTCGAACAGCTCATGGACCGTTTTGTCCTGCGGCACAGCCAGTCTCGTCTCATTCCAATTTTGGACGATCCGCCGTTTTTCCGCTTCATCCAGAAGCGAAAGCTCTGAAAGGCGGGCATCCGGATTTTCGGCAACCGCTTCGAGCAGATTGACCCAGTACCCGCGCCAGCGCTCGATCGATTCATGCTTAAAGAGAGCTGTATTGTATTCCATTTCAAAAACGAGAAGTCCGTCCTCTTCCGCCGCTGTCAGCGTCAGGTCAAACTTCGCAGTCTGATGGGCAAAATCATACGGCTTGAGTGTGATCCCTTCCATTGACAAGTCCTTCAAATCGGCATTTCGCATTGAAAAGACGGCATCAAACAATGGGTTTCGGCTCATGTCGCGCTGGATGTTCAGCTTCTCGATGAGTTCTTCAAACGGGTAATCTTGATGCTCAAACGCGCCGAGCGTCGTTTCTTTCACTTCCTCAAGGAATGCAGAAAACGGCTTGTCTCCTTCAGGACGCGTTCTTATTGCAAGCGTATTGACAAACATGCCGATGATCCGGTTCAAATCAGTATGCGGCCGCCCGGCAGCCGGAGAGCCGACAATGACCTCGCTCTGTCCGCTCAGTTTGGATAAAAGCGCGCTGTATGAGGCAGCGAGCACCATGTATAAAGTGCTGTCCGTTTCCTTGGCCAGTTTTCTCAGCTGCTGGACAAGCTCCGGTTTCAGCGCAAAGCTGAGACGGCTTCCTTCAAACGTTTGAATAGAAGGACGCGGATAGTCTGCCGGAAGCGTCAAAACAGGCAGCTCGCCGGCCAGCTCCTTGAGCCAGTATTCCTCCTGCACTTTGTGCCGTTCTGTCAGCAGATGCTGCTGCCATACAGAAAAGTCTTTATACTGAATCCTCAGCGGTTCAAGCGCCTCTCCAGCATAAAGCTTTGTCATTTCATCGATCAGGACGCTGACAGAAGCGCCGTCTGAAATGATATGATGCATATCCACAAGCAAAAGATGTTTTTCTCCCGTGAAACGTATGATGCTCATTCTAAATAACGGGGCTTTTGTTAAATCAAACGGCCTGATGAATTCTTTAATCAGCTTTTCCGCTTCTTGTTCATCTGCATCGATGACATCAATGGTCAATTCCGCAGCTTCCCAAATCCGCTGAACAGGTTCGCCGTCCTTGATTTCAAATGTCGTGCGGAATGCTTCATGGCGCTTGATCAGCATTTGCGCGGCAGACTCGAGGCGCTTCAAATCAAGCTTCCCTTCAAGCTGGAGAACGGCCGGCATGTGATAGCTTTTCTCTGCGCCTTCAATCTGCTGTAGGACGTACAGCCGTTTTTGCGCCGAAGATACCGGGTACGTATCCCGGTCCGGCACCGCTTCAATATAAACGGCTGATTTTTTCTCAGTTTTTTCCGCAGCCTGCGCCAGGGTTTCGATTGTCGGCGCCTGGAACAAATCTTTCAGCTGCAGATCAACATTCATCTCTTGCTGGATACGGGCAATGAGCGTCATTCCGATTAAAGAGTGTCCGCCAAGTTCAAAGAAATTGTCATGCACACCGATTTTCGGTACATTGAGCACCTCCTGCCAAAGATCGGCAAGCTGTGCTTCTGTTCGGCTCCTTGGCGCCGTATATTCCTTTTGCGCGGCCTGCGTGACATCCGGCTCAGGCAGCGCCCTTCTGTCGACCTTTCCATTGCCTGTGAGCGGAAGCTCCTGCAGCTGCATAAACACGGACGGGATCATGTAGCCCGGCAGACCTTCTGCCGCATATCGGCGAAGCTCTTCACTAGAAAGCTCCTGATCGGCCGTAAAGTAAGCACAGATCATTTGATCTCTCTTCCCGGTGTCAACAGCAAGAACAGCGGCTTCCTGAACCATTTCATGTGTGAGGAGATGGTGCTCGATTTCGCCCAGCTCGATCCTCTGTCCGCGAATTTTGACCTGATGATCAATCCGTCCGATAAATTCGAGACATCCGTCGGCAAGCCATCTCGCCATATCGCCCGTCCGGTAAATCTTCTCACCGGTTTTGAACGGATGTTCCGTAAACTTTTCAGCCGTCAGTTCCGGGCGGTTAAAATAGCCGCGGACAAGGCCGTCTCCGCCGACGCACAATTCTCCCGCAACCCCTGCCGGCTGTACATTGCCGAATGAATCAAGAATCAGAACCTCCGTATTGCTGACAGGCTTTCCGATCGGTATAGCCTGCGCATCGTCCGGCACTTCGTTGACTGGATAATAGGTTGTAAAGACAGTGCTCTCAGACGGGCCGTACATATGAAGCAGCCGTCCTTTGCCAACTGTGTTCAGAGCTCTTCTGACATGATCGACAGATGCACGTTCGCCGCCGAACAGAACCCTGCGGAGTCCCTTCAAACTGTCCGGCCGCATGTCTGTCAGCAGATTGAATAATGCGGTCGTGATCATTAAGACGGTAACCTTTTCTTTTTCAAGTACATGTGCGAGCCGGCTCATATCAAGAATCGTGTCTTTTGGAGCTATCACCAGCTTGGCGCCGTTCAGCAATGAACCGAACACATCAAACATAAAGGCATCAAACACGTAATTTGAAATTGAAAGAACGATATCGGATGTCATCACATCCAAGTAATTTGTGTTTTTTACCGTACGCAATATATTCCGGTGAGAAACCATATTGCCCTTAGGCGTCCCAGTCGTTCCGGATGTATACGTTAGATTGGCCATTGCTTCCGGTGAAATCGGAAGGCGCAAATCAGACGCATCTCCCAGATAAAGGTGTTCATCCTCAAGAAATAGAATGTCGCCGCCAAATTCAGCCGCCTCAGCGAGCGGCTTCATCGCCTTTTGCGTTAAAAGAACCGCCGCTCCGCTGTCCTCGAAGAAATGTTGCACACGTTTTTCAGGATGATCCGGATCGATCGGCACATAAGCAGCGCCGGCTTTCAGCACAGCGAGAATGCCGATGACCATTTCAGCCGACCTGGCGGTGAGAATGGCTGCCGTCGTGCCGGGCTGTACACCTCTTTCGCGGAGGCGCCTCGCCAATTGGTTCGCTTTCCGATTGAGCTCACCGTATGACCATACTTTGTCTTCAAATTGCAGGGCGGGATGTCCGCCTCTTTCCGCCGCCTGTTCCTCAAATAGCTGAACGATCGTTTTCTCCCTCGGATAATCGCTTGCCGCGGGGTTGAACGCGACGAGCTGACGATTCGTTTCCTCTTCTGTCAAAAGGCTGTACTCGCCGATTCTGCGCAGCGGATCAGCCGTCATGCCCTCCAGAAGGTGCAAATATGCTTTCAGCATCCTTTCTGCCGTATCTTTTTTAAACAGCTTCGTACTGTAATCCAAATCGAGAATCAATTCTCCCTGCTCTTCTTTCGCCTGCAGCGTTAGGTCGAACTTTGCAATATTGAAGTTCGTTTCATAAATCGAGAGGTGCAAATCGCCGAACATCGGAATGTCTTCCCATGCATTTTGCAAAATAAACATCGTGTCAAAGACGGGATGACGGCTTAAATCGCGCGATGCACCAACCTTTTCCGCAAGCCGCTCAAACGGATATTCCTGATGCTCAAAAGCGTCGATTACCGTTTTCTTTACATCATGCAGGAAGTCTCTGAACGTTCTGCCCGACTCCACTTTTGAACGGATCGCCAGCGTATTGACAAACATGCCGATGATTCCTTCCAGATCGGAATGTCTGCGGCCGGCCGCCGGCGTTCCGACGATCACATCTTCCTGCCCGGAGTACTTTGCTAGCAGCATGTTGTATGCGGCCAGCATGACCATATACAATGTCGCGCCGTTTTGCTCTGCCAGCACGGCTAATTTTTCTTTCATGTCTTTTGGCAGGACTGCGGATACCCTGTCTCCTTCAAAGCTTTGAACAGACGGCCTCGGCTCATCCGTTATCAGCTGCAGTACGGGAAGCTCGCGGGCGAACACGCTTTGCCAATAAGCCTCTTCTTTTTGAAAACCTTTTTGTGCCTGCGTCCTTTGCCAGAAAGCATAATCTTTGTAATGCAAATTCGGCTCCGGCAGTTCTTCCCCTTTATACAGTGCGGCCAGCTCATTCAATATGATCGAAATCGATACGCCGTCAGACACAAGATGATGCATATCGAACAACAGCACATGTCTGCGGTCTGCGAGACGGACGAGACCTGCTCTCATCAGCGGAGCTTTGGCGAGATCAAAGCGGCGGACAAAAGATTTCGCCATTTGTTCGATCGGCTTCCCATCTGCTTTAACCTTCTCAATCTTGAACTGAACCCTTTGATGAATGTTCTGTCTCGGCTCGCCATCGACAACTGTAAACGAAGTGCGCAGCGCCTCATGCCTATCAATCAGTTTTTGAAAAGCAGCTTCAAGGCGCTGAACATCAAGGGTGCCCTCAAGCATCGCCGCGGCCGGCATATTGTAGCCGACTCCGGCATCCTCCAGCTGGCTGACGATATAAATTCGCTGCTGCGCCAATGAGAGAGGATAATCGTCACTTTCCGGCGCAGGTTCAATAACCGTGAATCCGTCTTTCTCCGCTTCAGAAACAAAGCCGCTTAACGCCGCCACTGTCGGTTTTTCGAACAGGACTTGCAACGGAACCTCGACACCGAAAGCTTTATAAATTTTTGCCAGCATGGCCATCGCTTTGAGAGAATGGCCGCCCAGTTCAAAAAACTGGTCGTGGATTCCGACTTGTTCAGTTCCGAGCACTTCCTGCCATATACCCACCATTTTTTCTTCATATTCATTTCTCGGTGCCGCATACTCTGCAGTCCCGCTGACAGAGACTTCATGGCGAAGCAGCGCTTTCCGGTCGACTTTGCCGCTTCCCGTCAGCGGTATTTCATCAAGCTCGACAAAGTGGGAAGGTATCATATAGTCAGGCAGATGCTTGGATAAATGCTCCCTCAGCCCCTGAAGGTGAATTTCCCCGCTTTGTTTTGGCACGACATAAGCGCAAACCTCAAGGCTGCCGCCGGTTTCGGGCCGCGCGAGGACAACTGCTTTTCCGACAGCAGGGGCTCCTTGCAGCACCGACTCTATCTCGCCAAGCTCGATCCGGTAGCCGCGGATTTTCACTTGATCGTCTTTTCGGCCGATGAAATCAACCGTACCGTCAGGAAGCCAACGTACTGCATCCCCTGTTCGATACATGAAACCTCCGGGGACAAACGGGTCTTCCAAGAACTTGTCTGCGGTCATGTCAGGTAAGTTCAAATAGCCTCGGCCGACTCCGTCTCCTGCAATATACAATTCCCCTTCGACACCATCAGGAAGGAGTGCACCGTTTTCATCCAAAATATAAAAACGGTTGTTTCCAATCGGTCTGCCGATCGGGACATAGGCCGTATCGCCTTGAAGATCTGCGTGGTTTGTCATCGTAAAAGAAGAAGCATCCACACAAGTTTCAGTCGGGCCGTAAACATTCGTTACATCAGGCACGGATTCAGCTGTTTCTGCAAATAATTGAAGCAGCCTTTCCGTTGCGACCCTTGATAATGCCTCTCCTCCAACAAGCATATGCCTCAGTTTGACACCTGAAAGATCATCGGCAGCAGACAAAAGCTGCAAATGAGCCGGCGTACCGTCTGTCACATCGATTTGATGGCGGCGGTAATAATCCGATAAAGCGCGTCCGTCGGAAACCGTCTTTTTCGGTACGATGTACAACGTTTGGCCAAGCAATAGAGACGTAAAAATCTGCTGAACGGAAGCGTCAAAATGAAACGGAGCCAGAAGTGCCAGCTTCAAATCATCCTGATCATATGCACCAACGGCCTGCTGAAGCCCTCTTACAAGGTGGTGGACCTGCCTGTGTTCAATCATGACGCCTTTTGGACGGCCCGTTGTCCCGGAAGTATAAATGATATATGCAAGGTGCCCGGCGCCTGCCTCTGAAGACGGGTGACCGTTTTCCAGCGATTCAGAAAGCGCTTCGCTGAACCGCACAGTTTCGGCCGTTTCAAAAGTCAGCCCGCTGTCTGTGATAACCACTTTGACCTTTGAATCCTCCAGCATAAAGCGAATTCTTTCTTCCGGAAATCCGGGATCGATCGGTACATAAGCTCCGCCGGCTTTCAAAACGCCCAGCATCGCCGTAATAACCCGCTCTGACCGCTCCATCACTATCGCAGCCGGAGCGTCAGGCCCGATGCCTCTTCTTCGAAGCGCCCTTGCCAGACGATTCGATTGTTCATTCAGCTCACGGTACGAAAGTTTTTGTCCTTCATATACAACGGCGGTTTTTTCGGGATGATCGGCTGCTTTTTGTTCGAATAAACCGTGCAGGGTCATGTTCTTGTCATATGCGATGGTTTGGCTTGATGCACGCTTTAACAGCCGCTCTTTTTCAAATGCGGGAACAATCTCCAGTTCAGCGATTGTTTTTTGCGGAAACAACAAGGCATCTTCAAGCAGCGTCATCAGCCGTTCATATAAAACGGCCATTTCTTCACAGGTGAAAAGCTCCTCCCTGTAATCAAAATCAATCGCAAGCGTCCCGGTATCCCATCTCTCTTTCACGTGAATGGAAATATCGTTTACTTCACTGCCGCTGAAAATCGGCTCAGTAAGAAATGACAACGTTTCTTTCCTCTGCCATTGCATAACTTGATATTCCAGTGAGACGGCGAACAATTTGCTGACATGCGGCTGTCTTTCCCGCAAATCATTAATCAGCAGATTGTACGGATACTTTTGATGCCGAATGATCTTAAGCTGATCTTTCATTCTTTCCTGCACAAATGCACTAAAGTCCTGGTGTACATCAATGGAGGCTTTCATTGGAATCGTCGATACGAACATCCCGAGCATCTGTTTTTCTTTTGCATTTGTCCGGTTACCCATAAATGTTCCGAGAACGACGTCTTTTTGTCCGGTTATCCGGTGCATATAAATGTGCAAAATGGATAAGAACAGGGAGAGCACACTTATGTTGTGTTCCTTACAATACGTTTGAATTTTTTTATACAGGACAGGGGAAATCTCTTTTGAAAAGCGGGCTGCATTCAATTGGATCTGATACGTATCGCTCGCCTTTAACGATACGGGCTCCGGAATCACTTCATATTGTGCGTTCCAATATGCTTTATCCTTCTGGAACCGCTTCGAATTTTCATACTCCAACTCACTCTGAATATGTTCCGTAAATGATGACTGAACAGGTTCGAGGCCGGTTTCCCCTTTAGCAAGCTTCAAATAAATGTCTGTAATGCGGTTGCCCAAGATCGTCATCGAAATACCGTCGGAAATGATATGATGAACTTTTGCAAAAAACCAGCTTTCTTCCTCACTAATGCGAACGACGGCAAATTTAAACAGCGGACTTTCATACAAAGGCAGGGGTCGACGCGCCTCAGCTTGTCCCCATTTAAGAACGCCGTCCGCTCCTCCGATTTCTGAAGCGTCGAAATATTCAATCCGGAAAGGTTCGTCTTCCGCTATATATTGCTTCGGCTCATCCCCTCCTTCAAACAACAGTCTGAATCGCATGGTTTCATTTGTACGGACAAACTGGCGAATGGCTTCAGTCAATAACCCGGAATCGATTCCAGAGGCAGATTTTAATTTTCCAAAGCCGCTCAAATTTGAAACACTTGTGCCGGGATAGAACTTTTCAGTGTACCAAATTCTCCTTTGAGCATGTGTCAGCGGGTAACATGTGTTTCCCATTTTTTATTCCTCCTTTATCTTTTGCTATGTATGACGATGCGAACAGCCAAGCCGCAATGCAATGTTGCGGTATTGCGATGAGCGAAAAACGCTGTCACAGATTTGTCATTTCCAATAAAACATTATTTTGGAAATAAAAAAAGAAAAGAGTCCACCCGAATAAAAACGGGCGAACTCCCTGTTTATTCGGCAACCTGTCAACCGTAGCACCGTCAGTACCTTAGGCCATGGCTTTGCGTCCCTGCGTTTCCGCAGGTTTGCCTTTATCTGCTTTTATTGATATAAATTCATTTTCTGCTCACAGTTCACTTTAAATGAAAATTTTGTTTTTTTCACCGAAAAATAGGTGAAAAGTTTCATGCGGGATGCCGAATGTTATCCATGAATGTTAATGCGTGATACCGAAATCGACAAAAAAATATGCGGGAAAACGAAAAAAACCGCTTAATTCCGCAAAAAATTCCAAATCCTAGATAAAGAATATATTAAAATATTAAAAAAACAGCCTTAACTTCATGAATAAATCATGAAAATCCGTTAAGGCTTAGGCGTTTTCTTTTACAATGTTCATTCAAATAAAACGTTTCTTTTACCCAGCCGTTTAAACTGATACGAGAAAAGACAAACAGCTTGCGAAAACATTGAAGCAGAACGGAAAATCACTGAGCTGTCTCCTCCTAAACGGTATCTTGAAATACTTTCGGTGTTCCATACAAAAAAGCAGGCTGAGTTTCGCCTGCTACACGGTTTTTGAAAGCCCGATCGTCCGCTCGATGATGATCAGCGCGATCACTGAAACTGTGATAAAAATAACCGAAATCGCATTAACACTCGGATCAAACGTCTGGTCAATATAGCTGAACGTGCGCACCGGTACAGGCGTGACAGCAGGTGAAGAAACAAACAGACTGATTGATACTTCCCCGAATGACGTCACAGCGGCAAAAACGGCTCCCGCAATGATTCCCGGTTTAATGAGCGGCAAGGTAACATGAAAAAAAGTATACCATGGACCTGCGCCAAGATTCATGGATGCCAGTTCAAGCTTCGGATCCACGTTCGCCATGCTGACGCCGACCGTCCGTAAGACATACGGAAGGCTGATCAGCATATGCCCGGCGGCCAGGCCGGCAAATGTGCCGTTTACCCCAAGCATTGTCAATAAATAGAGAAATGACACGCCTAATGCGATTTGAGGAATCATCAACGGCGATAAAATAAAAGCCTGAATGCCCTGTTTTCCAGGAAAGTTCAGCCGCGCCAATGCATAAGCTGCAACTGTTCCGAGGATCACCGCAAGAGGCGTTACAACGAGAAGCAGCATACCGCTGACCCAAATCGATTCCATCCAGCCGCTGCTGCTGAAAACTCCGGCAAACCAGCGCAGCGAGACGCCGGATGGCGGGAACTTCGGATATTCGTCCGGGCTGAAAGCCGACAGTATAATCACAAATACAGGCAGCGCCAAAAAAAGGTATACCAATAAACCCGCCGCCCAAACGCACACATCAATCCACTTTCCCCCAGACAAACGGCGCAATTGTCTACCCATTTATTCTCGCCTCCCAACGCTTTTGGAAAAAGCCAAGGATTCCAATAACCACGCTGACAACGGCTAATAAAGTAATCGACATAGCTGCTGCAAGAGGAAGATGAAAGACTTGCATGACCTGCTGATAGATTGATAACGGCAGCAGCGGCTGCATCCTTCCGCCGACGAGAAGAGGCGTAATATAGCTTCCGGCCGAAAGCGAAAACACGATCATTGCTCCTGTCAGCAATCCTGGAACCGTCATTGGCAAGGTCACGAAAAAAAATGTCCGAAGCCTCCCCGCTCCAAGGCTCATCGAAGCAAATTTAAGATCCGGTTTCATTTCGCTTAAAGAACCGGCAAGCGGCAGCACAGCAAACGGCAGCATAACCTGGACATATGCGATGATGACGGCGTTCATATTCCATAAAAGCGGCAGGGGCTTTTCAATCAGCTTCAAGCTGATAAGCGCCTCATTGACGATCCCGTTTTGCGAAAGCAGCACAATCCAGGAAAACGTCCGAATGACAACACTGGTCAGTAAAGGAGAAACAAGCAATATATAAAACAAAGCCCGCAGCCTGCCGGTCGGCGCCTTAACGAGTAAATATGCTGCCGGATACGCCATCACAAGGCATAATACAGTGGTCTTCAACGCCGTCCAAAGCGTTATACCGATGGTTTTCAAATAAATGTCCGAAGAGAACACTTCGACATATTGAGAAAAACTGTACGTATCGAGCGTATTCATCATAGCGTCCACGTCTCTGAAACTTAATAACAGCAGCAGAACAAGCGGCAACACGAGAAAAACGCCGAGAAATAAAAGGACGGGAACAAGCAAAACCCAATAAAACCGTTTTTGTTCAAGAGCACCCATCTGCATCCTCCTTTACATCGAGCGGAACAAAATCGTCCGGATCCAAAGAAAGATACACTTGATCCCCCGCCTTCGGCAATCTTGGAAATTGAGGATCGGGCGCCTGAATGATCCATTCTCCTTTGAAAACAGCGGCTTTCAGCCTGAGAGCATGCCCGGCATAACTGACTTCCGTTATCGTTGCAGGCATTTCAATCAGCCTGTTCTTCTGTTTCTCGAAAGAGACTGAGATTCTCTCGGGCCGCACCATGAACAATACAGAGGATTTTTTTAAGAGATTCCGGCTGATTTCAAAAGTCAGCGGAACACCTTCATATATTTCAAAATCGACCGCTTCATAGCCATAAACGCCTGATGAAGGCTGTATCTTCGACGCACGCGCTTTCAGCAAATTGACCTGTCCGATAAATTCGGCGACAAATTGATTAGCAGGCGTGCGGTACACGTCCAACGGAGTGCCGAGCTGCTGAAGCCTGCCGCAGCCGAGGATTCCAATTCTGTCTGATAAGCTTAAAGCCTCCTCCTGATCGTGCGTCACTAAAATCGTTGTAATACCGACGCGCTTTTGGATGCTGCGCAGCTCCGTCTGCATTTCTTTTCGAAGTTTCGCATCCAAGTTGCTCAGCGGCTCGTCTAGCAATAGCACAGACGGCTGAATCGCCAATGCCCGGGCAATCGCCACCCGCTGCTGCTGGCCCCCGCTCAGCTGACGGGGCATGCGATTAGCAAACGCTTCAAGCCTGACAAGGGCGAGGCTTTCCATCACCCGTTCTTCAATCTTGCGGCGGGGCCATTTTCGAACTTTCAATCCGTATGCAACATTGTCAAATACGCTGAGATGCGGGAATAAAGCATAATCCTGAAAAACCATTCCAATATGTCGGTCGTATGGCGGCAAATCAGTTACATCTCTTCCTCCTATATATACAAACCCTGACGTCGGTTCAAGGAACCCGGCAATGATATGAAGGAGCGTTGACTTTCCGCAGCCGCTCGGACCGAGGAGAGAGAAAAATTCCCCTTCTTTGACTTCAAGCTGTACGTCTTCCAATGCGATGGTGTTTCCGAAATGCCGGCTGACATGCTGAATCTGAATTGCGCTCATGTTTGTCACCTATTTTCCGCCAAGTACTTGATTCCAGCGATTTGTCCAATCGCCTAGATCTTTTGCCGCGACTTCATAGTCAACCCATTTTAAATTCCTGTAATAGTCCTCCCCTACTTTAATCTTTCCTTTTAATTTATCGCTGTATTTCACTTTTTTATTGGCCATGCCGTAAAATGTTCTATCGGCAAAATCTCCTTGCACTTTTGGACTGAGCAGGTGATTTAACAGCTTGTATGCGTTATCCTGATTAGGGCTTCCTTTCATCAAAGCCCAGCTTGCAACTGCTGCGACGGCACCTTCCTCGGGATATGCAAATCCCAGGTCAAGACCGGCGTCCTGCAAAGAAAAAGCGCGTCCGTCCCAAAACGGGACAACCCATGCATCCCCGCGTTCCAAAAGTGTTTGTATCGAGCCCGGATTATCGGGATAGGCTGTTATGTTGTTCTTTAAATCCGTCAAACTGTTGAACGCTTTATCCACGTCTTTCCCATTTGACTCCAGGCCGCCCTGGGCATTGATTAATCCTACAAAAAACTGAAGTCCCGCCGAATAAGCCGGCGATGATATGGCCACATGACCTTTATAGCTGCTGTTCCAAAGATCCGTCCAGCGTTTAGGCTCCTGCGGTACAAGGTCCTTTCGGTAGACAATTCCGAGCTGCCCCATACTGAAACCGGCCGCATACTGCTTTCCATCATCAGTGAAGCGTTTCTGAACGGAATGATACAGATCGCGGACATTCGGAACCTTTTCCTGATCAATCGGCGCCAGTAATCCCGCCGACTGTGCCCTGTGAATCGTATCCGGCTGCAGGATTAAGAGATCATACGGAGCATTTCTGCCATTTGCAGCTTTGAGCTTTGTAAACCACTCAGAGTCTGTCCCTGCGACGACTTTGACCTTCAGCCCTGTTTCTTTTTCAAAAGATTCGAGGCTAGGCTTAATATGTTTTTCCCAATCGCCTCCATAGACGCCGATAACGACTGTATCTGATTGTTTGCTTTCCTGACTACCTTTTCCGCCGCAGCCCGAAAGAAGGAGCACCGCTACAAGAGACAGAATAAATAAAGCAGAAATTTTACTTTTCATTGTCATCTCACCATTCCCGTGTTATTTTTGCCAGCCAGTTTTTCCACAGCGGCCGCAACATCGCCTTTGCTGATCGAACCGTTATGTTCTTTTGAAAAATAACGGTGGACTAGATGTTTAACATGTGATCTTTGATGAGCCGGAAACTGTCGCAGAATCCGGGCCAATGTGCTGCTGGCTTCCTCTGTCCAGCACCGTTCGTATTCTTCTCTAGCAAGCCCGAAATCCCAATGTTTCCGAGGTTCGCCTGCTTTCTTTTTTCTGATTTCAGCTGTTTCTTCCAGATCAATAATGAATGAGCCTGCATCGTTTTCTTTTACAGCCGCGCCGTATTGATGGTATGCCGCTTCCGGGCTCAGCAAGCCCGATTCAACTTCCCTCAAAATCGATTCAGCTTCCCGGCTGTATGGATCTCCCCAGCCTCCGCCGCCAGGCGAATGAATGCTGATAACATCCCCTTTGTTGAGCTTTAAAACGTCGATCTTTGAAATCGTTTTCTCCTGAGGCTGCTCCGGATAAAGACGCACCCGTCCGAGCTCTCCTGCCGTTCCCCCGGCGAGCCCCCACGGATGAAATCGCATTCTCTCCATCCCTCTTGCGGTCACAATCGATTCTGGCGCCGTCGCTTCAAACTCCAGCCCGATTGCATGGCCGCCCCTGTGAAAACCGGCTCCGGCGGTATCTTTAATCAGCTCATAGCGGCGGACATGGATGTCAATGTGCTGTTCAAGGCTTTCAATCGGCGTATTTTTCAAAAATCCGGATGCATGGTCAATACCGTCTGCTCCGTCCATGTCATGCTGGCCGCCTCCTCCGCCTCCCATCGGTTCGACCACGGACATCTTCCGGCCGCCCGTTGATTCGTCGGGAACCGACAGTACGACAATCGCTGACTGACCGGCGCCTGCTACAGGCACAGCTTTCGGAAGCGCCTTGGCCAAAGCGCCCAGTACGGCATTATAAAGTCTCATCGTAATCGAATGACGAATTCCGACGGCCGCTGGATATTCCGGATGAACCAGTGTACCTTTCGGAGCGATGACTTTGATCGGCCTTGTCAGTCCCCCGTTAACCGGAATATACGGGTCTTCACTTATGATAAAGTTGATCAGGCCCTGAAATAGAAATGAATGTTTGCTTCCATTAGTGACAAGGTTAAATGCGGTTTTCACCTGGGGATCACAGTCTGAAAAGTCCAATGTGATTTCCCCTCCGGAGACGTTTGCCGTAACAGCTAAGCGGATCGGAACGTCAGAAATCATATCGTCATCAAGATAGTCTGAAAAACTGTATGTGCCTTCCGGAATCCCGCTGATAACCCGGCCGGCTCTCATCGCTGCTTGTTCGAGCAAATCATCCATTCCTTGTTGGACCGCTTCTTTTCCAAACTTGCCGACCATCTCTGTCAATCGGTTCTCCGCCGTATTGACCGCGGCCACCATCGCATGAATATCCCCTTCATTTAAGTCGGGAACCCTGCTGTTTGCCCGCAGCACATTCAATATATCGCGATTTTCTCTTCCCGCTTTGTAAATTCTCACCGGCGGTATCCTCAGGCCTTCCTGATGGATGTCTGTCGCTGTCGGCGAAATGCTTGCCGGAACAAGGCCGCCGACATCGCTGCAATGGACAAAACACCACGCGTAACTGATGACCTCGCCCTCCATGAAAATCGGCTTCACTACATGTATATCAGGCAAGTGGGTCGCTAATCCGTCCGTTGTATAGGGATCATTTGTGAGGATAATGTCTCCCGGTTCAAATGGGCCGCTTTCTTCGATGATCCGTTTTAATGAAAGGCCTAAAAAAATCGTGACGCCGACCGTTTTCGGATAAACGAAAAACTCCCCTTCCGGCGTCGCAAGCGCAGTAGCGAAATCAGCTGACTCTTTTACAAATGTGGTAAAGGACGTCCGTTCAATAACGTGTCCCATTCCCGCGGCTATCGCGTTAAAGTAGCTTCTCATCATTTCCAGCCGGGCAGGATCTGTGCGCATGGTCAGCTCTCCTTCCGTTCAATGATCAAATTTCCGGCATGATCAGTTTTTCCGCTCCAATTTGGCAAAATCAGCGTCGTTGTATCATCTTGCTCAACAATGGCCGGCCCATTTATTCTCTGACCGCAACTTAAATCTGAACGTTGGTATACAGCGGTTTGATATGTACCGCCTTTTATGATGATCTTTCTTTGGCTGACCGGTTCAGCCTCGGGCAGATCACTTCGGCCTCCTTTACCGCCTGGCGGCTTCGGTGTCTTGCCTATGATGCGGACGCGTATATTCATCAACTCAATGCTTGCTTTCTCATCGCTGTGTCCATATTGCTTTTCATGTAAGAGGTGAAAGGAGTCCGCGATTTCACTCGTGCTTTTGCCTTCCAGGCATTCCGGTGAAACAAGGAGCTCAATTTCGTATGCCTGACCTTTATAACGGGCATCAAGCAAGTAAAGAAGAGAGGTTTCCGGCAGCATCTCCGCCTGCTGTTTCCGCAGCCATGTTTCCGCTTGCTCTTGCAGCCTTACAAACTCCGCTTTTAACTCGGCCGTTTTTATTTGTTCAAGCAGCACCTGTCTTGAACATACAGCATCATAAATAAAATCCGCCGTCAGTGCGCCCAAAGCGGACAAGGTTCCCGGATGCGGCGGGATCAGCACATTTTTGGCCTGAATTTCCTCAGCTAAAAAATTAGCAGTGACCGGTCCTGCGCCTCCAAAGGCCATGAGGCTGAATTCACGCGGGTCAAACCCGTTTTGCTCCATAACATTGCTTAGTTCCGTGTACATATTGGCAAGCGCAACCTGAATCATCTGATCCGCGGCCTGCTCCACATCTGTGCCTAAATATTCGGCAACCGGGAGGAGCGCTTTTTCGGATCTTTCCCGGTACAGTTTCATATTTCCTGATGCAAACCGGTTTGGATTTAAATAATGACATATAAGAAACGCATCTGTAAGTGCGGCCTTTGTTCCTTTTCCGTAACAAGCCGGCCCCGGATCAGATCCAACTGACTCCGGTCCTACTTTCAAGAGACCGCCGCTGTCAATCCATGCCACCGACCCTCCGCCAGCACCGATCGAATACATCGCTACAGACGGAATCGTAATCGGAAATCCAGAGATTTGATTTGACTGTGTAAAAGTCGGCTCCCCTTCTTCAACAATCGAAATATCCGCGCTAGTTCCTCCGACATCAAATGTGATGATATTCGCCTCTTCGGCGGTTTCCGCCGTTCTGATGGCACCGATGACCCCTGCTGCCGGTCCGGAAAAAAGCGTTTTGACAGGTGCCTCGGCAGCCGATTCAATGTCCATCAGTCCTCCGTTAGACTGGGTGATAAACGGCTGCGCTGAAATTCCTTCCAGGGCGAGCCTCTCTTTCAGCGTTCGAAAGTAGTGATGGACATTCGGTTTGATGTATAGGTTTGCGACGGCCATAACCGTCCGTTCGTATTCCCTCATTTGCGGCCAAAGCTCCGCAGACGTTGCAACCTCAAGCTCAGGTGCTATTTGTCTGATCCGTTCTGCAGCCTGGCGTTCATGAAGCGGATTCCGATAGCTGTGCAAAAAAGAAACAACGATTCCTTTTAATCCTTTTCTTAAAACTTGTCCAACCGCCTCATCGATCTCTTCCTTATGGAGCGGCAGCTTTTCAGAGCCGTCATAAAGCATTCTTTCTTGAATGGGAAACACGTTTTTCCGGGGAATAAGGGGCTCCGGCATTCTCGATCTAAAATCGTACGGTATCGGAAGCCGGAGGCGTTGAAGCGAAAGAATATCACGGAAACCTTCGGTTACGAATAAAGCAATATCAGCCCCTTTGCGTTGTAATAATGTGTTCAAACCGATTGTCATGCCGTGTACGAAGTGATGAATTTCTGAAGGGTGAACACCCTGGGTCTTCAAGAGAGCCAAACCGTTGATGATCCCTTGGGCCGGATCTTCGGGAACGGTCGGCGTTTTAACTGCGGTCATGCTCCCGTCCGCCTGGTTTAACAATGTAAGATCGGTAAAAGTTCCTCCAATATCAATTCCAAGCCGGTAACCTTCTTCATTCAATCCTGATCCCCCCTTTTAAAAATATCCTTTTTTAAAAATATTTTACTATTATACTAATCAAGCATGAGAAAGTAGTCAATTATGTTTAATTACAATATTCCGAGTCTTTTTTATTTAATATTTAATTTTAAGATACCATATCATCACATTTTCAATTGTGTTGTTCACAGTATTTCACATTTTTAGTTGTCTGCTTTTCTTCAGTCCGACGACACAACTCCGCCATAAAAGGGACTAATTAACTATTAAATCAAAAGTCTCCTATCACGACAAAAAGCCTAAAGAGCTTACAAATTTGATCACAAAGATTCATTTTCATGGATATTCAGGATTTATTGCCCAATCCCCTGTGACAAAGTGGTACACTCTGTACTATATAAGTCGCAGGAAGGGCAGATTTCCAATGAAAGTCTACGAAGCGGAAACCCTATTATCAGCTATGAAGCAAAGATCTGATGAATATAAAAACTTGAGAGAACAGCTCGTCAGCTTAAAACAATCGTTAAACAGCGTCACAGAACTTGATGAGTTCCAAGGAAAAGGCGCTGATGCCATTAAAGCGTTTTACAGAGACCAATCAGGGATCGTAGACGGCTGGCTGGATTTAGCTGATATGCAGATTCAGTTTCTGAATGGTGTATCTGCTGCGGCCGAAAATGCCGGACTTTCAGAGGACACATTCGTTGATGTTCAATTTCTTGAACAGGAGCTTGCAAATGTCCACATTCACTCTCAAAACATGGTCTCTGCACAGCAACAAGAACTGTCGAATATTTTAGGACAGATTGATGATTTAATATCGCTACAGCCATTCTCTTCCGATGAAATCAAACAGCAGCTCGATGCTGCAAACCAAAACAGAAAAGACACGATTAAAGCTGTCGAGGATCTTGACGGGCTGCTCAAAAGAGAATACTCGGCCTCTGAGCAAATTCAGCAAATGATCCAGTCCGACTACTCCGCCTTGATCGACGCAACAGGAAAAGGGAAAAATGCATCTCCGCTAAACTACAATTCACATATCTATCAAAACAGCGAAGTCTACAAACTGAAACAGCGTATGCATCAAGAGGCCAGAAGCTACATCGCAAATAAACAAAAACAGTATGAAACAAAAAAAGCCGAAAAAGCAGAGGAACTTTAGGCTTTCAAATTGTTTAAAACCCCGTTTTCACAACGGGGTTTTTTGTTCATCTTGTCAAAACGTCTCCGTCTTAACCGATATGTATTTACTGGTGAAACAAAAAGGGGAATGCAGTGAAGAGCAAACGATTTAAGTTGAAATTGGGGACAAAAATTAATCTTCTCGCGTTGACAAAATCCCAAAACGACTTTTAGTTTTGGGATTTTGTCATCCTTTCAGCGTGACCCTCAGAACGTCAGCCTCCCGATCCTCCTTCTATTCGTCAGACCGACTTAGCAGGCCTGACAACGACTGCGAGGGTTTGTCGACACGCTGGGCTGTCGTTAAAACGGCTGCTTCATCTTTTTCGCCGTACAGGAAGTCAAGTCGCCGATAATATCTTCTGCACGCTCATACGGCTGATCAATTTGCAACATCTTCCTCAGAACGGATGTAAACCCGGACGATAGGCAGAGTTCTTCTTCCCAGCTTTTTTCTTCCTCGCCGGACGGAGTAAACTCGGAGTACAGGAGAAACAATGCGAAATGTCCCAGCGCATAAAAGTCACTTTTGACGGAAACAGCACGCATCAGCCTTTTTTCCGGGTGCCGGTCATCAACACGTTCTCTTTCAGTCAGATGGCATGCTAGTCCGAAATCTATAATGCGGATCGTTCCTCCGCTCACAATCAAATTGGGAATCCTCAAATCGCGGTGAATAATCCCTCTCCTGTGAAGAAATGAAACGCTGTGAAGCACTTCCTTCAATATGCTGATCGTTTGCTGTTCATCAAAGACATGTCCATCATAAAAGAGCAAATCTTCAAAGGTTTTTCCTTCGATATATTCCATTACGATAAACCGCTCGCCGGCCGCTTGAAGCACCTCATATATACGGGGCGCGGCAGGCAGATCCAATTCCCGCAAAATTTCAGCCTCGCGGTTGAAAGACCTCCGGCCGGCTGATGTCCATGCTTTTGTCTTTCTCTGCTGCTTGATGACGCGGAAACCGGATCTCCCAAGTTCTTCGGCAAGATATGTGATACCGTAGCTGCCCATCCCGAGCACACGGTTGATTCGATATCTCCCCTCCAAGACGGTTCCTTTTTTGAGCGGGCGGTCAAACAGCCATCTCATCAATGTTTTCACGCGATTTAGCTGCTGCCGAAAAATTTCTTATGCTTTCTTTTGTAATGGTGATGACCGTACCCTTTTCTTTTATAATCGCTGCTGCTGTATTTTTTGTATGATTTCCGTCCGTAGTCACTGCTGCTGTATCGTCGGTTTTTACCGTTTTGAAGTGCCTTCAATAGCTTACGAAGCAACTCAGTCAGCTCCTTTTCTGTCTTGTATTTCATATCATTCGCGCAGGAAAGCTTGATAAGGGGGGCTCGAAAGTTTTTCTTCCATATGAGAAATTTAAATTTTGAACCTCTAAAACCTTCTAAACGAACCGGCAAAATTTTAAAAAAAGGCGATATGATAGACTAAAATTCAGCTTTTCAGGAGGAAAAACCTATTAATCTCCCCTTTATTTCTCAAATCATTTTTACGATAATAAAGTTGTATTTACTTCCGGCCCGCTGCGGCTGAGTGATTCAACTTATAAGAAAGCAGGACAACACGAATGGACAAAATTAAATCTTTGCTGATCACCTTGCTCGCCGTCGCCGTCGTGATCATCGGCATTATATCCGGCGATTTTTTCACTTCAGAACACCAGCCTTCAGGCCGGCAAAACGGCTCAGACTATGATGAAGTGCTGATTTTCCCGTCGGACCGCTATCCTGAAACAGGCGCGCACATTCGAAAGGCCATCAAGAAAGGGCATTCTAAAATCTGTACGATCGACAGGGACGGAGCCGACGAACGCCGAAAGGAATCGTTAAAAGATGTTCCTTCCAAATCGGGCTATGACCGCGACGAGTGGCCGATGGCCATGTGCGAAGAAGGCGGAACAGGTGCTTCCGTCGAGTATATCAGTCCTTCTGATAACCGTGGAGCAGGATCTTGGGTGGGCAATCAGGTAAGCGATTATCCGGACGGCACGAAAATACTTTTCAAGATTAAATAACACTGGAGGTACGTTCTTTGATCAAAAAGTGGGAAGCAGAAGAAATGACGATGTCATACCATCAGTTTACCGTTTATCAAAAAGGCGGAAAGCCGCCCGTTATGGATTGGACAGACGAGGATATTAAAAGAGGCTACACAGCGGGAGAACACGCGGTCTCGTTTGAAGCTCTCGATAATACGGCATCATTAGTAGAAGTTCGTTTGAATGTCCAGGAACAGGTTCCCTCCTTTAACAGGCGCGTCACCGTTTCTTTCGACGTGCTTCATGGCGGGGTCGAAATTGCAAGCGTCCTATCCAAGAAATTGTCATGCGACATCCCGCAAGGCGTCTATCAGCTGACATGCTATACGATTATGCCTGATCAAAGCAGCACTGCGAAGATCACCTATATTCTCGATTTTAAACAGGCCTGATCAAAGAATAAAGGCGCCGGTGTCACCGGCGCCCTTCTCCTAAAGCTCTTCCCCGTTTGTCTGAATGACATTTTGGTACCAGTAAAAGCTGTCTTTTTTAATCCTCTTCAAGTCCTTTACATTCTCTTCATCACGATTAATATAAACGAAACCGTATCTCTTCTGGTAGCCGTTCAGCCAGCTCAATAAATCTGTAAAAGACCAGCTGCAGTAGCCGATTAAATCGACTCCGTCGTTTAAAGCCTGTCTGCACTGTTCAAGATGCGCACGCAAGTAGGCAATTCTGTAATCATCATGAATTGTGCCGTCATTTTCAACCTTATCGAATTCCCCAAGCCCGTTTTCCGTTATGAAAAGCGGAAGCCCGTAGCGGCTGGAAATCCTGCGAAGCCCGATTCTTAGACCGATCGGGTCAATGGCCCAATCCCAATTCGATGTCTCAAGATGAGGATTCCTCTTTGTTTTGTATAAACCGGGCATACCTGTTTCCTGGTTGCTGCCCTTTTGGCCGGTCGTATTCATCTTTCCTTCCGCTACTCCGTCTAGAGGATTCATTTCATATGTGATGGTTTGATAATAATTCACACCGACGAAATCAGGTTTTCCTTTTGCTAAAAGCTCCATATCCCCCTCCTCAATTGTCGGCGCCCAGCCTTTTTCCTTCAGATATTTCAAAGGAATGCCCGGATATGTTCCCCGGCAATACACATCAAGCCACCAATAATTTGTAAATTCCTCAGCATTTTCGAAAGCGAGGATATCATCCGGACGGCTGGAGAGCGGATATGCAGGCGAATAAGCAAAACTCGGTCCGATTTTTCCATCGGGAACATACCGGCGAAAAGAATCGATTGCCTTTGCATTCGCCAGAAATGCAATATGGTTAGCCTCATAGAAGCGTTTCCTGTCCTTCACACCCGGAGGATGCATCGCTGTGATAAAGGCATGATTAAAATTGTAATTTTGCTCGTTAAGGGACACCCAATATTTGACCCTGTCCCCATACCGCTTATAGAGCGTAACGCAATACGTATTGAAATCCTCTATAATCCTTCTGGATTCAAAGCCGCCGTATTCATCCATTAAAGCCTGGGGAAGATCCCAATGATAAAGCGTCAAAACGGGTTCAATATCATGAGCAAGGAGCTCATTAATCAAGTCATCGTAAAATCTCAAGCCCGCTTCATTGACTTCTCCCCTGCCTTGGGGAAAAATCCTCGGCCAGCTGACTGAAAAACGGTATGCTTTTAACCCCATCTCGGCCATTAAAGCAACATCTTCTTTAAAACGGTGGTAATGGTCGACCGCAATGTCTCCATTGCTTCCTTTAAACGTTTTGCCGGGAATCTTTGTGAACACATCCCAAACCGAGAGGCCTTTGCCGTCTTCCTTCCAGGCCCCTTCGATCTGATAGGCTGCTGAAGCTGATCCCCATAGGAAATGGTTTGGAAATGGGCGTAATTGCTGATGAATCATATTGCTCAACTCCTGTTTCGTATTTTGATCCGGATGCACTTTATCATATCCTATGAAACGCGTTTCAGATCAAACATCATCTAAAAACAGCTCCGCCAGAAGCTTTTCCCGGTGCTGAAGAAAATACTTGGTTAAGGTGTAATGATCCGTATCCTCATAGTTCACTTCAGTGATTTGTTCACCATCAAAACTGAAGATGTCGGCTTCCGGATACCCTAATAAAATGGGGGAGTGAGAGGCGATAATAAACTGAGCTTGGTTTGATTTCGTCAAATCATGAAGAATTTTCAAAAATGCCAGCTGTCTTGCCGGGGATAAAGCAGCTTCAGGCTCATCGAGAAGATAGATTCCCTTCTCTTTAAAACGATGTTTGAAAAGCGATAAAAAAGATTCACCGTGTGATTGCTCGTGAAGAGATCTGCCTCCGTAGCCTCGAAAACCGGTGATGTCTACTTCATCAATATGAGTAGCAAAATGATAAAAAGATTCGGCGCGCAGAAAAAAGCCGTTTGTTACTTTAGGAAGCCATGACAATCTGATATAGTCTCCCAAATCCGAACCGGAACCGTACACTTCATATGTATTATTTCTTCCCCCGCCAGCCGTGTTAAATTCGCATTTATCTGCGATTGCTTCAAGCAGCGTCGATTTGCCTGATCCGTTTTCCCCCACAAAAAATGTTACGTTTTTTTGAAACGTCAGTTCTTTTAAATGTTGAATAGCAGGAATTGAAAATGGATATTTTGCATAAGAAGGAACTTTTTCCCGAAGTAAAGTCAGCTTTTTTAAAAACATGCGAGCAACCCCTGCTTTGCTTTTACTCAACTGTATCACGTTTTCTTAGAGGATAACGAAAAAAGAGGTTTGCGCCTGAGCACAAACCTCTTGACTTAAATCGAAAATACTTCTTTTAAATGGGCGTCCAAATCAGCTAAATATTGATCTACTTGCGGATTGCTGATGACATCATGAACAGAGAATGTTTTTAAAGGCTTCATGCCGACGAATTCCTGCATTTTGTGCAAATGAAAGAGCGCTTCATCAAGGCTTTTACCTTCGAAGAATGTCCCCTCTTTGGAGAATACATCCTTGGGCGCGTTCCATGTGGTTGAAAACATATACTTTTTGTCTGTAAACAGCCCGCCTCTGCCGTAGTCTTCAGACCCTTGATAAAAAAGCCCGTACTCATAAATTTCATCAATATATTTTTTAAATAAAGCAGGAACACTGAACCAGTAAACAGGCGTCTGATAAATAACAGCATCAGCCCACTTGAATTTCTCGTGCTCCTCAGGGATTTGATATCCGTCTGCCACCACTGTTTTTTTCACTTCATATTTTTCACCCAGCTTGTCCGCCAACGCTGTAAAAATAGTGTGATTAAGCTGTCCTCTTGCATGGGGATAGGCTTCATGTCCGTTGATGATTAAAATATTTTTCATCTTTTCTTATCCTCCTTGTGTTTCAATTTACCAATATCTTTATGATTCCATCTTTCACCTTAAAAAGTAAAGCAGGTTGCACTATCAATTATTTTATTTTTTCCCAATACTAATTATCTTATTGCCTAATCCCTACTTCAGTGCTATGGTTTACTTGACTAAAGGAATAGGAGGATTTTTTAAGTGAATAAATTGCATACGTATAAGCGCATTACATTGTTGATAACGGTGTTAGCGCTCGCTCTTATAACAGCTGCATGCAGCACTACTCAAAATAAGGCTGAAAATCAAAAAACAGCCTGGGATGAGATAAAGGAAAAAGGGAAGATCGTTGTGGCGACTTCGGGAACCCTTTATCCTACTTCATATCATGACACTGATTCCGGCAAAGACAAGCTGACCGGCTACGAAGTGGAAGTCATCCGTGAAGCGGCTAAACGGCTCGACCTGGATGTCGAATTTAAAGAAATGGGCTTTGACGGCATGCTGACGGCGGTCGGGAGCGGACAAGTGGATGCTGCTGCCAACGATATTACAATGACCGACGACCGCAAAGAAAAGTTTTTGTTCTCTATGCCTTATAAATATTCATTCGGAACGGCTATCGTCCGCAAAAAAGATCTATCAGGCATCCACACGCTTGAAGATTTAAAGGGAAAGAAAGCCGCTGGCGCAGCTACGACAGTTTACATGGATATCGCGCGCCAATACGGAGCTGAGGAAGTCATTTACGACAACGCAACAAATGACCAATTTTTAAAGGATGTAGCGAATGGAAGAACCGATGTCATCTTAAACGACTACTACCTTCAAAAACTCGCGCTCGCCGCAATGCCTGATCTGGATCTGACTATTCATCCCGATCTTAAATACTATCCGCATCAGCAAGGCATGATCATGAAAAAAGGAAACGCAGAACTAAAAAAACAATTCGACAAAACGATTGACGAAATGCTGAAGGACGGCACAATCAAAAAGATTTCGAAAAAGTTTTTCGGCGGTGCCGATGTTTCGAAAAAGCAGGATATCGACTTTGTCGATGTCGATGTGAATAAATAGAGGGATGTCAATTGGGCTCTATTCAATGGGAGTATATTTTTAATGCAGAATTGGCTGCGAAATCGTTTCCTTATGTGATGCAAGGCATATGGAATACGCTTTTTATTTCATTTGCGAGCATGTTTGCCGGTTTAATTCTCGGTTTTTTCATCGCGCTTGGGCGCATGTCGGAGATCTCTTTGCTTCGTTGGCCGGCAAGAATCTATATTTCGTTTATGAGAGGCGTTCCGATCCTTGTCATTCTATTTATTCTTTATTTTGGCTTTCCTTATATCGGAATCCAATTTACGGCTTTGACTGCTGCCTTAATCGGCTTCAGCATGAACAGCGCCGCATACATTGCCGAGATTATCCGCTCGGCAATGTCGTCCGTTGACAGAGGGCAGTGGGACGCTGCAAAATCGATCGGCTTTTCCTACTGGCAGACGATGTGCCACGTGATTGTCCCTCAATCGGTTAGAATTGCACTCCCGCCTCTTGCAAACGTAATGCTTGATCTCGTTAAAGCGTCTTCCCTCGCCGCCATGATCACCGTGCCTGAATTGTTTCAACAGGCTAAAATCGTAGGCGGACGGGAGTTCGACTATATGACGATGTATATTTTAGTTGCCTTGATTTACTGGGCCGTTTGCTCGGCGATCGCTTTGCTCCAGGATTTCCTGGAGAAGCGGACAGAGGTTTATATCAAAAAATAGCAAGAAGCTGCCGGGTGCTCCGGCGGCTTTCCATACTGTGAAACGGAGGCGGTATTATCCATATCCTCAGATCGACTTATTTTCACGCAGATCACCTTTATACGATCGACAGAAACAAATTAAGCTATCAAACCGATCCATCAGGCCATTTCCAAGCATCATACGTCTGCTGCAACCATACGAATGCCGAAGACCGCATCCATATATCCGTTTTCTTTGAAGGAAATGACCGGCCCTCGCAAACCTTTCCATCCATCGTTCCCGCTCATTCGTCCAAGGAAATCAAAATCAGGCTCCAGCATGTTCCTGCGGGCAGACACATCGTTTATATCATCACCCAGTCCTTCATGTTCGACCCAAAGGCAGAGCACGATTGCAAATGGAATCGGGATGCCGACGATGTAGCACCCTACTATTTTGAATTGATTTCACATGCCCCGCATTCTGACCGGCTCTCGACTCATCCTGCTTGCATTGAACCTGTTAACTGTCAAATGAACAGCGGCAGCCCATCTCAAACAAGATTGATTTACTTGTCTGACAAAGCAGGAAACCCGGTTGAAAAAAACGGCCGAGAAGATCTGTATATCTCTTTGGTCAACCAGGAAGCGCATCATTTAAAGGGCTATTTATATTGCTTTGAAAACGGGGAATATCAAAAGTTCATGGTCAGTCAATCTAAAGCTCAAGCATTCTCCTATGAACTCGCTCCTGAAACCGTCCAGACTTATCCGATAAACTTAAAAATACTCGGGAGCCATTATTTCCGATTTCTGTCGACATCCATCCCGCCCGAGGGGCCATACAGAGACGTTCCTTTTCCGGCGAGGATGATTTATTACTCCAAGCTTTATACGTGACAGTCTCATACAGGGGGGTATGCCGCTCCCTGATCGTTTCAGCCGCTTGTGCGGCAGCACAAGCGGCTTCTTATTCCATTCCCCTTCACCCGAATATCGCATGGATGAGAGCCTTTTGCAGCATTAAACACCCGCCCCATCCGCATACTCCAAACACAACAGAAATGACAACCGGAAATGATGCTTTTAAACTCAAAACCACGATCAAAAGGAGAACCGCCGTGGCGGGAAACCCCCATAGCACGCCTTTCGCGAATTGGCTTAAATGCTTTAAAGATTCCCCTTGTACACTAAGCCAAAATAAACTCAGCAGACTGACAAGAGGCAATGCCGCAATCATTCCACCCATTTCAGGCGATTTTCGTGCAATTTCGGTTATAATGGCGATCAATATTGCAGAAACCCCGATTTTCACTATTAAAAACATGATTTTGCCTCCCGGCTCAACAAGGAAAATGCTGTTTTAATCATTTCGACTTCTTCTTCATTTAATTGCTCCAACACCTTTTGCAGTTTTTTCGGATGAAGTCTCGTATGCCGTTTCACTGCTTCTTCACCTTCAGGCGTTAACGTGACGTAGACTTTGCGTTCATCGCTGCTGTCCCGGTTTTTCTGTACAAGTCCTTTTTGTATCAGTCTTTTCACATGTTCTGATGCCGTATTATGAGAGACATCCAATAATTTTGCTAAATGACCAATGGTCACCAAGCGGTTTTTTTCGATATGCTGAAGCATTCGAACCGCGTGGTGAGACAAATGATCATCATGCTTTGTGTGCAGATGGTAGTAAATATCCGTCCAGTCCTGATTCATCATTTCTATGATTTTCTCCGTATTCACTTTCATCACCCTCTCTAATTATATCTTATAATACGATATATTCTTAAATCAAGACATAAAAAAACCCGGCTTTACCGGGTGTTCGCTTTTATTCATTTCAGGTGCTTTCTCAAAAACGCCAGCTTTTCGGTTTGGAACGGCGGGATGTATTCGTGTCCAAAATAGCGGTACACTTTTATTTCTTTATCCGTTTTCAAGTGATTGTAAGCCGCAAAGACGGTGGATGGCGGTGTGATGGTGTCAACCAGTCCGATCGACATGAGAACGGGCGCTTTGACCGCTTGGGCAAGGTTCATGATATCAAAATAAGACAGGGTCCGCATAGCCGCCTGTTCAATATTCGGGCTGGTGTTTCTTCTGAAAAAGGAGTTGATTTCGAGATAAGGCTGGTCGATCGCTATATCGATCGCTCGTTGAAAATTGCTTAAATAAGGGTATTCGGACACGGCTGCTTTTGGAATATCGGACAGCGCCGAAACCGCGACAGCCAGCCCGCCTCCTTGGCTTGCCCCGATCACTCCGATCCGCTTTTCATCGACTTCAGCAAAACCGCTGACCACTTCGACTGCTCGTACGGCATCTAAATAGACCCCTCTGTAGTAATATGTTTTCGGATCGAGGATTCCTTTTGTCATCCAGCCGGGTACATGTCCGTGTTGAGAGGTCTCTGTATCTTCACTGCTGCTCTGCCCGCGGACCAGCATACCGAATGCCGCATAACCGTGAAGAGCCCAATTGACAATATCATGAATGTCTCCGTCATAGCTGGCGTTATAGCCGTGATATTTGACGATCGCAGGATGCGGCCCTTGGCGGTCGGGTACTGCATACCAGCCTTTGATTCGCGCTCCCCCGGTGCTTCTGTATGTAAGCCAGTAGACTTTTACCCCGTCAGCCGGATATTCATGCGGTTCAAGCTCAGGCTCCGCTTTTATATTTGACAATTCCTCCAATGAACCCTTCCAGAACTCTTCAAAATCAGCCGGTGCCGTCCGTTCCGGTTTATACTGGTAAAGCTGTTCTAGCGGCATATCATAAGGCTGCTGCATCTTGTCTTTCCCCTCTTCTTTTCATTTTTTGAATATTCTTATCATAACATTCCCCTTCAAGGCTGTGTATGGATTTTATATGTATTGATTCTGTCACTTCTGCTCCTCCCATTATCTGACCCCGCCGCACAAAACCGCTTTTTCAATTTATGTTATAATGCTAGATTGAAACTAAAAATATGCATTTGCGCGGAGGTTTTTTTGTGGCTTCACAATCCTTTCTGCAGCTGAACTCAATATTTATCAGTATATTAATAGAAGCGATTCCGTTCGTTTTGATCGGGGTTTTTATATCAGGTTTGATTCAAATGTTTGTGACGGAGGAGATGATGGCGAAAATCATCCCGCAAAACCGATTTCTCGCCGTTTTGTCAGGGACATTTGCCGGGGTATTGTTTCCGGCTTGCGAGTGCGGCATCGTTCCGATTGCCCGCAGGCTGCTTTTAAAGGGCGTACCGCTTCACGCAGCGGTCGCCTTCATGCTGACGGCCCCGATCATCAATCCGATTGTGTTATTCTCGACATTCATCGCTTTCGGGAACAAATGGGATGTTGTGTTCTATCGCGGCGGGTTGGCGATTGCGGTGTCTCTCATTGCCGGGCTGATCATCTCTTATCAATTTAAAGGGAATCAGCTGATCGAGAACGGGACACGCGGCCATCACCACCATGCCCATGTGAACCAGTCTTTCCTGCAAAAGCTCGGCGGGACGCTCCGCCATGCAGTTGACGAGTTTTTCTCAGTCGGAAAATATTTGATCATCGGCGCATTTGTCGCAGCGGCAATGCAGACGTATATTAAAACATCTACCCTTTTGGCGATCGGGCAGAATGATGTATCTTCCTCCCTTGTTATGATGGTGCTGTCATTTGTGCTGTCCCTTTGTTCAGAGGTCGACGCTTTTATTGCTTCTTCTTTCAGCAGTACGTTTTCACTCGGCTCACTTATCGCCTTTCTTGTATTCGGGGCGATGGTGGACATCAAAAATCTGCTGATGATGCTCGGCATCTTTAAAAAACGCTTTGTGTTTGTCTTAATCGCCTACATCGCCGTTATTGTCTTAGCCGGATCACTGTTGGTAAAGGGGTGAGAACATGTTTCGCACATTCATTTTAATGTTGTTTACGTTTTTCTTTTTTCATCTTCATGCATCCGGCAATCTGACAAAATATATTAATATGAAATATGCTTACCTTTCATACATCGCTATTTTTCTTCTGTCCATTTTGACAGCGGTGCAATTCTACATTTATATGAAAGGCTCAGACGAAAAAGGATGTGACCGCGACTGCGGATGCGGCCATGATCACGATCATGAAAAAGATAAGCCTTTTCTGAAAAGGATGTTCATTTATTTCGTGTTCATCTTCCCTTTATGCACCGGACTTTTTCTGCCGGCAGCGACGCTTGATTCCAATATCGTCAAGTCGAAGGGCTTCTCGTTCAAAGCGATCGAACAGCCGGAGCATTATGCCCAAACCCAGTACCTGCGCCCTGATACAAGCATCTACTACGGCGAGGAAGGGTACGATGAATTGATGAATAAAGCGCTGAAAAATTATAAAGGAAAACAGCATATTTCATTAAAAGACGATGATTTTTTGAAGGGCATGGAAACGATCTATCAATATCCGGGAGAATTCCTTGACCGAACGATCGAATTCGACGGTTTTGCCTTTAAAGGGGAAGCGATCAATGATAAACAGCTGTTTGTTCTCCGCTTCGGAATCATTCATTGCATCGCCGACTCGGGAGTCTACGGTATGCTGGTCGAATTCCCTGAACATACGAATATTAAAGACGATCAGTGGCTCCATGTAAAAGGAACGCTGTCTTCCGAATACTATCAGCCTTTCAAATCTACGATTCCTGTGATGAAGGTGAAGGATTGGTCTCCTATAAAAGAGCCGAAAGATCCTTACGTTTATCGGACATATTAAAAGCCGGCACTTCATGCACCGGCTTTTCTTTTTCTGTTTACGATTTGTAGCCTGCTTTCTTCATCAGCATTAAATCGATAAACAATTGACATCTAGTATTAAAATCATTGAGATCGATCGATGTCATTTCCAATATTTGTTTGATACGGTAGTTGAGCGTGTTTTGGTGGATAAACAGCTGTTCTGCGGATGGCTTGACCTTGCAGTTGTTGACGAGATAAATTTCAAGCGTTCTCAAAAATTCGGTGTGGCTTTCTTTATCTTTTTCTTTCAGCAGCTGAAGGTCCGGGTTTAAATATTGCAGATGATCGTTTTTTGCGGCGATTTGATCAAGATACCTGAAAAGCCCGAGCTTTTGGTATTCATAGGGAATGTGTTCCTGGCTTCCCGTGATTTCCGCTGCTTTCGTCACTTGGAGCGCCTCTCTGTAGCTTCTGCCAAGGGACAGCGGGCTGCTGTACTCATTGCCGACCCCGATTAAAATAAGAGGCAGCATTTGCGAGCGCAAATGGGTCAACAGACGGTTGATCAGTTCTGAGGCCGCAGCCAGCGCGGAACGCTTGCGCGACACACTGCCGACAATGATGGCGATATTCGAATGATCCTCCAATACGTGACTGATATTATCTTTCAGGTTTAAATAAGACCGAATCGTTTCCTTCAGATCCTCGAGCAGTTCATCCTCCCCGTCAACGACTTGAAGCACCATGACGGTAAACACGGCCGGCAGGACAACGCTCGCCTTATCGGCGGCGGCTTTCAGCTCTTTTTCCGTTTGAAACTGATCGTTAATTGCCTTTTTGTAAAGCTCTTCCGCCTGTTCTTCTTTTTCTTGTTTGAGGCGTTTTTTCTTATAAATGATCTTCCCGACATGAAAGGATGCTTTGTATAAGAAATCAAGCTCTTCATCAGACAGGTCGTCTTCAATCTCCTGCACCCAGATATAGCCCATAATTTCGTCTTTATACTTGGCGCTGACGACAACCCGCTGGTTTAACCCGATTTCTTCAATCTGTTTTACCCTAAAAGGAGTCGGAATCGTTTTCAATTGATCAATAATGCCTTCTTCGACGAACTTTTCAAAGATCGGCAGCGGACATTTTTTGGAGAAAATCGTTTGCTGGTTTGCTGCATCAAAATGGTTAATATAATAGGAGTTATAAGCTAATAAGAAAAAATCTGCGCTTTCCAGTATGACCGGCTTTTTCAGCTCGCCGCTGATAAAGTCAATGATCTCATTAATGTTTGAAAGAGAAACAACTTGTTCTAATAGCTCTTCCATATCCTTTCTCCTACTCGTTTTTAACTTAATCATACTTCTCCTTTACACTCTTGTATAGACTTATATGCGACTTTTAAAAAAATGGGATCAATCCCCTGTTAGAAGGGGGGAGAAGGCCTATAAAAAGAGAGACGGAGAATGGTTCCCCATCTCCATCATCGTTGCAGTGTTTGTTTGTATTGCTCGAATTCATCAAGCACCTGCTGCTCCGGTTTTGATGTCAATAGACTGACGACAAACACAAACAGCAAGCTGGCGGCAAAGCCCGGAATCATTTCATAAAGAACATCGGAAAGTCCGGCTTCCGCCCAAATGATAACGGTAACTGCTCCGGCAACCATTCCGGCAAGCGCCCCCCATTTTGTCATCCTCTTCCAAAACAAACTTAAGATGATCACTGGGCCGAACGACGCGCCGAAACCCGCCCAAGCATAGCTGACAAGACCGAGAATCGTATTGTTTTTTGTCCAGGCGAGACAGAGTCCGACAATGGAAACCGCCAGAACCGAAAGCCGTCCGAAAAAGACGAGTTCTTTGTCAGATGCAGAGCGTTTAAATAGCGTTTTGTATAAATCTTCAGTTAGAGAACTTGATGTAACTAGCAGCTGGGAGGAAATTGTACTCATAACCGCTGCTAAAATCGCCGAGATTAAAAAGCCTGTGATCAGAGGGTGAAACAGGATGTTCCCCAATTGAATGAAGATCGTTTCCGGATCATCCAAGTGAAGCCCATTCTTCGAGTAATACGCAATACCGAGCAATCCGGTCAGCAGTGCGCCCGCACTTGAAAAGATCATCCACCCCATGCCGATCCGGCGCGCTTTCTTCGTTTCCTTGACAGAGGATATCGCCATAAAGCGCACGATAATGTGAGGCTGTCCAAAGTAGCCGAGGCCCCATGCGAACAAGGAGATGATGCCAAGGACACTCGTTCCTTTAAAAATATTGAGGAGGTTAGGATCGATCGACTGGATTTCGCTGAAGGCTTCTCCAGGTCCTCCCGTCTGAATGACCGTCACAATCGGAACAAGAACTAACGCGACAAACATAATGATACCTTGGACAAAGTCCGTCCAGCTGACTGCCAAAAACCCGCCGAAAAGCGTGTAAGCCACGACGACGCCCGAAATGAGCCACAGCCCTGTATGGTAATCCAAATTAAACATGCTGTTAAATAAAACGCCCCCGGAAACCATTCCTGATGATACATAAAACGTAAAAAAGGTAATAATGACGACTCCGGAAAATATTCGCAGGATCTTTGATTTGTCATGAAAGCGGTTTTCTAAAAATGCAGGGATGGTGATCGAATTGCCTGCTACCTCGGTGTATGACCTCAAGCGCGGCGCCACAAAAATCCAGTTCGCCCATGCACCGAGTACAAGGCCGATGACAATCCATGAACCGCTCAGGCCTGTTGCAAACATGGCGCCCGGCAGCCCCATCAAAAGCCAGCCGCTCATGTCTGATGCGCCGGCGCTGAGCGCCGTGACAGCAGGCCCGAGCGTCCGTCCGCCAAGCATATAGTCTGAGAGGTTTGCTGTCCGTTTGTAAGCGTAATACCCAATATAAAGCATCCCTACCATGTAAATCACGATGGAAATGATCAATTGTACGTTCTGAATAAGAATCTCCCCCCAAGTTGCCGTTTATCTAAATTTTTAGACTAATTTCTCTTTTTTTGAAGGCAGCCTATGAAAGGCTGCCTTCGTCCCCCTGTTTAACCCCTTTTCTTACACCTTAAAACGTTTCACTGATCGTTTTCGCCTGCATGTGAAGCGCAAGATAATCAGGGCCGCCCGCTTTAGAATCAGTTCCCGACATTTTGAAACCGCCAAACGGATGGTAGCCGACGATCGCCCCTGTACAGTTGCGGTTGAAATACAGATTTCCGACATGGAATTCTTGTTTTGCTCTGTTGATATGGTCGCGGTTTTTAGTAATGACCGCGCCTGTCAGGCCGTATTCGGTGTTGTTGGCAACTTCCAGCGCCTCATCAAAGCTGCTGACTTTTGAGAAAGCAACAACAGGTCCGAAAATTTCTTCCTGCATTAACCGGGCTTTCGGATCCAGATCGGCAAAGATCGTCGGATCGATGAAGTAGCCTTTTGAATCATCGCCTTTTCCTCCGCTGACTAAGCGGCCTTCTTCTTTTCCGATTTCGATATAGTCCATGATTTTATTATACGATGCCTGGTCGATGACAGGTCCCATATAAACGTCCGCGCTGTCAGGCTCTCCGACTTTCTTGGACTCCGTAATTTCGATTACGCGCTTCAATACTTCGTCATATACCTTTTCATGCACGACAGCCCGTGAACCTGCTGAACATTTTTGGCCTGCAAAGCCGAAGGCAGATGTGAAAATTGATTGTGCAGCCAATTCAATGTCACAATCCTCATCAACGACGACCGTATCTTTTCCGCCCATTTCAGCAATCACTTGTTTTAAGTGTGTCTGACCAGGCTGAACCTTCGCTGCACGCTCAAAAATGCGCGTTCCGACTTCCCTTGAACCTGTAAACGTAATGATGCTTGTTTTCGGATGATCCACCAGGTAATCCCCGACTTCAGCTCCGCTTCCAGGGACGAAGTTGACTACTCCTTTTGGAAGTCCGCTTTCTTCAAGCACTTCAACGAACTTGGCAGCAATAACAGGCGCTGCGCTTGCGGGCTTCAGAACAACCGTGTTTCCTGTCACGATCGGCGCAACCGTCGTTCCGGCCATGATCGCGAACAGGAAGTTCCAAGGCGGAATAACAACCGTTACACCAGTCGGTGTGTACACATATTGATTTCGTTCGCCTTCACGGCTGTTAACCGGCTTTCCTTTCGCAAGCTCAATCATTTGCCGCGCATAGTATTCCATAAAATCGATCGCTTCTGCCGTATCCGCATCCGCTTCATTCCAAGGTTTACCTGCTTCTTTGACTAGAAGCGCAGAAAACTCATGCTTTTTGCGGCGCACATTGGCAGCCGCGCGGAATAAAACAGCCGCTCTTTCTTCAGGATCTGTGTATCTCCAAGTTTCAAACGCTTTCGCAGCCGCCTGAATGGCCTTTTCCGCATGATCCTGAGTAGCCTTGGATACCGTGCCTACAACTTCTTCTTTGTTTGCAGGATTGATCGATACGATCTTGTCTTCCGTTTCATACCTTTCTCCATCGATAACAAGAGGATAGGACTGACCCAGCCATTCGTTATTTACCGTTTCCAGAGCTTTTTCGAATGCCTTCCGGTTTTCTTCGATCCCGAAATTTGTAAATGGTTCGTGTTTGTAAGGTGTTGTCATGCTAATCTCCCCTTTTTATCGTTTTATTTCTTCGTCATGCCTTTAAACGCAAAAGCGATGTTGGCAGGCCGTTCGGCAAGCCGTCTCATAAAGTATCCGTACCAGTCGTCTCCGTAAGGAAGATACACACGCATATTGTAGCCTTCCTTCACCAGTTCCAGCTGAGTTTTGCTGCGCATCCCGTACAGCATTTGAAATTCGAAGCGGTCTTTGCCGATTTGATGCTCTTTCGCAATTTCTTTGGTGTAATCAATCATCTTGTCGTCATGAGTTGCGATGGCTGTGTAATGGCCGCTCAGCAGCTGCTTTTTAATGAGCTTTTTGTAATTCTCATCCACATCTTTTTTGTCAGGAAACGCCACTTGTGGCGATTCTTTATAAGCTCCCTTCACAAGACGGAAAAACGGATTATACGGATTAAGCTCCTCCAAATCCTGTTCGGTCCGGTACAAGTAAGCCTGCAGGACCGTGCTGACATACTCGTATTTCTGCCTGAACTCCTTAAAGAGGTCAAGCGTCTTTTGGCAGCGTACTTCATCTTCCATATCGATTGTAACCATCACTTTGTGCTGTTCAGCACATTCCAGAATGCTGGTCATATTATCCCTGACAAGGTCAAGGTCAATATCGAGCCCCAGTGACGTCATCTTTAATGAAACATGTGAATTAAGCTGTTCCTGAGCAATCAGCTGAATGGCCCGAATGCATTCCTGCGTGCGTTCCCTTGCGACTTCCCTGCTGTCTACAAATTCGCCCAAATGATCAACTGTGACAGTCAACCCTTGTTCGTTCAGCCCCTTAATAATCGGAATTGAAGCTTCAAAATCTTTTCCTCCGATAATTTTTCCGGTCGCGACGGAACTCCCCCAATTTCTCGCCAGGCGATTCAGGATGCTGCTTTTAGATAAGAATAGGAAAAAGTCTCTTGTTATCACTTCCATTATCACACCCCGCCATCTCATGAAATATTTCTTTATATTCTTAATTTTATAAGAGCAAAGGGTCGATTCACAATATTTCGAAAAAACAAAAAAGCTGACGATTTTTGTGGTTTTTCCACAATGTTTTACATCTGCTGGGATTTTTTCAGAAACTTTCTTCCTAAAACTTGGATGGTATACGACAATAGAATCAGGAAGAAACTTCGGTAAAGAACAGGATGCGTTTTCGGCGAACCCGTTTTTGCGAATGCCCTTTCTGCCGTTCCGCGCCGCTTTATTTGAAAACGCTTTCTGTTATACTCAACCATTTCCCTATGAATGCAAAGAAAAAACCCTTTAAGAATACTTAAAGGGAATATTATGTTATGCCCACACCTCGTCTAGCGTTTCTCTAAACAGCCGGTCAAGCTCCTGCGTCAGATCTTCATGATCTGTTTTATATGCTTTGGCAACCGTCTGAAGCCGCTCCAATTCACGATCAATAAATGCGTGGAGGATAGGGTTTTGAGGTTCAAGATTGAACTCCTCCCCTTTCTTTTTCCTCTCAAGCAGCTGTTGGATTTCCGTTTTCAGCGGTCCATCTTCCGTAAGTTCGTTAAGCAAAACCTGAAATTCAATCGGAGGAACCGTCCGGCGGCTTTCAATCCACTGACAAGCCAGAATTGGGCGGAGCACATAAAAATACTTTTTGATTTTCACTTCTTCCCGCTGCAGATAGTGGCGAAAATTCCCTGATGCCATATTGAGATAATGGTACATGCAGGAGACTGGAGAAAAGGCGCGGCTTTTCAGCTGCCTCATGTTTTCCGCCAGCGAATAGGCTTCATAATAAACCGTTCCCGAGGAAAGCCATTCGAGAAGCGGAGGGTTTGATTTCCTAAACAATCTTAACGCTTTTGTCAGCTCCCAACCGCTGATATCGAGAGAATCGTCAATCGGCAGTTCAATCACATCGCGCTTTGCATCAATTGACAGATACCAATCTTTTTGATGGACATAAATAAATCTGACATCGTAATCACTGTCCTGTGAGGGAAAGCCCCAGGCTCTGCTGCCCGATTCAACCGCATAGAGGATTTTAACACCGTATGTCGCTTCAATGTTTTTCAGTTCTTCTTGAATTCGCTGTTTCATAATAAGTGCACCGCCAGTTTATCGTTTCTATTATTTACATTATAGTGTCTGCTCAGGCATTAAGCGACTTTTTTGCGGTCGCAGAGCCAGAAAAGATCTTATCCAGAGAAGTGGCTGCCGTGTATCTTCGGCCTGCCCGTTTTTATGGCGGCGGGACGCCAAACGGTCAAACAAGACCGAAAGAGCCTATGATCAGACAAATCATTGGCTCAATATATTGACACAGCGATAGAAACAGCTTAATTAAACGTTTGTTTAAGATCAGCTAAGCCCCAGCATCTCCACAATGTAGTCGGCCGTTTCCTCGGCAGACCGGTGATCTGTTTCGACTTTCAAGTTGTGGAATGCATACATGCTCTTTCTCTCATTAAACAGCTGTTTCATTTCTTCGATTGAGCGGTTATGAAGAACCGGCCTGTTCTCAATCAAGAGATCCATCCGCTGCTTCCAACTCTCCCATGTTAAATCAAGAAAGATGACAAAGCAGTGTTCGAGACACTTCTTTCTGATGTCCTCCTGTTGGAAAGCGCCTCCCCCTAAAGATACGATGCTGCCCATTGTATGTTCGCACATCTGAAAAATATATTCTCTTTCAGTCTGTCTGAAAAACGCTTCCCCTTTTTGTTTAAACATCTCCGGAATAGTCATTTGAAAGTCATTTTCAATCTGCTGGTCGATATCGATAAAGTCGCGGTCTAATTTCTTTGACAGAAGCTGACCGATGGTTGTTTTCCCGACGCCCATAAACCCGATCAGCACGATATTCTTATCTCTCATTGCGGCATTCATTTCCAGCTTCTACTCCTCCTTGCATAAAGGAATCAAATATCTTAATTATATGGCAAATCCAGCTTGAATGATATAGGGTGCCTGTTAATAAAAAAAGAGGCTGAAGTCAGCCTCTTTTTTGCTATTTCCACCAGTCGTCAAACATTGAAGCAGGGACTTGGCGTTTGTGCTCGGATGCCTTATAGCGTTTTTCGATCGCCTCGGCCACCTCGCTGGAGACGGCTTTTCCTTCAAGGTAGTCGTCGATGTTATCATACGTCAGGCCGAGCTCTGTTTCATCGGATTGCTGAGGTTTTTCATCAAGCAAATCGGCGGTCGGAGACTTCGTATAAAGCCGCTCCGGCGCTCCCAGTTCTTCCAGCAGGCTTCTGCCCTGGCGCTTTGTCAATCCTGTTAGCGGCAAAAGGTCTGCCCCTCCGTCTCCGTATTTTGTGAAGAATCCGGTAACAGCTTCTGCAGCATGGTCTGTTCCGATCACCAGCAGCTGATTTTGACCCCCGATCGCATATTGGGCAATCATCCGGACTCTTGCTTTTACATTGCCTTTGTGAAAATCGGCAAGCGCCTCTCCCGTGACTGACTGATATTGATCAGCAAATGAGCCTACAGTTGAAGCAATGTCAAAAGCAAAAGACTTGTCAGGCTGGATAAATTTGAGTGCCAGCTGGGCGTCATCTTCATCCTGCTGAACGCCGTAAGGCAAGCGGACCGCAATAAATTCCGCCTGAACGCCTTCTTCTCTCAATTCTTCAACAGCCAGCTGGGCAAGCCTGCCCGCCAATGTGGAGTCCTGTCCTCCGCTGATGCCTAAAACAAAACCTTTGGCACCCGTTTTTTTCAAATAGCTTTTTAAAAAACCGACCCTTTTTTCAATTTCCTGTTTCGGTTCGATAGAAGGCTTTACATTCAGTTCCTGCATGATTTTTTCTTGTAAAGTCATCCGTCATTCCTCCTTTTGACTGAATGAACCGTAATGATTATGTCTTTAACTATAGCATATGTTTTATTTCAAAGTGAATATTGAGGTGCGCAGAGAGCCTTTCCTCCCTCTTTTCTTCGTGAATAAAAAAGGCGCCCCCTGGCAAAATAACAAGAAGATTTAGAGGGGTTGAAACGATGAAACGACAAGCGAAAAAAGGAGATTTAAAATGGTGGCAGCTCTCCATGATCGGAGTCGGCTGCACAATTGGAACGGGGTTTTTTCTCGGTTCAAGCATCGCGATTAAGAAAAGCGGCTTTTCCGTATTAGCCGCCTTTCTTCTTGCTGCCCTTGGCACTTTTCTCGTCTTTCAGCAGCTGGCGAAATTAACGGCGGATCATCCTGTTGAAGGGTCTTTTTGTTCTTATGCCAGGGAGGCCTTCGGCAATTGGGCGGGGTTTAGCAATGGCTGGGTCTACTGGTCATCGGAAATGCTGATTATCGGGAGTCAGTTGACGGCGATCTCCCTGTTTACACGCCATTGGTTTAACCAGGTTCCGCTGTGGGTGTTCGCCTCCATTTATGCGGTTCTCGGGCTGATCGTCATTTTCACAGGGCGCAGCAGTTTTGAAAAAACGGAAAACATACTGGCCGTGTTGAAAACGGCGGCCATTTTAATGTTTATCATCATCGCTGTCTTGGCATTGTGCGGGCTGTTGCCAGGAAAAACGCCTGACGCGCAGTTCCCTGACCGGGTTCACGAATTGTTCCCTTTCGGCTTTATGGGATTATGGACGGGGTTGATTTACACATTTTACGCCTATGGAGGAATAGAAGTCATGGGTCTGATGGCGATTCACTTAAAAGACCCGAAAGATTCATCAAAATCAGGGAGCCTGATGCTCATAACCCTTGCTGTGATTTACGTCGCATCGATCGGGCTGGCCATGCTCCTAGTCCCCCACGGGGCATTTACCGAACAGAACAGCCCGTTTATTACGTCATTAAAAGACTTTCATCTCGATTTGATCATGGATATTTTCAATGGCATTTTCATTATCGCCGGTTTTTCAACGCTGACTGCTTCCCTGTTCGCTGTCACCACACTGATGGGAACAATGGCGAAAAATGGAGATGCACCGGCCTGCTTTGCGAAAAAAGAAAAGGCGAAAGTATCGTGGCCGGCACTCGGCCTGACGGTGCTCGTTCTCGCTGCTTCCATCGTTCTGTCACTGCTTTTGCCGAAGCAGCTTTATGAACATATGACAACGGCCGCCAGCTTAATGCTGCTCTATAACTGGATGTTTATCCTGCTTTCCAGCAAAAAGCTCACAAAGCCAAAAATGAAAGGGAATGTCCAGATTATCACAGCGCTTGTCCTGATTTTATTTGCCGTTTCAGGTACGTTATTTGAAAAAAACAGTAGACCCGGCTTTTTTGTGAGCCTTCTGTTTCTTGCCGTTATTGCTGTTGTGACAATGCTGATGAAAAAAAGGTGGGCCCATCAGGAACAGAAAAACGGGCAGACATAATCAGCCTCCCGCCTTCAGCAGTTCGAGCATCCCCTGATAGCCGAAGTAACATCCGAAAACAATTAGACTGATGCCCGCGAGCCAAGTCGTTGCTTGGATCATCCGCGGGCTTAAAAATGTTCTGAATGTCCCCGCAAGAAAAGACATGGCCAAGTCCCACAAAAAAAGTCCGATTAAAATGCCTGAACTGCATATTAGCAGCTGGTATGATTCGTACGTCTCTACCGTTTTCGCCAAAATGCTTCCGTAAATGCCGAGCCAGAACATGATACTCAGCGGGTTTGAAAGGGAGATCACCAGCCCAGACAAGAAAGATTTGCGGTATGAACCTTTCTCTCCCGCACCCCTCATCAGCGATACTTCCTTCGCCTTGACCAGGCTCTCGATCCCCGTATAGGTCAAAACAAAAAAACCAAACAGCCATAAAAACGTTTTTAAAAATGGCGCTGTCAAAAATTGAGCGACTCCAAAATAGATCAAAGCCATATATAAGACATCCGCCGTCACAGCGCCAAGACCAAACAGCCAGGCATGAAAGAAGCCACCTTTCATCCCCCTGTCGATCTGCGCCGCATTCACAGGGCCGACAGGTGCGGCCAAAGACAAGCCCAAAAACACATAACTCAGGAAGATGTTTATCATATCTCGTCCTCCTTCCGCGGATAACTTGTACAATGTATTCAAAAAGAGGAGATGATAGAACAAACAGATTAAAAAGCCTTTTCCCATCGCGGGAAAAGGCTCTTCTTTATATGCCAAGCTTTGAAAGTGCAAATGTCCAAATGCAAATGATGAAAAGCAGGATCAAGCTATATTTAACGGTTTGGCTGAAAAGCTTTGATTCCTGCCCTGTCTCTTGGACCGCGGCTGTTGCAATCGCAATCGACTGCGGTGAGATCAGCTTGGCCATCACGCCTCCCGCGGTATTGGCGGCAAGCAGCAACGCTGAGCTTGTCCCGATTTGCGCTCCGGTGACAGCTTGCAGGTGGCCGAATAATGCATTGTTGCTGACGACTGAACCTGTGATAAACACGCCGATCCAGCCCAATACGGGACTGACGAACGGAAAAATATCCCCTGCTTTGGCAAGCGCCAGTCCGATGGTTGAACTCAATCCGGCATAATTGGCCAGGTTTGCAAAACCCATCACAAAGCAAATGGTCAGAACAGGAAGCCACAGTTCCTTGACCGTCTCTTTCAGGCTGGAAAGTCCTCCGCGGAAACTGATGTTTCGGCTCAGCACAATCGTGAAGATCACGGCGATGAGTATCGCCGTACCCGTCGCTGAAATGAAGTCAAGCTTCATCACGGCATCAAGCGGTGCCGGTTCCGGAGCGATTGGCGGCGTTTTCAGCACTTCCCGGTGAAGAAAAGGCATGTTGAATAAAATCGTCGATTGTTTCAGCCATCCGCCTTCCTGAAAAAGTCCTTTAAAACCGGGCAGGCTCCACACCGCAATGACGGCGGTCAAGATATAAAACGGAGACCAGGCTTTCATAATGTCTGCTGCATGATATTTTTCAGCGGGTTCATGTTCATTCCCGGTTTCTCTGTATATGTGGCGCGGCTGCCACTTTTTCAAAAACAGCGCCAGCGCTCCCATACTGATTAAAGCGGCCAAAATGTCCGCAAGTTCCGGCCCCAATCCAATCATCGTTAAAGTCTGCACCGCCGTATAGCTTCCGCTTAATACAAGGAGAGCCGGCAGCGTTTCCCTTATTCCTTTAAACCCGTCCAGTATGAAAACGAGCAGGAACGGGACAAAGAAAGTGATGAACGGCAGCATCAAAGCGAGCGTTCTGGAAAGCTCAACCGGTGTCAAGCCTCCCATCTGTGCTCCTGTGATTACCGGAATTCCGATCGCTCCAAAGGCGCCGGATGCCGCATTCGCAATTAAACATAGAGATGCCGCTTTTAAAGGTTTAAAACCAAGCTCGACAAGAAGAACGGCGCTGATCGCAATCGGCACGCCGAAGCCTGCCGCGCCTTCCAAAAAGGCGTTAAAACTGAACCCGATCAGCAATAACTGAAGCCGCTGGTCAGACGAAATCCCGGCAATGCTCGCTCTGATCACTTTAAACTTTCCGGTTTTGACAGAAATTTTGTAAAGCCATACAGCCATCAGGACAATATATCCGATCGGCCAAAGACCGTTTGCAATTCCAAGTAAAACGGCTGAGACAGCTTTCGCAGCCGGCATGTGAAAAAAGAAAACCGCTACAATAAAGCTGACCGCCAGCGTCAAAAATGACGCGATGATTCCTTTCATCTTCAGCACGGTCAATGCAAGGAGAAAGAAAAGAATCGGCAGAATGGCGGCAAAAGCGCTGATAAACAGATTCCCAAACGGATCGTATATCTGCTGCCACATTTTCATCATCTCGCAATCTTCATGGTGTTAGTATCTTCATGATGTTCAGTTATGCCTGCAGTTCAAAATGCGGTTTTAAAATTGCTTTTAACACACCTGCGCTATGCTTGAATTGCTGTTTTTCCTTTTCATTCAGGTCGAGCTCAACAATTTCCCTCGCTCCGCATCGGCCGACAACCGCCGGAACTCCGATATAAACATCATTTTCCCCAAATTCGCCTTCAAGATGTGCGCTCACGGTTAAAATCGCTTCTTCATTGCGGTAAATCGCTTTCGTGATACGCGCGAGGCTCATGGCAACTCCGTAGTATGTCGCACCTTTTTTCTCGATAATGTGGTAAGCGGCGTTTTTGACATTGTCAAACAGTTCATCAAGATCTTCTGCTTTGTATTTCTCATTTCTTTTCAGCAAGTCGCTGACGGGAACTCCGCCAATATTCGCGTGGCTCCAGACAGGCAACTCCGTATCTCCATGTTCACCAATGATGTAGCCGTGCGCATTGTGGGCAGCGACACCGAAATACTCGCTGAGCAAGTAACGGAAACGGGCTGTATCAAGTGTTGTACCGCTTCCGATCACGCGTTCTTTCGGAAGTCCGCTGAATTTCCAAGTCGCGTAAGTCAAGATGTCGACCGGGTTTGTAGCGACAAGGAAGATGCCGTCAAAACCGCTGGCCATGACTTCTCCGATAATTCCTTTGAAAATTCTCAGGTTTTTTTCGACAAGATCCAGACGGGTTTCCCCCGGCTTTTGGTTTGCTCCGGCGCATACGCAGACAATGTCGGCGTCTTTGCAGTCCTCATATGTGCCGTACCATGTTTTCACAGGATGCGGGGCAAATGCTTTACCGTGGTTTAAATCCATGACATCGCCCATTGCTTTGTCTTTATTTAAATCAATGATCACAAGTTCGTCTGTGATACCTTGGTTAATTAACGTAAATGCATAACTGCTTCCAACAAAACCCGCACCGATCAAAACTGTACGGTTGACTTTTTGGTTTCTCATGACTCATCATTCCTTTGCCGTTTGTTTTAAAATCTAAGCTGTTTGTGAAACTCTTCACATTCATATTGTGCAATACTTCACATACTTTTTCAAGTGATATACATTTTTATTTATGTCTATTTTGTGTCTCTACATACTTCTTCCTTAAATTTGTACATTTTTTGGTAAAAATATGCCTTGCAGCTAAAGAAAAATTGGTAAACGTGCTGCAAAAGACTGCTTTATCTGCAAGTGCATCAGGCCCATTCCAATCTAAGTTTCCCCTTTTCAACAGTCATAACACCTCAAATCTTCAGCAACATTCAATCATCGCCGGGTATAATGCCGTCCAAATTAACATTTTAAATATTCAATCTTTTAGTTTGTTAGTAAAGCTGACAAAAATACTGCCAACCCTATTCTATTTTGTCATGATAAATTCTAGAATCTATCGGATGGGGAGTGTTGCAATTGAAATTGGCGGATTTGAGGAAGAGCGGACACGCGCCTTCCTTGTTGTCATCTTTTTTATATTTCGATGTCAGCTTTATGATTTGGGTGTTGCTGGGGGCGCTTGGTGTTTATATTACGGCTGATTTTGATTTATCTCCATCACAGGTCGGATTGATTGTCGCCATACCTACTTTGGCCGGATCGTTTTTCCGGATTGTGCTCGGCATTTTAACCGACCGTTTCGGACCGAAAAAAACGGCTATTGGCGGAATGCTGGTGACGATGATTCCGCTGATATGGGGGTGGCAGTTCGGTTCATCGGTCGCCGAGCTGTATATCATCGGAATTTTACTCGGTGTGGCAGGCGCAAGCTTTTCCGCATCCCTGCCAATGGCGAGCCGCTGGTATCCGCCGCACTTGCAAGGCCTTGCCATGGGGATCGCCGGAGCGGGAAACAGCGGAACACTGCTCGCTACACTATTCGGCCCTCGCCTGGCGGAGCAAGTGGGCTGGAACGGCGTCATGGGATTGGCGCTGATTCCTCTGATACTCGTGTTATTCAGCTATTTCCTTATGGCAAAAGAACCTCCGAATCAGCCGGCGCCTAAACCGCTCAAAGACTATTTTGCTGTTTTCAAAGAAAGGGACACTTGGTATTTTTGCCTTCTCTACAGCGTAACATTCGGAGGTTTTGTCGGCTTGTCCAACTTTTTAAGCTACTTTTTTGCATCCCAATATGCCGTTCCGGCGGTAAGGGCCGGCGAATTTGTCACGCTCGTCGTTGCATCGGGAAGCTGCCTCCGCCCTGTCGGCGGGTTGATTGCCGATAAAATCGGCGGCGTGCGTCTGCTGCAATTCCTCTTTATCGGGGTGGCTCTGTGCATGTTCTCAGTCAGTATGCTCCCGTCTCTTGGCGTTGTCACAGCCGCATTATTTATCGGCATGGGCTGCCTCGGGATGGGGAACGGCGCGATATTCCAGCTTGTACCGCAGCGATTTCAGCAAGAGATCGGGATGGTGACGGGAGTCGTGGGCGCTGCGGGGGGAATCGGCGGATTCTTCCTCCCGAATATTCTCGGAACGCTGAAGCAAATCACGGGTACGTATTCAAGCGGATTCCTCACCTTTACCGTTATCGCATTTTTGGCACTCGGACTGCTTTTGCTTGCTCAGACCGGATGGAAAAAACAGTGGAAAACCGAGGAGAAATCAATTCGAATATAAAGGGAGCCGCTCGATTCTTTTCGAGCGGTTTTCTATTCCTGCCAGGACCGTGACGATTGGATGCTCGTGTGAATAGAAGCAGCGTATATCACCCTGATCCTCCCGATTGTTGAAATGAAGATTCAAGCACTTTTTTCGCGAATTCCAGCATCCCGCTATCGAGCGGGTAAAGCCCGTTTGGCTCTTCAGATTTGCGAACCTTCCAAAATCGATTGGCTAAATCCTCATGTCCCTTAAATGAGTGATCAAACAAGCACATGATATCCTCCGCGATTTTGCTGTTTTTCACAATCTTACTCACATAATGCGGCGCGGGAAGCTTTTCAAAAGAGATTCGTCAAATTCGAATACCAGATATTCATCCATATCATGTTGTCCGTATAAAGCAGGATGCCGATGACGATCATCAGCGCGCCGCCGATTTTCATGAGCATATTCGAATATTTCATAAGCGGCCTGATGTTTCCGATAAAAAACGCCATGAGCAAAAAAGGAATGGCAAAACCTAGAGAATATGCGGTGATCATCATGAATGCGCTCCCAAAATCAGGGTTCTGAAAATTTGCATATGCGATCGTTCCGAATATAGGCCCGATGCACGGCGTCCAGCCCGCCGCAAAAACCATTCCGACAAGCATTGAATTCAACAAGCCTATTTTCCCTCTTCTAAACGAAAGGCGCCGCTCCTTCATCATGAAAGCCGGCCGGAAAACGCCGAGGAGGAACAGGCCCATGACGACGACAAATATTCCGCCCAGCATGCGGATCAAGTTATGGTATTGCAAAAACAGCAGGCCAAACGAGCTGGCGGAGAAACCCAATATGTAAAAAATTACAGAAAAGCCGACCAAAAAAGCAGCCGCGTGAATCATCACCGATTGTTTGATGCGCTTTGCATCTCGGTCTTTCAAATCGCTGACCGAAATCCCGGTGATGTAGGAAATAAATGATGGATACAAAGGCAGGCAGCACGGAGAAATAAACGACAGGAAACCGCCGCCGAATGCCAGCCATAAAGCGGCCATATACTTCCATCCCCTTCATGTTTATATATTTTTTACCATGTGATTCTCTTTCTCTAGCATAACATAAAAAACCGCCTATCATGACGGTGATTTTTTGTATATTTGAAGCCGTCGCCAGATCATCCGGCGGACGGCTTCTTCACTATCCTTTTTAACCGTTTAAAGCGGCTTTTTTCATATTGTCCTGAAGTTCCAATATGCGTTTTGCCCCTTCTTCGCGCAGGCGTTTGTTCTCATCTTCAATCTGCTTCGTCTCCTGCATGCCTTTGACAATCGTATTCCAAGACTGTTCGATCGTTTCAATATCGATGCTCGGCCTTCCGGACATTCTCGCGATTTCAACGGACTGGCTCGAAATATTTTCCGCGTTTCGCTTCAGCATTTCGTTGGTGCGGCGGTCGAGTTCGCTCATTGAATCGGCGACAAGCTTTTGGCGCTTGGCGGTCACCGCCTGGATGATGCCATTTTTGAAAATCGGAATCGTAATGATGAATGCCGAGTTGATTTTTCCGATCAGCTTTGTGTTTCCGCGCTGGAGCAGACGGATTTGCGGCGCGGTTTGAATCGCAACCATCCGCGCCATATCGAGGTCATACACCCGTTCTTCCAGCGCTTGAATACCATTTCGAAGCGTATCAAGCTCCATCTGTGCCATTTGGTTACCGCTGGCCGCTTTCGCTTCATATTCAGGGATGAGCTGCTGCAATTCTTCTATTTTCATCTGGCCGGCTACGACGTATTTCTCCAGCTCCACATAGTAATTGAGGTTGCTTTCATACATTTCATCAAGCGTCACGGTCGATTTTGTCATTTCATCTTTATATTTCGAAATTTCGACGTTGATTTTTTCGATTTCACCGCCGAGCGTTTGATATTTTTTAAATATTTTCTCGATCATGCTGTTGCCGCGCTTAAATAACTTGGAAAGCAGGCCTTTCTGTTCTTCAAAGTCATTCTTGTCAAAGCGGTCCATGATTTTACCGAGCTGCGTCAACATCGCACCTGAATCTGTCACACTGTTTGTTCTCATCATAGAGAGAATACGGTCTGAGAACTTGGATATTTCAAGAGCGGGCTCTTTTCCGAATTCTAAGAGCTCCACTTGGTTTTTTACGTCAATTTGCCGTGTCAGAGCTTGCACATCGGGCTCCCGGCGGAGTTTGGCACGGATGTCTTCCGCTTTTTCAATCGTGATCTCTTCCTCTTTGCTGATATTGACGATGCTTGTTTCATTTGGATTTGCCATCAGAGTGGCTCCCTCCTTAAAAGATTTTATTGATGAACTTCCGGACGATTGACGGCTCTTTAAATTCCTGGTTGAAGGACATGTCATCAAGCCAATGGATATCGAAATGCTGTCCATCGATATAGCGGTCAATACACTTATAGCCCGGCGGATTATAGATGATGATATCGATGCCGATTTCATTTAACAAAAGCAAGGCGGCCGCGTCTGAACGGGTGAGTGTTCCCGTCTGTTCAGTGTGGTACAAGATCAGCTTCGGCACTGTCTGTGAATAGTCAAATGTCTGAATCATATTCAAAAGCGCTGCCGGAAGCTGTACCGCCTGGGTAAACAAATACAGCTGCACATCGGCTGATTTTTCATTGTTCAAGGCCAGCATCTTCGGGCTTTTGCACAGCCTGGAAACCGCTTGGGCAATGCCGCGCTGAACTCCCTCAGGCAAATGCTTGTAGCGCCATATATTGCTCTCCATTAATCGGCCCGGATCGATCGCCCCCGTTTGATCAAGCGCATGGCTGTAATGGAATTGATAATTGGACGTCTCTTCCTTTGTAAACGGGAAGCGTCGGATCGTATGCGACTCCTTATACTCCGTCAGCGTCTGCAGACGGTCCCAGTACTCTTTTTCATTGCCGGAGACGCCCATGACCATCGCGAATAAGTTCGGAATGTTGACCGTTGATTGAGACGCTTGAAAATCGGGTCTGATAAAGGCGCGTTCCTTCGCAATTAAAAACAGTTCATCATATGTGGTCTTCAAAGTCACGGAGACCGGGGTATGCTCCCTGAACTGCCAAGGTTTGTACATGAGCGAATCCTCATTGTGCAGAACAGTATCCAGCTCCTTCGCGGAACGGTACGCCACCGTTGATTTTCGCTGAGGCTTTTCAGTCGGGAACGGCTCTAATGCAGACGTGCCCGGGTATGTGAAAACAAAAGAAAGCTTTTGCTCAGGATCAAGCTGCCGAAATTCGTCTTTTCCCTCCGGATGGAACAGCAGCACATCACATCCGACAAGCATCAAATAGTATAAAAAATACCGTTGGCTCTTTGTGGTGTCCCCATACCAAACCACTTTCGGCATCGCATTTTCGCAGTCGGCTTCTTTCAGCCACTTCTCCAAATGATTGCCCATCCATTTGACAAGGTCGAGGAGGACCCGGCGAAACTCCGGATCGTTCAATCCTTTTTCATGAAAGGACTGAAACATCTGCAGCACTTCGATAAGCGCCTTCCTTAAATGGCGGTGCATCGCGGCGTCAGGGTGCTTAGGAATGAGCTGCTCCCCGTCGAGAAAAGCGGCAAACCGATTGACGGAAAGCCCTTTTTCTCTCTGATTGACCATATGGATGCGCTGTATGGCCTGAAACCTTTCCGGAGAAATGGTCTTATCAAGCGTCTCGCTTAACACATGCACATCACCGGACTCATACAGCTCATGGAGATATATGTAGTAATCCGTTTCATCGTGCGGCGTTCCGAGAATCCGTCCCGCCAGACGGCTTATCATCAGATGTCCGTTTTTTTCATACGGGGTTCTCTCCGGCAGCGGCTTCTTGATGATCTGCTTCCATTCATCATCATTGACCAGGGCGTTTTGAATATTAATCTCTTGATTCATAGCGCTCAGCCGTCTCCCCTTTCTTCTGAGTCAGTGTCACTTTTCCGTCCAAATACGGCACACATGCCCGCTCTTGTTACGGCATAGGTTGTCCCGAACTTTCGGATTGTTCCTGCAGGAAAATCATGCGCTCTCTTTCGGAGCGTAGACGAATCAATCCCCCACTCTTCACAAGCCTGCTGGGAACTGAGAATCTCGCTGCTCGTGAGATCGACTATTTTCATCATGGCTGTTCATCCTAAACATTCATTTGTTTTCTCCTGAGAATATTCACAATATATGATTGCCGTCTACGGCTCTTATTTTTGAGACCGGAGAGATGGTGCGGCATTTATACAGCAAAGGCACTTTGCCCATTTCTCAACACCCGGCCCGGCCTAACTTCCGAACGATCCAAGATTTGAAAGCGGTTTGGACGCTCTAAGTATGTCTGTATAGCTGCGGTTTTCATGATATACACCGTAGATTTCAGCCTTTAATAATATTTTTTTGGCCCAGCTGAGGTACGGCTTGATTTCGATCATTTTATTTGAAAAAGAGCTTTTCACAACGCCTCGGGTGCCGTCGGCACTTTCGACGATGCTCAGGGCATCCAGATAATCTTCCATTGAGATAACGTGCAGGCTTTGGACCGCTTTTATTTGTGACGGATGAATCACGCTCTTGCCGTGAATGCCGTTGGCCAGATCAAGAAGCGTTTCATTGATCAATCCGTCTATATACCGATTGACCACAAGCGAAGATTCCCCCGCATCAGCCCAATTCGGCCCAAAAGTCTTAACTGTTCGCGAAGCATCTTCAAAGTACTCCCAGACAGGCCCCGAAATCACAAATTGCAAGCCGAAATAATTGACGATATCTTTGATGAAATCAGAGATGACCAAAACGTCATAAATCGGCGTTTCCGGTTTTCTTCTTATCCCATACAGACCGCACAAATCAGTCGCGCCAATCCTAATATTCAGAACGATATCTTGATAAAAGCCCAGCGTTGATTTTAATTCTTGAAGCGCCTTTGCCCTCGTTTCCATTGCCAGCAGGTCGGGTGTCTCAAAGATCGGCATTCCGTACAGCACAATGCCGGATTCTTGCGACAATTTCGTTAAAGTATCAAGATAGTGCTCCGCATTCAGCATCGAAAACTTCGGAAATACGAATCCGGTAAACAAGTGAAGCGCGCGGCCGAGCTTGTTGCCCAATTCGAGCATTTGCTCAGGTTCCCGCACCCGGATAAACATCAGCGGCAGCACATCGCCGCTGATGTTCTGCAGTTTTTGCGCCTGGTAAATCATGTCGGCCTGACTGACAAGATTGTTTTCAGCCTGGAGAACCTCACAATCGCCGATCGAATCTTCAAGGCAAAAAACGACCGAGCACAGCTCAGGATACTTGTTATTGATCATGACATCTGCTATATCTTTTCGGTTCCCCGGAACATAAAGCGCAGCTCCAAGCGCATGCTCCAGAATGTGCTTCGGAGAGTCTTTAGTAACCGAACCCGGCAGTTTGAAAAAGACATCTTCTTTTTGAGAGGCGGATAAAAAATCAAAGTATTGCATATGGGTCACCTTCTTTGAATAAGAATCATACACCCCTTTGATGTAAAAAGGGGCGGAGCAGATATACTCCCCCCTTTATGTTTTGCAGTTTGTTATTCTTCCTTTGACGCCGCCGTTTGCTCTTTCACAGCTTTTTGCTTGTTCATATAGTGAATGATGAATGTCACGGCAAAAGCGATAATCAGAATGATAAAGAAGACGCTGTGCGGCATTTCAATATGCCATACACTCGCAGCCATTTTCAGTGCGATGATCCCGATTAAAACAAAGGCCGTTGCTTCAAGTTCAGGCACTTTGTCAATCAGCGTCAGGAAGAATTTCGCAACGGTTCTCATCATTAAGATGCCGAGCATGCCGCCGATCAGAAGCACCCATACCTTTTCAGATACGGCAAATGCCGCCAGGATGCTGTCCACCGAAAATGCGAGGTCCATGAGTTCTACCGAAATGACAGTCGCCCAGAAGACCCCGAAAACGCGTACCATCCAGCTGTCTTTTTTGATGGCGTTTGATTCATCATCGCCCTCACCGATGAAGAAGTGCTTGATGACGAGCCATGCCAGATATGCGGCTCCGAGCAGTTTGATCCACCAGAATTTAATCAGGATCATACCAAGTCCAATGAATAGAAACCTAAAGAAGTAGGCTCCGATTAAACCGTACGTCAACGCTTTTTTGCGCTGTTTTTCCGGTAGGTGCTTTACCATGACGGCGAGAACGAGAGCGTTATCCGCCGATAAAAGCCCTTCCAGCACGACCAGCGAGCCGATCAGCCCCCAGGAAACGGGGTCCGTTAATACTTCCACCCACATTTCCCAATCGAAAAATGAGGCGTAAACTGACATAATATGATGAAATAAATCCACTTTGGTTACCTCCTAATGATGAAAAAGCAAGACTGAACCACGCAAACGTGATTCAGCCGGCAAAACTAGACTTGCAGGCCGTAGTTGCGGCAAAGCGATGCCAATCCGCCGGAAAATCCGCTGCCGATCGCATTGAATTTCCAATCGGCTCCGTGACGGTACAATTCGCAAACAACAACCGCTGTCTCAATCGAAAAATCCTCTCCCAAGTCAAAGCGAAGCAGCTCCTCATTTGTTGATTCATCAACGAGCCGGACAAACGCATTTGAGACTTGTCCAAAGTTTTGGCTGCGGCTTTCCGCCTCGTGAATCGTCACCGTGATGCCGATCTTTTCAACATGGTCGGGTATTTTTGAGAAATCGACGATGATTTGCTCGTCATCGCCTTCACCTTCTCCTGTCCGGTTGTCACCCGTATGAATCACGGCGCCGCTCGGATGCTCGAGGTTGTTGTAAAAGACGAAGTCGCGTTCATTGATGCAACGATCGTTCTGATCGACAAGAAAAGCCGACGCATCCAAATCAAAATCGGCGCCGCCAGTATATTTGTTTGTATCCCAGCCTAAACCGATCAGCGCTTTCGTCAAACCGGGGTTCGTTTTCGTTAAATCGATCCTTTGCCCTTTAGATAATTGAATCGCCATCGATAGGACCTCCTTTAAGAAATGTCAGGAACCGGACAAACGGACGCCAGGGCGGCGACTGCTGTCCGGATCGTCAAAATCAGCCGACCTGCAGGCCGAAATCGGTGGCGATCCTCGCCAGTCCGCCTTGATAGCCTGAGCCGATCGCTGAGAATTTCCATTCTTCTCCGTGACGGTACAGCTCTCCCGTGATCAGCGCTGTTTCAATCGAGAAATCTTCACCCAGATCATAGCGGATTAACTCTTCATTCGAGTCTTCATTGATCACGCGAACATAAGCATTTGACACCTGTCCAAAGTTTTGGCGGCGCGCTTCCGCTTCATGAATCGTAATCACAAAAGAAATCTTTTGAATGTCGGCAGGCACTGCATTCAAATTGATTTTTACCTGCTCATCGTCTCCTTCGCCTTCACCTGTTCGATTATCGCCTGTATGTATGACAGCTCCGCCTGCGCCTTCGGTCTGATTATAGAAAATAAAGTCCTTTTCAGAAGCGCATTTGCCTTCTGCATTGAGCAGAAACACGCTCGCATCCAGGTCAAAATCAGCGCCGCCGTCATATTGATTGACGTCCCAGCCAAGGCCCACGACGACTTTCGACAATCCGGGATTTGTTTTTGTTAAATCGATCTTTTGTCCTTTCGCTAATGAAATTGCCATGTTATCTCCCCATTTCTTTTATGAATGTCAGGCGTAGCGTTTGACGATTTCCGTAATGCTCGTATCGTTTGTGCCTTCTCCGACAGCGGTGAATTTCCACTCGGCGCCGTCACGGTAAATCTCGCCCGCGATCAGGCTTGTCCGTCCAGAATAATCGTCCCGCAGATTGTATTTGACCATCTCCACGCGATCGTTCATATTGACGATGCGTATGAAGGCATTTTCAATCATTCCGAAATGCTGGCTTCGTTTCACGCAATCGTATATATTCACGACAAAGACAAGCTTATGAATATGCGAAGGAACTTTTTGCAAATCTACGATGATTTGTTCATCATCTCCGCTGCCTTCCCCTGTCAGATTATCTCCGGTATGTTCGATGCTGCCGCATCTGCTCTTCAAGTTTCCAAAATAAATGACGTTCTTGTTCTCTGTGACTCTTCCGTTTTCCAGCATCAGCACGGATGCGTCACAGTCAATATTCGGGGCTCCTCCTCCAAACAGCTTTCCAAAAAAACCGCCGCTTCCGGATGCTACCGGGTCCCAGCCGAGACCGACCAAAATCTTCGAAAGCCCCGCTTTCCCTTTTGTTAAATCAATCCGCTGACCTTTCTCTAAAGAAATAGCCAAACTGTTCACTCCTCCGTTGAATCATGACTTTCAAGATCACAGTGCTGGATGAGAATAAGAGTTTGATAGATCCAATTATCACGCCAGCGTGATTCATATCTTCACAACTACAAGACCAATGAATCATTATTTAACCTGCTTAACTATATATACGGAAAGATTCAGGGGAAAGTTTCGCGGTTTTTCAATATTTTTTTATCATCTTTTCATCCTGGCCAAAAGAGAGACGACAATAGTAGCGATTGCACGAAGTCATCGTGTTTGGTATAGTATATCTAAAAGATATATATCAAAAAGATACATAAGGCGGTATGTATGACAAAAAGAAATCACACGACTTACGCTCTCCTTGGATTGATTACGGCCGGCTACCAGACGGGTTACGAAATGAAACGAATGATCGACCAAAGTTTGAATCATTTTTGGAAAATCAGCTACGGCCAAATTTATCCCGCGCTGCGCCAATTAACAGAAGCAGGCTGGGTCGCTGCATCTCCGACGCTCTCGGACAAAAAGCCGGACAGAAAAGAGTACCTGATTACCGATGAAGGTCAAAAAGCGCTGCATAGCTGGCTTGAAGAACCGATCAATGGCATCGCCTCAGAAAAAAACGAATTTTTGCTGAAGCTGTTTTTCAGCAAGGAAGAAGAGCGGGAGAAAACCGCTTTGAAAGTCAAGGAGTACCAACGAAAGCTTGAAGAACGGCTTGAGGCATATCAAGCAATCGAGCAGTCAATTCTTTCATGCAGCTCCCATTCAAAGGACAGAGAGTACTGGCTTTTCACTTTGGATTATGGAAAACGCACCACCTCGGCCGGAATTGAATGGTGTGAAGCCACAATCAACCGGCTGAATGGAAAGGAAGGGACCAATGGGTAAAACGATCATCAACAAGCCTTTTACTGCCGCCCCTGAAGATGAAGTCGTTGTATTTGTGATCGGGATGAGAATAAACAAGTGGCATGCTGTTCATAAATGGTGGCCGGTTTTTACCGCCATGGCCCCTATGATAAAAGAGCTTCATCAAAACAAAGACCTCGGCTTTCTGGCAACGGAATCATCCATCAATTTCAGGACGATTTTTCTCATTCAATATTGGCGTTCTTTCGAAGATTTGACAGCATATGCAAAGGCTGATAAACATATGGCGGCTTGGCGCCGTTTTTATCAGAAAACTGCCGCATCAGGAGCCGTTGGCATCTATCATGAAACGTATACTGTTCCAAAAGGGCGCTATGAGGCTTTTTACCATAACATGCCGTTGTTCGGCTTGGCAAAAGCATACGGACATCAACCTGTCACCAGCAGAATCAAAACCGCTGAGCAGCGAATGCGGGGATCAGATATAGCGGGAAAATAAGCAGAAAGGAGCCTTATCGGTTACCCGATAGGCCCCTTTTCTGCTTAAAAAGCTCCTGCCCCGTCGCCTCCGCCCGCTCCGGGACCGCCCGCATCATATGCCCCGGCGTGCTCCTGCGAAGACGGCAGCTGCCAGCTGTAAAACGGATAATGCAAACAGCCTGCTGCGGCCATACCCAGGACAGGGGAAGCGTAATCAAGCCTGCTTGCTGATTGATTAAACCATCCTGCAGATTCATCCTCAACTTCAAGCACAATTGCATAGATCATCGTCTTTTCGTTTTGAGACAGGCTTCTCCCTGAAAACAAATCTTCTTTTCTCAGATGGTTTCTCCAAGAAAGAATCGATCTTCGGCAGATGGAAGCGTACCTGCTCTCTTTTACGGCCGGAATGAAGGCAATCAATAAGATAGACAGCCCGACGCATATGCCGTAATACAAAATGGTATGGATGCTGTCGATAAACACAGATGCTAAAAACAAGCCGGCCAAAAACAAAATCGTATACAGCTTTGATTTTGCAAGAACAATGCCCGCCGACAGTGCAAAGCCAAATATGACGCAAGCCGCCATGAATCCGGCCTGATGCACCACGTCTGCATACAGGATAAAGAGCAGGAGTCCGGTATGGACCGAAAGCAGTGAAAGCGACAGCATTCTCAGCCAGCGGTTTTCTTGAAACAGCTCCTTGAATTCAGGCGCTTGTCTGACACTTTCCGTCCATTTTTGAACCACGTTTTGAAGAATGATCCTCTTTCGTTCATATTTGCCCAGCTGTTCCTTATGCTTGCATTCTTCCTCAGTCGGCCCGCTGAGGGAATCCAGCCTGAACATATAGGTATCGCTGCCCGTTTGCTCAAAAAGTTTTTCAATTAAGAGCTGATCAGGCTTTGGCAAATCCGCCTTGCTCCCGGAAAATTCGAATTGGTATGTGTCATCAGGCGCCTCAGGATCGTCAAGAAACCTTTCTTCCGCCTGTACCTTCCGCATAGTGACCAATCCCCGTTGATAAAGCGAAAGCATGCCGGCCAGGAGATCACGGTCTGTGAAACGGCCTTTTTTGTAAAGAAAAGCGACAAGTACAGGATCTAAGGACTCGAGTTCTGCAAACGAAAGCATGGCACGGCGTCTCTTCTTCAAAAACGAAAGCATGACAGCCATGATGACCATGAACCCGACAATCCCCGAAAATATCCAAATCATCCTGTCTGCGCCGGCAATCCGTTCATCCCGATCGGCGTAGCGTTTCGCCTCGTCTTTCTCCTCCTTCAGCAGCTCATCCTTTGTCTGATAAGAAGGGTGCCGGACCGCCTCTTTCAAGGCGCTCTGCGGAAAATATATCCTCAGTTCCGAGCCCGTGCCTGCGCGATAGAGTCCTGTCTCGTAGATGACTGATGAATCGTTCACCTTCGTAATCTTTCCGTTTCCTTTTTCACGCAAAAACGCATGAATATCACGTGCCTTTACCGAATCAGGCAGATGCACTTCAATCTTTACCCGGCCGAAATCCGTATTTGCCTTTTGGTAAAATGAATGAATCAAAATCGACGTGTCTTCAAACTTTTGGGCGGCATCTTCGATCACATAGCGAAACATCACTTTTTTTGTTTCATCCTTTGATGCCGAATAAGCATAATAAGTCCCGTCTTCTTTCTTTGTCTTCAACGGGATGGCTTGATCGCCTTTTTTTTGATGATTGGGAAGCAGATAGGCTTTAAAATTCTTCAAGCGGCTCGCGGTTTCTTCGCTGAACGATCTTGTCGCCCCTTCGAAAGAGCCTTTAAAATCGTATGTGTAAACTTCCTCTACGCTTAAATTACCGTTTTCTTTTACTGTCGCGCGTATATCAGCCCGCTCGATCGAAAAGGATTTGCCTGCTTCAGAAAAGCCTGTGACGAGAAAAAAGGCAATGAACATAAAAAAGAAAAAGGAGTGCTTCATCGTTTAGTAAATCCTTTCGTTTTTTGTATCTGCCTTATATACGGAAAAGCAAGGAAATTGTTTCAGCGGTTCACAGAAATGACAGAGATGACAATTTTATTATAAAAGCACATCTACGGTCTGCCGCACAAGCCATAAAAGAAAATATGCATCATTTCCTCTGTAAACTGTCTGTTTTTTTCAAAGGCTTCACCCAAAGTTTTTGAATGTTCAATGATCATATTCATAAATATGAGAAAGCTTTCCGCGGTGATCTTGGGAGAGATTTCGCCTGACCGATGACCTTTTTCAATCATTTGGAGCATAAGGGGAATGATTTTTTCATCGTATTGCCGCTTTACATAATCCATTATTTCACTGTCTTCGATCATCACCTCTTTGACGACCGTTAGAGCAAATTTTTGATTATTGGCTTCCCTTTTCTGCAAAATCATCAATTCGATCTTTTCTTTAACGGAAATATCTTTGTTCATATATTCTTCAAAATCGCTGATGGACTGATCGATATAGTCTTTGAAAACCTCTTTCAGGAGCGCTTCTTTGCTTCCAAAGTAATTATAGATCGTCACCTGCGAAACATTTGCCGCTTTTGCGATATCGGTTATCCGGATGCGCTTTGGCTCCCATGTTTTGAGCATATCCAAAGCCGTCTTTTTGATTTTCTCTTTAATCAGCAAAGCCCTTTTTTCAAATCCGTTCATATAACCATCCTTACGTATCTTTCTTAATGAAATTATAACATAAAAATATTTCACTAATTCCGTTGACAAAAAAGTTCATAAGAACGTAAAATTAGTTTTGTAATTATTAATCACTATTATTTCATAATTTTCATTTTGGAGGTGTCACATGCTGACAGTTGAACGTCTTACGAAAAAGTTTTCCAATGGCAAAGGTATATTTGATGTTTCATTTCATGTTCAAAAAGGTGAAGTGTTTGGATTTTTAGGTCCAAACGGAGCTGGAAAATCAACAACCATTCGACATATCATGGGGTTTATGAAGCCTGATCAAGGCGATATCAAAGTAAACGGAATGAACGTCCGGAATCATCAAGGCGACATTCAGCGGCATATCGGCTATCTTCCCGGAGAGATTGCATTTATCGAAGGAATGACGGGAAAACAATTTCTCGATTTCATGGCAAACATGCATGGTTTAAAAGATACAGCTAAGCGCAATGAACTCATCGAACGGCTCCAATTCGATGTTCATACGCCGATCAGAAAAATGTCGAAAGGAATGAAGCAAAAAGTCGGGATTGTCGCTGCCTTTATGCACAGCCCTGAAGTCATCATTCTTGATGAACCGACATCAGGCCTCGATCCGCTGATGCAAAAAGTGTTTATTGAAATCGTGCTCGAAGAAAAAGCGAGAGGAACGACGTTTTTAATGTCTTCCCACAGCTTTCCTGAAATCGAACGAACCTGTGACAGAGCCGCCATTATAAAAGACGGCATCATCATTGCCGTCAAAGATATCCATGAACTGCAGTCGATGCAGCGAAAGGTATTCGAAGTTACATTTGAAAACAAGGGCGACATTCCCGCCTTCATGAATTCGGGTCTGCAAATCGAATCCCGGACGGACAATCGTGTCAAAGTGGCCGTTTTAGGGAACCATGATCAATTTATTAAAGAAACCGCCAAATATCACATTCGGCACATTGATTCTTCTTCACAAAGCCTGGAAGAGATTTTCATGAACTACTATGACAGAAAGGGGACAGTGAAATGAACTTCTCCCTGTACAAACAAATGATGAGAACAAACATGAAAGGAATCATAAGCTACGGGGCAGGCTCCGCTTTCTATATTCTTTTGATACTGGGCATTTATCCAAGCATCGCGGGCAATGCGGAGGATATTGAGAAAATGATCAAATCGATGCCGGAAGGCTTTCTCAATGCTTTTGGGTTTGAAAACGGACTGGGGAATCTTGAAGATTTTATGTCTGGAGAGTATTACGGTTTAATCTTTATCGTGATTTTGTCGATCTTCTCTGTCATGCTGTCGACTAAGCTTTTGGCAAAGCTCGTGGATCAAGGGTCAATGGCCTATATTCTGTCTGCGCCGACAACGCGCGGCAAAGTGGCTTTCACCCAAGCAGCCGTTTTAACGACAGGTCTTTTGATCATTATGGCCGTGACGACAGCGGCCGGGCTGGCGGGCTACCATTTGATGCTGGGCGGTGATTACGATTTTAATGTGTCAAGGTTTCTCGTTCTGAACTTGCTCGGCTTTCTGCTCTTCTTTGCCGTCGGCGGCATCTCGTTCCTCTTTTCGGCCATTTCAAATGACGAAAAAAGAGCCCTCGGACTTTCCGGAGGCATCACGTTTTTATTCTTCAGCTTCGACTTGCTCGGCAAACTAAGCGAAAAGACGGAATGGATGAGGAGCCTATCGGTTTTCTCTTTATTCAGACCTGGCGATATTGTAAACGGGAGCGCCGATATCGCTCAAGTGTCTCTTGTTCTTGCCGCGGTCGGTTTTGCCGCCTTCGCACTCAGCATTCTCATCTTTAAAAAGCGCGACTTGCCGCTGTAATATAAAAACGCCGCTCCCGATCAGGAACGGCGTTTGTTTCTGTATGATATTTTATTCAACGACCCGTCTGACAACTCCGCTGAAGGCTTTCTTCCAATACGGGTTGCTCATAGAATCGACGGATACCCCGCGTGAGCTGTTATCGTTCAAGAATGTGCCATTGCCAAGATAAATACCCACGTGGCCGTTCGTTTTGTATGTGTCAAAGAAGACCAAGTCTCCACGCTTCATTTCAGACGCGCTCACAGCTCGTCCTTTGCCGACAAGCGTGCTTGTTGTCGCACCGAATCCAAGCTCTACGCCTGCTGATGCATAAGCCCAGCGTACGAATGATGAGCAGTCGAAACGACGGTTGTCGATATCAGCTTGAGAACGTCCGCCTCCCCATACGTACGGAGATCTGCCGACGATGCTTGAACCTGTGCTGATGGCAGCTTCAATTGCGTTTCCATTGCTGCTGACAACAGAACCGGAAGAGTAGTTTCTTGACGGGCTGCTGCTTTTCTTGCTGCTTGAAGAACCGCTGTTGGACGATCCGTTGGATTTGCTGACTGAACCTGAGGTTGATCCTGAGTCTGACTTTTCAGCCGTAGCAGATTCTTCTTTCGCTTTTGCTGCTGCAGCCGCTGCAGCTCTTTCTTCTTTAAGTTTTTGTTCAAGAGCGGCTTCTTCTTTTGTCAGTGAGCCCGCTTCTTTTTTCAGATCGCTCAGCTCTGATTCTGCTGCCGCCTGTTTCGTTTGCAGCTGCTTAGAAAGGTTCGCCTGTTCTTTCAGCTGTTTATCAAGATCCGATTTAAGCGTTTTTAAATCGGCTAAAGTTTTTTGGATTTCATCCAGTTTTGTATTTAAGTCAGACATTGCTTTTTCAAGCTTGTTTTTATCTTTTTCCTGCTCGTCAAGCAGGTCTTTATCCGCGTCAACAATTGTTGAAACAGCCGTTGCACGAGTGATAAAATCTCCGAAGCTTTGTGCGCCCAGAAGGACATTCAGATAGTTTTGGGATCCGCCGTTTTCCTGCAGGCTGCGCACGCGATTTTTAATCACTTTTGAACGCTCTTCAATCCGCTTTTCAGTTTCTTTGATTTCTTTTTTCAGAGCTTCCACTTCTTTTTTGGTTTTTTTGTTTTCTTTTTCTTTGTCTTCGATTTTGTTGCTTGTTTCAAGTGCTTTTTTATCAAGCTCTTGGATTTTGGCTTCAAGCTTTTTCTGCTCGTCTTGCAGCTTGGCGATTTCTTTCCGTTTGCCCTCGATGCCTGAATTCACTTCAGAACGCTTTTGCTGAATTTCTTGTTTTTGCTGAGAGGTTTCTGCCGATGCCGTGTTGTTCATAAAGGGGGTAAATAGACTAGCTGTTCCGAGAATCGACGCTAAACCAAAAGTATAAACCTTTTTTTTCACTTTCTACTCCTCTTTCCTTTATGTATTCTTGTTTTTTCATTATGTAAATTCGCTTGAACATTATTAAAAAATGAATCTTATGACCTATGATTAATATATCCGTTACCGATGTACAGACGTTATTATACCATCTATTTTCGACAATAGGCGTCAATTTATATTACATTTATATTTCGTTTTTGTTTCAGCAGTGTCATGTTTTGACTCATCTTGTTTTAACTCTCGTATTCTCTTCGATTTGACCCTTCCTGCTGTTTTTCATATGCTTGTCTTACTGAAAAGGAAGGCCGGTGACAAATGATGCAGCTCAGTGTTCTTGACCAGGTTCCAATATCAAAAGGCTCAGATGCGTATTCAGCCTTGAAGCATTCTGCAGAGCTGGCAGAGCTCGCGGATCAATGGGGGTACAAAAGGTATTGGTTTGCCGAGCATCACAGCACACGCGGACTTGCCAGTACCGCTCCCGAAATCATGATCGCACACATTGCGGCAAAAACTGCAAATATTCGCGTCGGTTCGGGCGGTGTTCTGCTTCCTCAATACAGTCCCTTTAAAGTGGCTGAAAGCTTTCGGCAGCTTGAAGCCCTTTATCCCGGGAGGATTGACCTGGGGATCGGCCGCTCTCCGGGAGGCACAGCCAAAACGAGGCTGGCGCTGACAGACGGGGTTCATAAAAGCCTGGACGAATTCCCGAGACAGCTTCAAGACTTGTTGGGCTTTTTGACTGATTCCGTCCCTTCCGGACACGATTATTTCGGAATCAAAGCGGCCCCTTTGACAGATTCGCCGCCGGAGGTGTGGCTTTTAGGGCTTGGAGAAAACAGCGCGAAATTGGCCGGTGACATGGGAGCGGGATACGTATTCGGACATTTCATCAATTCCGCAAGAGGGAGGAACGCCTTTCAATTATATCGGGAAAGCTTTCGGCCTTCTCCTTTCTTTAAGCGCCCCCAATCTTTAGCCGCCGTTTTCGTCGTTTGTGCGGAATCCGATGAAAAAGCTGAGGAGCTTTGCTTGAGCCAGGATTTATGGCTTCTAAGAGTTGAAAAAGGATTGGACAGTCTTGTCCCAAGCATTGAGGAGGCAAAATCTGCCACTTACACCGCTGCCGATAAAAAAAAGCTTGCCCACAACCGCAGCCGTATGGTGATCGGGTCTCCTCGAACGGTCAAAAGAAAACTGCTCGAGCTCTCTGACCGGTATCAAACAGATGAGTTTATGGTTTTGACGAACGTTTACCGGTTTGAAGATAAGAAGCAGTCTTACGAAAGACTTGCAGAGTTATTTTGACCAAAAAACATCCCTTTTCAAAATCCGTTGAAAAGGGATGTTTTTATTAAAACGTATTATAGACATTCTCACACTCTTCCGCTGTCGGCTCATAAAAACAATGCGCTTTAAAGCGGCCGACATGCGGCTGATTATACCACTGTGCGGGACACGCCCCTGCCGGTCTGAAATACCACAAACTGAACTTTGCCGGCCAGAGCCGCTCTCCGTTGATCGCCCTGCGCGCCAAGCGCCTTTCGCTTTCCCGTGCCCTTTGATAGAAATAACCGTGCGTCACGGCTTCAAACGCATGCGGCTGATGGATCATCTGCGGAATGGTGCGAAGTCCCACAAAGTCGGAACAGTTTGCCCTGATGCGGTTGATTCCGACATTTCCGACCATCAGCATTCCTTGCACGCCTTCGCCTTCAGCCTCCGCTCTCAAAAGTCTGGCCAAAAGATTGATATCTTTAGAAGAAGCCTTAACTACTGCCATATTAGTCACCCCCATGATGTCGTCACCTTTATCATATTCTGTTTCATTTAGGTGATGACGATTTCGGGATTTATCTTTGACATTCCCCTTGAAAGAAAGCTATTCTTCTATTATCAGAACCCGAGAAAAAACAAAGGGGAGCGGAGGGATCGGATTGTCAGTATTGAAAAGCCCTGAATGGGTATACAAACGATTAAGGGAAAATCCGGACCAAACGGTTATTGTCGATGTGAGGTTTCATTTGACAAAACCGGACGAAGGCCGGAAAACGTATACGAAAAGCCATGTGCCGAGAGCCGTTTACATTGATTTAAAAGAGGATCTGTCGCGTAATGCGGAAGTGCACGGCGGCAGACATCCGCTTCAAGACCCTGACCGTCTGGCCGCAAAGCTTGGGAAAATCGGCATTGACCGGGAAACAGATGTCATTGTTTATGATGACAGCGGCGGCATGTTTGCAGCGCGCTTTTGGTGGCAGCTTCACTACCTCGGGCATGACAGCGTCTATATTATGGATGGGGGTCTGTCCAACTGGATCAAATCGGGCTATGCGATGACCGCCGAGGTTCCCCGTCCTATCCAGCGCGAGTTTAAGCCGGCGCTCAGAGAAAACGAACTCCTTGATGCCGGAGACGTGCTGAAGCGAATCGGCAGAAAAAGCTCCATCCTGATTGATGCGCGTGATCCTTCTCGATACACAGGGGAAAACGAGCCACTCGATCACCGGGCCGGCCATATTCCCGGAGCCAAAAACTTTTTTTGGAAAGGCAATCTGACCGAAAGCGGATTATGGAAAAGCAAAGAACAACTCAGACAGCACTATGCTGTTTTAGACCCGGACAGTGAAATTGTCGTCTATTGCGGATCGGGCGTATCAGCCTGCCCAAATGTGCTCGGCCTGAAAGAAGCCGGATTTGAAAATGTGAAGCTGTATGCCGGCAGCTGGAGCGATTGGATCAGCTACCCCGACCATCCGATCTCCACTGGGACAGAGGACGACACCTGATCTTACAAGAGACGGCGGCCGGGGGCCTTTGTGCCTTAGCCAGCCGCCGTTTATTACATGTTTTTGCTCATAAACGCCTTTCCGTCATGGGCATCGATAAAGTACGGGTAGACCGGCCGGTAAATAAGCCTGTAGAAGTCATCCTTTTCCCGACTGTAATCCCTTTCCCATTGCAGCTTCACATCAAATGCCGCTGCAAAAACCGCTTTCGCTTCTTCCTCTGAAATAGATGGCGAAGGACTCAGATCGGCCAGCGCTTCCGGCTCGATTTCCGGACCGTTATAACCGACGACCCTGCCGGTTGTCCGACTGATACTGATATTGGCAGAGCCAAGCCTTAACGGCACCTCTTTGTATTGAAGATCAAATTGAAAAAAAGCGTTTTGCCTGTCCCCGTCATTTTCCGCCGGATGCATTCGAAAAAGCTGATCTGCGCCGGGATAAAGCTTGTACAAAAATTGCAGCGCCCGTTTCAAGCAGTCTTCCACGCTCAAGGAAAGGTGTCCTTCTGATTTGATGAAAGAAGCTACCCCTTTGAGCTTCCCTGACTTTTTATCTTTCATGATTTTCAACGTATTTTTGTTCCATGTTTCGAAATAGCCGGCTATACTCCGGTCTCTCGGCTCAGGTTCGTTTCCCAGGCGCCATACCGTTCCAATTGACTCTCCCATATCGGTTTCACGGATTTTCCGCATCGAAGGAGTATAGCCGATCATGTCATCGATATCAGCATGACGGTCAGCCTCAGGCAGCAAAGGGAGCGGCAATGTTTCCTCCTCTTCCTCTTCATCCGCCGCAGGCTTCATATGGCATTTTCCCGTGATATCGGCAGGATAGCTGAAAAACGGCAAGTCTGCTTCGTAAATGAGATGCGGGCGATCATCTCCCCCTTCATAAAGCTCACTGCGGACTTTTTCGACCGCCAATTCGAATTGAATATGTTTAAGATAATCGGCTGTCACCGATTCCTTATCAGCGATCTGCTTTGGAATGGAGAAAGAGCTTGTTCCACCGTTATAGCGAAACTCCATCACCTCTCCGTTCTTGGCGACCTTGACGTAAAAGCCTGTTTGCGGCAGCGGAAGATCAAGGACAGTCTGAACATACGTAAAACGGACGAATTGTTCTGTTTCCTTCTTTTCATGGTAAACAAATTCATGAGACGCACTCGGGTAATGCTGTTCTGTAAACTGAAGGGCGATTTTCAGCAGCCTTTCCTCTGGAAGAGATTCCTCGACCGCCGGTTCATACTCTTTTGTCAAACTGATTAAGCGGCCGTGATGATCTAACTCTACCGATATGTCCTGATCCGGCTCTTCAATATCCTTCCAGACGAAAAAAACCGGCCTCTCTTTTTCGTCCTTTTCTCCGTAATCTTCGATCATGAGCTGATAATGTGAGGGAACCTTACTGATGGACTGCGCTTTTTGTTTTAACTGTTCACGAACCAAATCCTGTCTACCTCTCTTTCATTTTCGTCTCCTTATGTATACGAAATATACCATTAATCGTTTCATGAAAATTGAGATAATTGGATTTAAATGGTGAACTTACATGGCGATTTTAACCTTATGCTAAAATATCTCATTCCTTTTGGTACGCCTTCCATCTCAAAAATGCCTTTGCGGATCAGCTCTAAAATGCGGTACTCGATGAATTCATCTCCGATGTTCTCCTTCAGATGGCCAATGACTTCGCCGATCAGGCGGGGACAGTTGATAAAGGTATTGGTTGAACGGTTTTTTTGAAGCTGTGCGAGCTTGCCGATGATGAACGAATCATAAAAGTCTTCTTTCACGCTTTTAATTCTGCCGTCTTCCCATACTCGCAACACGCTTGTCTGCTGAGACAGCGCTGTCCATTCCTCCGCAAGGCCCCGTCTTTCAGCGGCTGTCAAAGCCGACTGATCCCCTTGTTCATAAATGAATCTCAGTTTTTCATCATTCAATTCACCAGAACTTCGGGTATAGGGAAAGTACTTCGACGTATTCAGATGGAAAACAGCCAGGTTCATTTGCCGAAGGATATGATGTACAAATCTCAGGCCCGTTTGTTCGTGTGCATGATCGCCCGTCCACATAAAGACGGAGGCTTGCTCCTGAATACAGCTTAATGCAGAAACCGCATCTTCAAAACGGCTGTATATCTCTCCAAGCTCGTGAAATCGGTCATTGAGATATGTTTTCAACCATTCATAACGATTGACCCTGCCTTCTTTAATTTCCAGGTTTTGAAGCGGCCCGATGGAAAATAATTCAGGAAGGACGATCAGACTCTTTTCCTGGGTTCCTCCCGACTGTTTGAGCATCATGTTGATACTGCCGCCGGCAGATTCGCCGAAGGCAATGTGAACGACATTGTTTTGCATTATAATCTCCTTGTTAGTTAAGTTGTAATAGCATTAAAGCTATTAAACTCATCTTTTTAACTATTATATACAAAAACAGGATATAAAAGGTGACGCAATAAAAAACCCCCATTCCGCCATTCGAAAAAGGCAGAACGGGAGCTGAAAAATGCACTTGCTATTCCAGCTGTGACGGGTAAAGCGTCATACCGCCGTCAACGAACAAAGTCGCGCCCGTTACATAGGCGGCTTCTTTCGACACAAGCCATGCCGCTGCGGAAGCCACTTGTTCAGGCTCGCCAAATTCGTTCATCGGTATCTTTTTCAGCTGTGCCGACTTGTGGCTTCCCTCCAAGTCTTCATTGCTTTCGGTTGCGATCGTTCCCGGCGCGATCGAATTGACGCGGATTCCTTTGTCCGCATAATCAAGGGCAAGCGTTTCTGTCAAAAGCTTCATTCCGCCTTTTGAAGCGGAGTAATGAACATTTTTCGGCCTCGGAATTTGCTGATGAACGCTTGATATATTGAGTATGCTCCCTTTCATGTGGCGGTCCGCCATATATCTTAAGGCTTCCCGTGCGCCGAGAAACGTACCGGTTAAATTAACGTCGATCACTTTCTGCCATTCACCAAGTTCAAGTTCGTGCGGGAGGGCTTCTGCGCCGTTAAATCCTGAATTATTGACCATGACATCAAGTGAGCCGAAATGTTCAACTGCTGATTTAATCAGCTTTTTTATATCCTCTTCAGAAGACACGTCAGCTTCTACCGCAAGGGCGTTTCCGCCCGCTGCTTGAATATTGTCGACGGCTTCCCGTGCGCCTCCGGGATCGCTGCGATAATTGACAACCACATTCATCTTTTCTTTTCCAAACCGTTCTGCAACCGCCTTGCCTATACCTTTTGAAGAACCGGTCACAATTGCTGTTTTTCCTTTTAAATCACTGTACAACTTAAACCCCCCTCAATTTCTTTTCTTCATGTACATTACCCGGTATCAATATGATCAAACAAAATGTGAATACATGCCTCTAGTATGATCTTTTTTAAACATATGGAAAATTCAGAATTATTTTGTTAATATCTAACTTGAACTTACAACAAAATAAGGAAGTGATACGATTTGGTTAGTAAAAAGAGTGTTAAACGAGGTTTGATCACAGGTCTCATTGGTATTTCTATTTATTCTTTAGGTATCCACCCGGCCCAAGCCGCACCATCGCCTCATTCTCCTGTTTCAAGCGATCCTTCATACAAAGCGGAAACATCGGTTACCTATGATCCAAACATGAAAAGCGATCAATACGGCTCGTATTCAAAGGCATTTACAGGCACCGGCAAAGTGAATGAAACAAAGGAAAAAACGGCAAAAGAGTCCTCCGCCAAAGCTCCTTACAGCATTAAATCGGTGATTGGTTCTGATGATCGGACAAGGGTGACCAACACAAGCGCATATCCGTACAGAGCGATCGTTCATATTTCAAGCAGCATCGGTTCGTGCACCGGATGGATGATCGGTCCGAAAACCGTCGCAACAGCCGGACATTGCATCTATGACACATCAAGCGGTTCATTTGCCGGGACAGCTACTGTTTCGCCGGGACGGAACGGGACAAGCTACCCTTACGGCTCTGTTAAATCGACGCGCTACTTTATTCCGTCAGGATGGAGAAGCGGTAACACCAATTACGATTACGGTGCAATCGAACTAAGCGAACCAATCGGCAATACTGTCGGATACTTCGGATACTCGTACACCACTTCATCACTTGTCGGGACAACTGTTACTATCAGCGGTTATCCAGGCGATAAAACAACAGGCACACAATGGCAGCATTCAGGACCGATTGCCATCTCCGAAACGTATAAATTGCAGTATGCAATGGACACGTACGGAGGCCAGAGCGGTTCACCGGTATTCGAACAAAGCAGTTCAAGAACGAACTGCAGCGGTCCATGCTCGCTTGCCGTCCACACAAATGGAGTATACGGCGGCTCTTCGTACAACAGAGGCACCCGGATTACAAAAGAAGTGTTTGACAATTTGAGCAACTGGAAAAACAGCGCCCAATAACACACGAAGACAGCCCGCTTCCTTTTGGAACGGGCTGTTATATCTAACGGCTGGTACACTTACTTCACATTAAGCCTGTACTTTTTTCCATCTATTGATATCGTGAAATTTGAAGGGCCGCTGATCGGCAAATAATAAACAAGCTGAAACTCCGCCGCCTCACCAGGTTTAATCGTTTTCCAGCTTGATAGAGTCACTCCGATGCGGTGGAAATCTCCCGTCAGTCCGCCAATGTTCGGTCCCGTATGCCCTTTAGCAATCACTTCAACTTGATCGCCGCTCCAGCTTCCAAACCGAGGGGAAGTGGATGTCGGCACATCAAATTCGATAACAGAACCTCCCGTAATCGTGACATCGCTGTTATTGATCAGCTTCATTACCGGGTGGATCGGGTAATTTTGATCTCCTAATGGAAAGTTCGTCAGCTCTATGTCTACATCCAATGATTCATCAGGAAAAGGCGATGTGCTGAGCCGGTTATCGTATGGTGTTGTATCCGAGAATTTGTGATACAGCGTGCTCGTTAAAGTATTGCCAATATCGTATTCTCCTTTATTGCCGTTTCGTTCGGGATACCAGTCATAATCACCGCTCAAATCCCAAAACATGACACCCCCGATTCCTTTATCAACGACATAATCCGCCTTCGTTTTGATCGATTCCTCATCCTCTGTCGATAGAAACACTTTCTTTTCTGGATTCCAAAGCCAAGGCGCTGCCAGCCCCGCGTCATAATGCCTTTGATAAGCGCCTGTCAAATCAGCCTTGCTCAATCCATACCTTTCCAGATAAGAACCGGCAATGCCCTTTTCAAGGTTTTTGGCGTGCCACATCGGGTTTGCCCCTGCTCCAATTTCATTCCCCTGCTCATCTTTATCGTGCCAAATATTATCGATTCCGGTTGCTCCGTCACCGCATTGCCTGAGTCCCTGAGGACAATCTGCGCTTTTGGATGTTCCCCACAGCCCGTTTACTCCGCCGTTCACATTCTTCCAGCCTCTCGTATAATAAGGAACACCGATATTGATTCGCCCCGATTCCATAGCTCCTCTAAAATAATGGTAAGCCCAGTCCGTATTTAAATATCCGATCCCTTCATATTCCGGCGTAGTATATATGTTGGAATGCTTGAGTTCGGCATCTTCGCCGTTATCGAATAAAGAAGCGTTCGGTCCGACAAACTCATTCCAGGCTCCATGAAGATCATAGGACATAATATTGACATAATCGACATATCGAAGCGGCTTAAACGTTTCCATCCCTCTCAGTAAATATGCCGATGATGGCGCTGCAATGGTCAGCATGTAGTACTTTCCATCTTCAGCGGACGCTTGATCAAGCTTTTCTCTTAATATTTTCATCAATGCCTCAAAGCTTTTATTTAACCCGTTGCGCCGCGGATTGGCGATGTTCCAATCTGCAGGATTTCCTGCATCCTGCATTGATGTAGGGTACTCATAATCAATATCGATTCCATCGATCTCGTATTTTCTGAGAAACGCAACGACCGACTCCGCAAAGGTGTGAATACCCTTGTGGTTTACAGATCCGTCTCCATTCGTTGTCATCGAATAAAAGCCGCCGCTTGGAATCCGCTTCCCGTCCCTGTCAACATAACCGCCGGTTTCGGCCCAACCGCCGACAGCCGCCAAAACTTTTACATTCGGGTATTTCTCTTTATATTGATGGATAAGGTTAAAATGCCCCTTATACGGCAAGGTTTGATCCATTTTTACATCGGAATGCTCCGGCCAGGTCATCCCGATGGACGGGTTGTTCTCATCTGTCTCATCTCCGACTGAAATCCGATGATCTTCCCCGATGTGGGCAAACGCATAATTAATGTGGCTCAAGTACTTCCAGGGGATATCATTTACTAAATAACGATCTTGATTGCCTTTTCCAGTACGCCAGCTTGTAAAGTACCCGATGATTCTCCGGTCTAACTGATTGGCAAGCTTTTCACGGCCGTCCCGGTCGTATACATCGCAGTACGGCACATGTTCAACGCCTGAGTCCCAAAGCCCTTCCGGACGGCAGTCCGGTTGTTCATTTGAAGTCTCTGCAGAAATGTGCCGGTTCGGGATAAAAAGCGCAAGGAGCAGCACACAGGATAAAATAGATGAAGCGGCTATCTTCATGTTTATTCAGACTCCTTTGTCCATAAAGAGAGACGTGAGAAGCTTTTTCCCAAATCTCTCTTTATCGTTTTCTATCCATTTGACTTTCTGTTATTCGCAGCCTCCGACCAGCCGCCATACGCCCCATTCACCGGATTGATCCGGCCGGTCGCCTTTCGTCCACCATTTCGCTTCATACACTTTTCCGTTAAATGCAACCCGCTCTCCGCCCGTGTATGCGTTCGTCTCTTTCCATTCGTCATATGAACATGCCTGGTCAGAATTCGTCGTGACCTTTACTGTTGGTCCGGTATGGAGCTCTCCATCGGCATCCTTTGCTGAAACTGTAAATGAGTAGGCCGTACCCGGCTTCAAGTTGCCGATTTCCGCTGATGTTTCTTTTACAGATATCGACCGGCTTTCAAATGACACGACATATTCCGTAATGTTTGCTCCGCTGCTCGGCGCATCCCACGCCAGGCTGACACTTGTAGCAGTTTTTCCGGTTACACGCACATTCACAGGTGCCGATGAAGGCGGCTCCGGATTGCCTCCGTCCGGTGCAAAATCTAAATCGGCTGCCAATTTATTGAGAAGCGTCCGATTGGAATCGCCGCTGAAATCCCAGAACATCGCTCCGCTTAATCCGTTTGCTTTAATAAAATCCGTTTTGTGGCCGAATGATTGTTCATCATCATAAGTGATGAAATTGCCATTTTCCGCGTTATACAAAAACGGCACTTTCGCTTGATCGTTCCAATACCTTTTATAGCCGTTTTGATTTACATAATTCTTTTCAAGATCTGAAAAGTCGAATACTCCATTTTCCCATGTCCCTTCTTTCGCCGGTCCGCACTTCTGATATTCTCCGTGGCCGCCGGACTCACAACCGCTCCAGCCCCTTCCGTAGAACGGTGTTCCAAGCACTAATTTGTCCCCCTTAACACCGGCTTCCTTATAGCGCTTCACAGTGTTTTCAATGTTGTAGGTCTCAGCATTTGGAACGCCTGCTTCTTTTGCTTTTGGATCATAGAACAGCGGCGCATTATGGGCGCTTATGCTTTGCCATCCGCCATTAAAGTCATAGGTCATGATGTTAATCCAATCCACGGTTTGAGCAATTTTATCAAGCTCAGTGTTGCTCACATACTCCGGACTTGCGCCGGATGCGATCGTCAGCAAGTATTCCTTGCCGTCCTTTGCTTCTGCAGCATTAAGTTTTTTACGCACCTCTTGCAGGAGCAGCGTGTAATTTCTTTTATCTTCCGGCCGTGTACTATTCCCCGGCAATCCTCCGCTGACCGGGTATTCCCAGTCAAGATCGACCCCGTCAAACCCGTATTTCCTTAAAAATTCAACGGCCGAAGCGGCGAAATTCCCCCTTGCCACAGGATCTGCCGCGACATCTGAAAAGCGGTTAGACCAAGTCCATCCGCCGACCGATATGAACGTTTTCAAATGAGGGTGGCTCTTTTTCAGCTTCAGCAATTGTTTAAAGTTGCCGCGGATCGGTTCATCCCAGACATCCCCGGGATTTGACTTTTGTGCGTCAATCCAGGGATCGCCCATTACGATTGTTCCATTTGGCGCGTCGATCACTCCTTTTTCATCCTGACATGACCATGTTTGGGGATTGGGGCCTGTCGGATCGGGGTTCCCGTGCCTTCCTTCCCAGCAAATATCAGCAAAAGCATAATTAATGTGGCTGACTTTTGAAACGTCCATATCCCAAACTTGAAAATTCCTTCCGTAAGCACCCCATGATGGATAGTAGCCGATGATTTTATAGTTTTTTCCGGAATCGGCCTTTGCAACTTCCCCATTTACAAATGACAAGCTCAGCAACATGACAAAAATGAAAGAAAAAACGAAAAACTTTTTGCTTTTGTTGACCAACACGATGTTCATCTCCTTTTCATCCAATTTTTTTGACAAACTATGAAACTAGAAATCTCCTATTCCTCACCGCCTTTTTTGTTTGTTTTATATTTTTCCTTGTCATCTAATAGCTGCAGCTGCACAGAAGCCAACAAGGGAAAACGCTTACATAAATGAGATTGACATCATGATTTCATTAAAATTTCGGGTGTGTTCGTTTGGAAAAGCTGGTTGTGCTGAGGGTGAAACACGTATAGATGTCTATACATTTGCGTATAAAAGAAGACTTTTTAATGGCGAAGGGTTGCTGAATTTGTTATGACAAATCTATATTAATCAGAATTTTCTGAACTGTCAACTTGAAGACATTGACTACACAACCGCCGCTTTCTACTCCATTTAAGGAATAGAAGCGGCGCCTCTAGCCTCTTCATAGACTAGCGTAAGACGTAAGACGAATATCCGGACATTGTTGCAAAGCCGATTTAAGAGAAGGTTCCGTCAGCAGTGAAAGTTCATATACCCGAGGATAATGGAAAGACGATTTTTCAAGCAGACATTTATCGACGTAAGCCGGATGGCACATCACTTCAATCACTGCTGCGTCTTGATAATCACGAAGGATGCTCGAAAGATCCTTCAATCGATCGACTTTCAGCTCAAAAGCATCGTTCGACCTTACACCCTTCCACAGTGAAGGATGATCATGATTGACCTTTCTGCATGGCAGGTCATACTCTTTCGCAAGCTTTACAAACACCTCAGGGAGATTTCCGTATGTATGAATATGATGATGGCTGTCGATATGTGTCGGATTTAAACCGAAAGACAAAGCTTTCTCTATTTGCGCTTTCCACTCTCGGTATACTTCATCAAGGTCAATGTCGAAGAAACCCTGGTAGTACAAAAGCTTGCGAAAATTCCCTTCTTCATCCGTTATCGTATGCAGTCCGCCGAGAATCGGGCGCCCGGCCGTCAATGTCAAGTGGACGCCGACTCCGAGTTCACGATTTTGCCGTGCGAGTTCGACGGCATGCTCCGCTTCTTGCATATTGACCATGAGCGTAGTCGATGTGAGCACCCCGTGCTGGAAAGCTTCAATGATTCCAAGGTTGACTCCCCTTGAAAATCCAAAATCATCCGCATTTATGATTAGAGATTTCACCTTTCATTCCCCCTTTGTTCATAATCACGTTCAATGAAGAACTCAACACGGTCACCGCGAAAATAGGCCATAGAATACTCGACGACTTCTTCCGACGCCAAAAATGTTTGCGTCGATATCTGGAAGCAAGGTGTGCCTTGTGTAATATTTAAATGTTGTGCAATCTCCTCATCAGAAATCACAATTTTGATTTGTTCCTCTGTTCTTTTTATGTTGTTTCCTTGCCTGCTGATGCACTGGTAAAGTGAAATATTCGCCATTTCTTCCGTTACTTCGGGGACGAGATCCGTTCTGATATAGGCTGTTTCAAACTGGATTTCTTCATCGTCCGCATAGCGGATTCTTTTGATTTGATAGACCATTTGTTCAGCGTCGATTCCGAGGAGGGTTTGGATTTTTTCAGACGGCTTTATTTTTTGCAAATCAACAACTTTGATTTTCGGTTTAAAGCCTTGAGCCTTCAATTGCTCTGCATAACGGAGGCTGCTGGAGCTCAAGATCTGCTTTACTTTTCCTTTGGCGACAAATGTCCCTTTTCCCTGCTTTCGGTAAATGGCCCCTTCCATAAGCAAATGATTCAGCGCGGTCCGCAGCGTCGTCCGGCTGACATCATACAGTTTGCAAAACTCGGACTCCGTCGGCAGCAGGCTGCCAGGCGGATAATAACCGCTTTCAATCTTATCTACAATATCTTGTTTAATTTGACTGTGGAGCTGTGGTTGTTTCGCCATACATGTTCTCCTTTGGGGTGTGTTCGTAATTATAGAATAACACAAAAGGTTCCTAAAAAAAACAATTTGTCATAACAAATATGTATGGACAAATTTGTTATGACATGTTAAGTTTCAATTGTGTGAAGCGCTTTCATATAAAGAGAATGAAGGAGGGGGATTATGGCGCTGAAAGTAGTTGTTATAGGCGGAGGGTCCAGCTACACACCGGAAATTATTGAAGGCATCATCAAACGGCAACATCAATTTCCGGTGAATGAGATTGCACTTGTTGATATCGAGGAGAGCAAAGAAAAACTTCGCATCGTCTCAGAACTCGCGAAGCGAATGATCAGGCATGCGGGGGTTCCCATCGAACTGAGCCATACAATAGATCGGGCAGAAGCGTTGCAAGGTGCCGATTTCGTCACGGTTCAAATCAGAGTCGGCGGACTGAAGGCGAGAGCTTTAGACGAAAAAATTCCGCTCAGCCACGGCCTAATCGGGCAGGAAACAAACGGAGCCGGCGGTATGTTTAAAGCTTTCCGCACAATTCCTGTCATGCTGGATATCGCTCGCGATATCCAAAAGATTTGTCCCGAAGCATGGCTGATCAACTTTACCAATCCGGCCGGCATCGTGACGGAAGCTTTGCTGAAGCACGGACCTCATCAAAAGGTCGTCGGGGTATGCAATATTCCTTACAACATGAAAAATAGCATTGCAGAAATATTCGGCGTGGATGTGAACCGCGTCATGATTGAATTCGCAGGCCTCAACCATTTTGTTTTCGGAAAAAGGGTATGGATCGACGGCATCGACCGGACGGAAGAGACGATTGAGCATCTGTTGAATGATCACCTCGGCTACTCGCCCTCCAATATTGCGGCGTTGCCGTGGAATCGCCAATTTCTGCGGTCTTTACGTATGCTTCCGAGCCCGTACCATCAGTACTATTATCAACATGAAGATGCGCTCGCAAAAGATATCGAAGCGTACAATAACAACGGAACACGAGCGGAAACCGTCATGGAAGTGGAGCGGCAGCTGTTTGAGAAATACAAAGACGCCGAGATCCATGAGAAGCCTAAAGAACTGGAAGGCCGCGGCGGGGCTTACTATAGTGAATCAGCCTGCTCATTAATGAACTCGCTTTATCATCATTCAATGGATATTCAGACCGTGAACACACTGAATAAAGGAAGCATACCAGACCTTCCCGATGATGCGGTGATCGAAGTCAACAGTGTCATTACAAAAAGCGGACCGATTCCTCTGACCGTCGGAAAACTGCCTGCTGCCATTTGCGGGCCGATCTGCCTGATGAAAAAATTTGAACAATTAGTGATTGAAGCTGCGGTCACCGGCGACTACAATACGGCATATTCAGCCATGATCACCAATCCGTTGGTCTCCTCTGATCACAAAGCTCAAAAGGTACTGGATGAAATGCTCGAGGCGCATAAACGTTACCTCCCGCAATTTTTTGAGGAGGTCTGTGAACATGAAACAAAATAAAATGATGGCATTCATCGAAGCAAACATCATGCCGATCGCCGGAAAGATCGGTTCCCAAAGACACCTGATTGCAATACGCGACGGATTCATCGCCATTATGCCTCTTATTATCATCGGTTCCCTCGCCATCCTGGTTAATAATTTTCCAATACCGGCGTTTCAAAACTTTATGACCGGCCTGTTCGGAGAGGGATGGACTGCTGTCGGCGGGGCGATATGGAATGGCTCTTTTGCTCTGTTGAGCCTTTTAGCCGTTGCGGCTGTCAGCTTTAAGCTGGCCGAGTCCTATCACACAGATGGCCTGTCTGCCGCATTAATCGGGATTGGCGCATTCGCCGTGCTTACGCCGACCACTGAAGACTTTGGCTTTTCAATGACTTGGCTGGGAGCACAAGGCCTGTTCGTCGGCTTAATCGTGGCTTTGCTGTCGACGGAAGTCTTCCGGCTGTTTTCACAAAATGAGAAATGGAAAATAAAAATGCCTGAAGGAGTGCCTGACGGCGTCACAAAATCCTTGAATGCTCTATTGCCGGCTGCCGTCATCTTATCCACTGCCGGGCTATGTAATGCTCTGATTGTTCATTATTCGGGACAAAGCATCCATGAGCTTGTTTTCAGCACGATTCAAGAGCCGCTTCAAGGTCTTTCCAACACGGTTGGGTCAGCCTTGATTTTCACTTTCTTGAATCATTTGCTCTGGTTCTTTGGATTGCATGGAACAAATATCCTCGGGCCGATCATGGAATCCGTCTACCTCCCGCTCATTCAGGAAAATCAACACTTATTCTCGCAAGGAATGAGCGCTTTTGAAGTGCCTTATATTGTGACAAAGCCTTTCTTCGATTCTTACGTATTTATGGGGGGATCGGGAACGACATTGGCTCTGCTTGCCGGCATTTTAATTGCCGTGAAATCGAAGCACTACAAAACGATCGGGAAGGTGTCTCTCGCACCCGGCCTTTTTAACATCAATGAGCCCGTTCTGTTCGGACTTCCTATTGTATTAAACCCGATCATGTTCATTCCGTTTATCTTGATTCCATTAATTTTAACGATTACATCATATGTCGCTTTGGCTTCCGGTCTCGTCCCGAAAACTGTCGCGATCCTTCCGTGGACAACGCCGCCGATTGTCAGCGGGTATCTCGTCACCGGAGGATCAGTCCGGGGAGTCTTATTGCAAATCTTCAACCTGGTGCTAGCCACCCTGCTCTACCTCCCGTTTATAAAAGCAGCAGAACGTTCCGCCTTGCACCAGACAGAAAACGAATAAGTAAGGAGTGAATGTTATGGCAGATACACTACAATTGGAACAGGTCTCATTTGAAATCATTCTTCACGCCGGAAATGCGCGTTCTTCTGCAATGGAAGCATTGCAGCTTGTGAAACAACACGAATGGGAAACCGGATATCAAAAAATACAAGAAGCAGAATCGGAGCTGAGCCAAGCTCATCAGGCGCAAACCCGCCTTCTGCAAAAAGAAGCACAAGGCGAAGGCCTTTCACCCAATCTATTATTAATCCATGCGCAGGACCATTTAATGACAGCCATGACTGTAAAAGATTTGGCGAAAGAATTGATTCATTTATATCAAGAGCTTCAGAAAGGAAGAGAAAAATGAAGATCGCACTTGTATGTTCAGCCGGAATGTCTACGAGTATACTGGTCAAAAAAATGAGGGAAGAAGCGAAAAACCGTTCATTGAAGGCCGAAATTAATGCATATGCGGAGGCAGATTTGCCAAGTCATCTGGATGAAATTGATGTGATACTGATTGGTCCGCAGGTCCGGTATTTAAAAGGGCAAATGACAGAGCGCGCCGAGCCTTATCATACGCCCGTGGCCGTCATTGATCAAATGGCTTATGGAATGATGGACGGAGCAAAAGTGCTGAATCAGGCAATCAGCCTTGCAACCTGATGCCTCCTGCAAAGAACCGCGTTTTCTTTGAAAACGGGTTCTTTTTTTTTGAAGTTTAAAAGAATGATTTTTTGAAAGCGTTTGTTTTTGTATAATAATTGGTAAAGGATGTGATCATACATGATTTCCTCACAAGTGAAATCCCAGTTGATTGAAATTGTCGGCTCTGCCAATTATGACGATTCGAACGCCGGACGGCTCGTCTATTCTTATGATGCGACACCCCAGTTTCAATCGATGCCTGACGCGGTCATAGCCCCGCGCAGCACAGAAGAAGTATCGCAAATCGTGAAAATCTGCAACACGCACCGCATTCCGATTGTGCCGAGAGGTTCAGGTACAAACCTTTGCGCCGGCACATGCCCGACTGAAGGAGGAATTGTCCTCCTGTTTAAGCATATGAATCGAATTTTAGAAATCGATGAAGAAAACTTAACGATAACCGTTCAGCCCGGCGTGATCACGCTTGATTTAATTCACGCCGCTGAAGAAAAGGGATTATTTTATCCGCCCGATCCGAGCTCGATGAAGATCTCGACAATCGGCGGCAACATCAATGAAAACTCGGGCGGCCTCCGCGGGCTGAAATACGGAGTGACACGCGATTATGTCATGGCGCTTGAAGTCGTTCTCGCAAACGGGGATATCATCCGCACTGGCGGCAAACTCGCCAAAGACGTTGCCGGCTATGATTTGACGCGTCTTTTCGTCGGTTCCGAAGGAACGCTCGGCATCATTACTGAAGCAACATTAAAACTCATCCCGGCACCCGAAACAAAAAAAACCGTCCTCGCCCTCTATCAAGATATCGACTCTGCAGCCCAAACGGTTTCAAATATCATCGCACACAAAATCATTCCGACGACGCTCGAATTTCTCGATCAGCCCACGATTCAGGTGATCGAAGACTTCGCGAAAATCGGCCTTCCCGTCCATGCCAAAGCGGTTCTTCTGATCGAACAGGACGGCACCGAGGAAGCAGTCCGCCGTGACATTGCCCTGATTGAAGAGATTTGCACAAAAGGAAATGCTGTGTCCGTTCAAACCGCGCAAACAGAAGCTGAAGCGGAAAATCTTCGGGAGGCCCGCCGCACCGCACTTTCCGCTTTAGCCCGTTTAAAGCCGACGACCATTCTGGAGGATGCCACGGTACCGCGCTCTGAAATTGCCGAAATGGTAAAAGCAATTAATACGATCGCCGAAAAGCACAAAATATTGATTTGTACATTCGGGCACGCAGGCGACGGCAACCTTCATCCGACCTGTACGACAGATGTCAGAAACAGTGAAGAAATGAAACGGGTCGAACAGGCTTTTGAAGACATCTTTAAAAAAGCGGTTGAGCTGGGAGGAACAATCACCGGAGAACATGGGGTCGGCGAAATGAAAGCTCCTTATCTGGAACTGAAGCTGGGCAAAGCGGGAATCGCCGCCATGAAGGCGGTAAAACAGGCGCTGGATCCTAACAGCATCATGAATCCCGGGAAGATATTTGCGAAAGACTCCCGCAAGCGGGTGGTGGTGACAAAATGACGACAGCTAACGAAAGAAAGGTCATTGAACAGCAGTTTAAACAAAGAATGGACGAGGAAGAGCTGCTGAATTGCATGCGCTGCGGCTTTTGTCTGCCGTCATGCCCCACCTATATCGAATCCGGTTTTCAGGAAAGCCATTCACCGCGCGGACGCATCGCGCTCATGAAAGCGGTCGTCGATGGGGCGATTGAGCCTGATGAGGATGTCGAACGGTCACTGGAGCTTTGCCTCGGCTGCCGGGCGTGTGAACCTGTATGTCCTTCAGGCGTAAACTACGGGCGCTTGCTTGAAGAAGCGAGGGATATTATTCAGCAGAACAAAAAACACACCCTTCCGGTTAAAGTGCTTCGCCGCGCGGTATTCAAAGGGCTTTTCCCCCACCAAAACAGAATCAGGGCGCTGACTGGAATACTCGGCGTGTATCAGCGTTCCGGCATGCAAAATGTGATTCGCAAATCGGGCTTACTTCGTCTTTTGCCGGACCATCTCGCGAAAATGGAGGCTGTTTTGCCGAAAGTTCCCGATATGAAACAGCTGAAAAAACGGCCGCACCTGCTCCCTGCGATCGGAGAGAGAAAAAAACGGGCCGCCTTTTTCTCGGGCTGCCTCATGGATACGTTGTTTTTAGATACGAATATGGCAACCATCGAGCTGCTGCGGCTGGCCGGCTGCGAGATCATCATTCCCGAACAGCAGACCTGCTGTGGTGCCCTCCACGGACACAGCGGCGAAAAGTCTGAGGCCATCCTGCTCGCAAAACGAAATATTCAGGCATTCGAGGATTCAAACGCGGACTTTATCGTGACAAATGCAGGGGGATGCGGAGCATTTTTAAAGGAATATGATCATCTCCTGAAAGATGACTCTGAATGGCGGAAACGGGCAGCGGTTTTTACAGGGAAACTGAAAGACTTTTCTTCCGTCCTGTTGGAGCTGAACTTTGATCAGCGATCCCTTGAACTGCCGCAGCAAATCGTCACCTACCAAGATTCGTGCCATTTGCGAAATGTCATGAACACCTCCGCTGAGCCGAGATACCTTATTCGCAGCATCAACGGCATTGAATTCAAGGAAATGAAAAATGCCGAAAGCTGCTGTGGATCAGCCGGTATTTATAACATTGTCGAATCCGAAATGTCGATGAAAATTCTCGATACAAAAATGGAAGCAGCAACAGCGACCCGGGCCGCTACGATCGTTACAGCTAATCCCGGATGTCTGCTGCAAATGAAGCTCGGCATTGAACGAGCGGGGCTTACAAACCAAGTGAGAGCTGTTCATCTGGCGGATTTACTGCTGGAAGCCGTCCAGGAGTGACTAGGCGGCTCACACTTGGTATATTTCTCGGGAAATAAATCGAAATATGTCTTCTGCTGCTATTTCCGAACAGCAGGAAATTCTCCATTCGGCTGGATGAAGCGCAAACCTGTTACCTGTCCGGAATCGCCGGCTTCGAACCGGACGCTGAAACCCGGCAGGTTTTTGATTTGAAATGTCAACTCACGGTAAGGCTCAAGTTCGTAATCAGGCTGACCGGGCAATGAAACCCAGAGCGTCCGGTTGTTTCTGAAAGACACAACGACATCTGTTCCGGCTTCCAATGCATATTCGCCCGTTAAAGAAGCAAGAAATTCAGGATCGTACAACCGCTGATCCGGCTTCCTGACAAATTCGATTTCTCCAGCGCCTTCCGCCATTTCAAACGGTACGGAAAGGCGGCTGATATGTCCGTGTATATCAGCGCTGAAAGATGAGAGCATCGCCATCTCCGTGAGCGGCATTTTCATCTCGAATATATTGTAATGATAATGCTTCAAAGGCATCACAAACGAATTGAAGAGCGCCTGTAACATACCGTCTTTACACTCTATTTTGATTTCACCGTAGCCGGGGTGCTCGTATACACCTGTGTAGTCCTTCAGGTCATGAGAAGGCTTCGTTCCTTCAATTTTGGTAAGATCCGCGGTTCGATCCACCCCTAAAGCCGCTTTCATTATTTTTTCCGCTTCGCCTTTCAGCCGGCCGTTCCAATCAATCTCTTCCAATCCAAGCAAGCGGTCAAAAATATTGTACGCCAGAACATTTGGGAGAAAGCTGCCGTTCATATTTGTCAAAATGGCAATCCCGATTTTTTCATAAGGCATGAAAGCAACAAGCGATGAAAAACCGTCAATATTTCCGCCATGATGAATCATATGACGGCCACGGTACGGTTCAACAAACCAGCCGAGCCCATAGCTGCAGACAGGGAGTTCCTTCGCTTTAAGAATGGAGTCGCAGGAAATGCAAGGCGTATGCAGCTCATGAAGGCTTCCCTCTGATAGAACACCGCTGAATTTGTCGCTGCCAAGCTGAAGCAGCACCCAATTTGCCATATCCAAGGCATTGGAATTGATCGATCCAGCCGGCCCGATCACATCGATATTGCGAAAAGGAATTTTTTCAACTGTTCCGTTTTTCTCTTGATATGGAAAGGCAAAATCGGAAAGCTTTTGCATATCTTCGACCGAGAAGCTGCTGGATGTCATATGCAAGGGTTTGAAAATCCGCTCATGAACAAACTCCTCCCATGTCGTTCCCGCTATTCTTCCTGCAAGATAACCGGCCGTCATGTACATCAGGTTCTGATACTGCCATTTTGATCGAAAATCCAGATTCGGCTCAAGGTAGCGGAGCCGTCTGAAAAGCTCTTCCCTTGAAAAGGAGGAATTATACCACATCATTTCGTGTCTTGGGAGGCCCGAACGATGGCACGCCAGATCACGGGGAGTCATCCGTTCGGTTGCCACCGGATCATACATCTTAAACTCCGGGAGGTATTCCCTTACCGGCTTGTCCCATTCCATTTTCCCTTCATCAGCCAAAACCGCCATCGCCGCCGTTGTAAATGCCTTGGAAGCGGAACCGATCGCAAATACCGTTTCCGGGTTCACTTTTAATTTCCGTTCTTTATCCCTGAATCCAAACCCTTCCGCCATGATGATCTCGTCTTCCTTAATGACTGCAACAGCGGCTCCGGGAACGTTCCACTCCTTCATTTTTTCCAGGGCAAATGCCCGAAAGCCTTTTAATTCCTTTATAGGCTGTCTCATTTTACTCTCCTCTCTTGATCTAAGCGTCTTATGCCTGTTCCAGGTGTCCGTATTCCATACGTTTGTTCGCCCGAATGGTTTCATTTAGAGAAAATTTGTATATTTATTCACGAATTCCAAAAGATAGGTATAAGGCTGAAAATGTCTAAAAAACAAGGAGGTTTTGTTCAATGTTTGGATTTATTTGGTCATTGATCATCGGCGGAATTTTAGGCTGGCTGGCCGGCCTCATTATCAGACGTGATGTACCCGGAGGAATCATTGGAAATATTATCGCGGGATTTATCGGTTCATGGCTCGGCTCCATGATTTTGGGACGCTGGGGTCCGATGATCGGCGGATTTAATATCATTCCGGCTCTGATCGGTGCGATCATTTTGATTTTCATCGTCAGTCTTGTCATGAGAAGTATGGGCGGACGAAACCGCAATGCTCAATAATGGATGATTTACGACGGTTTCATTAGAAACCGTCGTTTTTTATTTCATTCTGCTGCCGTCTTTTATATAATTAATTAGAAACACGAAATATTTTCAAGGGGAGGCTGTACATTGGAAAAAGTGGCAGAAAAAAGACCGAAGCGCTCTGAGGTGCCGCAGGAACTGACTTGGAATCTTACTGATTTATTTTCTTCTTATGAAGCTTGGGAAGACGCACTTGTGAAAATTGAGGAAGATCTCGTATCCATCGGCTCATTTAAAGGAAGGCTTCACGAAGGAGCTGACGTGTTGCTCGATTGTTTAATGCTGCAGGAGAAACTGCTAGAGCGCCTAGTCCGGGCCGCCGCCTATACTCACCTCAGAAAGTCCGAAGATTTGACAAACCCCGTCAACCAAGCCGACGCTTCAAGGATGGCCGCACTTCAAGCAAAACTAAACGCCGGGCTTTCATTTATCCAATCGGAAATTCTCGAATTCCCCGAAAATCAAGTGGAGACGTACATAAAAAATGAGAAAGGACTGGAGCCTTTCAGCAAAATGCTGTCCGAGATAATGGAGCGCAAGCCGTATAAGCTTGCTCCCGAAACAGAGGAAGCGTTAGCCGTTTTAGGCGAAGTGCATGATGCACCGTACAAAATTTTCGGGATGGCGAAGCTTGCAGATATGCAATTTTCACCGATTCAGGACCGGAACGGCAATGAGTTGGCCAATTCGTTCGCGTTATATGAAGGAAAATACATGTTCTCTCCTGATACGCATATTCGCAGAACCGCCTTTGCCTCCTTTACAAATACCCTGCAAACATACAAAAATACCATCGCCGCCGTCTATGAAACAGAAGTCAAAAAACAGGTCGGCATGTCAAGGCTTCGCGGATATCAATCCGCCACCGATATGCTTCTTCAGCCGCAAAGCGTCACGCTCGAAATGTACCACAACCAGCTTGATGTGATTAAAAACGAACTTGCACCTCATATGCGCAAGTATGCCGCCTTGAAAAAACGCGTATTAGACCTCGACGACATGCGCTTCTGCGATTTGCAGGCTCCGCTTGATCACGACTTCAGTCCAAAGACGACTTACGAACAGGCCGGCCGGATGATCTTGGACGCTTTACAAGTGATGGGACCCGAGTACGCGGAAGTCATGGAAACCGCATTGACTGAGCGGTGGGTTGATCTCGCTGACAACATCGGCAAATCCACGGGTGCGTTTTGTTCAAGTCCGTACGGAGTGCATCCCTTCATTTTGATGACATGGACGGATACGATGCGGGACGCCTTTACCCTTGCCCATGAACTCGGTCATGCCGGTCATTTCTACTTGGCAAACCGCAAGCAGCGCATCATGAATGTCAGACCGTCTCTATATTTCATCGAAGCGCCTTCTACAATGAACGAAATGCTTCTCGCCCAGCATTTGTTTTCCAAAACAAATGACCGGAAAATGAAGCGCTGGGTCATCAACCAACTGATGGGCACGTATTACCACAATTTCGTCACCCATCTGCTCGAAGGGGAATATCAGCGGAGAGTCTACGAACTCGCCGAACAAGGGTGCGCACTTACCGCTTCCGTACTGTCTGAACAAACCACCGCCGTGCTGTCCGAATTCTGGGGCAGCGGAGTGAAGCTTGATGAAGGGGCAGGTTTAACATGGATGCGTCAGCCGCACTACTACATGGGGTTATACCCTTACACCTATTCAGCCGGGCTGACAGCATCGACGATCGTCTCGCAGCAAATTAAAGAAGAAGGCCGCCCTGCCGTCGAGAGATGGCTGGACGTTTTAAAAACAGGCGGTACAATGAAACCGCTGGACCTGTTGAAACACGCGGGTGTTGACATGTCGACGGATCAACCGATACGCCAGGCAGTTGCGTATGTCGGAACATTGGTTGACGAGCTCGAAAAACTGTATGATCCAAAAGAAGACCGGCCTGATTAACAGCCGGTCTTCTTTTATGCGGTTACAGACTGCCGAACTTCGGATTGCCTTTCATTCCGATCCATAAGTCTGATTGCTCTAATAAATGTGCGGTGCGAAGCAGCCAATGTTCCTTTCCTTTCGGTGCCGTCACTTGAACGCCGAGCGGTAAACCTTCATTTGTGAGGTGGACCGGGACGCTCATCGCAGGCTGTCCGGTTAAGTTGGCAAGCTGTGTGAATGGTGTATATGTCAAGCTTTTCAAAAACATTTGATAAATCAACGACTGCTGCTCATTTTTTTCCAGCTCACTCACTTTCAGGAGCGCTTCGGCTTCTTTTTCGGTATGAGTAAGCTCGCCGACCTTTGGAGCGGGGTAAGCCGTTGCAGGGGTCACATACAGATCATAGGTCTCATGAAACGCCGCCATTTGTGCAGCTGCTTGATCCCAGGAAGCAAGGCTTGCCGTAAATTCGGCTGCCGACACTTTTTTGCCTGCTTCATTAAGCACCCATGTGACAATTTCAACATCCTGAACAGTGATCGCTCTTCCAAGCGTTTTTTCCATTCCTAGAATCATCGCGGAAATTTCACCGCTGTTCATTAAGTAGTAGTTCTCCATTAACCGGAGTCCATCAACGCCGTTCGCCTGCTCTTCGACGCGGTGTCCCTGCGCTTCCAGCCATTTAACGGTGCGGTGGACGGCTTGTTTGGCTTCATCACTGACAGGCGTTCCGACGGGTGATTCTACAGAAAATGCGATATTCAACGGGCGCTCCAGCCCTTTTTTCATATCCTCTTCATAATGGCCCGGAAATAAAGGCGTTTGAAAAGCGGCTTCAGGCTGAACGGTTTGCAGGATATCAAGGAGCGCAGCGCTGTCCCTGACCGTACGGGACAGCGCAAAATCGATCGATGCTCCCTGCCATTGCCGCCCGACGCCCGGTCCTACAGGCGTTCTGCCCCGGGTCGGCTTCAAACCGAATAGCCCGGTAAATGAAGCGGGGATCCTAATGGAGCCTCCCCCGTCACTAGCTCCTGCAAGGGGAACGATTCCGGCCGCCACCGCTGCAGCGGAACCGCCGCTTGAACCGCCGGGTGAATAATCGGTGTTCCAGGGATTTCGCGACGGCCCGTATAATTCAGGCTCAGAAATATTTTTCAATCCGTATTCGGGCGTATTCGTTTGGCCGAGAAATAAAAAGCCGGCGCCGCGCAATTTAGCAACGAAATTCGAATCGCGCTTTGGTTGATAAGATGAAAGCAGCTTGGCGCCGGCAGTAAGAGGCTCCCCTTTCAACGCTTGGGAAATGTCCTTTAAAAGGATCGGCACCCCGGCAAACGGCTGCTGTCTGATATCGAGCTGTCTGCATTCATGTTTGACTTGTTCTTTTCTCGTCCGAACGACCGCATTCAGTTCTGGATTGACTTCTTCAAGGCGGGAAAAAGCAGCATCGATTAATTCGTTCACCGTTACTTCCCCATGTTTGATAAGCTTAGATAAAGCAACTGCGTCATGCTTCATATAGTCAGATATATTCATATCAGTACCTCACTTTACTGTTCGCTTGTGTTTACTATTGTGCATGAGCCTTTTGAGGATTTCAATGTTTTCAGTTTAGATCAAAAAGGAGATGAGTGAAATGAATATTCGAAGGTTACACCCAGAACATGAGCCGCCGCTTGATTTACTGTTGACGGCAGACCCTTCCGAAAAACTGGTTATCGATTATCTCAAACGGGGACAATGCTATACAGCAGAAATCGACCGCCGGATTGTAGGTGTCTATGTGCTGCTGCCGACGAGACCAGAAACAGCAGAGCTCGTCAATATCGCCGTCAAAGAAGATCTGCAGGGAAAAGGAATCGGCAGACAATTGGTTATGCATGCGATTGAAACGGCAAAATCACAAGGATTTAAGACAATTGAAATCGGAACCGGGAATTCAAGCATCGGCCAGCTTGCGCTCTATCAAAAATGCGGATTTAGAATCACCGGCATCGACCGCGACTTTTTCTTGAGGCATTACGAGAAACCGATATACGAAAACGGCATGCGCTGCATCGATATGGTTCGCTTAGCGCTCGATCTTTAAAAAATCCGCCGGGCTCCCCGGCGGATTCTCGTCAATATTCTTCAAAATAGGACTGGATCTTTTTCGGATCATCTGTTTTGGTCAGCGCCAGCATCAGCAAAATCCGGGCTTTCTGCGGGTTCAAAGAGTTGGAAGCCAATATGTTTTCCTTTTCAAGATCAGGATTGGGCGTGACAACCCCGCTGCCGGTGCGTGTAGAACGCACGACTGCCGCCCCTTTTTTCACCGCTGCGACTGCCCCTTTTTTCGCCTCGTCAGAGACTGAACCGTTTCCGCTTCCCGCATAGATAATGCCTTTCGCTCCCGCCTTGATTGCAGCGTCAAACAGATAGCGCCCGTCGTTTTGATACCCGTATATGATGTCGACTTGAGGAAGCAGATTGATCTTGGAAATATTAAAATCGGTATCTTTCGTATGCTTTTTTGTGATGTCATTATGAAAATAGATGCCGTCGGCAATATTGCCGAGGTACCCCATTTCTTCCGACTTGAAAGTGTCAGGAGCTGTCGTATGGGTTTTCGTCACATATCTTGCCGCAGCAATCCGGTCATTCAGCACCACCATGGTTCCTTTCCCGTAAGCTTCCTTGCTCGCAGCGACCTTTACAGCATTGTACAAGTTGGCAGGCCCGTCGGCTCCAATCGCTGTGGAAGGCCGCATAGATCCGACCACAACGACGGGTTTATCGCTTTTGAGGACGAGATTTAAAAAATAAGCCGTTTCTTCCAAGGTGTCCGTTCCGTGAGTGACGACAATTCCATCGACATCATCTGAAGCTAAAAGCTTCGCAGTGCGCTTGCTCAATTTCAGGAGCGTTTTATTAGTCATATTCTGACTTCCGATGTTTGCCACTTGTTCTCCGCTGATATTCGCGATATCCTTCATTTCCGGAACGGCTTCGATGAGCGTATCAATCCCGACTGCACCCGCTTTATAATTGGTCGTCGACGTTTTGGACTGATTCGCTCCGGCAATTGTCCCCCCTGTAGCCAAAATTCTTATGTTGGGCAGACGGTCATTTCCTTGGGCAGTCTTAACAGAAGCAGTTTCCGTCTTCGCCCGGGCCTTTGTTTCATTTCGAGATTCGTTTGAACCGGAGCACCCGGCATTGATCAAAAGCAATAAGCCTAACACAATAAATAACATTCGTTTTTTCGTCATGTTTTGATCTCTCCCTGCTGCGAAGTCCGCTAATTATATATGTATTTTCTCTTTCCTCCTCTCTTTCATACCAGTTTAAAATGCATTTATACGTTGTCTATTCATATGTTAGATTTTCTTCTGCGTTTTTTGGCATTAAAAAAAGGGAAACCTCGTTTCCCTCTTCAGACCTTCTATTGTTTTAAAAAGCTGAATTCTTCCTTTATTTTTCTCAACAGCTCTTCATTGGTGAGCACATCATAGGCCGTGAATGCCATAGATTTTGCGCCGAGCATTAAGCCTTCGAACCCTTGGCTGCTCATGGCTGCCTCCCGAAACTCGGGTGTGTGGCACGCGTACGGTTCATCGCAAATTTGTACATAAGGATGAATGGAAGGTGCGATCTGGCTGACATTCCCCATATCAACTGAACCTCCTCCGTCCGCTTTTTCATGAATCGAATCGGGATCGACGCCCAACTCGATCATGTTTTGTGTAAAGGCGTCTGACAGCGTTTCATTTGTTTTCAAATCATCGTAAGACAGCTCGTAAAAAGAGCTCTCAAGTCGGGCTCCAGTCGCAAGTGCGGCTGCTTTTGCACAATTTTTTACTTTATCAAGCAATTCATTGACATAAGCACGTTCCGTTCCTCTGACATAAAACTGGGCAACCGCATAATCCGGCACAACATTTGCCGCTTTCCCTCCCTCTGGGATAATCCCGTGAATCCGGGCATCAGGGAGAATATGCTGTCTGAGCGCATTAATGCCGTTGAATGTCTGAATGACGGCATCGAGCGCATTGATTCCTTCGTGAGGCGCTCCCGCCGCATGCGAGGCCTTTCCGAAGAATTCGAATTGAATCGCATCCATCGCCAGCGATGTTCCGCTTTTTTCATGCCTGCAATACGGATGAACCATCATAGCGGCGTCCAAGTGATCAAAAACCCCTTGTTCAGCCATGGTTACTTTTCCGCCTTTCGTTTCTTCCGCAGGCGTTCCGTAAACATACACTTTCCCTCCGCATGATGCGATGACTTTGCTGACGCCGATTGCGGCGCCGACCGCCATCGTGCCGATCAAATTGTGCCCGCAGGCATGGCCAAGGTCAGGTAATGCATCATATTCAGCCATAAACCCGATGGCAGGGCCGGGACGGCCGCTGTCAAATTCGGCCGTAAACGCCGTCGCAAGGCCGCATGTTCCTAATTCCACCTGAAAACCGTGTTTTTTCAGCTCCTCGGACAGAATCTTTGAAGCTTTGAATTCTTCATGCCCCAGTTCAGGGTGATTGCCTATATACTGGCTGATATGCAGCAGCTCTTCACGAATATGTTCGATCTCTTTCTCAATTTGTTTTTTCATAACGGTTCTCCCTTCTCCATTACCGGAAGTTCTTTTCCAGGGTTGACAAAGTAAAGCTCATATCCTCAAAATGATTAAATATATAATTATATGAATATTAATACATTATAAAGGAGACGAACGGAATGAGCAATGGCACCCCCCAGAAAATAAAACTGCACTTCCCTCATACTTATGCTTTGATTTTTTTCATTATCATTTTAGCTGCACTGGCTTCATACTTCATTCCATCAGGAGAATTTGAACGGGTTGAAGAAGACGGCCGAACGGTTATCGTACAAGGGAGCTACATACAGACTGACGCCGGTCCGGTCGGTTTTTTCGAGATGTTTAAAGCCATACCGGAAGGCATGATTCAATCGGCGGATATTATTTTTTACATCTTTTTAATAGGCGGAGCTTTCGGCATCATCCATCAGACCGGGATGATTCGTGCAGGTGTTCATGTGCTCGTGCAGCGCTTGAAGAAACGCGGTTTCCTCCTGATTCCCGTCACCATGTTCGTCTTTTCCATCGGAGGCGCAACGATCGGTTTATCTGAAGAGACGATTATTTTTATTCCGATCGGCATCGCTGTTGCAAGAGCGCTTGGCTATGATTCAATGACCGGGCTGGCGATGATTTCCCTTGGCGCGGCTGCAGGGTTCACCGGCGGCATGTTGAACCCGTTCACAGTCGGAATCGCACAGACAATTGCGGAAGTCCCAGTGTTTAGCGCCCTCGGTTATAGATTGGCCGTTTATGCCGCCATGCTCGGTTTCTCCATTTTTTATGTCATGCGGTACGCTGAAAAAGTCAAAGCGCACCCAAATACCGGTTTGATGTATGGAAGCGAAACAGAGATGAATGAAGAGACAGCCGCAGGACACGCTGATCTTTCCTTCACCGGAAGACACGGCCTCGTCCTGCTGATTACAGCATTGGGCTTCGGCATCAATATGTTCGGTGTATTTCAATGGGGGTGGTTTTTAAGCGAGCTGTCGGCCGGCTTTCTCATCATCGGCTTTGCCGCCGGCCTTGCGGGAGGACTCGGCATCAACAACACCTTCCATTCATTTGTTGACGGTATGAAACAGGTTGTATACGGAGCGCTGATTGTCGGCTTCGCCCGTGCCATTGTCATCGTATTGGAAAACGGACAGATTATCGATACGATCATCAACAGCCTTGCTTCAGCCATCAGCTCACTTCCGAACGAAATCAGCGCCATTGGCATGTTCGCCGTGCAAATCGTGATCAACACATTTATTCCATCCGGAAGCGGACAGGCAGCCACAACGATGCCGCTTATGGCGCCGCTGGCCGATTTATTGGGATTCGAACGCCAGATTGCCGTATTCGCGTATCAATACGGAGACGGAATCACCAACTCCATCATCCCGACCTCCGGTGTACTGATGGCTTCGCTGTCAATCGCAGGCGTCACTTACGAACGCTGGGTCAAGTTTGTCTGGAAGCTGGTCGCAGGCTGGATTTTCATCGGCGCCGCCGCAATTGTTATCGCCATGATCATCGGTATTAAGTAAACATCCGGTCCACAATATGCAGCCGGAGCCCCCGGCTGCATTCCTCATACATGTCTCCGTCTCCCTGACCATAGAGAAGCCTAAACCATCAAAACCGGCGTTTCTGAGACGATTGATCTACTAAATTTTAAGCTCAGGTTAAGAAAACCCGAAAACAGGACTTTTTATCCACCATAGTCCAATTTCAAAATTCATCAACAAAGTGGCGGATTCTAAACAAAACACTTATATTTTTCACCTGTTCTGCCTTGTCATGGCTAAGGTGGAAAATGGATCAATCTCAATTAAATGCACCGTTTTGTAAGTCATTAGTTTTAGTCTATTCATACTACCCAAAGTTTGAAAACATGCCTAATCTTGCAAAACATTGACCAAAATTAGTATTTAACACCTATTTATTATTGATTCTTCAAACCTTAAAATGAGTGATGTTGTTTCTGTTTTTTTAAAGAAACTAAGGAAAAAGGAAGAATTATAATCAAATTTTCACTGTTAGATAAATGAAATGACCGGGACTTGAGTAAGATTTGTCCCGATGAAGGGCCTTTTTACCCTAACCACCCCATTCTTTTCATTTACATAACATTGAAAAAATAATAATAAAAAAGGAGACAGACCATGCGAAGTAAAAAGTTTTTTCTAATGATGCTTTTGATGATTGTAGCAGTCGTGTCAACAGCCTGCGGAGGCAGCAAAAGTGCGAGCGGAGAGAAAGAAGATACGAAAAAAGCAGATAATGCAGAAGTTAAAATACTAAGCTCCGAATATACGCTTCCGGATGATTCATCAACAAACCTGCACGAAAATGAACTTATACTAAAGATCAATGTTTCCGTTAAAAATACAGGAAAAGAACCATTGATGGTTGATAAAAGCCAATTCAGCCTTTACGAAGGCGACTCAAAAATGTCGGACGTCAGCGTATATGATGAAAGAAACAAGAGACTTCGTTCTTCCACGCTGAATTCTGACAAGGAAGTCGACGGAAATATCTATTACATCGTTGAAAAGGGCAAAAAGTTTCAGCTTGAATACACACCTGACATGTACGGTGAAAACAAAGCCGATCCTGTCAAATTCGAGATCGACGGCGGCAGCGACGATTTGCTGAAAACAGCCAAAAAACTTGAAGATCCGGCAAAAGCTTTGCTGGCTTACACAGATGTAACGATTTTCGGCAAAGATAATGATAACTTTGATAAACTGGTCGACGAAAATAAACGTGAAGTCGTTACCGATTACCTTGAAGGCGCTCAAAAATCAATCGTTCGCTCTTTAGGATATTATGATGAAGAAGATGTCGATAAAAAGAAATTGAATAAACTGATCAGCGCCATCCAAAACGCTTATCAAGAAAAATCTCAAGTCAAAGCAGTTACAAAATCAATTTCAGGCGATGAAGCAACTGTTGAGGCAACCGTTACACCAATCGATAATACGGATGTCCAAAAGAAAGTGAAGAAAAGACTGGAAGACTATGTGAAAGACAGCGGCAAAAACTTCATGTCCAGAGATGAATTGATCAATCCTGCGATTGACATCATGAGTGAAGAAATCAAAAAAGCACAGGCGACTTCAAGTGAGAAAACCGTTGAAGTTAAGCTTGAAAAATCAAAAAACGACAAATGGAAAATGGATGCTGATAATTACAAGACCGAACAATACTTCTCAAGCTTCCTTAAAAGCAACAACTAAAAAAAGCACCCTAGTGGTGCTTTTTTTCAATTACAATAAAACAAGTGCTGTCCGGCAGCGGCACGCGTCGGCCGAGCCGGTCTGTCAGCTCGATTTTAGGGTTAAGGTGTTCTTCATACCCTTCCTGTACATAGTGTTCGAACACAAGAATGTTCGCGCGTTCCCCCAACTCTTTCTCAATACAGCGCCGGAATTCAGACGGCGTAAAATAGCCGAACTGCTCCTGCACTTCATGCGAATAGGCTTCTTCTCCCCAAGTATATGTATAGAGGAATTCCATCGCGTCATTCACAAACAGTACAGCCGCATCCTTTTCAGCCTCAAGAATTTGCACCTTTCTCCCTTTAAAATCATGGATATACCGTTTCAAGAAATCCATTCCATCCGGGTCTTTAAAGCGAATCCGCCGCGTTTCCTCTTTGTTTTCGGTCATGATTCCGTCCCTGATGATGATTCTGCCTCCCCGCTTCAGAATATCAAAGGAACTTTTTAACGCTTGGACAATGACGAGGTGATTAAATCGTTTTCCTTCATACGGAATGTATGAGAACAATTCGTGCAATATCGATGAAAATACAATCGTGTCGACGCTTTTCTGTTCGAAGTACTCAGGAAGATCCAACGCATCAGCCTGTTTCACATGCCACGGCTTATGTTCGCGCACTTTTCTTTTTTGGAGCTCCTCAATGACATTGACGGAAAGGTCGATGCCGATGACCTCTGCTTCAGGATGCTGGTCCGTCAGCAAATCAAGCATCACGCCGCCTCCGGCTCCGATGTCGAGCATTCTTTCTCCAACAGCATAATCGGCAATCTTCTTTTTATAATCTTCCGCACCGTTCATGTCAGACAGATAAGCCGCTTCATTTTGCAGCCGGTCAAACGAATCCTTGCGAAACTCAAAAAAATCATAAAGCAGCACGATCGCCCGTTCATATAAAGGCGATTTCTCCGCTTCCTGGCAAAATTCAATCAGCTTCAGTCCGGCCTGCGAAAACGAAAACGTGACGCCGACAATCTCGGAAGCCTGATCAAACGGCTGAACAGCAAGCGAAACGTGTTCATTTACAGGCACCCCGCCGAAAAGCAAATCGCTGATCGACATCTCTTTTAAGCACGCTTCGATAATCCGTTTTTTATAAACATTCGTATGACGCACACCCTGGTAATCACGGTACATGTCCTTCATCAGCGGCTCAAAGCTGATATGCTTGACTGATAAAGGATTGACAGAACGAAGCACTAGCAAAAAGATTTTGACAAACTCTTCAAAACTGAACGATGACAAGGCGGATTCCACATACCATAAATCGACCCGCTGAAAGAAGCGTCTCAGCACATCTTCCGCGGCATGTTCCCTCAAAAACCGCTCGTACCGGCTGCTGTCTTCGCCGGAATCGAACGCCTGTCCCCGCAGTTTTCTGATCCTTTCCGCAAACGGCCAATCTTTGTTTCTTTCTCCTGTGCAGATTTGGCCGATTATCCGGTTCACGTCTTGTTCAATCGATTCCCAAAGTGCCGGCGAAACCCCTTCAATGATACATTTGTTCAGAACGTACAGAACCCGCCTGATGTCGATGTGCTGAAGTTCGGATGCTTCAATCCAATCGATAAGAGGAGTGAATTGGCGATACCTTGATTCCCCGCGGATATACTGCCCGATGAGTCCATGCGTCAAAATCAAAATATAGATGAGTTCGTCAATATCCTGCCGCTCCGGCATATACGCCTGTCTTCGATCAGCATAAATCTGCGCCGCCCCGATATTATGGATCGCAAGCTGAAAGCCTTTCTCACGCCATTCCTTTCTTTTATGAGGCTGGCCGCACTTAGCCGTTTCACTCCATATGAGAACCTCTTCAATGATTTCTTTTTCCCGCTCAGGAATGTCCGCTTTCTCCAAGATGGAGAGCGTCTGTTCCACATAAAGAAACACGGGATTCTGAGGCATGTTCTCCAGCGAAGATATCCGCTCCAGATTGACATTTTGTTCTTCAGTTAAAACAAGATACTTGAGCCATTCGGCATCACGCAAAACATGATAATCCCCGCTTTTCACTTTTTCAATGGCTTCTAACGATTGTAAACGCCTCATACGTTCTTCCCTCTTTTTTCTATTTCGATATGACTAATCATAAGGTAAATGGTTTCATATAGAAATAGGATAATAGACTTATAACCGCTATAATGTTTGGCCGCAGTCCGCCGTTAAGATTTGACCAGTAACCGTTTCTTGTTCGAGCAGCGCGCAAATGAGCAAGGCGATATCTTCCGGCTTTGCGATCCGTTCAAGCGGGAGCTTTTGGCTGAGCCGCTTCATTTTCTCTTCATTCCCCTCCCACCATCTCGTCGATACAGCGCCAGGTGCCACACAGCTGACCCTGATATCCGGAGCGAGCGCATGCGCCAATGATTTCGTCAGTCCGTGGACCGCCGCTTTTGATACGGCATAGGGGAGCGAAGAACCTGAGCCCGTCAGTCCTGCGATGCTGCCGACATTTACGATGGCGCCTTGCTTATTTTGCTTCATTAAAGATGCCGCCGCTCTCGCGCAATAAAACATCCCTTTGACATTTACCGCATACAGTTCATCCCAGACTTCTTCAGAAGCTCCATCCAAGTCATCAAGCTCGATATGCCTGGTGATGCTTGCATTGTTGACGAGCAGATCGACGGTGCCGAACTCACGGGCCGCCCGATCAAACATGCCTTGAACTTCATTGACCTTAGAAACATCGGCTTTAATCGCGAGCGCGCGGCCGCCTTGATTTTCAATCATCCCAACCGTCTCTTCAGCCTCCGCTTCGGAACGCGAATAGTTGACAATAACCGCTGCGCCGCGGTTTGCCAAAGCGAGCGATACCGCTCTGCCGATCCCAGTGCCGCCTCCTGTGACAAGGGCTGTTTTATTTTTCATTTCCATTTTTCATCACTCCCTTTTCAACTGATGCAAGCTGTGCTGTTCCATTCCCAAACGACCAGTTCTCTTTCACGTTTTCGGCCGCAATGATCATGACGTCCTCTTGGCGGATGCCGGCGTTTTTTTGTAAACATTCTGCAATGCGTTGATACAGCGCCAGCTTTTTTTCGACCGGTCTCTCTTTCATTGTGATGTGAATATAGATCAAATCCTTCGTCCGTTCGATATTCATATAGCCGGGATCGAAAAAGAATTCTTCCTCATCGTGCTGGGTGATGACCTGAAAATAATCATCTTCCGGAACATCGATCGTCTCCGTCATCGCCTTGTGAACCGTTCTGCTAATCCGTCGAAGCTCTTCGTTTGATCTTCCTTTTAAAAGATCCATCCTGACAAATGGCATATATTTATTCCTCCTTTGTATTGTTTAATAGTGTATAACGGTTATATCATTTTGTATAATTGAATCATTTGAAGGATTCATTCAATTTTATTGAACTTGAGGTGATGGGATGGATTTCAAAACGTTAAAGACGTTTCATAAAATCGTGGCTTGCGGAAGCTTTAACCGCGCGGCTGAAGAACTGAATTATGCGCAGTCCACAGTCACAATGCAAATCAAAAAACTCGAAGAAGACCTCGGCATCCGATTGCTCGAGCGGGGGAAAACATTCCGACTGACTGAAGCCGGCAGGCTTTTTTTTGAAGAAAGCAGCCATATTGTCAAGAATATGGATCACCTTCAACATCATATGGCCGACTTATTGCTTGGCGAAGCGGGAAATATCCGTCTAGGAGCGGTCGAACCAATCGCGAGCTGTGATTTGCCGCGGATGTTGGGGAGATTTTTAGCGGATTATCCGAAGATCCGGGTTTCCGTAGATATCGCCAACTCATCGACATTGGGGGAACGGCTGGTTCAAGGCAGCCTGGACCTTGCCGTCTGTTCGACTCCGGCAATGGGAACTGATCTTTATTTTGAACCGCTATATGCTGAAGAGCTCGTAGTGCTGCTTCCTGAAGGACACCCCGCCGGAAACAATGAACACATCCATCTGAAAGATCTTAGGGAGCACCGTCTACTGATCACAGCCAACAATTGCACCTACCGGAAGAAAGTCGAAATCGCGTTTCAAGAGCTGCCGGGAAGCCAAATGAACACGATGGAGATTGGAAGCATGACCGCTTTGAAAAATTATGTTGCCGCTGGACTCGGCGTTGCCCTGATTCCGAAAAGCATCGTCTCCCCTCCTCCTCCCGGAACGATTGTCCGGTTTATCGGCGATGACCCGATCAGCGTAACCTTCGGCATCCTTTGCAAAACCGCGTCTTTCCCGCTGAAACAAGCGGATGCAAAGCTTTACCAATATTTGAAACAGGAACTGGGAAAACCGAAAAAACCTTCCGGCTGATGTCGGAAGGTTTGGGATGATGACATAATGGGACATTGAATGATGATGATCTGGTCTCAGAGGGGGATGGTTACTTGCACCTGTCCGCCCCCCGCTTCACCGTTTTTAATCGATAAATCGCCTTGATGAAGCTTGACAACACGAAGCGCAAAGGTAAGTCCCATACCGTAATGCCCATTCGATGTCCGGCTTTTATCTTCCATATAGAAAAGCTCGGCAGCTTTCTGCAGGCCTTCTTGAGAAAATCCTTTTCCGCTGTCAGTGATTGTGAAAATCAATTGATCATCCGTACACACAGCTTCAAAATCGATTCTCCCGCCTTCTGGTGTGTGATCTGCAGCGTTCGTCATGATGTTCATCAACGCTCGATGAAGCAGCTGTTTGTCCAACAGTGCTTTTTTATCTTCAAGGTTCTGTTCCTTCAGCACAATGTCAACCGATTTGTTCCCTATGTATGCTTCAGTGTCATTGAGAACACTTTCGACTAACGGTTTCACAGCGCTTTCTCTATAATCGATATTTAATGCTTCCTCCGTTTTTGACAAATGGATTAATTGGTCAATGTACTGATCGATTTTTTGCCCCGCATCAAGTATGTATCTGATATATTCCGACTGCTCTTGATTTTGCGGTGATAAGCTCAGCAATTCCGCATTACCTTTAATAATGGTCATTGGAATTTTAATGTCATGAGCCAATGCGCCGATCTGTTCTTTTTTCGTTTTCTCTAAGTGCCACTGCGCGCGGAGGGAGGCTTGAAGGGCATTCCTCATGTCTATCAGGGAACTGATCACATGATCAAATTCCTTAATATTCGAAAACTCCGGAGTGAAATTTAAATTTTGTTTTTTAATTTGCTCAGCGATGGTGTTTAATGTTTGAAAATGATCTTTTAACCTGTTTGCAAATCGGGTTGTTACCGCAAAAACAACCGTAATTAGAAGCAGAATGATGATGCATAAGCTTGTCAGCTCATAGTTCGGGAGAAACCGTCTCAGCAGGGGAGACCGAAACTCAGCGCGCAAAGGATACTCCAACACACAATACTCGTCTTTGCGTTCGATGATCATATAGCCTTTTTGACTTAAGGTGACATACGGCCTGCTCTCTATTTTTTTCCGTACAATGGAAAGATTCGTTTCTTTCATGTTTCCCGCTGTCTTTTGTTTCGACTTTTTATCCAATATGGCATACAGCATCGTATCAGGTATCATGTCTTCCGTTATCCGTTCAGCCGATTGAAGCTTGGGCTTAAGCTTTTCAGCTTCGATTTCATTGTAATTGGCAGGATAAAACAGCCCTGCATTCATTCCGATCATATTGATCAAAACATATACAGCCGTGATCGCGATCAGGCTGAAACTCAAAGTGAGCATATATTTGATCAGTTCTCTGCGCAGCGTCTTTTTTTTACGGATTATTCCCATCTGTACCCTACGCCCCATACCGTTTTGATCGGATCTCTTTCGTGTTCTTTGCATTTTTTTCGGATCGTGCGGATAAATTCGGTTATCGTGGAGTATAATGCATTGCCTTCCAGCCCGTATACATAATCATAAATTTCTTCTCGTGTAAAAGTTCGTCCTTTATGCTGAGCCAACAGCTCACATATTTTAAATTCATTTTTTGTTAAATTCAGCTTTTGATCATGAATAAATACTTCTTTACTGTCAAAGTGAAATAAAAAACCGGAAATCACACGTTTAGTTTCGTGTTTCTCTCTTTTTTCCCTTCTCAAGTGTGCATTTACTCTCGCACTGAGCTCAAGAACGCCGAAGGGTTTTGAAATATAGTCGTCTCCCCCAGTCAGGAGGCCCTTAACGATGGCCTCTTCCTCCGTCTTAGCGGTGAGAAACAGGATCGGACAATCTACCAGCGGCCGGATTTTCTCGCATAATTCAAATCCGTCCATCCCCGGCATCATCACATCAAGCAAAATTAAATCATACCCTGAAAACACGTCGAGAGATTCGGCGTTAACTTGACTCAATGTATGAACTTGATGCTGATCGCGGCGCAAAATATTTTGTATGAGTACAAGAATATCTTTCTCATCATCTACTGCCAATATGTTCGCCACTTGCTGACCACCCTTTTTCATTATTCATAAGCTTTTCTTCCTTCCCAGCGGATAAACCAAACGATGCTTAGAGCGAATACAGCTATTATAGCAAACACCATGATGAAAGCCCCCTGCTTGATTTCCCCGTCTAGAACAGAACGCAGAGACGGATCAATTTGGACAAATCGGTCAATCCCCTTATACCCTGTCAGCCTGATTCCCCATGCCCAGGGATTATATTTCCAAATGACATCGCCCAATCCCGTATTCATCAGTGCTGTCATCAAAAGACCTGCCCCGCCTATTAAAATCGAAGCCCCCATTCCAAATATGCAGCTGATCAGAAAATAAATGAAATAAAGTGTGACACTTCCGGCTGCCAGCCATGCCCCAGCCTCTAAAAAAAGGGCGATTGTCAGGTTCGGCACATGAAATAGAACTTTGAGCCCCAATACATAGAGTCCAATAGCCAAGAATACCGCACACAAGTTCATGAACAGAAGCAGTGTAACTTTGCTTAAATAAGCCGTTAATTTGGGCGCCGTGCCGCCCAACAGCACTTGAAAACGGCCTGCCCGCTCCTCTAATGAAGCCGTCATTCCGCACACTATTCCAATCAGAAGCGGCAGGGCAATCGCAATTGCCTCAAAATACGTGCGGTATAATTGATATGGATCATGATCTCTGTTATAGAAATAAAGCAGAAAAACACTCGCACAGATAACCGGAACGGTCAAGTGAAGCCAAATAAAAGATGTGCGCTTTGTTTTTTGAAAATCAGCCGCAAGGCATCTGAAAAATAGCAACAAATCAAACCGCCTCCCGTTTTATCGATTTGCGATCAACGGCAGGGGAAAAAGACCGCCTGGTCAGACGCGCCAAAATAGCAAATAAAACAATAGATAGAACAACAGCCGGAGGAACGACTGCCCAGCTTGTTAAAGGATCGCCATTTTCAAGAGGCACACCGTTTGGATGGATGCCAATTGTCGGACACATGACCCTGATCGGCCAGCTCCACGGATTCAGCCACCAAAAAGGACTTGATGCCGACATGATGCCCAACACGATACTGCACAGCATATTGAACAAAACGGCAGATATAAACCCAAATTTTCGCGCTATCCATAAACAGATGGGGATCTCCCACAGTGTCGTAAGCCAAAGCAGCAGATTCGCGGAAATGACTGTCAAATGAATGCTCGAAAATTGAGGAATGACAAACTGCATCACAACCATGAACCCTAAAAAAACAGCTTGAGACGCTAAAGAATAGAGCGCAATGACGCTTATTTTTGCAGACCAGATCATATGTAAATGTACGGGAGAAGAAAAAATGCCGTTATAATTCGACGCTTTCATTTCTTTCTGGTGTGATAATGCACAAAGCAAGGCGATCATGACCGGCATCAAGATGACAGACCACCAATTATACGTACCTGCTACAAAGAATCCTGGATTCATTAAAAAGGCGAAGCAAATATTAATCAAAGGCACAATGAAGATCATCTTTCTCGAAAATGTTCTTTTAAACTTCAGGTTTTCCGCTTTCGCATAATATCCGATCATTGTTCTCCGCCTTCTTTCCCCCGCGTTGATTTGACAACATCCATAAAAAGCCGCTCGAGATCGTCCCCCTTATTGATTTTCCCCTGATATCCGAGGTATCCTCCGCTGATAATCCCGATATGGTCTGCGATCTGCTCGACTTCCGACAAAATGTGGCTTGATAAGATGACCGTCATCCCTTGCTTTGGAAATGACCTGATCAGTTCCCTTAACTCTTGTATACCGATCGGGTCGAGACCGTTCGTAGGCTCATCAAGTATGAGTAATTTAGGGCGATTTAAAAGAGCGATGGCGATTCCCAGCCTTTGTCTCATCCCCATAGAAAACTGCCCCGCTTTTTTCTTTCCGGCATGATGCATATCAACAGTTTTAAGCACCTCTGTTATTCTCGCATCAGGAAGACCCAATAATGTGGCATGCACCTTGGCATTCTCGTAGGCTGTTAAATTATCATACAGAGGCGGGGATTCTATTAAAGAACCGATGTCTTTTAATACAGACCTTTTCCATTTCCGCCCCTCAACCAAAATGTCCCCGGCAGTCGGGTTTAAGATTCCGGTTAAAAGTTTTAAAGTCGTTGATTTTCCTGCTCCATTCGGTCCAAGCAGACCGTAAATACTGTTCTTTTTAACTGACAGTGAGACGTCTGAGACCGCTTGCGACCTTCCAAACTTTTTTTGAAGATGCCTTGTTTCCAATAGAATTGTACTCATCTTAATCTCTCCTTGTTTGATCTGATCGGTACCGATATCTTAAAATACCTTTCTCAAGATTTAATCAGAATCAAACACAAAAAACCTTCCGGTTCCCCGAAAGGTTTAGCGGCCTTTGCCTTAAGAAGGCATAAGCTCAAGATGATGATCCAGTTCGTCCTGCAGGACGGCTTCAATATCTTTAAAACGATTCGATACAGTCGAAGCGCTGACGCCGTATTTTTTTGCAAGCTTCGCCTGGGATAACGATTTTTCCGATTTGGAGATCGTATTGATAAAATACTCCAAAGCAGCTGCAAAGGCTTCTGTTTTCTTGATGACCGGCGCTTTTTTAACACAATACGATTTCCAAAGGCCGACCGCCCAGGAGACAAATGATTCAGAATGTCCTTCGTCAAGCATACCTTTCTCAAAGACAAACGCTGTTTCTTTCTCCATCTCATTGGCCCATTCGATGTCTTCCGACCCTTGTTCAGACGGTGCACTCTCTTCCTGACGGCAAAGCTGCATTAACACATGATGAAAATCATCTCTCATCAGCTGTTCTTTTGTTCCGCCTTCTTCTGTGAAACGGCTTAAAGCATCGTTTAACCTGTCTTTGAGAGCATCCGCCATTTTTGCAGGATAGATGGTGAATTGTAAGAAGAACTCGGTATGGCTTCCGATCTTGATCGGAAAGCCGAGCACGTACTCGCCTACAAAAGGCCCTTCCCGCTTCACATTCATCCTTATAGTGAGCTCTTCATTTGTTACAGCATCCTCAAAGCGAATGCCGCCATCTGTTATATGTTTCACACGCAGCAGCGCAGGGGAGAGGTCTTTCCACGATTGAACGGCTTCCTTAGTCTGCGATCTGAGAATCGAAGAACCCTTTTTCTGTAAAAAGTCTTCGAAAATCGTCAATCCTCCGTCTGCCAACGGCCGGGAAAATACTCCCCACACGCCCAGATTAAAAACACATATCTTTTGTGCAGACTGATCCAAGTCTGACAGAAAAGAATACTGATTAAGAAATTGATCGATTGTGTCTTTATGTTCCGTAAAAGCGAATTCCATGACGTCTTTCTGGATTTGTTTCAATTCCTGCACCGCGACAGCCGGAAACGCTCCCTCTGCTTTGCCGCAGCATTTTTTATATTTCAGCCCGCTGCCGCAGGGGCAAGGCATATTTCTCTTTACTTTTCCCACGTTTAAACCTCCGTATCTTATACTACAACTTATTTATTTTATCAAAACTTTCAGGAGGGGGAAATCCGATAATGAAAATCAGTATGATTTAGCTGAAAAGTAAAATTTTATAAAAGAGGACAAATAGAAAAAAAGACTATAAAATAGTTAGTTCTGTGTTTTTATCATCCATTTATGACAGAGGGTGTTATACATTTTGCAATACGCTGGTTTTTGGGTTAGAGCGGGTGCATTGTTGATCGATTGCGTATTGGCGGTCGGATTACACTTTTCATCCGCATTGATTTGGAGACGGATCTCCTGAGGTCGGTGCAACAGCACTGCTGGTATTCGTTTTTGTATCCGCTTTTGATGCCGCTGACAAAGCTCCGGGGCACATTGGAAGAGCACTTTTTAGAATTCGCATTGTTTCTGATGATACAGGCTGACGGATGAAGCTATGGCAGGCTTTCGTGCGCTACATCGTCTCATGGGTGCATATTGCTTTCGGTCTGCTGTATTTAACCGTCGTTTTTTCAGAAACGAAACAAGCTGTCCACGATTTTGCGGCTAGAACTTATGTCATGAAAACAGGCGACACTGAGTAAACGATCTTTATGTATTTAAGTGCATACAGAAAAAGGGATATAAATCCCTTTTTCTATTTCCGGTATTCCAGCAGACTGATGGTCAGGAGCACAAGGAAGCACCCCAGCCACTGAATGGATGTTAAACGTTCGTTTAAAAACAAAACACCTCCGAAGATGGTAAGAACGGGGCCGATCATAGAAATGACGGCTCCCCGCTCCGCTCCTATCCGCTTCATGCCTTCCAGCATGAATAAAAAAGGAATGACCGTCGTCACCGCCGCAATGATCATAAAAAAACCATACATTGCGGGAGGATAAGAAAGCAGGATTCCCGGCTGTTTTCCTGTTGCGCGAAACAGCGCATAACCGGCCATCGCAAGACTTGCCGCCGACATTCCATAGGCATTCATCCGAATCCCGCCGATTTGACGGACAAGACCTCCCGCCACAACAAGATAAACCGCATAGGCGACAGCGGACAATAAGATCAAAAAAGCTCCTGACAGGTTCGCTTCAAATGCTTGCACATCCCATCCGCCGACAGCCAAGAACAGCCCGGCATTCACAAGCAAGATGGCAGCAAACGTTTGACCCGGGATCATTTTTTTATTTACAAAGGCAGTGATGATCAATACGAACATGGGATAGCTCATCACAATCATCCGTTCAACGATTGCCGAAACATCATGAAGGCCGATAAAATCAAGCAATGGCGACAGAAAAAAACAAAGCAATCCGGCCGCATAAGCTTTAAAAATCTCCGCTTTTTCTGGTTTAGCCGGAAGCTTTGAACGATACACAACAAAAATCAGCCAAAACAGCGGCGCCGCAAATAATTGCCGGTACAACAGCACCGCTTCCGGCTGTGCACCTTGTTCATAAGCCCATTTGACAAAAATGGATTTTGAAGCAAAACACATCGTCCCAAAGACCATAAAAACGACCCCGGCCGCTTTTCGAACGCCGCTTTGAATATGGCCGCTCTGCTCAGCTGTACTCTTCTCTTCTCGACTCAACTTTCAACACCCGTCCTTTTTATTCGTGGATATGTTTTTTTATAAAATGGAGCAATGTGCTTCCCTGGGCCGTCAAAATCACACCTTTTCCCGAACATTTTGGACAAGGCTCCGGCTCTTCTCTTCCGCTTCCATTGCAATTTGGACATGTCATTTCCAAATCGTCCGTTGCAATCACCATTTACCATCACACCTCCGTTTCCGTTTAATATGATGCGGCCACTCCGGCCAGCCTTCCTCCATGGCCACCACCTCCTTAAAAATACAAAAAACCCCCGTCACAAAAGGACGAGGGTCTCGCGGTACCACCTTTATTAATCGCATCAACGATTCGCTTGGAACATACGGAAAGGGAACAGTCAGCCCTTTCGATACGCTTCTCTTGATAACGGAGAGAACTATCCCGGCTCCGCCTACTGTCCGTTTCAGCGAAGCGATTCAGAAGCCCATTCGGCGTCAGAAGGGCATCGGTTCACACCAGCCACCGACTCTCTTAAACCCATGCTCTGACACGTACTTGCTCTTCCTCAATATCGTTTAACCGTACATGATTTGTAAAAAATATATTACTCTGAAAATTAGCATGTGTCAATCAGCATTAAATTCTTGTTTTTTTACGAACCTTTAATATACACACGGTCAACAGATACAAAACAAGGAGATTGAATGCTGCTATCCAATAAAAATATCCAGGGATGCCTATGACGAGAAGCGGTAGTCCCAAGCTGAGAAATACACTGGCAAATGCAGCATACAGCACTTTTAGTAAGCCATTATATTTTTCTGCTTCAGATTCGCGGTCTGTATAAATCGCATTTGTTTGAACTTGACTGGGATCAGCCGCAAAGTAATGCCAATTTAAAAACTGTGTCACATGCTTCCAGCCTGCATCCTCGTATATATGAATATATTCTTCCTGATCCAGGTTTGATGTTGTCTTATAGTCGAGCCGATATACTGTATTGCTTGGTTTTGTCTTTTCAAATATATAGATAAATAAAAAGAAGGACTTTAACATCCACCCCTGTTTTGCCATTTCATTCAGCCAGTTCTCCTCCTTCCGGTCTTGCCAAGCAAGAAAAAAACGGAATTTACGCTTTCTTTTTTTACTCATGACTTGTATCTCCCTCTTTTTGAAAAATAGATTGACTGATCGTCACTAATTTGGATAGGCGTTTAAATTCGAGTTCAATCACCTGCCATCCTTCATTCGTTAAAATATACTGCTTTCGCCGATTATCGCCGGATTCGCCTTCCTTTCTAATCAGCCCCTGCTTTTCGAGTTTGCTTAGTGCACCATAAAGAGTGCCAGGCCCTAGTTTGACCTCACCCTCACTCATGCTCTCAACCCTTTGCATAATGCCGTAGCCATGTAATGGTTGAGTTAATGACAATAATATGTAATACGTAGCCTGCGTAAGCGGTAAATAGCTTTCCGCCGTTTTTTTCTTCACTTTTCGCACCTCATTTTAAGTATGGTGTTTTTCATTTATATATCTCATGAGCAGTACAACACCTATTAGATTGAAAATGATGCTGCCGCCAAGAGCTAGTCCCCACCATACACCGTTTATTCCTGATAAAATCGCTAAATTTAATAAAAAAATTCCGCTCAAAACAAATAACATCCCGGTAAAGTGTGTATTCAAATCATTCGCCTCCTTATTTTACATCGCCTTACGATATATCGACTGACGATATAATAACATATTAGAAGATTCGACACAAATCAAACACAGCATTTACCCTGCAAATCAAATAAGTGAGCACAGGCTATTGCCCAAAAGGAATAGCTCACATTAAAATTAAAAAAACCGCCTAAAAGGTCATTTCACGACCTTATCAGGCGGTTTCCAGCGATTATTCCTTATTCCTGTCAGCAAACACCGTCATGGCGTCGCACATGAACTTTGCCAAGCCGGCGCCGTATTGATCAATGTTTTTCGTAAAGCGCTCGTCAGCGACATACATTTGTCCCAGACCTTTGAAAGCTTCGAGCGAATAGCTGTGGCCGGTGTTATTGTTCAGAAAGTCGTACCATTCCTTTATAGCCGCCTGTGCTTCCTCTGAGTCTGAGGCGCCTTTTCTGAGGGCGGCGATTTTTCTGTAAATGGCATCATATTGCTGTTCCATCTTTTTCCGTTCACCTTCGGGCATGGATTCGATATAGGCCTTCGATCTGTCGACGGCTTCATCGCCCCAGCGTTCCCGCGCTTCTTCCTCATACGGGTTTTGACTGAAATCAAATCCCGCGAATTTTTCCTCGTTTGTCATGTTGATTTCTCCTTTCGCGAATTGGATCGTTTTATCGATTGTCGCAATCATTTGGTCAAGCCGGCTTCTTTTCTCCAGCAGCGCTTTGCGATGGAGCTGAAGCGCCTCATTCCTGTCAAATGAAGGGTTCTCAAGAATGCTTTTAATCTTTTTTAAAGGGAAGTCAAGCTCTCTGAAAAACAGGATTTGCTGCAGCTTTTCCAGATCGTCATCTGAATACAGCCGATACCCGGCTTCGGTCGTCTCCGACGGAGCTAATAATCCGATTTCATCATAATGATGCAGTGTGCGCACACTGATGCCGACTAAGTCGGCCACTTCCTTTACTTTCATTTTCATTTATCTGACCTCCCTTCAATATCGACTATAAAGTATCCCGCAACGTGAGGGTCAATGCGAAATTTGAAATTTTTTTTATACAAACAAAAAACCCGGCAAAATTGCTTCGCCAGGTCTTTTAAGAATTGTTCAGCAAGACTTCTTTAAGAAACGGATCATCCAGCCACTCGTTCAGCTGGCCCGCGGAGAATCCTTTTGATACATTGAGATCGATGAGCGTTCCGCCGGCATATCCGAAAGAAGCCGATCTGTCCGCAATGGTGTCCGGCCCTTTCGCCAGAACATTCTTCAGCTTCTTCAGCATGTTTTGAAAGCTCTTCTCCAAGTCGCTTTTCGGGTCTTTGGCAGAGTCAATCACTCTGATGAGCCTCTCATTTCCGCCTTCAAGCTCTCCTTTTTCATCCAAACTGACATCAGCCAAAGACAGACCGGCAATCGTTTTCAAAAACTCATTCACATGCCATTTTTCATAAGCTTCTTTATCCAGCGGCGTTCCATTTTGTTCACCGATCAATTCCGCATGGCTCAACAGACGGGCGCCAAACCGTTTATCACTGTTATTTAAAACGGCTTCGATCCGGGTTCTTTTTTGTTCATCTTCGATGCCTTCAACTATAATCCGGTTATTTCCGTCTACATGCAATGTCAGATGTTCACTCTCGGAAAGAGAAATTCCGCTCTCGCGCAGCGTCTCATCGATCTGGCTGTTCAAACGCTGCCTGTCCACATAAAGATTATAGATCTCAAATTGAACGCCGTTCATTTGTGATCGTAATGACGGTGCATTTTTTTGAGCCGCTTCAGCCTGTTTGCTGATGGAGAGGGTGTCTGTTTGGCTGCCGGCCATTCTCTTGGAACCTGTAGTCTTAGCCGGCATCTCCGCGGCGGCAGGCTTCATCAGCTGCTCGGAATAAAGCGAAAGTTTTACCCTGTCTCTAATATTCATGGGAGCTCCTTTCATGCCAATTACATTCGATTACTTTTTATATCGGACGGAATTTGGATCTGTTTACCAGCCGTATGTTGAATCATATTGATAATTGATCTTCAGCTGCGGCGATCTCCATGTTGAACTGCTCCAAGCGAGCGAATAGTATCTCACATTCCATGTCGTTTTGACCGGAAGCGCAAGTTCAGGCTTTAGATCCGGAAACAGTGTGCCGCCGGAAACCGATGTGTGCCAAACGCCTTCTTCCTTGTTCAGAACTTCCCTGTAGGTGTGTCCGAGGCTCGGAGAAATGGTTCCCTCGGCGGAAACGCTTTTCACAGTCGCTCCTTCGGGAATGGCCGAGACATTGGCAAGATTGACGGCGGCAACCGGAGAAACGACTCCCTGTCCCGGGCTTGAGATGGATGATGGAGACAAATTCGCCGTATAAGCACCGCTCTTCATTCTGTCGATAAATTCAAGTCTGTAAAATCCCCAACCGTCATATGAACCGTCTTTAGACGTGACGACCGCAATGTACCGGCCTGTCTCCGGAACATCCAAGCGGATGATTTCATTTTGGTTTCCCGTTCTTTCAGAAGATCCTACTGCAGGATAGCCGTAAGAATCTTTAAATAAGTAAAGATCATAGTCTGTATTTGCTGGGATGTTCTTTAGGTGAATGGCAAGCTGTTCTCCCTTTGTCGCGTAAAATTTGTAATAATCTTTATCGCTTTCGCTGTGAATCGTCGCCGAAATCGTCTTGTATTTCCACAATCCTAAATCGTAAGCCTCAGCGAAAGAATTGTTGGGTTCATACTCATCTTCGTAAACATTTGCCGAAGCCGAAAATGCTGGAATCGCCATCAAAAACACACTGAACACGAAAAGAAACAAACTTTTTTTCATTTGTCATTGCCTCCCGTTTATTCATCACCATAAAGGAACTCCCTTCCTTATATCGGTAATTGAATTGGAAGTTTAATGAATATTTTATAAAATAATAGAATTTTTCCAAGTTTACTCATCCGACGGCTCTGCCACACTGCCCACAAAAAGGTTCATTCCGGATGTTTCATCAACAATCGCGAAATAAAATGGGTGGTCTGCAGTCATCGTCACTTCAGGGACGGGAGCTGATTCGATGATCTCAACCGCCGTTGCCGCGGATGCTTCGGTACCCGCTTCATCTACTTTGATAAATGTTTTATGTCTGACTTTATCAATTTGAGCGGCGCCTTCTCCGGCAAACATATTTGAAAAATCCGCGCTGCTAAACACGGTTTTCATTCCAAGCCGTTTAAGCGGTTCATTTAACATGTAGTCTGTTTGAAATGAGAAGCGCGGCAGCTTGAGCTCCACCTGTTTCATCGTCCAGCCCTTATGCAAGGCGCGCCATTGATCATACGTCATGCCAGCTAGAAGCTGTTCAAGATTTGCCGCTTTTTTCGGCAGAAAAACAGCCAATGACAGACCTTCGTCTTGAAAAGGAAGCTTGACGGCTTGAAAATGTTTGTTTTCCAGATAAGGAAAGCGGTTTGTCTGCGTCATCATGGGGTGTTTTTTTGCGGAGCCGTCCGCAGAATAAAATGGCTGTTCCGCTGTCATGTGAGGATCAAATGGATGCTTCCAGCTTTCTCTAAAATAGACGGCATTAATGATGTAGGCAATCGTATTCGACGAGACCTTGTCAACGATCTGATCAATGCGGTCTTTCGTTTTCTTTTTGACCCAGCCGTTGATTTCTTCTGCTGCCCGATTTGGATCATCATGAAGCTGATAGGCGTCGCCAAGGCCTTTGATCGCGTCTTGAAAGCTTTCTTTCAGCTCCCTTTTGGACCATATCGAATTGGCCGATGAAAATTCGCCGTGAGGCAGCGTTTCTAGCGAACGATTCACAGATTGTGACATCCTGTTGATCGATGTCATATCCGTCTGGTTGAGGTTTAAAGTGCCGAGCAGTTCCTTTCTGCTGTCTCCCGCGGCACCGTTTGCCGTCATCACAAGTGCCTGGTGAATACTGTAAGGCGAGAGGAAGATGTTTTTCCGGCTTCCTTCCTCTTTTATCATGTCTTGAAACAATGCGAGCGCAAACCGCTGTTCAGCTTCAGATAACGAGGCGTCCGTTTTTTGCGCGGATCTGACGGGCGGGGGATCGGCCTCCTTGTGCACTCCGCATCCGGCCAACAATAAAAGACCGGTCCATATCACCATCGCACTCCATTTCGATTTCAATTGTCAACACCTCCTACTGTTGTAGTGGGTTTAGCATTGGAAAACGTTACAAAAAACGGCAGCAAAAAAAGCTTATCCAATGCTGGATAAGCTTTCTGTTACTGCGCTCACTGTCCTTTAACAGCCAGTTCGCGCAAATCTTTTTTGACGATTTTGCCGAGCCTGTTTTTCGGAAGGCTGTCGGTAAAAACGATTTCAGGAATTTTATAGTCGGACAGGCGCTCTTTGCAATACGCGATAATGTCCTCCTTCTTAAGGCCGGAGCTTTCGTTTTTCACCACATACGCCCTCGGAACTTCCCCGTACATTTCATCCGGGACGCCGATGACGGCCGATTCGACGACTCCGGGCACTTGATCGATGATCTCCTCCACCTGGTCAGGATAAATGTTGTCGCCTCCGTAGACAATGACGTCTTTATACCGGCCGGTAATATATAAAAATCCGTCTTCATCAAGTTTGCCGGAGTCCCCCATATAAAACCAGCCGTCTTTCAGCACCTTTTGCGTGGCGGAAGGATTTTGGTAATACCCTTCAAAAACATACGGGCTTTTGACGACGACTTCTCCGACTTCGCCCCTTGGCAGCTCTTCATGTGTATCAGGGTCTTCGATTTTTATGCTGACTTGCGGAATCGGCTTGCCGGCTGAATTGACTTTATCCCAGCCCATGTCAGGCCGCCATACGCTGACCGTCCATGCTTCTGTGCTGCCATACCCTTGCACCATCAGGATTCCCATGTCATTGTACTCCTTAATCAGCCGCGCCGGCACCTTGGTGCCGCCGGAGACAAGCATTTTCACAGACGACAGGTCGAATGGATGTCTTTTCATTTCCTCCAGCATGTAAGTGTAGACGGAAGGAAACGCCATCATCATATGAATGTGTTTCTTCTCGATCTCCTGCAGGATTTCAAACGGTTCGGGGTCCCATAAAAAATGAAGGCCAATTCCTTCAAAAGCCGCCTGAAAAACATGGTTGAGCGAGCTCATATGATAAAGCGGATGGCTCGCTAAAAAGCGCATGCCTTTCAGCTGTTTCGATTTCACGTTCACCTCTGTCAAGTATGCGGCCAGACTGCCGTGGTTGACCATGCAGCCTTTCGGATTTCCGGTCGTGCCCGAGGTGAACAGCATTAAAGCCAAATCATGCTCGGTCACCTGGTCGGCCTCCACCTCCAGCGGCCTGTTTTTAAATAGGCTCTCAAACTGTTCAGTCGTGTTCATTCCCGCACCCGCTTCAATCATCAGGCAGAACTGAAGCTGTTCGCGGAGCGGCGTTAGTATATCGGCAAATTCCAAGTCATAAAACATCACCTTCGGCCGGCAGTTGTTCAAGATTCCTTTTAATTCATACGATGTCAGCTGCCAGCTTAACGGCACGACTGTCGCCCCGATTTTAAGAGACGCCAGCAAAATGACGGGAAAATGATGATTATTTTTACATAAAACCGCGATGTGGTCTCCTTTTTGAACACCCTCCTCCAGCAGATAATGAGCCAGCTGGTTCACCCGTTGATGATACGCTTTGAACGTAAACGTTCGATCTCCTCCGGACAATGCTTCCAACCCATCTGACGTTTCCATATGATGATTGATTAATTGCTGAAGTGTACTCAAAATTTTCATCTCCAAATTTTCATTGTTTCTCACAAAACCTGGTGAGATTATGTGACGCACAAATTCATTCTAAAACAAAATATATCCATTGTAAAACTATTTCATAATAGAATTATTATCTTTATGAATTGATAACAAAAGAAATTAAATCGCTCATGTTAAAATTCATAAAATCGTTTTTTGCGGAGCATTCGCTTATGATAAAATAGACCTATGTTTGTTTGACCAGCATAAAATTGCTGATCTACTACACGATGTCGGAAATGAGGAAACCTTCATGAATCACCATCGGATTGAAGCGAATCTATTGGATCATGCTTTCACGAAATATTTGCGGTCTTCAAAGAAATTGGACGAAGAAACGATTCCGAAAAGTATCACGAGCGGCAAAGGGTTTATTTTGCGTATCATTTACAGACACGGAACATGTACGATAAAGGAGATTTTACAGGAGGTCGCCCTGTCTCCATCAGCAACGACAACAGCTCTGAACCATTTGGAGAAAGAGGGCTTTGTGATCAGATCGAGAAATAACGATGACCGGCGCACCGTCTGGATCGAACTGTCGCAAGAAGGAACGAGGATCGCCGCACAAATGGTGGAAAACCGCCAGGCCTTGATCGACAAGCTCTTCGGCAAATTGTCAGAGGAAGAAAAAAAGGTTTTTTTTGCTATAATTGAAAAAATTATGATGTGAAACGGGCCGTCGATCGAAATCGACAGCCCTTTTTTTATTGTCTGACCCCAAGCGCGTCCAGCGCCATCTTCAAGTGCTCTTCTTGTTTTGTCTGCAGGGCGAACATGCCGATTTCGATGCCGTAGGCGGCCTGCAATTCCGTAATATGCTCTTTCATCCGCGGCCAGACCCGGCCCCCTTCTTTTTCATAATAAGAGATGAGCCGGGCGGTTTCGGCTTCTCCTAAAATCGTCTCGTATAATAGAAAATCTTTTGCCGGGTCGGCGATTTTCGCTTCCGTCCAATCCAACAGCCCAGTTATGCTCTGATGCTGGTCAATTAAAATATGCGGGGGATGCAAGTCGCCGTGGATAAACGCAGTATGTTCAGGCCAATACGAGTCGTCGGACAGCCACTTTTGCCATCTTTCCCAGAGCTCGCCGCTAACCCCGAGCTCTCTTTTGATCTGTTCCATCTGCTCTGCTTTTGACCGCCTGACGCCATCCGGATTCATCACATGCATGCCCGCTTCTTCTGCGGCTTTATGATCAATGCTGTGCAATAGCGCGAGCGTTTTCGCCAATGACTTGACAAAGGCTTCAGCCGGAGGCTCATGATCCATGTTCCATACGTAATTCTTCACCTCCATGTCAATGACCGCGGCAGGAACCCCCGGAAGCTCCGGATATGCAATCAGTTCGGGAGTATGAATGCGCCAATCCGGCACAGCGGCGGGAAGATGGTTTTGCAGCAGCTTCAGCACTTTCCCTTCATACACTGCTCTTTCAATCACATCGTCGCGCCGCGGTTTTCTCAAGACCCATCTCTTGCCTGCTTCATCTTCGGCAAAGACGACTTGAAAATCCATGCCGGACTCGTTGATTTCCGCATGCTTTCGTTTCAGCCGAAGGCCGTGTTTTTCCGCAAGTTTTAATATTTGTTCAATTTGTTCATTTACAATTGTCATATACGATTTTCCCCTTTACTGAAGGTTTTTAATAAAAAAAAGCACAGGTCGTCTGCCTGCGCTGGAAAGTAAACGGAAAAAGATAATATGACAAATAAACTGAAGGCAAGCTTCAGATAAGCTATTTTTAAAGGCAAAAAAAGAGGCGCTGGAATCCGCGCCTCTCCCTCTGTTATTGCATAAAGGGTCCCCTAAAAACAGGCAGACTGATCCCGATTACCCTGCACACAGGCAGAGACTTTGTTCACGATTTAGTTAGCGAGGACAAAGTTCAATCGGAATCTGATGTATGCCATTTGGGAAATCCCTCCGTTCTTTAAAGTTATCCTTATTTTAACAGGTGGCAGGGTGACCCGCAACGCAAAATTCAATTATTAAGAAAATCAAACTGATAGAGGAAACCCATATGTTCCTGCCTAACTAATAATTAACACCCGTTCGGCGCTTTAATTCTCTTAGCCAAGCCGTATCCCCGGTTCCATAGCTTTTCTTTTGCCCTGTATCCCGCAAAGATCCGTTGCTGTAGTCAATAGATAAGATAAAATCCGGAACAGAATCATATCCGGCTTCTGCAAGTCTGTTCAGCTCTGCTCCATAATGAGCGATTGCGAAATGAGCCGTTTTCTTTTGGACAGGGTCCTTCTCCAGCTCTTCTTTATACACATCTAACAAATCACGGCCGTCAGGTGTTACATATCGGCCATCAACCACTTCCAAGTCCTTCAGGTGATAGCCTGTCACCTCATATATCTCGCGAACCGTGTGATATTTTTGCTGCGCTTCTTTGGAATATTGGGCTGAATCGCTGCTCAAGCTTTTCATGATATGCAGAAATAACTGTTTGCTGTTTTCTCCTGATTGCAATATATGTTCAAGTTGATGGATGAGCTGCCCATCATCAGTTCCGCTCACTTTTACTTGATAATCAATCGGTGAAATTGTAAAGGTGAGCGCCGTATCCGCAGGAATGGCAATATGATATTGATCCAGCAGCGCTTGAAGCTGTTTGTTGACTTGGCTGCGCTGATATATTTTCTCATTCTCCGCCTCTACTTCCCCATTAAAATTCACATTTCGAAACGCGGCATCCTGCATATTATAGTTTTGCGCTTTTCCTTTGAACAGCCACTCAGTTTCATTGTCATATGCAGCTTGTCTTTCTGCTGCCGACAGGTCATTTCTGAAATAAGGGGAATTGGAATTTTTGTATTTATCCTTAATATAGCCTAAAGGATCAGGTTTCGTTTTGTTCATTGCATTGATTTTGCTGTATTTTTCATCTAAGATTTTTTTCCTGATATCACTTTCTGACTCATAGGGGTTTTGGGCATTGATCTTCGTTTCTTCCACAGTTTGATCATTTGCTGCTTCGTATGCCCGCCTGAAAGCTTCGGCATGATTCACAATACTGTCCTTTGAGTAGTTCAGCTTACTCAAACTTTCCTTCGATGGTCTTCCCGCTTGACTGCTGGCCTTCTTCGCAAAGGCAGTGATATCGGAAGAGACATTTTTTACAGTTGTATCAGCCGCATTCCTTTTCAACATATTCTGAATCATCAGCTGTGTACGGATGTATTGACTATTGAGACGCATTGGGTACCTCTCCTCAATTCTTTCTATAATCCCTATATCGGCTTGATTATGTTTATATTAACCTTATTAAACAGTAATTTACATAGCACCCTCATCAATTTGGATGAAAAATCAAAAGGCATCCGAAAAAACGGATGCCATTCCTTATTTCTAATCTTCCCTGTCACTTTTATTCCGTATCCGCTCAATCACCTCATGCAGTCCCTCAGGTTTATAAAATTCCACCGGAGAACTGCCCTTTTCAAAGGAAATCGTCTCGGCTTCTATCAGCGCGACATAGCGCCCGTTTACCTTGGCAAGGTGGATCGAATCTCCGAATTCAGCCAGCAGTCCTTTAATCTCGGTTGCTCCCAGCTTCATTTTCAGCTCTGCCTCAGGCATATGCTCAACGATCTGGGCGGAGGCTTCGATGACTTGATGGGTGTCGAGGCGTTCCTGAATCTCCCGCTTTTCGCTCGCTTCCCAGATTTCGAGATCATGTTCAAACTGCTGGAGTTCTTCGCTTTTGTCTTCAAATGCTTCGTACACATGCTCCTGCACCATGTTCATCACTTGGGACTTCATGATTTCCGGCATCGACTCGCCGTACTCGACGAATTTTAAGAAGTCTTCAAAGTAGCGGGCGTGCGAGGCCTGGTGGATTTTCACTTCGCTTTCCTCTGTCATGCCCTCTTCAGGCATGTGCGGATACTGGATCGATTTCATGTTTTTCGTCGTGATCGCCATTTCGACCTTGCGGATCAGCGATGATTCATCGGCGATCGAAGCGACCTTCGGTTCAAAGTCGCACTTCATGACAAAGACAAATGTATCATCGAAGTATTTGCGCGGTACGGCTGTCGCCACCAAAAAAACGCCTCCCCTGACGGCGCTCGTGTCGAGGTATGTGCGGACGAACTGTTCGCTCAGCTCATTGAATTCTTCCTTTGTCTCCGCCAGTTTTGTTTTGTGAAACAGATTGTAGTTCGGATTAGAATCAAGCTCATGCCCCGGCTCTGTGATGAAGCGGCCGATTTTCGTCGGCACCTGCTCTGATTTCGGATGGCGTTCGGCTTTCCGCTTCACGATTTTTTTCAATTCCCCGTCTAAGAAATCCTTCAGTTCGCTGGTTTCAAATTCCTCTGTATCCAGCGTCTGAAAATGTTTATATTGCTTGTTGGCCTGCTCATCCTTGCCGTCGACCTGAATGACGTAAAAAGAAATATAGCGAATTTCAAATTCCATGACATGTTCACCCGTTTTCCTTGTTGTTTCAGTTCTTCAAGTATAGGTAAATGCCTGGAATCCGTCAATTTGCACCTTCACTATATAATTGATCCATTATAATACATCTTCCCGGTCAATTTTTCGGATCGACCAAAACGCAATAACAATCCCGATTACAGCCAATGAAACAGGAATATAAATAATAGAAGCAATTGAAAATCCAGGACTTTGCTGACCGATCAGCGCAATCAAAATGCAGGATGTCACAATAGTGGCAGGAACGGATTGTTTGCGCATCCCAAAGTATAATGGAATAAAACTCAACCCTGTTGAAGAAGCAGCGTAAATGAGCATACTGCCAATCTCATTTCCAATGGCTTGCAGCGTCAGTTTTTCCGGGCTGAATTGATAGATATCATTGAGCTGCGAGAAAATAAACGCAAGAATCAGTTCGGACACGATCATTGTCAAGAAGGTCAATCCGCCGGTGAGCAGCAGTTTTGCGGCGATCAGTTTTTTTCGGCTGACCGGATATGTAAACATGACCGTGATGGTTCTGTTTTTATACTCTCCGATGATCAGTTTGGCAATCAGCACGCCTGCAAAGACAATAAACACAGACCTTACAAAAGTTCCGAGAAGCAGCAGCGTGGATCCCGCGTCAGCCATCGCCATTTGGTCTTGAGTAAGATTTTTTTCCTCCGATCCGATCAGGCACAAAAAACCGAGTATACATAGATTTGCAATCACTGCACCTTTGTAATACCACCCTAGTTTCGTTTTTTTAAACTCCAATTTAATTAAATTCAGCATTGAACTTCAACTCCGTTAAAATACATCTATTTTTTCGATCCGCCTTACTGCCAAAAAGGAAAAAATCAGACCGACAGCGGCCAGAGATAAAGGAATATAAACAATTGAAGAAATGGAAAAGTCCGGGCTTGTGGAACTGATCAACATGCTGATCACGACAGACGAAATGATCGTTGCCGCAGCGGAGTGCTTCCGCATTCCGAAAAAGATGGGCACTAAACTCGTTCCTGCGGCGCCAAAAGCAAAAACGATCATTTTCAGAGCCTGCTGAGAAACCATAGAAGCTGTTAATTCGCCGGGGATGACCCCATAGATTGAATTCAGCAGAAAAAAAGCAGCGGCAACGCATGCATTTGATATCAATATCGTAATGAAAGTCAGCCCGCCTGCGATCAGCAGTTTAGCAGCCAGCAGTTTTTTTCGGTTGATCGGGTACGTAAACATCACAAGTATTGTCTTGTTTTTAAACTCTGAAATGATTAATTTTGAAATCAGCACGGCTCCAAAAATGATAAAAACCGCTCTGACGAAAGTGCCGATCACAAGAAATGTTTCATCAATCGTTTGGAACGTATCCTTGCCTTCTGTGAAGGTCACCATCCACAGAAAACCGAGGATGATGAAATTGGCAAAAACGGCTCCGCGTACATACCAGCCAAGCTTCATCTTTTTCATTTCGATTTTCAATAAATTCAGCAAGCATCTCCGCCTCCTTATGCGCTGGCCGCATTGCCGTTGATTAAGCTGAGGAAGTAGTCCTCAAGCGAAGTATGCTTTTTATTCATGGACTCAATTTCTATATCATTCAAAATCAGAGCTTTAGAAATGGCTGTTTGAGAAGCTTCGGCATCATAAATTCGGATCGTTTTATCATTTAGTATTTTAAAATTAGCAATCTGAAGCTCATGTTCAAGCACAAAGCAAGCCCGCAATTGATTCGGCGTCACGAGTTCAATGTAATCTGTGTTCCGGCCTCTTACGCTTTCCATCGATACTTCTTCAACAAGCCTGCCGTCCCGAATCACTCCGATTGTATCTGCAATCTGCTCTACTTCGTTCAGGATATGGCTTGAGATGAGCAATGTCATTCCATATTCTTTGCTCAATACTTGAAATAAGTTTCTGATTTCTTTAATCCCGATGGGATCAAGGCCATTAATCGGTTCATCTAAGATGAGCAAGTCGGGTTTGGTAAGAATGGCACGCGCGATTCCAAGACGCTGCTTCATACCAAGCGAGAATGTTTTGACAGGTTTGCTGTCGATATTTTTTAAATTCACCATGTCCAGCACTTCCTGAATCTTGGCTTTATTGTGATATCCCATATACTCACAGTGCAGATTTAAATTTTCATTGGCTGTCAGATTTTCATAAAAAATCGGGTATTCGATCATGCTGCCTATTTTGCCGAGAATCTCGTATGATTGATTTGTCAGCTTATGCCCGAGAATATTGATTTCCCCGCTTGTCGGTTTTACGAGGCTCGTCAGCATCTTCATGACGGTCGTTTTCCCGGCTCCGTTCGGGCCGAGAAAACCGTATATTTCTCCCTTTCGTATATGCATGCTTACATTTGACACAACTTCTTGACCTTTGAATGTCTTGGTAAGCCCGCTTGTTTGTACGATGTAAGTCAACTCTGTTTCCCCTTTCCTGTCTTTGCTATGTGTCTATTGTAGCGATGGACGCTGTCTTTTTTATTTCTTGTTTCTTAAGAAATTCTTACGTTTGCTAATAGGTCATTCGTTTTAGCGTGATGGAAAACGCTGTCCGTTCATACGGCTTGCTTTGGAGAGAGATGCCCCCTCCCATTTTCTCAATGAGCCTTTTTGTAATTGTTAAGCCGAGCCCGCTTCCCTGGAACGCTTTATTTCTCGATTCCTCAAGGGTGTACAGCCTTTCGAACACCCGCTGCTGATCATACTCGCCAATCCCTTTCCCACGGTCCCAAACCGTAATAACAATCTGCGTGTCATCATATGTAAGGGACAATCCGATCAGCTTTCCATCTGCACCATATTGAATCGCATTTGATAAAAGGTTTTGCAGAACCCGGTCAAGCGCTTCTTCATTTCCATGTGCATAAACCGGGGTATCCGGGATGTCGATGACAGCTTTAAAACCTTTTGCCTGAACGGCATCATAGTGTTGGAGAATGTTTTTTCTGCATATTTCGTTGATATGTATTTTCGTGAGCAGTATTTGCTTATCTTCTGATTCGAGTTTGGCCAAGTCGAAGAAAGAATTCATCAGCTGAATGATTTCGCCTGTTTTTTGATAAAGTTTTTCCAGCAGCCTTTCACGCTCTTCTTCCGCCATATCCGAGTCATTTTGAATCGCCTCGATATATCCGAGCACAACAGTCAGCGGGGTTTTCAGATCATGGGACATATTGGTCAGCATTCGTTTCATTGACTGCTCCGTTTTTGCAAAGCGGGCTGTTATGCGTTGACGCTCCTCAACAAACAGGTTCATTTGCACGAGCAGATCCCGCAGTACTTTATCATCCGTTCCTAATAAAATTTGATCAGCCGCCTGCTCATTTAGCATCATACTGAGCTTTTCCGTGATGTACTTCAAGTTTTGGTCCCGCTGTTTTTTCATTTTATATTGAACGATATTGAGAGACGCCAAAATCATCAGCATGCCAATCCATAACATTATCATGCTAAAACTCTCCTAATTTATAACCGATGCCCCAAAGCGTTTTAATATATTGCGGAGAGGAAGGATCATCCTCTATCTTTTCCCTCAAGCGCCTCATATGGACGTTAATAATATTTTGATCGCCAAAATAATCCTCATTCCAAACCGAACGATAGATTTGTTCTTTTGTGAATACTTTTTTAGGGTTTGTCACAAATAAGGTCAGCATTTTCCATTCCGTTGATGTCAGCTGAAGCGGTTCACCATTTTTTTGTACGGATACATTTTCTATATCAATCGTAAGCTCGTGAATACGTACTAGTTTTTGATTTGCCGGCTCACTGGCGGAATACTGCGTTGCGCGCCGAATGGCGGCTTTTATTCTTGCAGTCAGTTCGATCATCGAAAACGGCTTGGCAATATAATCATCCGCACCAAAACCCAGCCCCAGCGCTTTATCGACATCCCCGTCTTTTGCAGAAATCATTAAAACCGGGACCTTGCTCTGTTCACGGATCAATTTCAGAAAATCCATCCCGTTCAGTTTAGGAAGCATGATGTCGAGCAGAATCACATCATAATTGCCCTGCTGAAACAAGCGAACGCCCTCTTCTCCGTCAAAAGCAAGCACGACCTCAAACCCTTCTTTTGTTAAATAATGATCGACCATTTCACTGATCGAATGATCATCTTCAATAAGCAATATGCGCTGCATCTTGTTCACCTATCCTTTTCAACATAAAAACACACGTGCAATTACACTCATTGTAATTGAAAAACGTGTGTTTTTTACAAAAATTATTTATATTTCTAGTTGAATCCTCTTGTAGCTTCCGGATCTATTGACCGATACCAATCTACTTTCCCACTAACACGGATCAAGTCACAGGCGCGGGGTTGTACAAACACAAGTCATTGGAACAAAAAAATGACCTCTGATATCAGGGGTCATCTTTTATTGATCAAGGGGCTTATTCTTTTTATAGTAAAGTGTTACGTTTTGCTTCCGCAAAGTTTCAATCATGTCATGATAACTGTTTGCAAACTGCTCGTTGTCTGATTTCATCCGGGTGATGACGGTTTTGCGGTTTTCACTTTTGTGATCTAATTCTTCTTTAATTTTCGTGATCATCATACCTTTTTGCCCTTCGATTTCGCTTTTTAGCACTTTATCAAATTCTTTCAGTTCTTTTAAAACGCTTTTCAGCGGCGCGTTCAGCCGGGCCGCTTTATCCTTTGCTGAAATACTGCTTAAAAACATATATGTCGCTGAAACTGTTTCAGTTTCCTCCAATAACGGTTTTACCATCTTAATCCCCCTCCCCTATGCCTTAAAATCAAACAGCGCCGAAATTTGCTCATCTTCATCGAACAATTTTTCAATGCTGGCGCGAATGCTTTTTACAAATTTCTTTTTGCTGGAGGTTTGTTTTTTTAATTCGCTGACGACGCCGTCGCACTGAGGAAGCGGGGCCGTGTGGTACGAGTCGTGGACGACGATTTTATTCAGCTTTCCGTTTGATCCGGCGAAGCCTGAGGCGAGCTTGAACTGAATGTCGAATTGGTAGCGGGAAGGATTGGCTTCCATGTCATGAATGGCTTTTGTCAACTCAGATTTTTTAATTGCGAAATGATCGTGGATTTCATGGTGGAAAACACGTTGGTAGCGTTCAATTTCAGCCTCAATCTTTGAAATGGCAGCCATCCCCGCCTGGTAAATCCTGATGGCAGATGACAGATTGACCTTTATCTCTTTTCCGTCCTTGCCTTTCTTAGAAAAATAGATGTCTCCTCCTTTGTAGCTGATGCCTTTCTTTTTGGATAGGGCGTTTAGAAGCGGGGTGATGCTGTGGCCTTCGCCAATAAGATTGAGAAGGTCTTTTGTGTCTTGATCCAGTTTGCCTAAGGCTTCTTCCAATGCTTTATAAGTTGAATAAAATTCGATTAAATTTTTCATTAGTGATTGAGAGAGTTGTCTATTATTTAGAGTAAATATGACAGTCTTCCAGTCGACAAGAAATTTGATCTCTTCATATAAAACGTCAAGCCTTCCTGTCAGTCGCTCTACTTCGGCAATGTCTTTTTGAATGGTCTTTTTTTTCGCTTCATCAATATAACCGTTTGCTTCAAGCTGATTGAGAACAGGGCCGCTGTAGGCCTTGACTTTCGCAAAAAATGCTTTAAACTCTGGCAGCTTTTTATCAAGTGCACCCACCATATTCAAGAGGCGGGCCGGATGTTTCAAGCAATATGCTATTTGCTGAGCTGTACCCTCTTCATTCATTATTCCGTTTAAAAAATCCATATCTACGCCGATTGCTTCCATAGCAAAACCCTGAATGCCGCCCTTTCGATAATCAGCAGCATATTTTTGAAAGTACCCTTTCAGTTTGCTCACATCTTCATCAGGAATATGATCAATGACACTTCGGAATCCTTTTATATCCGGGTGTGTGTTCGTCATCTTCACATCGCCGAACGTAATAAAATCAGCCTTCCCGCTGACACCGTAGAGCGGATCGTCACTGGAAATACGCTGGGTGATGTTGGCTGTGACGCCTTTGTCGTTGTAGTATTTGATGATGGCTTTTTTGAGTTTGTTTTTTGGGATTGTTGATAAATCGTTTACTTGATACTTCTTTCTTAGTTCCCTTGCCATTTTCTTATCAATCAATAATAAATGATCTACACTTATTTGGGCCCCATTTACACCATAAACTTCATCAAATTCACCATTTACTAACTGCACTAAAACTTGGTTATTGTTTGCGAGAGAATGGCCCATAGCATAAGTTTTTAACTCTTTAGAGTTACCAACTTTTCTCTTGGAGGCCCTTGAAAATTCCCTTGTAGCCTTATATTGTCTGTTATCCATTCCCAAAAACAATCCAAAGAAATTATATTTCCAATCTTCATTATCGGCGCTGCCCTCGGAAATAATGTGGAGCTGATCGATATGTTTTGTCTTATCCTTTATATGAATAGCTGTTCCATCATAGCCTGATTGACTGATTGTTTTATCCTTACTATGTTCTAGAATTTCTTTTGACGTAAAAATCTCAATATTTTCTGGAAGTTCATGATTTGTTTCCTCTTTATAAATTCTTCGAACATCTGCCTCAAAATTGTCTTTAGCTTTTTTCACTTCATTTGGATTATTTGAAGCAAACCTATTTTTATAGCTGTATTCCAAGTTTATAATACGAAGTTTCACATTTTCATTTTCAAATATATTTTTAGTTGCCATCCTATTTCTCCTTATCAGTTAAAAATACGATGGATTTGACTAACTTCTTAGCTTTCTTTTCAGCAGAATCAACATCAAGTTTACAAGGTTTAGAACTCTTTAGACAAGTAAAGTCAAATGTAAATTGTATACCAACATAATTCTGTTTATTTATATAACCAATATAGGAATGAGTCTCATTATTTTTTTGATTTGTATCGTCGTGAACAGTTTTCATATACGCAAAATAAATATCCTTATCTTTTTCCTGGAACTTTTCAAATTGTCCTTTATATCCATTTTCCTCCCTCACTTGTTCTAACATTTCATTTGGATTATTGATAAAAGATTGATTTAGGTAATATTCTACAGAAGCATTAAGAGAAACATTCGTTTTTTCATCGTAGCTATAAAAAGAGATTATCTCTTCATCTTTTCCGAGAGAGGATAAATTGTCATCATATTTCCCATCCTCCGGAAACAACATCGTAAACCCTTTCAGTTTAGACTCAAGCAAATAATAGCCCGGCTCGACTTCCTTTGTTGATGCCATGTATTCTCTTGTTTTCTCATCCTGGAACGCCGGAACCTGCGGGAGGTCTTTCGGGTCCATATCTTTCGGCTTGACCGCTTCTTCTTGATTGCCGTTCTTGCCGTTTTGGCTGTCGTTCATACTGCATCCTCCTGTAAAGATTAGTATTATAGAAAAACACAATATCATCATCTTTTTCATTTTATTAAACCTCCAAGGGCTTTTAAGTTAAGCTGCAAGCACTTCATTTTAATGCGAATGACATGCTTGAAAATGATACTTTTTTATGTTACAACATGGAATAAATTAGATAAATAGGAAATAAGAATCACCACCCTGCAAATCGTATGCCGGCCCTCTGAAAAAACAGGCAGTATGGTTGATGCGCCAAGATTCCGAAAGGTACTGCGGTTTAGTTTACCAAAGAGGAAATATGAAAAAAGAACCACTTTATACTTCTTGTTAAAAACGAGTTCACAATTAAAAAAGCACCTTATCAAGGTGCTTTTCGATCAAGTCACAGGCGCGGGGTTGAACAAACACAAGTCATTGGAGAGTCCCCAATGTTCCGCCCATGTTTTCCTTCCGCTTGCGACGTTAAGGATCGTCCTGAAAATTTCCCAGCCGACTTCTTCTATTGAAGCTTCACCTGTTGCGATCCGTCCGGCGTTAACGTCGATTAAATCGCGCCAATCTTCTGATAATGACTGCCGGGTTGCCACTTTCATAACCGGAGCCATTTCAAGGCCGTACGGCGTTCCTCTTCCGGTTGTAAATACTTGCAAATGCATGCCCGAAGCCAGTTGCAGGGTGCCGCATACAAAATCGCTTGCAGGTGTCGCTGCAAAAGTGAGTCCCTTCTGTACAGCCCTTTCACCTGGCGCGAGTACGGCATTGATCGGGCTGCTTCCCGATTTCGCGATCGAGCCGAGCGATTTCTCAACCACGTTTGCCAGCCCGCCCCTTTTGTTCCCTGGCGACGGATTGGCGCTTCGGTCTGATTCGCCTCTTTCCAGATAGCGGTCATACCAAGCCATTTCCCGAATCAGGGCGCGGCCGACTTCTTCATTGACAGCGCGCGGTGTTAAGAGATGAACGGCATCGCGGACTTCGGTGACTTCCGAAAATAAAACCGTGGCCCCTGCCCGGACGAGTAAGTCGGCCGCATATCCCGCCGCGGGGTTTGCGGTCACTCCTGAGAAAGCGTCGCTGCCACCGCACTGAAGGCCAATCACCAGGTCTGAAGCGGGACATGTTGTCCGCTTCCGTTCATTCAGCCTTTTTAAGCGCTCTTCGGCCATTTCCATAATCGATTGTATCATTTGCTCAAACCCTCGCCGTTCCTGCAATGAAAGAATGTTTTCAGCGTCTCCTTCCGGCTCTATCCTCGTCGGAAGGAGCTTCTCGCAGCCGAGTCCGATCACCATCGCTTCCCCGCCGAAATTAGGGTGTCTGGCGATATTTTGAATCGTTCGGATCGGGATTTTGGCTTCCGGTGCATTAATCGCCACACCGCAGCCGTACTGATGATTTAATGCAGCGACACCGTCAACGTTCGGATATTTTGGAAGCAGTTCCTCTTTAATTCGTTTAACCGCGTAATCGAGAACGCCTGCGACGCATTGCACGCTTGTCATAATGCCAAGCACGTTTCTCGTGCCGACGCTCCCGTCTTCATTCCGGTATCCTTCAAATGTGTACCCTTCAAGAGGGGGAGCGGGTTTTGGAACTTTGTTGGCGATGGGCAGTTCATCGAGCGGCGGAGCTTCCGGAAGCATGATATGCGACTCGGAAATCCCCCCACCTTTTTCGATTGGTTTGACGGCATAGCCGATAACCTCACCGTAGCGAATAACGGCTCCGCCCTGTGTAATGTTTGTTAAAGCCACTTTATGACCTTGAGGTATCCGTTCCTGCAGTTTAAGCCCGCAAGGAAACACCGTCCCTTTCGGCAGTCCGCCGGCATTGACGATGATTGCGGTATTGTCTTTTTCGTTCACCTTAATGTACAGCGGGGTTTCAGTTTGATTGACAAGCATAAGTATTGATCAACTCCCCTTTTCGATCAGCGCCTTTCCACAGCCCTTCTCCCGCTGCGGCACATGTTAGAAAGCGCTGTCAAACAACTTAATGATTGTTTTTTTCATCACGAAGACCATTCAGTATTTTGTCACGTACAAATTTTAAGTGCTCATACATATGGTGATAGGCTTGATATGGGTCCCTTTGTTGAAGGGCTTTCAAAATATTCGTATGATATTCGACAGTCCGGTCCCTTTCCCTGTATGGAATCTGGCTGTCGATTTTGGCGTGTGTGATCAAGAGTGATTGAATCATGCCCTCAAGCACCGGGTTGTTCGCGCTCAAAGCGATAATCCGGTGAAATTCTTTATCTGCTTCTCCATAATGATTATCCGTGCTGTTTGCAATGATATCGATCGTTTCCTGCAGCCTTTCGAGCTGACTGTCATTGATCTTTTCTGCGGCGATCGTGACAAGCCCGAGTTCCAGCGCCATCCTCGCTTCAATAATGGCCGGCAAATTATCAACCGCCAAAGCCAGCATGACAGAAAACGGCTGGATGCCAATTTTATCATTAAAATACGTGCCGTCCCGGGTTTTTCTTTTAATAATTCCGAGCGTTTCGAGTGATATTAAAGCTTCGCGGAGAACGGGTCTGCTCACATTCAGTTTTTCCATGAGCTCGATCTCCGTCGGCAGTTTGTCCCCCGGTTTCAATTGGCCGCTTGATAATAAATGGACGATTCGTTCTACAACCTGTTTCGCCAATGTCTTGCGATTGACTGATTCGACCTGCAATGTTTCCATATCTTCTTCCACGACTGTGGGCCCCCTTTCAGTTGTTCATATTGTAAGACAAAATATCGCGTATGACAATGTCGGCTAGGGGCCTCTCAAACCGCTGTTTCCGCAATTAACGAACAAGACAAGGACGTTTAGGGTCGAAACGCCAATTTTCAATCAAAAACTGCATGGCAACGGCATCATTCCGCTCGCCTGCTTTCATTTTCTCATACCGTTCATTTGCTTTTTCCACCTGTTCCATGTCGATTTCAATGCCGAGCCCCGGCTGATCAGGAACTTGGACATATCCGTCAGCAATTGAAAAAGGCTGTTTTGTCAGACGCTGTCCATCCTGCCAAATCCAATGCGTATCAATCGCCGTGATGTCACCGGGAGCTGCTGCGGCAACGTGGGTGAACATGGCCAATGAGACGTCAAAATGGTTATTGGAGTGAGAACCCCACGTCAGCCCCCATTCATGGCACATTTGGGCAACGCGGACAGATCCCTGCATCGTCCAGAAATGCGGATCTGCCAGCGGTATATCAACAGCGTGCAGTTGTATCGCGTGCCCCATTTGCCGCCAGTCTGTCGCAATCATATTCGTCGCTGTCGGAATGCTTGTCGCACGGCGGAATTCGGCCATGATTTCCCGACCCGAGTATCCGGCTTCCGCTCCGCAAGGGTCTTCCGCGTAGGCGAGCACATCCCGTTTTCCCTTACAAAGCGCAATCGCTTCTTCCAATGACCACGCGCCATTCGGGTCAAGGGTGATTCTCGCCTCGGGAAACCGTTTTGCCAAAGCGGATGCCGCCTCGATTTCTTCTTCTCCCGAAAGGACGCCGCCTTTTAATTTAAAATCATGAAAACCGTATCGTTCTTGAGCTGCTTCAGCAAGACGGACGATCGCCCCGGGTGTCAACGCTTCTTCGCGGCGGAGGCGGAACCAATCGTCACTTGCCTCTTGCTCACTAATATAGGGAAGCGTTGTGCGCTTTCGGTCGCCGATGTAAAACAAATAGCCGAGCATCTTCACTTTTTCCCGCTGCTGGCCTTCCCCCAAGAGCGACGCTACAGGGACGCCGAGAAATTTCCCGAGCAAATCGAGCAAAGCCGCTTCCAATGCGGTCACTGCGTGTATTGTCGTCCGCTGGTCAAAGGTCTGCACCCCGCGGCCTCCGGCATCCCGGTCTTTAAAACGACGCCTGACAGACTGCAAAATCGATTGAACAGCGCCGAGCGGCTGACCGATGACAAGCGGCTTCGCCTGCTCCAGCGTCTGGCGGATCCGTTCGCCGCCCGGAACTTCGCCGACACCGAGAGCGCCTGATGAATCTTTTAAAATCACGATATTCCGTGTGAAAAAGGGGCCGTGAGCTCCGCTTAAATTCAAAAGCATACTGTCGCGCCCTGCCACGGGTATGACCTGCATATCAGCAATTGACGGTGTTTGCGATGCTTTCTCCTCTTTTACATGCTGATGAATGTTTGTATTCATATCGATTTAGCCTCCCTCTTATTAAAGCGCTTACATTTCATATGGATAAAGTGGTGTCCGCAGGGTCTTCCTCTTTCTGCAGTTCGATGCGCTTGATCGGCCCGACGAGAAACAGATAACTTAATACCGCGGCAATCGCGTTGGCACCGACAAACACAAGCGCTCCGTTAAATGAGCCTGTCGCATTCACGATATATCCGATGATAATCGGTGTCGTGATGGACGCAATATTTCCGAAGGTGTTGAAGATGCCGCCGCTCAAGCCGGCACACTCCTTTGGCGAGGTATCTGACACAACCGCCCAGCCCAGCGCGCCAAATCCTTTTCCGAAAAAGGCAAGCGACATGATGGAAACGACCAGCCAAGATGAATCTGCATAGTTGCATACGATCATCGAGCAGGACATCAGCATGCCGAGGATGATCGGTGTTTTTCTGGCAACCGTTATCGAGCAGCCCTTTTTCAAAAGGAAGTCTGACACGAACCCGCCCAGCAATCCTCCTAAAAATCCGCAGATTGCAGGAAGCGATGCGACAAAACCCGCTTCAAGGATCGACATGCCGCGTGCCTGAACGAGATAGACCGGAAACCAGGTCAGAAAGAAATAGGTCAACGTTGTGATGCAGTATTGGGCGATATACACCCCGAGCAGCATCCGGCTTCTTAAAAGCTGCTTAATGTAAGGCCATTGGGACTCCTTTTCCTTCTTTTCCGCGTTCTTTCCCTCATCCATCGAGACAAGCGCGCCGCCTTCTTCGATGTACGCCAGTTCGGCGGCATTGATTCTCGGGTGTTTTTTGGGTTCGTAAATCGTTTTCAGCCAAATAAACGACATCGCAATCCCCAGAGCACCCATAATGACAAAAACCGTATGCCAGCTGAATGAGTGGGCGAGCCACCCCATCAGCGGTGAAAAAATGACAAGTGCAAAGTACTGCGCCGAGTTGAAGATCGCCGATGCTGTTCCGCGTTCAGAGCTTGGAAACCAGGAAGCCACCACCCGGCCGTTGCCTGGGAAGGACGGCGCTTCTGACAGACCGACGAGAAACCGGAGCGCAAATAAAAGGATAACGGCCGTTCCCGCGGCGAAAAAGCCAAGCGTTCCCTGCAAAAGGGTAAACAATGACCAAAAGAAGATGCTGGCGGCGATGATGATTTTCGACCCAAAGCGGTCGAGCAGCCAGCCTCCGGGAATTTGGCCGACAACATACGCCCAGCCAAATGCGGAAAAGACATACCCCATCGCCACCGAACTCAGCCCAAGCTCATGCTGCACAGAATCGCCGACGATCGAGAGTGTCGCACGGTCGGCATAATTAATGGATGTGACGAGAAACAGCATAGACACGACAAACCAGCGGACAGAACTTCTTTTCCCCGCGGTATGGGGGGAGGCTGCACGATTTTTTTTCATAGCATCTTCTCCTTTATTCATTTGTACCGAAACGATTGATTTACGGTTTGACAAATACGGTTTTCACAGCTGTAAAAAATTCTTTTGCTGCCTCCCCCTGTTCCCGTGAATGTGAGCTCGATTGTTTAACGCCGCCGAATGGCGCCTGCAGTTCGACACCGGCGCTTTCGGCGTTGACGCGAATGAGCCCCGCTTCAATTTCATCTATGAATGACAGCATCCGGCCGATGTTTTGCGTAAAAATGGAGGCGCTCAGGCCAAATTTGACGTCATTGGCCGTCTCCAAAGCTTCCTCAAGTGTATCCGCCTTGATTAATGCGATGACCGGGCCGAAAATTTCTTCTTGGGCAATCGTCATGCCGGAAGTGACATTGTCAAAAATGGCTGGCCTGATATAATAGCCGTTTTCGTATTTTCCATCTGCCAGCCTATCGCCGCCGAAAATGAGGTCCGCTCCTTCTTGCTTTCCTTTTTCAATATAGGACAGGCAGTTGTCAAGCTGCTGTTTGTTCGCAATCGGTCCCATCCAGACATCTTCTTTTAAGCTGTCGCCGATTGTAATTTCTTTTGTTTGTTGAAGCAGCTTTTCTTTAAACCGGTTATAAACACCGTTTAAGACGATGACGCGGCTTGTCGCCGTACACTTTTGACCCGTCGACCGAAACGCTCCGCTGATGACCGCTTCAACCGCACTATCAAGGTCGGCGTCATCTGCTATGATCACCGGGTTTTTGCCGCCCATCTCAAGCTGATACTTCGCCCCTCTTTCAAACGCCGTCCGGCCGATAATTTTTCCGGTTTGGTTCGACCCTGTAAATGTAATTCCGTTCACATCCGGGTGTTCGGCAAGCCTTTGGCCGGCCGATGATCCCGGCCCTGTCACCGCATTGACCACGCCTGACGGAATCCCTGCTTCTTCAAAGCACGAGATAATTTTAAGGCAGGTGACTGCGGTTTCTGTAGCCGGCTTGATGACGACCGTGTTTCCATAGATGAGGGCAGGCGCCATTTTCCAAATTGGGATGGCAATGGGAAAATTCCAAGGCGAGATGACGCCGACGACACCGAGCGGCACCCTGTCGGTGTACATGAAAGCGGATGTGTCGGTGGAGGGAATCACATCGCCCGTTTTCCGCATTCCCTCTCCGGCATAGTATCTGAGAATCGCGATTCCCCGCGCTGTTTCTCCTTTTGCTTCAGGCAGTGTTTTCCCCATTTCACGCGTCGCACACTCGGCAATTTCATTGAGGCGCTGTTCCATGATATCAGCGGCCTTGTAAAGAAATTGACCGCGCTCCGCTCCCGACAGCTTTCTCCAAGCCTTTTTGGCCTGCTTGGCCGCTTCAACCGCCCGGTCTACATCCGCAATCGAAGATTTTTGCACAAGCCCGACGATATCCCGTGTATCTGCCGGGTTCAAGCTCTGTTCCATCCCGCCCGATTCAGCCTTCACCCAGCGGCCGTTGATAAAGTTAAAATACGTTTTATTTTCAGCTGCAACAGACATCTTCAAATTCCTCCTTTTGTTTATAGGGCAGCGGTCGTTTTCGGATAACGCCCCATCGCGTTTTTCAGAATGTTTTCGAGCTGCCGGCAATGTTCTTTTTCCACCGGAACGATCGGCGGTCTTGCCGTGTTTTTCACATGAAGGCCCATGATTTCCATACCGGCTTTGATCAAAGACACGGCATAGCCCTTCCGAAGTTTGCGGATCTCGTTAATCGGCATGATGACATGCTCATAAATCTCTTTGACAAGCTGGTCGTTGCCGTTTAATAATGCCTCATAAAACATCCTTGAAATATGAGGAATATAATTGGATATCGCCGAAGAATACGACGTGAAGCCAATAGGAGCATAGGCCGGCATCGTGACTTCAGCCATCGGCATTCCGTTGAGCCAGCCCAGCCTGTCTCCTATCGTATACGACAAACTGATATTCAACGCCATATCCCCTATGCCGTCTTTGAGCCCGACAAGCTGCTCGAGATCGGTCAGCCGCTGAATCTGTTCAAGTGTCAAAACCGCATTGTCTCGCTGATAAATGATGGCGTTTAAATCCGTGCTTTCAATGATTGTTTTCGTATACTGATAGAGGCCTTCCTGCTCTCCGTGTATCAAGTATGGCGGGAGAATCAGATAGCCGTCAGCCCCTTTTTCCTCGGAAATCCGCGCCCATTCCAAAGCGGTGCTCAAGTTGCCGCCCACTCCTGTGTAAACAGGCACCTTCCCGCCCGCCGCCGAGACGGCAATTTCGACCATTTGCTCATATTCCTTTGCGCTGAGAGACTGAAATTCTCCTGAGCCGCAAGCGATAAAAACCGCCTCAAGCCCTTCATCCAATAAAAAGCGGATGTTTTCGTAAAGTGCTTCTTCCTCCAGTTTTCCTTCCTTGTTGAAGGGTGCCACCGGGAAACCTAATATGCCTTCCGGCGCCTTCCGTAATTGACTCATCTCCGTCATCCCCCTGTCGTTCATTTCCTGAGAAAGCGTTATCATTCAGTTGAAATGCGATGTTTCTGTTTTAGAAAACCCCTCCATTCATCTTTTTGTTTAATTGTAAGACAAATAAACAAATTGTCAATATCATTATTTTCTGATTTTTTTATATCAAGCAAAAAAAAAAGAGACTGAAGACACGGTCCGTCTTCAGCCTTGGGCCTCAGCCCCTGGTTGCACAGCGGTTTTTTTCCGGTAAATCAATGCCGATAAAGAGATGCTTAATTCGTATAATACAAGCAGCGGGGCGATCACCAACACATCCGAGATAAAATCGGGCGGTGTGATCACAACTGATACGACGATCAGCGCAAAATAAGAAATTTTTCTCATTTTACTGAGCTTGGCCGGATTTAAAATCCCGAGGCTCGTTAAAAACATCACGATGAGGGGCATTTCAAACAAAAACCCGAATGGCAGTGTCAGGTTCATCATAAAGCGAAAATAATGCTCCGCCGTAAACATCGTTTGAAAATGGCCGGCGGATAATCCGATTAAAAACTGAAGAACGAGCGGAAAGAGCACAACATAACCGAATACAATCCCTAAAATAAAAAAAGTGAACAGCCCCGGAATATAAAATAATGCCGCCCTCCGTTCGCGGTCGGTCAGCGCAGGCGCCACAAACCGCCATGTCTGAAAAGCGGCTACCGGTATGGTGGCTGCGATCGCCAGCACCCCCGCAATCATCATATATACCCAAAGAATATCCCCCGGCCCCAGTACAGCAAGCTTTTCATCAAGGTCTCTGATCAGCCAGTCATAAATGTCCTGAACAAACAAAAAGCCGGTGATGAGAAACAGAATAAACGTGAGAAGCGTTTTAATGATTCGCTGGCGCAGCTCTTCAAGATGGGCAATCAAATGTGTTTCCCTTTTTTTCACCTTCGCCTTCCTCCCCTTCACATGCTAAACAGAAAAAAAGAACAGACGGGTTCACCCGCCCGCTCTATTGATCATCTATTTTGCCGATGGATCGCTTTGCTTTTTCACATTAGTCTCTTGTCCGATCTCATTGTCATCGGCAGATACTAAAGACTTTGTCGCGCTTTTGAATTCGGTCAGCGTTTTTCCAAAAGCCCGCCCGATTTCCGGAAGCTTTGAAGGCCCGAAAATGATCAGCGCAATTACCAGAACCAGGATGAGACCCGGAATACCGATATTTGAAAGCATTTTGCTGTCATCCTTTCATTGATTACTGGGTTACTTTTTTCTCCTTTTGCTTCACTTGCTTCTGATGGGCTCTTGTATGTGCGAGGAAACGGTCTTCTTCGACTTCGTTTGACTTCTTCACGCCTCCAGGCACAATGTTGGAAGCGGTCCGTTTCAGCCCTGTGTAGTCTTTATGATAAACATAGGAAGCTCTTGTCGAAATCGCGGCACCCGGTTCTGTCACATATGGGACCACGCGGTAATCTGTCCGCCATTCTTCCGGTGTGACCGTACAGCGCACATAGCCGCGGTAATCATTGAAAAACTTTATATGAGGATTGTTCGATAAAATCTTATCCGTATCCGCTCTTTTATCAGCGCCGTTTCCTCCAGATGTAATTGACGTCCCGACGAATTCCACACCGAAGATGTCCGATTTTGGATTGTCAAAGTCAACGAGCAGGTTATTTGCCCAGCTGGCATGCACATCACCGGTGAGGACGACGATGTTGTTCAGTTTTTGAGATTTGATGAAGTCGATCACCCGCTTGCGCTGAGCGGGGTATCCGTCCCACGAATCCATGCTGTAAATCGGCGCCGCGCTTGTCCCAAAGTTCCATTGCGCAAAGAAAATCTGCTGTGCAATGATGTTCCAGTGCGCCCCGGAACGACTCAGGTTGTCAAACAGCCAAGCCTCCTGTTCGGCTCCAAGCAGTGTCCGCTTCGGATCATTCGATTCATCAGAAGGAGGCTTATTGCCATCTCCATTGGCTTGGTCATCGCGATACTGACGGGTATCAAGCACGCTAATGTCCGCCAGATTTCCATAGGAAAAATTCCGGTACAATTGCATATCAGGACCGTTCGGCAGGGATTTGCGGCGGAGCGGCATATGCTCGTAATAAGCTTGGTATGCGGCGGCGCGCCGTTTAATAAACGCTTCTACTGACTGGCCTTTTTCAGGGATGACATTCGCATAGTTGTTCTCCACTTCATGGTCGTCCCATGTGACAACCCACGGGAAAGCGGCATGCGCGGCTTTCAAGTTTGCATCTGAACGGTATTGGGCATGGCGGTTTCGGTAATCAAGCAGCGACATGATTTCAGGACCGCTGTGTGTCCTGACATTGCCTGTTTTTGAAACATATTCATTCGGACCGTACTCATAAATATAGTCGCCGAGATGAAACACAAGATCGAGCTTTTCCTTCGCCATATGCTGATAGGCGGTATAATAGCCGTGTTCGTACTGCTGGCATGAAGCAAAAGCGAATGTGAATGTAGCAACATCTGCCCCTGCCGCCGGAAGCGTTTTTGTCTTGCCGACGGGGCTCAGCTGGCTGCCGCATTTAAAGCGGTAATAGTACACATGATTCGGTTTCAGTCCGGATACCTCAGCATGTACCGAATGTGCAAGGTGCGGTGTCGCTTTTTCGGTTCCCCGTTTGACGATACGGCGGAAGCGTTCGTCTTCCGCGATCTCCCATTTCACGGATACAGCTTCATTCGGCATCCCGCCCCCGTTTAGCGGATCGGGCGCCAGCCTTGTCCACAACACGACGCTGTCAGAAAGCGGATCTCCCGATGCTACGCCAAGTGTAAACGGATATTCGGAGAATGTCGGTGCTGCATTGACTTCCATTGCCCCCATCGATTGCGCAATTGCAAGTCCGAGCGAAAGCCCGGCTATTTTGCCGGCCCCTTGAATAAAACGGCGGCGGTCAAACGTATTGTCCTTGAGGCTTTCCTCGCTCAGCTTTTTCATCCATTCCTCCAGCGGTCCTTCATGTGTCATTCGTATTACCCCTCTCTATACAAATGATTGATCGGGTTCTATTATAGGCAGAGTTTATTAACGAACTGTAAAGTATTGTAAACAGGAGGAGAGACGCGGTTGATGGTCCATCAAGTCGCACCGCCAATAGATGTGTCGAATTTTGTCACAATCCAATCCATTCGCCTATGATTTCGACAAAAACCCGGTCCTTTCCCGCAGACCGATTTTCCCGTTTTTCTTCACATGATCTTTAAAGAGAGAAAACAAAAAAAGCCCACACCATTGCCGGACAATGATATGAGCTTGATCACCAAGTGACTTTATGTAAGATGATGTTTTGACGGATTCATCGCAATGTTTTTATTTGCCGTTCATGTTTAAGGCTTTCATGACCACCTTTGTTGCCTCTGCAATAAGTTTATCATCATACTTGGCGTCCTTTTTATCCCTGCTGGATAATACTGCAAGAACGACAGGATCTCCTTTTGGCGGCCAAATGATGGCAATGTCATTCCGGGTTCCATATGATGCCGCTCCAGTTTTATCAGCCACTTCCCAACCGTCCGGCACACCGGCACGGATTAAGGCGTCTCCAGTGGTATTTCGTTTCATCCAATCGATTAAAAGCTCGCGTTTTTCACTTGGAAGTTTATCTTCAAGAGCAAAAGCTCGAAGGCTTGTGACAAGTGCTCTTGCTGTACTGGTATCCTGAGTTTCACCCGGATTCACTTCATTTAACTCTGGTTCGAATCGTTCGGGATTTGTAACCTCATCACCAATCTTCCTCAGTTCCTTTTTCAAACTTTCAGGTCCGCCAATTTGTTTAAGAATGAGATTCTGTGCCGCATTGTCACTATATCGAAGCGAAGCATCCGCAAGCTCTTTGAGCGTCATTCCCGTATCAACGTGCTTTTCCGTAATCGGGTTGTAGTTTACAAGATCATCACGTGTATATGTTATTCTCTGGTTCAGATCTTCTATTGATTTCTGTTGCAAAAGCACGCCTACAGTTAAAGCCTTAATCGTCGAAGCAAAAGCAAAACGCTCATCCGGCCGATACGCTACCGTCCGGTTTGTACCTGTATCCAATGCAAAGATCCCGAGTTTTGCATCAAATTGTTCCTCAAGTTTTGCAAAATCATCTTTCATCTCCGTCTTTTCATTCTTCTCGGCAGGTTGCGAGGCATTCGTTTGATTGTTAGCGCATCCTGCAAGCGCGACGCAAGAGAAAAGCAACACTGCTGCAGCCTTTTTCAGTTTTAAAGTACTGAACCATAATTTCATCAAAATCGTCTCCCTCCGTTTGAATATTTGATTGATCGTAACCAGATGAAGCACTCTTTCCACTATCCCTACAGTGTTATGGCTTGAACAATCACGAAACAATAATTGGTACGTACGATCTTTCAGCCGACTCAAACATCAAATCTTACAAATGTAGTCTTTGAAAGTATTACATATGTAAGATTTAAATGCAACCGTTTTTTCGGAAGGAAATGATGACCTCGTTTCCACCGGGGACAAATGAACGGAGGGAAGTGATGGAATTAAAAATGCAGAAACTGCATGTTCACTCCAGTTAAATTGACTTCTTAAAATGGCAAACCTATAATGAGAGTATTACATTTGTAAGTATAGGATGATTAAAATGAAAAAAATACCTCAAATCTCTGATGCGGAATTAGAAGTGATGAAAGTCATCTGGAAGCATTCTTCGATCAATACCAATGAGGTAATTAAAGAGTTATCCAAAACCAGTACATGGAGCCCTAAAACCATCCAAACCATGCTGCTGCGCCTCATTAAAAAAGGCGCTTTAAACCACCATAAAGAAGGACGGGTTTTCGTTTACACACCAAATATAGACGAAAGTGATTATATAGAGGTTAAGAGTCACAGTTTTTTAAACCGGTTTTACAATGGAACTCTTAATTCGATGGTATTAAACTTTTTGGAGAATGATCAGCTGTCAGGTGAAGAAATTAATGAATTGTATCAAATATTAGAAGAACATAAGAACAGAAAGAAGGAATGAAATGAGCAGTTCTTTCTTTATTCCCTTTTTGGTTAGTCAAATTCTATTGTCTCTGTTTTTTTCTATCATCATACTCATTAAAAAACTGCTCAGGACTCAAATCACTGTAGGCACCCACTATTATATTAGCGTGATTTCTCTTTTGGCATTGATCGCTCCTTTTATCCCCTTTCATTTTCTAAAAAGCCATCATTTTGACTGGATTCTGAATTTAGGAGGAGCTCAATCGGCCTTATCCCAAACCCACTCCACAGACAAGACGACAGAAGCAATCGGCCAACATGTAAACTGGGTGCAGGACTTTTCGTTGTCGATTGAACAATCGTCTTCCAAAATGATAGATTCAGCCTTTTTCGCAGTTTGGATATTGGGCGTTGCCGTTATGCTTTTGGCTACTCTTTATAGCAATCTAAAAATCGGCAAAATAAAAAAGAACCTGCAAATTGTTAACAACAAAGAGCTATTATCCCTTTTTCACACATGTAAAGAGGAAATACGCTTTCATCAAAAAGTCATTTTGGGCCGTTCTCCATTGATAAAATCCCCCATTACATTTGGGGTCATTCGTCCATATATTATCTTGCCAAAAGATATTTCAATGTTTTCAGCCGACGAAATGAAATGTGTTTTGCTTCATGAACTGTACCATTGCAAACGAAAAGATATGCTTATCAACTATTTTCTTTGCCTGTTGAAAATCGTCTATTGGTTTAATCCTCTCGTATGGTATTTATCAAAGGAAGCGAAAACGGAGATGGAGATTTCTTGCGACTTTGCCGTATTAAAAACGCTTGATAAAAAATTGCACCTCAAATATGGCGAGGTGATTTTAAAATTCACTTCAATTAAGCAAAGAACATCGTCTTTGTTAGCCGCTTCTGAATTCAGCAACTCATACAAACATATCAAAAGACGGATTGTTACAGTTGTCAACTTTCAGACGGCATCACCTTTGCTAAAGGCGAAAAGCGCCTTAGTGTTCACTCTTGTTCTTGGGGCCATATTAGCCGGTACTCCTTCTGTGTCTATATTGGCCATGCAAAAAGAAACACGCTTTTTACCCGGCACCAATGTAGAATACGAAGATTACAGCACTTTTTTTGATAAATTTTCAGCCTCAGGGGGCTTTGTCCTGTTTAATTCTAATAGGAAAAAGTATACAATATACAATAGGAAAGAAAGCACCTCCAGATTCGCACCTGCTTCCACCTACAAGGTGTTTAGCGCATTGCTCGCACTGGAATCCGGGATCATCACGAAGAACGACTCTCACATGACTTGGGATGGGACTCAATATCCGTATAAAGAATGGAATCAAGACCAGGATTTATTCTCTGCGATGAGCAGCTCCACAACATGGTATTTTCAAAAATTGGACCGGCAAATTGGGGAGGATCATTTACGTCATTATCTCAAATCTATACATTATGGAAATGAGGATTTTTCAGTCCCGGCCGATTATTGGCTGGATGGCTCTCTTCAAATTTCTCCACTTGAACAGGTCAATATATTAAAAAAGTTTTATGATAACGAATTTGATTTTAAACAGTCTAATATTGAAACTGTGAAAGATTCGATACGTTTAGAAGAATCAAATGGCAGGGTTTTATCCGGTAAAACCGGAACCTCGGTAATCAACGGGGAACTCCATGCCGGTTGGTTTATCGGGTATGTAGAAACTGCCGATAATACTTTTTTCTTTGCTGTTCATATTCAAGGTGAAAAACGGGCTGCCGGAAGCTCCGCTGCCGAAATTGCACTTTCCATTTTAGATAAAAAAGGGATTTATCCCTCCGTTTCCCGATAACAGTTTACTTTTTATTCTATGAACATGAATGATGCGCAAATCGATGAATGGTCCTTTCACATTCCTAATAATACGGAACTTGGAGGCAAGAACATGGAAACCCTTTATACAGAAAGATTGACTTTGAGAAAAATGGAATTGGAAGATGCAGATGTCCTCTGTCAATACTGGTCAGATCCGGAAGTCACAAAATATATGAATATCACGCCTTTTACAGACGTCTCACAGGCGCGGGACATGATCCAAATGATCAATGATTTAAGCCTTGAAGGGCAGGCAAACCGCTTTTCAATCATTGTGAAAGAAACGGATGAAGTCATCGGGACGTGCGGTTTTAATATGATCGACCAGGAAAACGGCAGAGCTGAAATCGGCTATGACTTAGGGAGAAATCATTGGGGAAAAGGCTTTGCTTCCGAAGCTGTTCAAAAGCTGATCGACTACGGCTTTACAAGCTTGAACCTCAACCGGATCGAAGCGAAGGTAGAGCCCGAAAACACGCCTTCAATCAAACTCCTCAACTCGTTATCCTTTCAAAAGGAAGGACTGCTAAGAGATTACGAGAAAGCGAAAGGAAGACTGATTGACGTATACATGTTTTCGCTGCTGAAAAGAGAATACGCTGGGTAACCGGCATGCAGAAGAGCTTCCTCTAAGGTGAGGAAGCTCTTTTTAACCCCTTTTTCCGGCGCTTTCGCTCAACCGCTTGGCTTCCAAAAAGAAAACCTGAATAAATTTCTTCGTGTTGACGCGGGCGGACGGCAAGGCGGCGGCAGAGTCTTTCTGCAGCTCTTTCATTTTTTTGCTGATGACAGTAAAGTCAAAAAAACGGGACGCATAGCTTTCAAACCGCGGATTTGAAAAATCTGTTAAACCGAGTGATGCGAAATGGTTTAGCGAATGGCTGACCGCCCGCCGTATCCGCTGCTCAGACGCTTTAATCTCCCTGTTGATCTCCACGGGTGAAGCAGCCGGCCCGAGCTTTTGCTCGGCAATCTGATGAAAAATCTGTTTGAGCGGCGGAAAGTCCTTTTCATATAATGAAGTCTGTTCATCATCAAACAAATACTGAAGGATGGCGAGTAAATCCTGGGACCCGCTCTCCCCGACGATTCCGAGTTCAGAAAGGAGAAATTCGCCCGTTTCCTGAATGCTTTTTTCCCTAAAGCCGTTTTTTCGTCCGCTGCCGAGACTCACGAGCCGGTTCAGCGAAGATTGTATGTCATGGATCGACCTTTCCAGCTCGATGCGCTCCTTGACTTTTTGAATGACGTTCAAGATTTCAATGCGGTTAATCGGTTTATGTATATAATATTCAATCCCCAAAGAATAGGCTTCACCGATCATTTCCTTCGATTCCACCTGGGAAATCATGATGATCTTCCCTGAGAAAGCGCCATACAAATGACGAACCGTCTCAATTCCGTCGCGGAGCGGCATTAAAAGATCGACAAACAAAATATCAATTTGCTGCAAATTCAGGACGTGGCCTTCCAAATCGCAGCCGTCTTCCGCTTCTCCGGCCACTTCTCCCAAATCTTCGTCTTCAATGATTTGTTTTAAAATCGATCGCACAGCACGGTCATCATCTGCAATAAAAAAACGCACAGGCCTTCACCCTTTCTGAATCAATTGTTGGACCGGAAGTCTGATCGTAAACACAACACCGCTTGCATCACTCTGAAATCGAATGCTCCCCCCGAGCTCCTCGACAGTTTCCTTCACATAAGACAAACCGATTCCGGTTGAAGGGGTTCCGAATTCATCATATTTTGACGTGTATCCCGGCTCAAACACCACATCCCCGACTTTCTCTGGAATGCCCGGTCCGTCATCTTCCACGCGGCATTCCAGCATGTCATCGGCGCGCCTATAGAGGCTGAGGCGGATGGAGCCCTGTCTTTGAATCGCTTCCACCGCATTCGCCATAATATTATTAATCACGGATAATACAGTATACACGTGGTATTTTGGATGTTCTCCGTCTATCGAATAATGAAAGTCAATGTCTTTTTCGAGCGATTCGGCATACTTTCGATTAATGCCGGCCACAAGCCGAACTAGATCTTCTGCCGCCATGTAGTCTCTGAAGCTTTCTTTCGAAATTAGTTTTGAAAGCCCGGCGAAAATGCGCTGGTTGTCTTTTTTGACCTCGTGGATTTCACCGGCGAGGCGCAGCACCTTCTGGCTGATCTGCCGGACAGAGGAATTGTTATCGCTCTGTCTATTTAAGAGCCTGTACAGCTGATAGGATTCGTTCGTAATCTCTTCAGTATTCTTCAACGTCTTTTTCAAATGAACGGTTTCTTCATATAAATTTGAAACGATCATCAACATGTGCTCATTTTGTTCGCGGATCTGCTTTTCCCGCGATTGCGTTTCATACAGCTTCATGACATTAAAAAAGCTCAGCACAATAAAGCTGTGGGAAAAAGCAATCGCCATCATGTCGCGGATCTTTCCCGGGGTGACGGTAGACTCGAACATCATATATTGAACGACCAGTTCGGCTCCATCGGCAATCAGTTCAATTCCGAAGCCCAGAAACCCGATGTAGAGCGGGCGAAATTGAAATCGCTTCACTTTTGCCAAGTAGAATAGAAACGCATATGTGAAATAAAAGAAAAAAGTCGGATAATGGTGATAAAAGGATGACAACCAATCGATCTGCCCCGGGCCGAATGCATCAAGCAGCACCCGAAACCCGACGACGGCCGCTCCCGTTAAAAAGCCGGACAGCACAGCCGGGACATTCCGCAGCAGCAACAAAAGAAAGAAAAAAGTTGGAACGCCGAAGCTGACCCGGAAGGTCTCGTTCAACGGATAGAACTTCAGCTCTCCTGCGAGCGGCACCGTTAACATCATCACTGTTAAGATATAGCCGTCTTTCTTTACAAGCCGGGCCGCCTGCTTCATCACGCTTCCCCAATTTCCACCCATCATGCTGATCCTCCATTACAAACGTGTTGCTTTATTTTGACTTTAACCGCACGTTTTCCGCAACTCCCATTTTACCCACAGTCGATTTGATTTTTAAATCAATTGGCTTATTTTTTAAATATTTTTGTCGCTTTTTGTAGGTTTATGTAGGTTCTATTATAAATTGAATGTATATTTTCTCTATTTGAAAACGCTTATATTTTCCCGCAACTCACTCCCTTGCGCAACCCAAACCCCTTTTCCCAGGAAAGAACAGGCTTTAAAACAACTTGTGCGGCAGAGGCTTATACCCCTTTGCCTTCTGCCGCCATGCCCTAATCACCGCTTTTTAGAGCCTCGTATTTTTTCAGCAAACCTGCAAGCTTTAACAGGTCAGATTGGAGGAAATTCGATGAATGAAGTATTGGAAGAACGCTATGACGCCCGCTTCTGGCAATCCCGCCTTGAAGATTTGGTTGAACATTACCGTCCTTTTTCCGCAAGCGGACGCAACGCCGAATACATTCCCGCTTTAGGAAAAATCGACTCTAACCAGCTCGGCATCTGTGTGATCGGTTCTGATCAAACGGTGATCAAAGCAGGAACTTGGGACGTATCATTCACACTCCAGAGCATCTCAAAGGTGGTCAGCTTTATCGCAGCGTGTTTGACGAAAGGGATTTCTTACGTATTAGACCGTGTTGATGTAGAACCGACGGGAGACGCGTTCAATTCAATCATCCGCCTTGAAATGCACAAGCCGGGAAAGCCGTTTAACCCGATGATCAACGCCGGAGCGCTGACCGTTGCGTCGATCCTACCCGGTGAATCGGCACTGGAAAAAATGGAGTCGCTTCATGAAGTCATTGAAAAAATGATTGGAAAACGGCTTGAAATCAATGAGGAAGTATTTCGGTCAGAGTGGCAAACCGCCCATCGGAACAGAGCATTGGCCCATTATTTAAAGGAAACCGGCTTCCTCGAAGCAGACGTCGAAGAAACGCTTGAAGTCTATTTGAAGCAATGCTCCATGGAAGGAAGCACTGAAGACATCGCCTTGATCGGCATGATTCTCGCAAATGACGGATATCACCCTCTCCGCCAAGAGCAGGTGATCCCGAAGGATGTCGCCAGGCTGACAAAAGCTTTAATGCTGACGTGCGGCATGTACAATGCTTCAGGAAAATTCGCGGCCTTTGTCGGCATTCCGGCAAAGAGCGGCGTCTCCGGCGGAATCATGTGCGCGGTGCCTGCCAGCATGAAAAGAGAACAGCCTTTTCGGCATGGATGCGGCATCGGCATCTACGGTCCGGCGATTGACGATTACGGCAACAGCATGACGGGCGGAATGCTGTTAAAACATATAGCCCGTGAATGGGATCTCAGTATTTTTTAAAATCACAAAAAAGAGGTGAAAGCATGCAGCAATTCCTTCAAGAAGTCATTGTTGTCACAAATGATTTTCTTTGGTCAAAACTATTAATTATTATGCTTCTGGCTTCAGGACTGTTTTTTACTTTTAAATCGAAGTTCTTTCAAGTTCGCTTGCTGAAAGACATGTTCCGGGTTTTAAAGGAAGGAGCACCCGACAAAAACGGAATCTCTCCTTTTCAGGCTTTTTGCATTAGCATGGCCGCGAGAGTAGGCACAGGAAATATTACGGGGATTGCGATCGCCATTGCCTTGGGCGGACCCGGCGCTATCTTTTGGATGTGGATCATCGCCATCATCGGTTCGGCGTCAAGCTTTGTCGAAAGCACGCTGGCGCAAATTTATAAAATAAAGGATAAAGACGGCTTCCGCGGCGGCCCTGCTTACTATATGGAAAAGGGTTTGAAAAAACGCTGGATGGGTGCGCTGTTTGCCGTCTTGATTACATTATCCTTCGGAATCGTGTTTAACGCGGTCCAGTCCAATACGATAACGGTCGCTTTTGAAAACTCATTCGGCACAGACCGTCTTACACTGGGGATTATCATTACGATTGCCTTCGGCATCATTACCTTCGGCGGTATCAAACGGATCGCCAAGCTGTCCGAATATATTGTCGTATTTCTCGCCGTCTTATATATCGGCGTCGCCGTTTTTGTCATGCTGATGAACATTACGAAACTGCCGGACGTCATCTCTTTGATTGTCGGTCATGCGTTTGGCCTTGAACAAGCGGCAGGCGGAGCCATCGGCGCAGCGCTAATGAACGGAATCAAACGCGGCCTCTTCTCAAATGAAGCCGGGATGGGCAGCGCGCCGAATGCAGCAGCCGCAGCGACAACGAGCCATCCTGTCAAACAGGGTCTTGTCCAGGCTTTAGGGGTTTTCACGAGCACTTTGGTGATTTGTTCAAGCACAGCTTTTATCATTTTGTTTTCCGATGCGTATCAAGAACCGGGGCTGAGCGGAATCGAGTTGACGCAAGCATCGCTCAGCACGCACATCGGAGCATGGGCCTCAGGCTTTCTTGCCATTATGGTGTTCCTGTTTTCTTTCAGCACCTTAATCGGAAACTACTACTATGGAGAAACGAATATCGAATTCCTGCACACGAACAAAGCATGGCTCTTCATTTACAGAATCTGTGTGCTTGCGATGGTTATCTTCGGATCGGTATCAAAAGTCCAGCTTGTGTGGGACCTCGCCGACTTGTTCATGGGCTTGATGGTCATCGTCAACTTAATCGCGATTTTCCTGCTGTCAAAAGTGGCATTTGCCGCCTTGAAAGACTATGTGAAACAGCGAAAAGCTGGAAAAGATCCGGTCTTTTATAAAGATGTTCTTGAAAACCATGAAGGCGTCGAATGCTGGGAACGCTCCGGCACCGAACAAAAAACCGAAAGCAAAAATGCGATATAACACAAGCCGCCGTATCCGGCGGCTTTTTTCGTTCATTTTAAACCGTCCAAAATAATAAAACGTTTTTCCTCTTGTATCCGTCATGTCTCCGAAGATTTACTTCACCTGCTTTGGCAGAAAAGGGGTCCAGCCATGAATATGAAAAGAAGCCGTATCCGCCGGCTTGCGCTGATATTCGCAGCGATGGCGGCGGGGCTTGCTTCAAGAAAGGCGGCCGATATGCTGCCGGACATCGTGAATGCCTATTTAGGGGATGCGCTGTGGGCGCTGATGATTTTCTTCGGCGCAGGCTTTTTGTTCAAAAACGCGAAGACAGCTTCAGTGGCGCTGATTGCGCTCGCGTTTTGTTTTTTAATCGAATGCAGCCAGCTGTATCACGCTCCATGGATTGATGATATCAGAGCCGTTCCGCTCGGCGGACTCATTCTCGGTTATGGATTTTTGTGGAGCGATTTATTGGCTTATGTGCTCGGCGTTTCCGCAGGTGCCGCGGGCGAAAAGCTGTTTCGCAAACGAAAAAGACAGCCGTAACGCTGTCTTTTGGGGAATATTTACGCACTTTGATTTTGAGTCTTTTTACAGTTTAAAACAAACATAGCAAGTCCGATAATAAGAAGGATGGGTCCAATGAGTAAAGCACGGTACAGGCGATTATTTCCTGTATTCGGCAGCGGGTTGCCTCCTGTTTTTTTTGACATGTCCAATGTCTCTATCCTTTTTGGCAGGAGGAGCTGCGGTATTTGTCTCTTCCTTATGATTTTCTACCGCATGCTTTACGATTTGCCCATCTTTTTTGAGTTTCAAATTCGAACGTCTCTTCATTTTAAATAGATCCCTTCGGGGCAATCGTTTCCGTGTGTGTAAAGCCGAGCGATCCCGTTTTCATCGTTTTTTCTCCTTGCAATTTCTGCGCATTTTTCGTTATGACTGTGGCAATAATAAAAAGCCGGCAGCAGAAGAGAAGCGCTAATATTATTCGTTAAGCTGTATGATAACGGTTACTAATGCAGCCAACATCAAAAGAATGATAATGGCGAAATAAGTCCACAGGATGGCAGCGAAGGGGTTGAGCGGCCTTTTTGTACTCTCTTCCCAGTTTGCGTTTTTCGGTTATTGGATTTGAGTTGTGCCAGCTGAAATATATTTAAAAACACAGATATAACTAATGCAACTGCCAAAGATAGATTCAAAGTTTCAACCTCCCTTAAAATAGAGCTCTGTCGAGGAGTCAGCCAAGGCAAGCTGACCGTAAATTTCCTCCTCTAAATGAATCATTTCCTTTGTTTTTTCAGAGATGAAAATGGTAATCGTCTTGAACGCTTCCTAAAACCTATTCCATTGCTTTATTAGCCGTTATCTCCCCATATCCTCTTTTTTAGTTTCAGACCGCCGCCCATAAATATTATCCCGTTTTTTAGACAGACTACCTGAATAAAGGAGGCAGGTCATATGAAATTAAGCAACAAACTCATCCTCGGGTTAACGGTTTCGTCACTCGCCGGGAAGTTTCTTGAAAAGCTGCTGATCCAAGACAATGTCAGTCCCAATATTACCGCGTCATTTAATCAAGAAGCAGATATTCCGGATATTGATGCGTCCTCATACATCCATCATTTCGCCTCGGTCATCGGCAGTGTGGTCATCGGGCGAAATGTTTTCATCGGGCCTTTCTCTTCGATCAGAGGAGACACGGGATTAAAAATCTACATCGGCCATGATTGCAATATCCAGGACGGAGTTGTCTTGCACGGTATGAAAAACTATGAGTACAACAGCCCAGTTACTGAACATTCCGTTTTTAAGGATCGTGAATCGTATTCCATTTACATAGGCGAGAAAGTCTCACTTGCCCCGCAATGTCAAATTCACGGTCCCGTACGAATTGACAACAATGTTTTTGTCGGGATGCAAAGCCTTGTTTTTGATGCCTATATCCAAGAGAATACGGTGATTGAACCGGGAGCAACAGTAATCGGTGTTACAATTCCCCCAAAACGGTTTGTTTCGGCGGGTCGTGTGATTTCAAACCAGGAGGATGCCAACCGGCTTCCTGAAATAAGCGATTCTTATCCATATCATGACCTCAACTCGAAAATGACGGCCGTCAATCTTGAATTGGCAAAAGGCTATAAAAAGGAAGCGAGAAAATGGAAACTATGAAAGAAATTTTGGTTGTCTACGGGCGAATCATCACCATCCTTCCGCTTTTATTGGCTGTTACATTGCTAATGGGAAAACGCTCAATCGGCGAAATGCCTGTATTTGATTTTTTAATCATTATTACATTGGGGGCTGTCGTCGGAGCTGACATAGCCGATCCGAGGATTGAACATTTGCATACCGCCGCTGCGGTGGCTGCGATTGCCCTATTGCAAAGACTCGCTTCAAAAATCATGATCAAAAACAGAACACTCGGACGTCTGATTACATTTGAACCGACCATCGTCATCAAAAATGGAACGTTTATTGTCGGCAATTTAAAACGAATCAGATATTCGGTGGATAATGTTCTGCAAATGCTTCGTGAAAAAGATGTTTTCAATGTCAGCGACGTAGAAATGGCGTTTATAGAGGCGAATGGAAATTTAACGGTATACAAAAAGCCAAATAAAATGGAAGTCACGGCTGAAGATATGGGGATTCAAAAAAGCAGCGGCGAATTTTCATATCCGGTCATCGTTGACGGGAAAGTGTACACATCTGTCCTTCACCAATTGAATGTAACGGAAAACTGGCTCAAAAACCAGCTGAAAAAAAAAGGGCTTGAACGAATGGATGAAATCTTTTTCGCTTCGGTTAATCAAAACCATCAACTGCATGTTTCACTTGATAATGAAACGGCGAAAATTGAGCCGGAGCTTTTGCATTAAAAGCTCCGGCGGATTTTTTCATCGGCCGTTTTCGGGACAGAAATCGTTGTGAATCATGTAATATTCGAACACCTGCTGCAGCCACTCATCCTCTTCTTTTGTAAAAGGTGAAGAAAACTTCTCTGCCAGCTGCTGCGATTCGATTGTCTCCATCTGTCCTAAAGCCGACAGCACGCCCTCTCCGACAAATTCCAAACTCGTCTTCATATATCGGTCCGCCATTTCCTGCACTTCGGGGTCATCAACCGGTTTTCCCATGAGCCGCTTGGCTTCCTTAGATAAACGAACATACTCTTGATCCAATTTGGCCATCTCATCTTCTGATTTGCCGAATACATCATCGGCAAAACGTTTGGACACCTGCTGTTCAAGCCATATGCGCTGCTCCTTCTCAGTCTGGATGCTGTTCAGCAGGCTCATGAAAACAGAACTGTCGATTTCCTCTTCCTCCTCCAGAAGACCGATTGTCCTGTTTATCGCTTTCAGCCCTGTTTCAATATGTTCCTTTTTCTCCTCCAGCACCTTTTTCTGCTCCTGCAGCGCCTCAATCAGACCGGCATCAAAGCATGCATCCTTCATGAAAGCGCGAATTTGTTCAAGACTGTACCCGAGAAACTTAAAACATGTGATTTTCTGCAACTCTCTCGCATCTCTGTCTGTGTAGAAGCGGCGGCCTGTTCCCGGCTGTTTTTCAGGCTTCAACAGGCCGATTTCATCGTAATAATGGAGCGTCCGAATGGATGTCCCTGTCATTTCTGAAAAAACACCGATTGAATAATATCCGTCATTTTCCATAAAAATCCCCTCCAACTGACGATTTATTCCTATCATAACGCCTCACGCTGCTGGAGGTGCAAGCTTATTTTTCGCAGACTCGTGATTTTCCCAAAAGGTACGGGACAATCAACTCCAGTTTTTAATCCGGCGGAGTCTCCCCGATTAAGTTCTGCAAATCTTTTTTCACATTCCCAGCATCCGTTCCGATCACAATCTGGATATGATGCTGGTCAATTTTGACCACACCGTGCGCTCCTAATTGCTTTAATTGCGCTTCATCCGCCAAGGACGTGTCTTTTAATTTCATTCGCAAACGGGTTATACAGTTTTCGCAAGTCACGACATTCTCACGGCCGCCGATATGCTTAAGAATGCCTGCAGCCATAGACTGATGCAGCCGGTTTCCTTCAGGTGTTTCCTGTTCCCTTCCGATCACCGGAATGTTTCGCTTTATAATCACAAAGTAAAACGTAACATAATAGAGAGCAAAAAAGGCAAGGCCGACGGGTATGATCCATAATCCGCCGTCTGATAAATTAAGGTTCAGCAAATAATCGATTGCGCCTGCTCCCCATGAGAAGCCGTGACGAATCCCAAGCAAACAGAGCACCGCTCCGGCAAGTCCCGTATAGACCGAGTGAAGAAAGTACAATAAAGGCGAAGTAAATAAAAACGTGAATTCAACTGGTTCCGTAATCCCGGTGAACAGTGATGTGGCTGCTCCTGAAGACATGAGCGCTTTCGTTTCCTTTTTTCTCGTTCTGGCTGCATGCGCGATTGCCAAAGCGATCGCCGGAATGCCAAACATCATCGTGATAAAAAAGCCGCCGAGAAAGTAGCCGGCTGTCGGGTCTCCATTCAAAAACCGCGTAATTTCCCCTGTCACCGCTTCGCCGGATGCCGTCTCATAGCGCCCAAGCCCAAAATAAATATACGTATTCATGACATGGTGAAGGCCGAACGGCAGCAAAAACCGATTCAGAAATCCGAATACAAACACCCCGAAAGCGCCAAGACCTACAAGCGACTGGCTAAAAGTGTCGATCGCCGCTTCTGCATAAGGCCAGACGATTGAAAAAAAGCCTGCCACCGGAATCGTCACCAATACGATCATCGTAATCGGAAACTTCTCTCCGCCAAAAAATGAAAACATGCTTGGCAGTTTCGTATGTTGAAACCGGTTATAAATGAAAGCCGCCATCAGGCCGGCGAGCACCCCGCCGAAGACGCTCATATCAAGATCAGGATTCAAGATGCCGAGCCCCTCTTTTAATACGGTAATCGCCAAATATCCTGTCAGCGCAGGAATTCCTTTATCTTTTGAACGGGCAAAGCCCATGGCGATGCCGATTGCGATCAGGACATCCATATTGTTCAATATCACGCCTGACGCTTGAAAAAGCGGTATATTCAGCATATCTTCCGCAGAAAGACGCAGCAGCAGGCCGGCGATCGGAAGAACGGTAATCGGAATCAGCAAAGACTTTCCCAGCAGCTGAAAAATATGTTTCATTTCGGCATTCTCCTTATGTCAAATTCCTAAATGATACGAGCTGGACATCAGTAAGCTTATTCAAACGGATGACAACGTCCGGATCGGTTAAAAATTCAAGTTCATCGACTCTCGGATAAGTATAAGAAGAGTTCGTCAAAAGCTCCTTATCGATGTATGCCGGGTGGGTCATGACCTCCACGGTATCATGCTCTTCAAACAGTTCAGAGACGGCTTCTTCATCCTTTAAAGCCGCTTCGAGGACAGGTAAAAAAAAGTCTGTTGTCTTCACTCCTTTTTCCGTGATCACAGCACTCTCCATATTGCGCCTGACAGGCAAACGGTACTCTTTGGCGAGCGTCAAAAATGCGTCTGAGATGGCCGGGGAAGCGTTGATGTGATGGTGGCTGTCCAAATGATCGGGTTCCAAGCCCATGTTGATGCATGTTTCAATCTGCGCTTTCCACTCTCGGTATACTTCATCAGTATCAATTGTAAAAGCACCTTGATAAAATGCGAGATTGCGAAAATTCCCCTTTGCATCGACGATCGTCCGGTGGTCAGACAAAAGCGGTCTTCCGCAGGTCAGCACCAAATGTACGCCGATCCCGAGCCCGGGCGATTCGCGAGCCAGCCGCGCCGCATGACCTGCGCCCGGCATATTTGTCATGAACGTCGCTGATGTTAAAATCCCCAGCTTATAGGCATCAATAATTCCATAGTTCACGCCTCTTGAATATCCAAAATCATCAGCATTGATAATCAGTTTTTTCATCCATCCAATACCCCTTATCAGTCTTTTTTAAAAAAAATATGCGGAGACGTACCGTTTTACCCTAAATAGAAAACGACAAAAGCTACTAGTAAAAACTGATTTTTGGTAGATTGACAAAAGCTACTGAAGTCTTTTAAACTATTTTTCATATATTTTTAAAAACTCTAAAAAAGGAGGCCGGGGTCTCAAACGACAGATCCTCAACAATGAGATGACCAATCCGATCCAATCGATTTTAGAACAATTTCCTATCATCACACTTGACGGCGCGATGGCCACCGAGCTTGAACGGTACGGCTGTGATTTGAACGACAGCCTGTGGTCTGCAAAAATGCTCATCGAAAACCCCGAGCTTATCAAACAAGTGCATCTGGATTATTTCCGTGTGGGCGCCGATTGCGCGATGACAGCCAGCTATCAGTCGACGGTTGAAGGTTTCACAAAACGCGGCCTCAGTGAACAAGAAGCGCTCCACCTTATCCGGGAGTCTGTACGTCTTGCTGTAGAAGCACGCGATGAATTTTGGGCGGTTCCGGAAAACCGCAAAGGCCGGCCCAAACCGTTTGTAGCCGCTTCAGTAGGCCCTTACGGCGCTTTTTTAGCGGATGGTTCCGAATATCGGGGGGATTATGACGTCACAGAAGACGAATTGGCCGATTTTCACAGGCAGCGAATGGCCGCTTTAATCGATGCAGGCGCCGATATGTTAGCCTGTGAAACAATACCGTGCCTTTCAGAAGCAAAAGCAATCGTTCATTTATTGAAAGAATTCCCTGACACACATGCGTGGATCAGTTTCAGCGCTAAAGACGGACGTCATATCAGCGACGGCACGAAAGCCGGCGAATGCGCGAAATGGCTCGATCAGCATGACCAGGTTGCGGCAGTTGGCGTAAACTGTACGCGGCTGGAGCATGTCTCTTCGCTCATTGGCGGCATCAAAAAGCATACAGCTAAACCGATTATCGTCTATCCGAATTCCGGTGAACAGTATGATCCGGAGACAAAAACATGGCATGGTGCGGCATGCAAAGCTTCCTTCGGAGAAAGCGCCCGCAGCTGGTACAACCAAGGAGCACAGCTGATCGGCGGCTGCTGCAGAACAACACCTGAAGACATAAAAGCCGTCGCCGACTGGGCGAGAAAGCTGGAGATATGATGGAACAGTCAAACAACAATCGTCAGAACTTTCAAAGAAAAATGCAAACGAGACACCTGATCATGCTCTCCTTGGGAGGCGTTATCGGCACGGGTCTTTTCTTAAGTTCCGGCTATACGATCTCACAGGCGGGTCCTGCCGGAACGATTTTAGCCTACTTAGTCGGGGCTCTGATTGTCTACCTTGTCATGCTCTGCCTCGGCGAATTATCGGTCGCCATGCCTGTCACCGGATCGTTTCATATGTATGCCTCCAAATTCATCGGGCCGGGCACCGGATTCACCGTCGCCTGGCTTTACTGGCTGACCTGGGCTGTCGCGCTGGGTTCGGAATTTACCGCTGCCGGGTTATTAATGCAGCGCTGGTTCCCCGATACTTCGGTGTGGATGTGGAGCGCGGTTTTCGCTGCACTGATTTTCGTGTTCAATGCTGTCTCAGTGAGATTTTTTGCCGAGTCCGAATTTTGGTTTTCGAGCATTAAAGTACTTGCCATTATATTGTTTATTATTTTAGGCGGAGCGGCGATATTCGGCATCATCCCGCTACAAAATACAGATTCCGCACCGCTTCTTTCAAACTTTGCAGGAGAAGGCGGGCTCTTTCCGAACGGTTTCCTTCCAATTTTTATGGCGATGCTCTCCGTGAATTTTGCGTTTTCGGGTACGGAGCTGATCGGGATTGCCGCCGGAGAAAGCGCCGAACCGGAAAAGAACATTCCAAAAGCGATCAAGACAACACTCTGGAGACTGGTGCTTTTCTTCATCGGAACGATTTTCGTGCTCTCATGCCTCATTCCGGTCAAAGAAGCCGGTGTGATCAAAAGCCCGTTCGTCGTCGTTTTTGACCGTATCGGTGTTCCATACGCGGCCGACATTATGAATTTTGTGATTCTGACGGCTCTGCTTTCCGCGGCCAACTCAGGCTTATATGCTTGCTCCCGGATGCTCTGGTCACTGTCAAAAGAAAAAACGTTACACCCCGTTTTTCAAAAGCTGACTTCACGGGGAATTCCGTTGAACGCGCTGATTTTCAGTATGATCGGCGGCATTCTGTCGCTGCTCTCCAGTGTTTTTGCACCTGATTCCGTCTATATCGTTCTTGTATCAATTTCAGGCTTTGCCGTTGTTGCCGTCTGGATGAGCATTGCAGCCTCGCAGTTCATGTTCCGCAGACGCTTTTTGGCTGAAGGAAACACCGCAGACGGCTTAAAATACCGGACACCGTTTTATCCGGCAGTACCGATTGCCGCTTTTCTATTATGTCTGGCATCCTGCATCGGCATTGCCTTTGATCCGAACCAAAGAATCGCCCTTTTTTGCGGTGTTCCATTTATGGCGTTATGCTATATCATCTACTATGCAAGAAACAGAAAGAATGGCGGAAAAATGTCTGAGCCCGTTAAAAAAGCAAGTTTGCATGTTTCGTTTTCTGAATACGAGGAAAAGAAAAACTAAAATCTCGTATAAAGGAGCGAATTGTTATGGAACATGTGAAAGCCCTTGCCATTAAAGGCATCATGACAATTGTGATACTGTACCTTGTTCTCGGGCTCGGGTTTAGTTTCAGTTTTGAAAACACCCTCTTCATCACAATTGTTCTTGGCGCGGTATCCTATTTGCTGGGTGATTTGTTTATTTTGCCGAAGACCAATAACATCACAGCCACTTTAGCCGATTTAGGCGTCGCTTTTCTTGTCGTTTGGCTGATGGCTCTTGCGATGGGAACGGCTGCAAACACCGCTGCATTGGCCGCGTTTTTTGCAGCAGTCGCTATGGCAATCGGTGAATACATTTTCCATTTTTACTTGATGAATAAAGGCCTTGGCTCTCCCAACCGCAGAATGGAAACGAGAACGGAATAATATATAAAAAAACGTCCAGCAAACTGGACGTTTTTTAATCAAGAATAGAGATTTTCCCAATACGGCCGCACTCTTCTGCAAACCAGATCGATTGGGCTGGTCCGGCCGCTATCCCGTGCGGTTCAGACTCGGCCGTCGGAATTGGATATTCCGTAATATCCCCGTTGACTGTAATGCGGCCGATTTGACCCGCACCCCATTCCGTAAACCACAGGGCACCATCGCCGCCGGCGGTAATCGCGTGCGGGCGGGCATTGGCTGTCGGAAGCGGGTATTCGCTGATCTTCCCTGAGACCGCAATTCTCCCAATTTGATTTTCGTTTATTTCTGTAAACCACAAAGCTCCGTCCGGGCCTGCAGTGATTCCGACCGGTCCGGATTGTTCTCCAGGAAGCGGATACTCGCTGATGTCTCCATCTGCCGTTATTCGCCCGATGGAGCCGCTTTGATTTTGTGTAAACCAGAGTGCATCGTCTGCTCCCCTTGTAATAAATGACGGGAAGGCTCCCGGTTTGGGCAGTTTATATTCAGTGATTTCGCCTGAAGATGACAGCCTGCCGATTTGATGTCCGGCCATATCGGTATACCACATGGCATCGTCACAGCCTACGGTGATCCCAAACGGGGCAGTACCTGGAGGAAGGGCATACTCAGTTATTTCCCCTTGAGGCGTCATTTTTCCGATTTTCCCCGCTTTATACTCCGTAAACCATAGCTCACCGCTAATCCCGGGAGTAATAATCGAGGCGCCTGCGCTCTTCGTCGGAATCGTATATTCGGTAATATCTCCAGACTCTGTGAGCATACCGATCCGGTTTCCCTTTTGTTCAGTAAACCAAATGCGCCCGTTTGCACATACGGCGATCCCGTACGGACCCGACTCGGGGTCGGGAACGTGATATTCAGTCATGCGAATCTGCATGAGCGACCCTCCCTTTATTCCATTTTCCTTGAGCATCTGACCTTTCAGAACGCTCCCAGGCATTTCTCATTTTCATGTTACCTCAGGCGGAGCATGCAGTGAAACAGAAAGTTCCATTAAATATAAACTGTACAGGCATGCTCTAGTATCATAAGATTGTTTTAAAGCATAAACTTATTTTTCTATATATGGTTCAATAAGGAACCGTCTGCCAGATCTTATCATTTTGAAATATATTCATATTATCGCCCTATCAATTCATTGGTGACGGCATACTTTGTGTATAAAGGCAACCGCTGTCTCAGGCGGACCAAAACAAAGAAAGAAGTGGATGTGTTCTGCATGTTTGAAGATGAGAGACTGAATCGCTTGATTTACCTTTATACCCCTCTTTTTGCGAAAGATTTTCCGATCATTCTGTTCTGGATTCCAAAAAGCGGCTGCACGACGCTGAATCGCTGGTTCTTTTTCCAAAACGGACTGCTTGAAGATGTTGGCCGAAGATGCGCGGGGGAGGTTCATCACTACAGAAATACGATCTATACGCAGCAGCCGGATTATGTGAAGGATCTTCTGGCAGAATTAAAAGAGGGAAAAAAGGACACTTACAAGCTTGTGCGCAACCCTTTCCGGAGAGCAGTCAGTTCCTTTCTGGCGGCAATTTGCTCCCCGAATTTTATCTGTCTGTTCAACAGTGACATGAATACAGGGCTGTCTTTCACCCAATTCTTGCATTATTTAAAAGATTTGGGGCCGGAAATCAGCGCCATTGACCGGCACCTTGGTCCTCAGTATCTCGAAGGAGAAGAAGAGTTTGTCACCAATTATATTTACCTCGAGCAATTCAGCGCGCAAATCAGAGAGATTGAAAACAAATACAAATTATTGAAATCTCCGATATCACAGCTGTCGAAATCACCGCACCATCTTTCCGATACTATGCTCAAAAAAGGAAAATTCGCGGACACCGTTTTCACCATGTCATCCTTCGACTGGGTGTTACCGACTTTTGAGAGCTTTTACAATGACGAAACAAAAGAGCTGGTGCAGGAGATTTTTGCGAAGGACTTCGAAGTCTACGGCTTTGATCCGAAACATATCAAGTAAACCGGAACTCGGCCATCACATTACGATCTCCTTTCAATTCGATTACATTTTGGAAAATTGATTCCAAATGGTTTCTTTTTCAGAGACGATCGTTTAGAATGCCCACTAAAGGTCATTTTAAGAATCACTTCTGTTTGAAGAAAGGAGATATATTATGAAAAAAGGCATATCATCTCTCATGATTGGATTATTGGCTGTCGTATTGGGCGCCTGCACTTCAAATCATGATGATCAGCAATCCAAGGCAAACAATCAAGAAAAAACAGCCCAAAGCGGGCAGCAGGATCAAGAAAAGCAAATGAAAGCCATGCAGAAAAAGCTTGATCAGCAAAAAGTCGATGATACAAAAACAGTGGCTGTCGTTAACGATGAAAAGATCACAGGCAAGGACTATAACAGCGTATTATCAACCGCACAAATGCAGTATCAGCAAACAGGACAGGATCCGACTTCAAAAGATGCGGCACAGCAAATCAAAAAGCAGGCCATCGACAGCCTGGTCGGACAGGCTTTAATTACCCAAGAAGCGGACAAAAAAGGCTACAAAGCATCTGAGAAAGAAATTGAAAAACAGCTGGACGAAAGCAAAAAGCAGTATAAAAATGAACAAGATTTTGAGGAAGCTGTCAAGAAAGCCGGCTTAAACATGAACACGCTGAAAAGTGACATTGCCGACAATATCAAAACAGAAAAATATATTGACAAAGAACTGCCGGCAGATCAGGTCACAGACAAAGAAATCAAAGATTACTATGATCAATTTGCCGCACAGCAAAAAGACAGCGGACAGAAAAACACACCTGCGTTTGACGATGTCAAGAAACAAATCCAAGACATGCTCAAACAGCAAAAAAGACAGGAAAAACTCGGACAGCAGGTTGAAAAACTGAAAAAAAGCGCCGATGTGAAAGTGGAAATTTAACAAAGTCAGCCATCCGTTACAGGATGGCTGACTCGTTTTATTTATCAGGTTTATTCAAGCGACTCTATCGCCGCCATCACATCAGCTTCATGAAAAGATCCCATCAGACATAAAGATTCATCCGGACGCACGGCATGAGCGGCAACGGTCCGTTTTGCCTCTTCAACGTTTTCTAAAATGCCTAAATCGCTAAGTCTTTTCGGAAAACCGAGCCCTTCATAAAAGGGAATCAGTTCGGCAATTTCATCTGTCCGTCCTTCTAAAGCAAGCTGCACGAGTATCCCGTAGGCTACCTTTTGGCCGTGCAGCACACGATGGGTTTCGGGGATGAACGTTAAGCCGTTGTGGATTGCATGGGCTCCGGCCATTCTGCCATAGCGTCCCGCATATCCACCTACTGTGCCAGCCAGCGCGATAACCGCTTCGAGGACATGTGCGAAAGATGAGGAGGTTTCGCCTTTTTCAAGACTTTCTATGGCTTTCAGACTTTCTGTCAACAAAATATCCCGAATATAGACAGACTGCCTCAGCCCTGTCTGAACCATGATGGAAAGCGAATCGGCCGTATTTCTGATGATCGCTTCGGCCTCATACCATTTCGCAAGCGTATCACCGATTCCGCTTTTCACATAAGCGACCGGCGAAGAAAGGAGAAGCAGCGGATCGACCAGCGTCAAATAGCTTGAGCGCTTATGGTATTGGACGCCCGAAAAGTTGCCGTCATCATCATAGATCACGCTTAACGGCGTGCTTGCCGCGCATGTTCCCGGGATCGTCGGAATCATCATGACTTCAATGTTCAACAAATCGGCGGCTGCCTTCGCCGTATCTAAGACGGTTCCCCCGCCTATCCCGATGATGACATCTGCCGATTCTGCTGCTTCTGCTGCTTTTTTAATCTTATTTAGGGAACTGCAGCCCGTATGCTGAACGACTTTCCAATCGTTTGGAGGCGTCGTATAACTCGTAAAAGCTTTAAACGATTTGACTCCAGTAATGATGACGGGCCGTTCGAATGCATTCGCAAATGACGGCAGTTCTTTCGCGATCCCCTCTCTGCAAACGTACTGGTTCGGACCGCTTCTGACAATATCTTCAGGCTGCATATTTCCCACTCCTTCTATTATTTTCTAATATTTATCATCTCACTTTCTAACAAGATGTCAAACGATATCACAAACCGGTCACCGGTTTCTTTCTGAATTAAGCAAGACTCTCTTCCTTCCCATTCAAGCTCAAACAGCTGTTCCAAATGAAATATTCCGTGTGGAAAGCTTCCGGTATACAAAGCTGACGCGGCTGCAGCGGCTGTCTGTGCGGTAATGAATGATTCATTTTCGCCGAACAGCGCGATGCCTGTCCCGGTGCTCCGGCCGTTTTTCAATCCTTCAGCATCCACCTTTACCGCGTATTGCGCTGATCCGATGTTGAGCACCCCCAGCATACGGACCGCCAGATTTCGAATTCCCTTATTGTTTAAGAGCTTGACTGCGCCGATTTTTTGCATGGCCGCAATCAGTGCGGTGGCAGGCCTTGAATCAAAGCAAAGCCGGGTAGAAACAGAAGGGACGGCTAATGTGCCTGGCAATGTCACCTGATCGGAAAAAGGAAACCGGTACGCTGTCCGGCCCCCCAATCGCCCGCCGAAGTTTGTCCGCCGGCCGTCTGTAAAACTGCTGACTTCCATCAAGCGTCCATTTTCTTTCACATCATACACCGTATTCAGATGGTCAACTGTCCACTCGATCGCCGCTTTTCCGTGGCTGTCACCTAAACCGAGCATGATCGCAATATCAATCCGGCTCGTTTCATCGAGAGCCTGGGCGGCTTTCTGCGCAAGTAAATTGGTAAGCCCCGGAGCCAGGCCGACGCTTAATAATCCCGTGCCGCGGCATGCTTCGTCATTCAGCTGTTCAAGCTGAGCCAAAAATGAACCGTTCGCCGTAATGTCGATATAATCCGTGCCGCTCGCCAGACAAGCCTCTGCCAACTCAGTGTTTTCCTGATCGATGCACACGATCACCAGCTTCGTCGTCTTGAGCCAATCCCAGTCAGCCGGTGCATCTCTGTTGAAACGCATCGGCTTCACTTGGCCGCCCGTTTCCTGACTAAAACGCTCGGCGTGATCCAGGTTTCTTCCGGCAGCATACACACGGCCCGGATATTTTTCCCCGAGACTCCGGCAGATTTGGGCGCCGACATGACCGTACCCGCCGATCACGACAATATGTTTCTTCATTGTTTGCCGCCTCCTTTCACAGCAAACCAGCCGTCGATTACATAAGCGCTGAAAAATCTCGTTGCGTTTGTAAAGCCTGCTTTGCCGAGCAGATCCTCCACCTCTGAAGCCGGCACCGGATGAGAGCGGCTGCCGATTGAAGCGGAAAAGCTCTCCCATTCCTGTTCAGAAATCCCGCCTGCCAGCATATGCTCCTTCCAGGCACACATCTGCCACTTGAATGCCTCTGACGTCATGTCGCCTTGAATGGCTGCAATGAAAAACGGAGCGCCATCCGCTAATCTTGAGGCGATCTGCTGCAAAAATTCAAGCTTATGGCGGACAAAGTGAAGCACAAGCATGCATGTCGCAGCATCATATTGAAATCCGCACTCAAGCTGATGTACTTCTCCTTCAATCAGATCGGCTTGAGGCTGAATTCCGGCGAGCTCCAGCCTTTTTCTCGCCAAACCGAGCATGCTGGCAGACGGATCGACTCCTGTAAATGACCAATTCGGGTGTCTTTTTGCAAGCGTCACGAGCTCCTGCCCACCTCCGGCCCCGACGACCATCACATTAGCCGCATCTTCAGAAAACCGGACCGTCAACAAGCGATCCATCATATCGTAGAGCATTTCATAGCATGGGATTTTTAAAGGGATTTTCTTTTCGTATTGATAGACATCAGGATGATTCCAGTCCATGTTCACGACAAGCCGTTCTCCTTTTAGTAAAATTAATTAAGAATTGTTCTCAATTATAAAGGAGTTTCAACAAACCACCATCCCTTAAACCTGGGATTTTTAAAGAGGAGGACCGACATGAACCGGCCGTTAAAAGACATACTGAACGAACTGCAGCGCACAACCCGTTCTTCGCCCCAATATATCGAAGCCATGCTGTCTGCATTAAAACAGGCGATTCCGTTTGATGCATCATGCTGCACGGCTGTAGACCCCAAGACCTTACTGTCCATCGGAGCCGTCACAGACGATCAAATTGAAGCGATCCATCCGCAATTATTCGAGCTTGAGTACACGCAGGAGGATGTGAATCGATTCGAAGCCTTAATTCAGACACGACAGACAGCGGCTATATTAAGTGAATCGGTCAAAGGAGACTTCCGGCAAAGCAAACGCTACAGCAACATTCTTGGGCCTGCAGGCTATGAAGATGAATTGCGCGCCGTTCTGCTCAGCAAGGGGGAGTGCCGGGGATACCTTACCCTGTTGAGGAAAAGAGGACAGCCGCTATTTACAGAAAAGGATAAGAGCTTACTCGCTTCACTCGCACCGCTTATCGGCCGGCACCTTCAGCAATTCAGACACCACCTGTCAAAAAAAGACGTGTTTCACATGAAACATGTCGGAGGCATTCTGATTTTGTCGGAAGACCTGCAGCCCTTGTCATGCAATCGAGCGGCCCTCCATTGGCTAAATATCTTGCGCGGCTGGGAAAGGATCGGCAGCGATGCCGTGCCGAGACCTGTCCGGGCCGTCTGCACGCGGGCAGCGGCTGAAACTGCCGATCCGGCAAAAACGGTCATCTCGATTCCGGGTCATTCCTGCCTATCCATTAAAGCGAGTCGTTTAGACGGCTTTGGTCCATCAGGCCAGATCGCCGTTTCATTCGAGCCTGCTTCACCGGCAGAAACCATACCGCTGATAGCAGAAGCCTACAACCTGTCCGACCGGGAAAAAGACATCGTGTACCGGGTCATCCGCGGACTTTCAACAAAAGCCATCGGAGACGAATTGCATATATCGGCTTACACCGTTCAAGACCACTTGAAATCGATTTTTTTGAAGACGGGCGCAGGAAACCGGAGGGAGCTGATGTGGAAGCTGCTTGATGATGTGCTGGAGTGAGAATAAGGTGGAAAACTGTTCTCAACTCCGATTCCACAGACAAGACACGCAGTGTTTTTCACTATGTCTTATCTTGGAGGAATGAAGACCAGCAAATTCAGAGGACTTAACTTTTTCTTCATTCCACCCCATCCTGTTCATTGAACAGCTCGTCCAAACGCGCCACAGCATCCTGTTTTTCAAAGGTGCTGAACCATAGGTCGTCATACGAATCCAAAATGCGGTAATGGTGAGAAATCAAGTTTTGCTGAAGCCGAAACTCGCCTTTTTTCTCAATGTCCCGCCACCACACTTTTCCGCCGAGCGTCTTCCCTTTTGGTCTGTCGATGCTTCGGTGAGCGACAGTCTCCACCACCTCAAGGGGCTCATCCCCGAGCACGGCCTGCAGCACCTCACTGTTCCGAAAAAGCGCGCATACCGCGACAACATGCGCCCACCCCGCTGCCGACCTGCCCTTTTCAATTTGCACGAGCGTTTTCTTCGACATCCCGAGCACGTTCGCCATTTTCTCCTGCGTATAGCCGCTTTCCGCACGGATTAATCTTAACTTGGATGAAATGAGTTCGGTTATGTATTCTTTATCCATGGAGGAACCTCCGATGTTCTTTTTAGTGTAATATTATACTAAAAGTTACAATGGTTCAATTTTTATGACCCTGTAATTGCTGTCAGTTTAACACTCTCCTTATGATCTTCACCATTGTGATTCCATTCCACGACAGCTTTAAATTGCTCATTCTTTTCACAAAAAATACGATTTTTTCATTAAGCAACATCATACAAGAAATTTCTCAAAAACATGATAAACTTAAACATCATCACACCAAGGAGGCCCGACATGCGAAATGAAACCCGCACGCTTTTCCTCGACCCTGATCTAAATGTTGAAGCCTACCGCTTTAAAGGCATTATGCAGAAGTTTCCGAATCACTTTCACGAGTACTTTGTGATTGGTTTTATTGAGAAGGGGCAGCGCTATTTGCTTTGCAAAGGAGAAGAATACATCATTAATCAGGGCGACCTCGTGCTTTTCAATCCTTATGACACGCACAGTTGCGAGCAGATTGACGGAAAGGCGCTCGATTATCGCTGCATAAATGTGATGCCTGACGTTATGAGAAAATTTGTGAAGGAGATCACCGGAACCGACAGCCTCCCATATTTCACGGAAAATGTCTTGTTCCGTCATGAGCTGAACGCCAGCTTGAAGGAGCTTCACATTCAAATATTGCAGAAAGAAAAAGCTTTGAAAAAAGAGGAACTTTTTCTCAATCTTCTCGAAGAGTTGATTCGGACGTATTCTGATGTTGCGTTTCTCGAAAATACGCCTGAACCGTCCGACGAAGTCAAAGCGGTGTGCGGTTATTTGGAATCCCATTACCAGGAAAACATTACGCTTGAACATTTAAGCAAGCTGGCAGGCTGGAGCAAGTATCACCTCCTGCGGTCGTTTACGAAGCAGAAAGGAATTTCCCCCTACAGCTACTTGGAAACCGTCCGTATCAATCATGCGAAAAAGCTGTTGGAAGAAGGCGTAAAACCAATCGATGCCGCTTTCCAAACAGGCTTCAGCGATCAGAGCCATATGACGAAATTTTTCAAGCGGCAGGTCGGGCTGACGCCGAAACAATATATGAAAATCTTTGAATATGACAGGCAGGAGATCAAAGGATGAAGATAAGACGCGAAACCGCCGGACACCTCGCAGCTGTTATCACGATCATCATCTGGGGTACCACTTTTGTCTCGACAAAGGTGCTGCTCGAGGATTTTGCGCCCGTAGATATATTGTTTTACCGGTTTCTCATCGGATTGATCGTGCTGATTATGGTGCATCCGCATGTGCCGACATTCCGGAGCTGGAGGCAGGAAGCGCTGTTTGCGGGAGCAGGCTTATGCGGGGTGACGCTTTATTTTCTGTTGGAAAACATCGCGCTTACCCTTACCTACGCCTCAAACGCCGGCATGATCGTCGCAGTTATTCCGATGATCACCGCGGTATTGGCGCATTTTTTCCTTTCGGGCGAAAAGCTGGAGCCCCGTTTCTTCATTGGATTCGCCGCTGCTTTTACAGGACTTGCGCTCATTTTCTTTAACGGACAAATGATGCTCAAGCTGAATCCACTCGGCGACATTCTTGCTGCTGCCTCTGCATTCGTCTGGGCAGCATATGCGATTTTGATGAAAAAAATCAGCACTTTCGGTTATCATACAATCCAATGCACACAGCGGATCTTTCTGTACGGCTTGCTATTCATAATTCCCGCTCTGTTCCTGTTTGATTTCCGCTTCGACGCAAGCCCTTTCGCCTCCCCCGCCAATTGGCTGAATATCCTGTTCTTAGGTGCGGGCGCATCTGCGCTTTGCTTTGTGACATGGAACTGGTCGGTCGGTGTGCTTGGGGCGGTAAAAACGAGCGCTTATATCTATATGGTACCCGTCATCACCATTGCCGCATCCGTCGTCATTCTGCAAGAAAAACTGACATGGGTTGCTTTTTGCGGAGGAGCGCTCACATTGGCCGGTCTTTATATTTCTGAAACAAAACCAAAACCGCAGCTGAAGGAGGAACAAATTTGATAGAAGAGACAAAATGCGCACTGATCATCGATGAAAGCCTGCCGCTCGGGCTAATTGCCAATACAGCTGCAATCCTGGGGGCTGCACTCGGCAAAAACAACCCCGGCCTGCTCGGAGAAAATGTAACGGACGGCTCGGGAATCGACCATTTGGGTATCGTCAAACTTCCAATCCCCATTTTAAAAGGCAACGCCGAGCTGCTTCATCAATTAAGACAAAAGCTGTTGACCGACGAATTCAACGATATTCTGACGGTCGATTTCACCGATGTCGCGCAAGGCATTCATACATATGAAGCATATATTGAGACATTTCAAAGCACCGCAGCTTCCGATTACAGCTATTTTGGAATCGGCGTTTGCGGCGATAAGAAAAAAGTCGCGCGGCTGACAGGAAGCTTAGGGCTGTTGAGATAAACAAAATACGGAAATTGATTTCGCTTCATTTAATGAAGGAGTCAATTTCCGTATTTTTTTATGTCATACGTTTGCCACCTAATAGTGAAAGCACAATGAAAGAAAGAGGGATCATAAATGGATGAAATGGTGTTGAAAACGCAGGAATGGCTAAACAAAACCTACAGCGGGAAACACGGTTACAACAAGGTGGAGGAGAACGGAATACCGAATTGGAAGACGATTTACGGTTTAACGAGAGCATTGCAGATCGAGCTCGGAATCGCGGAGCCCGCTGATAATTTCGGACCGGCAACAGAGAGTAAGTTTATTCCGCTCAAACGGCAGGCCAAAAATGAAAAACCGACAAACCTCAATTACATTCTACAAGGCGCTTTTTGGGTGAAAGGAAGCGGGTTTAATCCCGGCGGATTAACAGGTCAATTCTTTGAAGGTACAGAGGAAGCCGTGAAAAAATTTCAAAAAGCTGCGGGCCTGGCCAAACAAGATGGTGTTGTCACAGCACAGATCATGAAAGCATTGCTCAACATGAGCGCTTTTACATTGGTTTCAAACGGCGATACGAAAATCCGTCAAATTCAGCAAAATCTAAATCGGGATTACAACAATTATTTCGGACTAATGCCTTGTGACGGCGTTTATTCCCGAGAGACAAATAAGGCGCTCATTTATGCCTTGCAAAAAGAAGAAGGTATGAGTACAAGTGTGGCTAACGGCTTTTTTGGACCAGGTACAACAAGCAAATGCCCGACACTCTCACCCGGAGACTCCCGAACCAAGCTCGTGCTGATTCTTCAGTACGCACTATATTGCAATGGCTATCCTTCTGGTGAATTTGACGGCATCTACGATGCTGAAGTAAAATCTGCCGTCTCACGTTTCCAAAGTTTCATGTGTTTGCCGGTAACAGGAATTGCCAATATGGCAACGATTAAAGCCTTATTGGCAAGCTCCGGCGATACTTCACGTGCTGCTGCGGCATGCGATACTGCCACAATCTTAACGGCGGACACTGCGAAAACTTTACGGACCAACGGATATAAAGTGGTCGGCAGATATTTGACTGGCAATGTGCGGACAAGCAGTGGGCTTAAATCAAAAGCGATGACTCCTGCCGAGCTTTCAATCATTTTTAATGAAGGTTTGAGAGTGTTTCCGATTTACCAAGACGGGGGCTATGAATCCTCGTATTTTGTAGAAAATCAAGGAACAACAGATGCGTATGCCGCTGTCAACGCAGCGCAAGGATTAGGCTTCCCATCCGGCACAACCATTTATTTTGCCGTTGATTTCGACGCGTATGATTATGAAGTAACAAATAAAATCATCCCGTATTTTAACGAAATCAGAGCAGCGTTTGATAAAATGCAAAGCATTCCGAATACCCCTAAATATAAGATCGGTGTATATGGCCCAAGAAACATTTGTATCAGAACAGCAGACGCCGGATTAACGGAATACAGCTTCGTCGCCGACATGTCGACCGGCTTCAGCGGCAACCTCGGCTACACGATGCCGCAAAACTGGGCCTTTGACCAATTCTATGAATATTCAATCGGCACAGGCAGCGGCGCCATCGGCATTGATAAAGACGCTTATTCTGGCAGGGACAAAGGAGCAGCTAGTGTCACCCCATCGTCAGATCCGGTCTATGACGCACGAGTAAGAACGTTGAGAAATATTTTAGCGAATATCCCGGCATTGAGCAATATTCCAAAATTATTTACAACAATGTTTGTTTTTGATAAAACTGAGACAGTTTACGAGTCATTAAACTTGGATATTACGTTGTCTACTTCACTCATATTTAAAAACCCAAGTGATACATCACCAGGGACTATACAAGTTAAAAACGGTAAGGTTGGAGCGACGATTACAGAAATCCTGGGAGACTCCAAAACATCATTGAGTTCTTCACAAATTCATTCATATGATGAGCTTTTAAAAAATATCGGCTTGTCGGTGCGTAACGGATTTATCATGGTAAACGTTTCACCTTCTATTGAATCATTGGATCTTTCATTAACGATTTTCAGCAACGAAATTCCTGTAGTTGGCGATACAAAAACTGAGCTTTCAGCAACAATTACTTTTAAATTAAAAAATTATAAAGGAGTACCCGTCACCTCTCCAGAAAGCGGACTTTCTAGATATTGGGAGCCGATTGGCCAAACAGCTTTGTTAGTTGTCGGTATTGGTGTACTAGCAATTGGAATAGTATATGCAGCTCCCGAGGGAGCTGCTGCTGCGATAGGAGAATTTCTTCTATCTCTATTAAGGAAATTAGCTTTTTAAAAATTTTCAAAATAGCACTTTTGAATAACATGGAATTAATTTTTTTAATAATATGATATGATGATAATTGGTAATTATCATCATATCTTTTTAATGATTTGGAGGATAGGAGACATGCAAACAGACAAACAATTATTTGAAGAAACAAAACAAACAGCTAAAACTCTATTGTTATCAAAAGCTGAAAACGATGAAGAGCTGATGGCATACCTCGAAAAACAAGATTTATCCACGCTAAACCGGCTGAAAGTTTATTTTTCGGGTCCTACGCTAAAAATTAGCCACGTGATCAAAGCTTCGCTTTACAGCTCCTTCACCGCCAGCATTATAACTGCTATATTTTCTGGTCAAGTCGTTTCCATTTCATATGACATTGAGCATAATTTTTTTCCTTTGATATTAACAATATTACTTTTAGCCAGCTCCATCTGGGTGTTCGGCACAATCACTAAATCGCAAAGAAACAAAGACCAAAACTTTTTACACTTTAGAAAAAAAGCGAACCATACAAAAATTATTGGAATGATTGACTTCGTTTTGGAAAACAAACATAAAAATATTTCAAATTAAAAAAGCATCCCTAAAGATGCTTTTTTCATGTTTACTCACCACTCGACAAATTCTGTCTTCTCTCCTGCTCCGCGATGATTTCATTATCCTCAGCGTTGTCTCTCGTCACTTTCTGCGTCAAAATCGCGCCGACCGCCACTAAAATCATCACAGCTATGTAATAGCCTTTTTCATTGAGCTGCAGATTGTCCGCATTGTAAAGGCCGATACCGAACAAAAAGACCCCCGCAAAAAATGTGAAATATGACATAACCGTAAAGGCCGTTGTGTTTCTTCTTCTGTGTTTCTGCATCTTAATACCTCCTAAAGAATAAAACTATTATACTTTATTTAGGTCAACAGAAGAAGAATGTTCTTCCTTCCCACACATAATTTAGTAAATATGTCACACAGTGATAAAAAAGGCCTACAAAATAAAAAACCGGGAATGACTCCCGGTTTTTAATGCTTTTCTTCGCCTAAAACAGCTTCTGCAATATTGACGGCATGGTCGCCGATCCTTTCCAGATTGCTGGTGATATCGACGAAGATCACGCCTGCTTGTCCGCTGCATAATCCGTCGTTTAAGCGAAGAATGTGCTTTTTGCGAAGCTTGCGTTCCATTTTATCGATTTGATTTTCTTTTTCGACTACACGTCTTGCGGCATCTTCGTTATTTTCTCCAAGAGCTGTGATAGACTCCTTAACAGTGGAAATGGTCAGATCAAGCATTTCTGTTAAGTCCGCCATTGCCGCTTCGGAAATTTTCACCCTGTTGGATTGCTGGTACTCGCCAAGCTCAACCAAGTTTTCAAAGTGATCGCCGATTCTTTCAATGTCTCTGACTGTGTCCATTAACATATGATGTTCTTCAGATTCTTGTTCAGAAAGAGTGGTCGCTGACAGTTCGATCAAATAATCAGTAATCTTTCTGTCCAAATTGTTGATCGCATCTTCTATTTGAAAAGCGCTTTGCGCATGTTTTGCCTGTTTTGTATTAAAAAACTCTTTTGTTTCCTCAAGTCCCTTTACCGCAAATTCACCCATGCGCAATACTTCTTCTTTTACCTGACCCAGCGCAATTGAAGGAGACTGCTGAATGAACAGCGGATCCAGATGTGTTGCTTTATAGTCCACAACCGAATCTTTGCCCGGAATCAGCTTCGTAACGATCAAAGCCAATATGCCGACAAACGGAAGCTGAATCAGCGTATTCGACGTATTAAAGATCCCGTGGGCAAACGCAATCACCATCTTAGGGTCCAGCCCTAAAGAGGATTGAAGCGTTAAAATCAAAGCTGTGAACGGCTTCAGCAAGATCAGGAAGATAACTGTCCCAATCAGGTTGAATAATACGTGAACGGCCGCGGCCCGTTTGGCTGCAACGGAGGCGCCAAGAGATGCCAGTACGGCGGTAATCGTCGTACCGATATTGTCTCCAAATAATACAGGCAGAGCGCCGTTGAGATCTATTAATGAATCGGCAAACAGCCCTTGCAGGATCCCGATCGTTGCACTTGAGCTTTGGACGAGAACGGTGAAAAGGGTGCCGACAATCACACCGAGAACTGGATTCGCACTCATGCTGACTGTTAAATCATGAAAAGCTTCAACCGTCCGAAGCGGCTTCATCCCGCTGCTCATTAACTCCAAGCCATAGAAAAGTGCACCAAATCCAAACAGAATTTGTCCGATGTTCTGGAGCTTTTTGTTTTTAAAGAAAAACAGCAAAAATGAACCAATGGCGATGATCGGAAGCGCATATGCCCCAACGTCAAAGCCGATAATAAAGGCTGTGGCCGTCGTTCCGATGTTCGCACCCATAATGACGCCGATCGCCTGGCGGAGGGTCATAAAGCCGGCGCTGACAAGACCGACAGTAATAACGGTGGTGCCGGAACTGCTTTGAATTAAAACCGTGACAATCATACCTGCCAAAACACCCATCAGAGGGTTGCTTGTAAAACGATCTAAAATGTCTCTCAGCTTATCTCCGGCTGATTTTTGGAGTCCTTCTCCCATAAACTTAATACCGAGAAGAAAAATCCCGAGACCTCCAATGAATTCAAAAAGCAATTTCTGCACATCTATTTCCAAAGTCGTTGCCCCCCTAATTCGACATAAATCTACAAACCAAACACTATGATTATGATGGAGATTAAAGCCTATGTAAACGATTCAAATCGAAAATTTACAATAACTTAACATTGCCGGCTGATGATTTACATTCCCTTAACATTGCCTGTACTGATCGCAAATATACCCTATTCCAACAGGCAAAAATCCCGAACTTTTTCATGGGTTAAACCGTATTTAAAACTAAAGGAGAGATCACATATGCCAAACAGAGCTAACGGTACTCACATTAAAATTAAAAAGACAAAAGGGGAACGGGTTTGGAACGCATTTGGCTATTTCTTTTACCTGGGATCAATTATCTTTTTGGCCGCTGTCTGGGGAGCACTCCCCGAAAAAGTGCCTGCACATTACAACGCACTCGGTGAAGTCGATCGCTGGGGATCAAAATGGGAGCTTTTGATATTGCCGGGGATCGGATTACTTATCCTTTTGTTCATGCAATTCTTAGAAAAGCATCCTGAGATTCACAACCATCCAAAGCGCCTGAATGAAACAAACGCTGAACATTTCTACCTGCTCAGCCGAAAGTTGATCAACCGCTTAAAAAATGCATGCCTCATCATTTTTTCTCTCATATTAATGGAATCTGTGTCAATCGCTTTAGATTGGGGAAGCGGATTTGGCGGATGGTTTCTTCCGGTTGCCTTACTCGGCACCGCCATGCTTGTGGCCGTAAGTTTAATACAGCAAAAAAAGATCAAATAACGGTCAAGGTGCATATTTGTAAAGATTCAAAATGGTCGTCCCCAACGGATTTTTATTGTTAGTCGAAACGGAGGTACTCGATGTTCGAAGCAATTATTCTATTTATTTTAGGGGTCTCGGTTCTCGCAGCCGGCTTTTTATCTTTAAAAAGAGAGCTGTCAACTGAATCTGTTTCTATATCTTCCACTGATGAAGCTAAATCCGAATTTAAAAAAATGTTAGATGATCACGGCTGGTTTTACCTGACCGGTATCGCCCTTTTCATGCAATTTATATTTCGCGGATTTCACTTTACATTTGAACACTTTTTTTACGCCTTCATCATTAGCTCTGGAATCCAGTCGATTTTTACTTATTTAATAAAAAGAATTTGGGCTATAAGGTATGCGCGGTGATTGTGGTGAGTTTTTTAGTTATCTATCTTTAAAGAAAGAGTGATGAACACTGTAATCTTGTTCATCACTCTTTCGAATGCCGTTAATTATTTCGCTTCTGAGATTTTTGCAACAATTTGAGCCAATCCTTCTTTAATTGGAGTGAGCGGACGGCCGAGCACTTTTTCAAAATCATCGCTTTCGACTTCAAGTGTGCCTTCACGAATGCCTTTTTGGATTTCGACAACCATTGGAATCAGAAAATCCGGTACACCCGCATTTTTCATGATATCGCGATAGGCAGCATCGTCAACATGCTGAACGGATACTTCTTTGCCCAATACTTCTGCAAGGGCAGAAGCGATTTCTTCCTGAGTTAATAGCTTGCCTGAAAGTTCGTAGACGGTGTTTTCATGGCCTTCGCCGGACAGAACCGCCGCCGCTGCATCCGCGTAATCCTGCTGCAGCGCCCAGCCCACCTTGCCGTTCTCTGCTGACGTCACCCAAGGGGCTCCCGCCAAAACACCTTGAATACTCGACATTTCATTTTCCAAGTACCAGTTATTGCGCAAGAAGGAGTATGGAATCCCCGTTTTCAAAATCGCTTCTTCAGTTGCTTTGTGAGTAGGCGCAAGGAAGTTTTTGCTTTCGCGGGCATTCGCAATACTCGTATAAGCGATAAACCGAACTCCCGCGCGTTCTGCGGCGGCTACCGCATTGCCGTGCTGACGGATTCTCGTCTCATTGTCTCCATCGGCAGAGATGATCAGCAGACGGTCAACGCCTTGAAATGCGGATGCCAATGTTTCCGGGCGGTCAAAATCCCCTTGACGCACATCGACTCCTCGCGCCTGCAGCGCTTCCGCTTTTTCCGGATTGCGCACGCTGACCGCCAGCTGATCCGCCGGTACAGTTTCCAGCAGTTTTTTCACAACTTTCGATCCTAATTTTCCAGTTGCTCCTGTTACTAACATTTTCATACTCAAATTCCTCCTGATGTTTTAATGTCGAACTGTAACAAAAAACGTTACACTTGATGTAACTATCATAATTACAAATAGACTGATTGTCAACAGGAATGTCCTTCACTTGGCTAAAAAAATAAAAGTAGACGATATACGCCCTCCTGGCTCTCTTGTCAATATGGGAATAATAGAGTAAGATGTTATCATTGATTTTGGTCGACCAGATACCGTCGACCTTAAGATGATGCGAAATCAGTTATTCATAAAGGGGAAGAAGCAACATGTTGATTGTGTTGGTTATGTTTTTATTAGGTCTTGTACTTGGCTTTGTCGGGGCCGGCGGAGCCGGATTCGTCATCGCACTGTTAACGATGATGTTTCACATTCCGATTCATACAGCATTGGGAACATCTCTGGCCGGTATGGCTTTTACGAGCTTATCAGGAACGTACAGCCACTTTCGCGAAGGAATTATCAAGCTGAAAATCGGCTTAACCGTCGGCTGTTTTGCTGCAATAGGATCCTTTGCAGGAGCTAAACTGACTTCTCTGATACCTTCAAGTTCATTGCACTATATGACCGCAGGAATGTTATTCTTATCGGCCATTCTGATTTTAATCAGATTATTCTTTTTGCAAGAAAAAGAAGCTGACCAGGAAACGAACCTTGCCTTTTGGATCAAGGCCAGTTTATTGGGAATCGTAGCCGGCATCCTGTCCGGAACGTTCGGAATCGGCTCTGCGCCTTTTATTCAAATCGGGTTGATGATGATGCTGAACCTGTCTATTCGCCATTCCGTAGGAACGACGATGCTCGTCATTATTCCGCTCTCGTTAGGCGGTGGGGCGGGCTATATTTCAGAAGGCTTCGTCGATTATGTTCTGTTGGTCAAAATCTTGATCGGTACGATGTGCGGCGCATATGTCGGAGCTAAATTCACCAATGTCCTGCCGAAAGTCGTCTTGAAATCGGGTTTATTTTTAACTCCCGCCGTTTCAGGGTTCATTCTCTTATTTTAATTAACTTGGAATGGCTATAGCGGGAGATCACGAAGGAACCTGTGGTAAAATACGAAATGAAAACGAATACGAGGATGAGAAGCGTGATTGAAAAACCAAAACCGTTTTATGAACAATCCTACCATGCGATTAAGCGAATGATATTTGAAGGGAAATTAAAGCCCGGTGAACGAATCGCCGAAGCGAAGTTAGCTAAGGAGCTCGGCGTCAGCAAAAGCCCTTTGAGAGAAGCGATCAGAGTTCTGGAAAAAGAGGGGCTCATCGTCATCGACTCAAGAGTGAAGGTCTATCAGCCGACAATCAAGGACGTTGAAGAAATCTATTTTTGCAGAACGGCGCTTGAATCATTCGCTGCGGGATTGACGGCAAGAATTGCAACGGCAGAGGAACTGAAAACGATTGAAGACGTTTTGCAAAAAACGGAGGAAGCCATCCTTCAATCCAAGGATCAAAACACAATTATCCAATTAAATGATACATTTCACGACTTAATTATCCAATATACACGAAACAGTCTATTGCGGAAGCAACTCAACGATTTGGAAGGATTAATTTATTATTTCCGCATTTTGAATTTTGAAGGAGAAAAACGGGCTGAAGCCATTTTGGAGCAGCATCGGGAAATTTTCCGCCATATGAAACAAAGAGACGACGAGCAGGCATCAAAAGCGATGATTCGCCACCTTAAGCTTGATCTTGACCACTTAGTCGAAGTACTGTCTCACCGCGGGGAAAAATGATAAAGAGGGCTGCCTGTCTTAAGGCGCCCTCTCCTTTTTTTAATAGAAAGAAACAAATTCATTAACCGGCTTGCGATATCCTCTCAAGCGTCGGCTGCTTTCTTTTTCTTTGCCGATCGTAATCATGAGGACGATTTCATGTGTATCCGGGATCTCTAGCAACTCGCGGACCTGATCGCTGTCAAATCCGATCATTGGGCATGTGTCCCACCCCCGGTTTTTGGCGGCAAGCATAAACATCATCGCAGAAAGAGAAGCATTGCGAATCGCTTCTTCCTTCATGAATGGCTCCCCGCGCGTCTCGTAAAATTGGGTATTGTTTTCAACCATTTCCTGCAGCTCAAAGTCCTTAATAATTCCTAAATCCCTCATGCCTTCGTTGATTTTTTCCGTTTGCCGGTAGGCGTAGCGGTCTCCCGTCACTAAAATCACGGCGGAGGCTGAATGCACTTTATATTGGCCGCTCGCAGCTTCCCTGATTTTTTCTTTTAAATCCTTCTCCAATACCACTTTATACTCTGCGTGCTGCAAATTGAACGCTGAAGGCGCTAGCTTGATATCCTCAAAGATAGGCTCCAAATCTTTCACCGTAATTTGAACATCTTCCAGAAAATTATTTGCAGAGTGACGCGTTTCGATAAGCTCGTTAAATTCCATTTTCAAAAAACTCCATTCATCTATCCTTTTGCATCAATATCCTTACTTTTATGATCGACGATAAGCTACCTATTGTTTAGCGATGCTCACATGAACCAAAGAGAACGCGGCGTGGTGTCGGGCTTCTGTCGATAGACATGCTCAAATGTCTTGTGACCGGCGTCATAGCAGCTTCTGTCACCACATTAATTTTTCCTTCGAACCTTCTATACTCAGCAATCAACCATGCTACGCCAAAATCAAAATGCTATAATTGAGAAAAAATGTGAAAGAAAGCAGCGTGTGAACTATGAAACTATCCTTTTTGCCCAGTAACACTTTTATCGATCCGAACGGTGAGAATATTAAGGAAATATCGATTCTTGTTGATCAAATCGTCAAATTTGTCATTGAGCATGCAAGCAACGCTGGGAATCACCGCACTTTGCCTTCTCCGGAATCATCACATTACGGCGATATACCCGAGACCGGAATCGAATTAGAAGAGCTCTTAAAAAAGTTGCAGGCGATTGTAAAAAACTCCATGAATCCTCTAGGCCCGAATTATATGGGGCATATGGATTCCATACCGACTCTAATGTCTTGTCTGGGCGAATTCGTCAGCACTTCAATCAATAACAATATGCTGAGCCTTGAAATGTCGCCTGTCTTTTCGAAGATGGAAGTACAGCTTTTGGGCACCATTGCCCGTATGTTTGGATATGACGACAACTCAGGGGGGGTGATGACAAGCGGCGGAAGCCTCGCGAATCTTCAAGCGCTCGCAGCAGCACGAAACGATCAATTGAAGGTAAAGGAATCGGGGTTATTCGGTCTTTCCGGACAGCCGGTCATCTTTGCTTCAGACGTCAGCCATACTTCCCTGCATAAAGCAGCGATGCTGTTGGGACTGGGTACCTCCAGCGTAATCCCGGTGAAAAGCAGCAGCGATTCGAAAATGGATCTTGACGATTTAAGAAAGAAAATCAAGCAGGCAAAAAATGAAGGCAAGATTCCTTTTGCAATTGCAGCCACGGCCGGAACGACAGTCACAGGAAGCATCGACCCCATTCGATCGATCGCTGACATCGCAAAGGAAAACGGATTATGGCTGCATGTCGACGCGGCATACGGAGGAGCACTCATTTTTTCAGAAACTTACCGCGATAAGCTGAACGGAATCGAAATGGCAGATTCCATCACATTCAATCCGCAAAAATGGATGTACATTGCGAAGACTTGTGCAATGGTTTTATTCAAAAATCACGGCGTTTTGGAAACCGGTTTTCGCATTCCCGCCCCTTATATGAATGAAACAGCCTTTGCTAACTTGGGCGAAATCAGTGTTCAGGGCACGCGGCATGCGGATATCCTAAAGTTATATTTATCGCTTCAGCACATTGGATTAAAAGGCTACAGGGAGCTGTTGCATGAAAGCCTCGCATTAAAAGACGAGTTTACCAAGCAGGTGAAACAGCGCCATTATCTCGAACTGTCCAGCGAGCCGGATACAAACGTTGTCTGCTTTAGAGGCATCCCGCATCACCTTGATGAAGCTCAATGGGATAACTGGAATCTCGAATTGCAGCAGTTTTTGTTGAATGAAGAAAACGTCTTCTTTTCATTGCCTGCATATAGGGGAAACCGCTGGCTCCGTGCCGTTTTGTTAAATCCTTTTATCTCTAATACCCTTATTCAAAGGGTCTTTGAAAAAATTGATCAGTTTTATGATCAGGGGATATCGTGTTAAATGAATAAACAGACTTTGAAAAGGAGGAGAAATATGACAAAGAAAATTGGCACAGAAGAAGCCATTCAAAGATGGAATCGATTTGCCGATGCGTATGCCGCCAATCATACCGAACTTGGAGACATCCACAAAGAAGTGTTTTTAAATCCTGCTATTTTTTCTCTCATTGAAACGGTAAAGAATCAACGTGTGCTCGATGCCGGGTGCGGTGAAGGGTATTTCAGCAGGCTGCTGGCCAAGGCCGGAGCCAATGTAACGGCTGTCGATTACTCGCCGAGAATGATCGACATTGCCAAGAAAAGGACGCCGGATGATTTGCCGATTGAGTATCAGCACGGGAACTGTGAAGACCTGAATATGTTAGAAGACAAAAGCTTTGATTTAATTATATCGAATATGGTCATGCAAGACCTTGCGGATTATGAAAAAGCGTTTCAGGAAATGCATCGGCTGCTGACAGACCGCGGATTTTTTATTTTTTCAATTTTGCATCCCTGCTTCATTACGCCGGAAAGCGGCTGGGAAAAAACAAAAGACGGAAAAAAACTGCATTGGAATGTAGACCGGTATTTTTATGAAGGTCCATACGAACAAAAGCTTGGCGATCGGGAGAATATGCTGTTCTTCCATAGAACCTTGACGAGCTATATTAACACTTTGAGGAAAACGGGCTTCATGCTCGAAAGCATAGTAGAACCAAAGCCATCAGAAGAAATACTGAAAAAATATCCGTCATTTGCAGAAGATTTCAGATGTCCTGATTTTATCGTTTTTAAATTAAAAAAACGTTAAAAGCAAGAATTTGAAACAAGAACGATTATAAGGAAAAAGTATTTATTTATTTTTCTTTTGCAAACTTCAAAAACAAGAAAAATATAACGATTACGATGCAATAATTCAATGGATTTTTAAAAATATTCATATTTAATGATATTTGCAACAAAATCCACAATATAAAAATTACGATTATAGAAGGTAATATTAACTTATTCATATGGAATCACCTTTATATATATCAGATTAAAATAACGAGGGATTTCTCTTTCCCTCGTTATTTTTTTAAACAGTTAATCAAAGCAAGATGCTGCAGCACCAGTCAATCCTCCACCGACGCCACCAACAATAGTTCCTACAAGGCCTGCACTAACCGTTCCAACAATCGGTATCGTTACAGTACCAACAGCTGCTCCTGCTAATCCCCCTGTACCTGCGCCTGTAACAGCTCCTCCAGATGTTCCAAGTACACATTTTGCAACTGATTGTGTTCTGAACATATTGCTGCTATTTCTTTTTATCACCTTTACTAATAGTCCATTATCGTTTTTTTCATATTCTAAATCTACCGGATTATCATTTTTGTCGACAGTACGACTTGGCAATGTCTCTTTTTTGCCAGTGATACTATCAATCACGGTTACATCACCATTTGAATTCATAACAACTTCAGAATGATAAAATGTTAATTCAAGTTCACTGTCATTCATTTTTTTAATTGTTCCTAAACTTTTAGATTCTTCAGCATTAGCCTCAGAAACTGAATTCATAGATAAAATAAATAATAGAGTGAAAGCTGCTAAAAATGTTACCAATTTTTTCATAAAGAAGCTCCTTCCCAATGTCCAAAGCATAAATTAACATAAAAATTAAATAGCTTCCATTGGATTTCAAAAGAAAACTACAAAAATGAACCCTTTTCATTACTATTTGGTGTTAAATTCCTCTAATGAAGTCTTTATTTCTATTTTTATAGAGGAGCCTATTCTCCCTTTGTTATACCAAAATTCCCCTCTATTAAAAATCAAAAATTCCCATCTCGTCATATTCCATACATTTAAGGCAAGAACGGGATTCCGTTGACCAAGTCTGGAGCTTCTGTAACAGCTGTCGATGAGTTACCGGGAATAGAAAGGCACGCCAAATGATTTGCCGATTGAGTATCAGGATGGGCGCTGTGAAGACTTGAATATTAAAATAAGCATGACGAGCGATATCAACACTTTGATGAAACCAGGCTTCATGCTGTAAGGCTTAATAGAACCAAAGCCAGCAGAAGAGATGCTGAAGAAAATTCGTCATTTGCAGAAGATTTCAGATGTCCTGATTTTATCGTTTTTAAATTGCAAAAGAGCTGAAGCGGAGCTGTTGCCAGTTTCGGCAACGGCCCTCAAACATTTTTTGATGAGAAGGAATTCTAATTAAGGATGGCCTGCCGCGGTTTCATTAAATGTCTTTTCTAAGTGGATGCATTTTCTACAAAACAAAGAATCGCCCTTAGAAATTAAGGGCGAGCTTCTATAATTAATGATTTTCCGGTATTTCCAAACTCCAATTTATCTTGTGCTTTATGCTTTCTAAGAATATGTTCGACAGCATCTGTGGCCGCCTGTAAAGCTTCTATTTTGGAGCCGTACATTTTGTCCGAACTCACAGACACCTGCGGACAATCATTTTGAAAAATCGAACGGAAGGTCAGGCCAAAATCTCTCATTTCTTTCAATTTGAAAAGAAAAGGATGCATTTTCTCCTGGAACATCCATGATTTGAATTTCAGCAGCAGGGACTGAAAATCCGTTTTTTCCAGTTTGCAAACAACACTCCCTACATGGTCATGCTTTAACGGATAATCTGACATTTCCCGCACCGCCTTTTCCGCCATTGATTTGCAAGCTTGATAATGGGTTACTTTAGATTTCTTTTTGTAATCGGAGAGACAATAGATCTTGCAGTAGAATTCTCGCTCCTTCAGGGCTTAACACAATCCCGCCTGATAAAATTTTATTATTATCCGACACCGTGCCGGTAACAAAACACGCTTTGCCTTCTAAATATTTGCGCAATATGACTTTTTCATCTTCAACAAATATCTCTATTGAATCTTGTTCGTTTATTTTCAATACTTTTCTTATCCTTTTAGGTAAGACAATTCTCCCCAGGTCATCCATTTTCCTAATAAATGCTGCTTTTTCCAAAAAACATCCTCCCTATCTTTTTTGAATTTTCCTGTATAAAACTCAGGCAGAATGATTTTTCAGATAAATTCCGAAGGCATTAACACCTTAGCTGCATATAAATCAATTTTTCCGCAGCCTGCACATACGACAGCGACGGAAGGAATCGCTTCAGGCCTAACATTCAAAACAGAAGAATAATCTTGCAGATCCAGCCTTACATATGGGTCTATTATGATCGCTTCATCATGATTGCAATTTGTGCAGGGTTTTATAAGGCCTTTCTTTATCATTGCTTTTTTTATTCTGCTTTTTAATTGTTCCATATCTTTCACCTCTAACCTGAAAGGCTGATTAATACCAGCAGCGAAAACGAGCATAACTACATCAAATCATAATTCTTCATCTACAGCCAACAGGTTGTACATGTTTCGCTGTAACCCATCAAAAACCTCATCGAAAGAACGGTATGTAAATCGAATTTTTCGATTTAAATAAGTCGCAGGGATTCCTGCGACTTATGATCAAACTCTTTTTCCATAAATGATGTACCGTTTCGGGGCATTGCCGATATACGTAAAGGGATAGCAAGTCGTAAGAATGAGCTCCTCTTTGTCATGCTGCAGCGTAATAATGGATGTATCATTTTTATCAACGATTTTTGTCTTTTCAATTTCATATGAAAAGCTTCCATAAGGCAGCAAAATCTTCAATTGATCCCCTCTTTTTAGTTCACCCGTTCGCCGAAAGACTGTATCCCGATGGCCCGACAAAACAATTTGTCCATTATCATTTGGATAGTAGCTGCCTTTATAGTGCCCGACTCCTTTTTCCAAATCATCGGCATCCGTTCCCTCCACAATCGGAAGCTCTGCGTGGATTTTTGGAATCTCCAGAATACCGGCTGCTTCGCCGAACTTGGGTTTGAACCGGTCTCGATCTGCTTTTTGAGGATGCTCGATTGCGAGTTTAGCTGCTTCTAATGTTTGCTCCGTCTTTTTGCTGGTATCCATCACCTTCCAGACACCATAGCCAATAAGGACGAGTCCGGCTGCAATGATGAGGATAGGAAGATTCTTTTTCACGACAGAGATTAGACACTTCTCTTTCTTCTCAAGTACCAAATGGCCGATCCAACCAACAGCAATCCTAAGCCGACAAGAATCAGATTAAATGTATTTGTAGCAGTATCCGGAAGCTCATGTACTCCGCCTGTCTTCTTAGCTTTATCTTTCGGTTCAGATGGACTTGGCTTTTCTGGTTTTTCAGGCTCTCCTTGGTTATTAGGCTCGGGATCCTTCGGTTCAACCGTAATGTCTGTTCCCGGTTTATCCGGTGTATCGATATTTCCCCCGTCCACAGATGCAACGTTTTTAATCGTTTTGCCCGCATAGCCGGACTCGATTTTCGCTTGGAATGTCACCGTTCTCCATTCCGTATCGCTTACATCTCCAAAGTTCGCTGTAACCTTGCCGTCTGCAAATGTACCTTTACCGCCATGGCTCACTTTTAGGCTGCCTTTTACATATGACAAGCCGGCTGGAAGCTTGTCTGAGATGACCAGGTTTTCAACTTTGCTGTCTGTTACCGTATTGCGGGTTTTAATCGTGTAGACCACCGTGTCGCCCGCTTCATACTTTTCCTTATCAGAATCTAGGTTTTTCGCTGTTTTCTCAGATTCTAAAATTGGATCACGCGGATACACTTTCACTTCATGGCTCGGCTTGTCAGGTTTGTCAACATTGCCGCCGCCGATCGTCGCTGTATTGACAATGTCTTTGCCTGTTTGACCTGCTTTGACTTTCACTTCGAAGGTCACGGTATGCCATTTCGTGTCGGCGACATCGCCAAATTGGCCCGCAACCGTTCCGTCTTCATAATGGCCTTGATCATCGTCTTGGTCGTCGCTTACTGCAGTGCCGTCTACTTTCAATGTACCTGGGATATATTCAAGGCCTTCTGGTAGCGCATCCGTAATCGTAAGGTTTTTCACCAGGCTGTCTTCAATTGTGTTTCGCGTCTCGATCGTGTAAAGAAGCGTGTCTCCGACTTCAGGGTGATCTGCATCGGTGTTCCCTTCAGCTTTTTCTTGAAGGCTTCCCGTTTTCTTTGAGTCAAGCTTTGGCTTTTTCGGATCAACTTTGATGTCTGTTCCCGGCTTGTCAGGATCATCGATGTTTCCGCCGTCAACGGTTGCCACGTTTTTAATCGTTTTGCCTATATAGCCGGACTCGATTTTCGCCTGGAACGTCACAGTCCGCCACTCTGTGTCGGTGACGTCACCGAAATTCGCCGTGATCTTTCCATTTTCAATTTTCGCTTCGCCGCCGTTGCTCGCTTTTATGCTGCCTTCGACATATGTCAGGCCGGCTGGAAGTTCGTCCGAAATCGTCAAGTTTTCTACCAGGCTCTCTGTTACCGTATTGCGGGTTTTAATTGTGTAGACAACCGTGTCGCCCGCTTCATACTTGTCTTTATTTGAATCCAGGTTTTTCGCTGTTTTCTCAGATTTTAAAACTGGATCACGCGGATATACTTTCACTTCATGGCTTGGCTTGTCAGGCTTATCAATATTGTCTCCGCCGATCGTCGCCGTATTGACAATATCTTTGCCCGCTTGGCCGGACCTGACTTTCACTTCAAATGTTACGGTATGAAACTTCGTGTCCGTGACATCGCCAAATTCCCCTGAAACTTTTCCGTCTCCATAATGCCCTTGATCATCGTCTTGAGCGTCTGTCACCGCAGTACCGTCCACTTTCAATGTGCCTGGAACATATTCAAGGCCTTCCGGAATGGCGTCGGAAATGGTGAGGTTTTTGACAAGGCTGTCTTCAATCTTGTTTTGGGTCTGGATCGTGTAAAGAAGCGTGTCTCCGACTTCAGGGTGATCCGCATCGGTGTTCCCTTCAGCTTTTTCTTGAAGGTTTGCCGTTTTCTTTGATTCAAGCTTAGGATCTTTTGGATCGACTTTGAAGTCCGTTCCCGGTTTATCAGGATCATCGATGTTTCCGCCGTCAACGGTTGCCACGTTTTTAATCGTTTTACCAATATAGCCGGACTCGATTTTCGCCTGGAACGTCACAGTTCGCCACTCTGTGTCGGTGACGTCACCGAAATTCGCCGTGATCTTTCCATTTTCAATTTTCGCTTCGCCGCCGTTGCTCGCTTTTATGCTGCCTTCGACATATGTCAGGCCGGCTGGAAGTTCGTCGGAAATGACGAGATTTTCTATCGTACTTTCAGTTATCTTATTGCGTGTCTTAATCGTGTAGACGACCGTGTCGCCCACTTCAAATATATCCTTGTCCGAATCGAGGTTCTTTGCCGTTTTCTCAGATTCTAAAACTGGATCACGCGGATAGACTTTCACTTCATGATTCGGCTTATTAGGCTTGTCAACATTATCGCCGCCGGCGGTTGCCGTGTTGACAATATCTTTCCCTGCTTGGCCAGGCTGCACCTTCACTTCAAATGTCACATGATGCCATTCCATATCGGTGATATCGCCGAATTGGCCGTTTACTGTGCCATCTGTATAATCGCCCTGATCATCGCCCTGTGCGTCAGTTACCGCTTTACCGTCCACTTTCAATGTCCCCGGAACATATTCAAGTCCTTCCGGAATCGCGTCTGAGATCGTAAGATTTTTTATGAGACTGTCTTCAGAAATATTTCGGGTCTGAATCGTATACAGAAGCGTGTCCCCGACTTCAGGATGGTCTGCGTCTGTATTTCCTTCAGCTTTTTCCTGAATGGACGCGGTTTTCTTCGATTCGAGCTCCGGATTACGCGGATACACTTTCACTTCGTTGTTCGGCTTATCCGGATCATTGATATTGTCTCCGTTTACGTTTGCCGTGTTGACAATATCCTTGCCGGATTGGCCGGACTTTACCTTCGCCTGGAATGTCACGGTGTGCCATTCGGTGTCCGTTACATTGCCAAACTGGCCTGTCGCTTTGCCTTCGGCGTAATGGCCTTGATCACCGTCTTGGGCATCGCTTACCGCTTTACCGTCCACTTTTAAAGTATCCGGGACATATTCCAAACCTTCCGGAATCGCGTCTGAAATGGTGAGATTTTTTACAATACTGTCTTCAGAGGTATTTCGGGTCTGAATCGTGTACAGAAGCGTATCTCCCACTTCCGGATGGTCGGCATCTGTGTTGCCGTCCCCTTTTTGTTGTATGGATGAGGTTTTCTTTGATTCAAGCTTGGGTTCATTAAAGATGATCGGCGTCGTTACTTCATTTGATTCCGTTTGTTCATCTTTTTTCGTTAATAAATTGTCGTAGTTAATTTGCGCCTTGTTATTGACTTTTGTAACGTCGTAGTCCGTTAGCGTTTTCACTTTAAATTGAACAGTGACTCCATTAGGCAAGTCGGTCGTATTTGGCAAATTACCTAGCTTGACGTTTACCTTGCTGCCGTCAAAATGGCCTTCGTCACTGTCTGATGCATCAGTTAGATTTTTTGTCGTCGAACCTTTGATCAATTTTAACGATCCAGGGACATATTCCGTTCCCTCCGGGATAAGATCGGTGAAGTTTGCATTTGCAGCGATGTCTCCGCCTTCATTTTTGACTTGAACCGAGTACGTCAGCTCATCGCCGGCGTGCACCTCTCCCTGCGGAGAAACCGTTTTATTGGCAGTTATACACGGTTCTGTGCCCAAGAAGATATCATCCAAAAAGTTCCCGGCTCCTAAGCTTCCGCCGGCGGAACTCACTGCCTCAAAGCCGAATCGTGTTGTCGTCTGTCCAGCTGGAACGGTATAAGAGCCAGTATGAGTCCCCCATGCTGCTCTCCCATCAGACAGTTGTTTTTGGACCACGGTATCGTACGGGTTATTAGTCGCTGCCCCAATGCGAACCTGCATGGTGTCAACGCCTTGCCTTCCCATATGGGACAAGCGCCAGTAGATGGTTTGACCAGGCGTTGTCTTCACATCTTGATACAGCATGCCGTTTTCAAAAGCGTTCAATTCAGCCCACCGGTTTCCATCAGGAGGTGCAGGCCAATTTTTCACCGTTGAAGGGAGATTCTCTGCGTAATTCCATATTTCAATCACTTTATAACCAACGGCTTCGTCAGTTGTCTTCCAGCCTGGAACTTCAGATTCGTAAAAAAAATAACCTGAATTATTATATGCAGTTCCTCTGGCAGCACCTTGCTCAAAGCTGCCGTTAATCAGCGCTACCGGAGCTGGGCAAGGATTTTCTGCCGCTTGGGTTGCTTCCGTACTTTCCTCCGCATGCACCTGATTAGGCAAAACAGCAGCCGACAGATTGCTTGCGATTAATAACAAGATTGCAAAAAACATTAGACATTTTCTGAGCTTCAATTTGTAAGCTTTAGGCAGAAAATTCTTTTGCATCAATTCCTCACTCCAATAGTCATTTTTTCACAGACAATATTTGCTGTAACGGTTGCTGAAATATCATATTTCAACCTAATATTTTCAAATATGTTCTCAATATGACCCTCCTTTCAATAAAAACTTACCAAAATAGTTTTATATTTCACAATATAACAAAATATTGATATTTAAATTCAAATAATCGACAAATTTGTATATTTTTTATTTGTCTATTATTAATAAATGGAAATTATCAAGATGATTTAAGATTATTTTTATGACAGTTTATGAAACTATATTATTTTGAGAGTCTTGAATCCGAGCTAAATCTTATGACTAATCCGAGGCATGAACATTTGAGCTGACAAAGAGCTGTATCTTTCCTCCGCGATACTCGTTCCCAATTAAAAATCTTCCTTCTCTGTAAACCAATAGTACCAAGAAGAATGAAAACACTGAATGTGACGATACACTCAAATTTCGCAAACCGAATCAAAGCCAAGGAGCATCCAATATATAGTTTTTTTACCAATCCTATCTTTGCCTCTTCTTAGCTTTTTTTCATTCTTCAAGTCGGGTTCGCAATTCAGATGCTTTACATCTCATCAAAGATATTTGCTAATAATCGGGTTCGTAAATTTCCAATTTTCCGGTTCATCATTTGTCTTTTTATGAAAATATTTGGTTCGTTTTATGAAAAAATGATAAGGGTCGTTTTTTAAATTTTTTTTGAAAACTGTGCATAATCATGTCCAAGGAGGGAATGAAAAGAGGGGCCATGAAAAGGTTTTGAGTATTTTGCGGTTATTTTTACAATCAAAGATGCGGGGAAGTGCTGTTGTGCTTCCAAAACGTCTAATCGCGAAAAAAAGCCGATGCTCGTCAGCATCGGCTATTCGACTAGTATCTCTATGGCAAAATCAACAAAGCTGCAAAGTCATTCGGTAACTTCACTTTGCTTCTGCTTTAAATTGGCTCAAATTTTAATGGGGATTAAAACAACCCCCCCATAAGCTATGAGAATGAAAAAACACCTTGCAAAATCGGTTAAGATGAAAAAAGCATATGGAACTTTTAATCCCATATGCCATTACATCCGGATTGGATGTTCAACAATAAAGCTGATCCAGCCTTCTTTATACTCCGCATGGATATGACCATGGTGAAGTTCTACAATTCTTTTTGATATAGCAAGCCCAAGTCCGGTTCCTTGATTATCTGTTCTGGCCTTATCCCCATGAAAAGCCGTTCAAACAATTTGTTTATATTGTTAACAGGGAATTGATCAACTTTGTTTGATACTTTTCCAGGGGATTAAGGAGATTGGGGCAAGTAAAACATCTTTATTTTTCAACCTTGTTCCCGTTGTAACGATGATTATTTCATTTGCTGTTGGAACACCGATAAAGGTATTTCAAGTTATTGTCTTTGTTAGTTATATTAGGTGTTTTAAATGCTTCGGGGATAATACGTACAAATTTTAAAGAACAGTCAGCTGTATAAAGAAACAGGGATTATTTTTGAAAAAATGTGTTAAGTTAAATATACACTAATTATAGGAAGAAGGTGATCCCATGCCAAACAAAAGTAAACCCAATAGATTAATCGCTGAGAAGTCACCATACTTACTCCAACACGCCCACAACCCCGTCGACTGGTACCCCTGGGGCGAAGAAGCCTTCGAAAAAGCTAAACACGAAAACAAGCCGGTACTTGTCAGCATCGGTTATTCGACTTGTCATTGGTGTCAAGTTTGTTAAACTAACCACCTAAAATACGTTATGTTACCATTAAATTATGAGTGATATATCAGTGGAACTGCAAAGCAAAATTAAACGTGTAGCTATCTAACTCAGAAAATCTCATAATAAAGAAAGCGAAGAAAATGAAGAAACACTGGCAAAACACAGAAAGCGACTAATTAACATTGCAAATAAAAACAAATGGGGTTATGAATTTTCCAAGAAGTCAGCCATTCTATGAACGAAAATCGCCGCGAATATAAAAAACTAATACCCAAATAGAATATTTGATGTAGTCCTTTCCGTAAACTGGAATGATGAAGGACGTCCAAAAATAGAACGTCCCTTTTGCTATTTTTAACTATTTATTTGCTTCAAAATATAAAGAAACAAAGTCATCGATTATTACTTGATTAGCTTGATAGTCTTCAGCAGATAATAAATTATATGGCTCATTATCCAGAGTAATTATGTTGAATTTTTTAATATCTCCATTATAAAAACTTTCAAATTCAATTGTAGCCAAAATAATTTGGTTTGAAATCTGCGCTTTCTCCGTCAACAATCTCAAAATCAATTCACTATTTGTCATACTTTGTTCTCCACCTTTAGGAGAGTCAATCACTAACGGGTATTTTAATCCGTCAGGGTTATAATCTTCAAGAAGCTTTATAAATGAATATACTCTAGCTAAATTAACTCGAACTTGCCCACTCCCAGATGCTTTGAGGTTTTTACCAATATTATATTTTTCAGGTAATGAGTGTTCTTTTGTATTAAATCTAATTAGATTTAAATTCAAGATATCTCTATAACTATTATTCGCTCTATCAATTTCATCATCCCATTTTTTTAAATCTCGCTTTATTTCTTTTAAGTTCTTCGACTCTTCTTCTATTTCACTCACATTTTTTACAAGCTCAGTGTTCAGTTGTTTTTGAGTTTCTTGTAATCCTTTAAATTTCAATATGTCTTCAAGGGTATTTTCTGAATCAACTTTTTTTTCTTCAATAGTTTTCAACGTAGCTTGATAAACCTCATATTCTTTTTGGACTTCTTTGATTTTTTCCTGCAACTTTACCTTTATATCTAGCATTTCTAATTTTGATGCTTCTAAATCTACAATATTATAATTAATTTTTAATATGTCATTAGCGTGTATTTCAAAATGCTCCTTACAATATGGACATTCTATATCAAACTGATGTTTTACATGTGCTCTTACTTTATCATTTTTTTTCAGAGTACTGTTTAAATTATCAATTACATTATCAATTTTATATATTTCTTCTTGATACTCTATAAGTTTTCTTCTGATATTATTCAAATCATATGAATATTTTTTATATTTATGAAGTATCTCTTTCTTTTGAACTTGCAGTGCTGTAATATCCATTTCTGAATTGAAAGCTGTAATGTTTTCTCTTATGTATGCAAGTAAGCCTAAAATTTCTTTATTTTTTGTTTTTAAACCACTTATCAAAACATCTAGTTCTTTTTTTCTTTCAACTTTATTCCATAGTTCTCATCAAGAATGTTTAAATGATAATAAAATAATAAATCCCTACTTTTTTTATCAAATTGGCCTAATTTATCAAAAGATTTTAATTCTGACGTCCAACCATGGTCTTGGTCAATGTAATAAGGAATATAACGAAAAACAGGCGGAGCTGTTACATAATTTTTTTGTCTGTCCTCTATAAAAACACTGAATCCAAATATATCATGTAGCTTATGTGACAAGTCAGAAGCACTCGATGCCTTAAAAATTCTTTTATCGTCTTGTATCACAACAACTTTGCCATGTCTAATAAAATTAATTTTTTTATCATTCACTTTTATCTCTAAGATGTGGATTTTACTTTTTACATTTAATCTGTCAGCAAAGAATACTTCTGCACCCAATGTATAATAAATAGACTTCATTATGGTCGATTTACCTAACTGATTCCCTTTACTCGTAATAATATTAATACCATCCTTAAAATCCACACTCTTGGATTTTTTATCAATTACATCAAATATAAATAACTTATTAATTATGACTTTATTCATAGTTTCATCCCTCCCTTAGGACCAATTCAATATTTTGCATATAAAGAATTTCTTTTTCCTCTTTAGATAGTTCAAGATTTACTTTGTCATCAAAAATACTTTGCAAAAGCATGACTAGCTCACTTCTTTTTAATCCTTCATTAGTATCAATTTGTTCTTTAACAAATTGATAAATGTCTGTATTTATGTTTTGTAATATATTTGGAGATTTATTCAACTTTTCTTTAACACTTGCCATTGCTCTCCTGTATAAACTTTCTTCTTTCAAGCTTAAAGATCTGTCTTTATATTTGTTATCAATATCCTCGAAAGATAGAACATCAGCATTAATCTTTTTTGAGCTATCTAATAATGATGCAAATTCCGTTTTCGAAAAACTTTTTTTATTAAGTATAGTATTAAATTTATCTTGTAAACTGAACTCATAATTTTGTTTTTTTGTTAAAATATCTTGCAAAGCATTAAAAAGTGCATCGGCAGCTGTTATGCTAATATCTATTCCTTCTTCCATCAATAAAGAATTTAATCTATTTTGACTAATTTCTCTATGATTATGAAATGACATATCTATCAAAGAATATATAAACTTAGTTGATAATCCTTTCTCAGCAAAAACTGGGCTCCCAGACATATTTTCTTCAATTAGTTCCTTAATATCAGTATCTAAGTCATCAAATAGAATCCGTTCAGCATGAACCATTTTCTTTTTAAATTTTAATGGGTTATTGGTTATTAAATATATCTCTTCAACATCCGTATCTATTTTCTCAATATGGTCATACATTTTCAGAAATACATTGTCATTTATTAATTTTTTTAATTCGAAATTTCCAGTAGTAGAATCCTTTGTTTTCAATTGATAAGTCACAATGGTTCGATTTTTATTTGACGTTTTAAATATGACAACATCATCAATACAATCCATGGCAACAGTAAAATCTTCGGTTCGATATAATTCAAAAATCTTCCACATAGCAAAGCTAATTTGCATAGCTAATCTGTTTGAAGACCTTGAACCTGTATTTTCACGTGCTTTGTAATTTTCCAAGCTAGGATAAGAATTTAAATTCACTAGCCACCCCTCCTTTAAAGCCTAGAGCCTTTATACAAATCTACTTATATATAAATTTTTTATTTTCTTTCAAAAATCTCATTCTTTAACAACAATAATGAAATATTCCTTTCCCATATTATATCAATTAAAAGCTACACTTTGTTATAATTTTTTTCTTAGTGTTAAACTAACACCTAAAAAAAATTATGTTATCAATTAATTACATTTTAAAATATGGAGTGATTTACTGGTGGAACTGGCAGAACAAAATCAAACGTATAGCCATCTACCTCAGAAAATCTCGCAATAAGGAAGGCGAAGAAACTGAAGAAACGCTGGCAAAACACAGAAAACGACTAATTGACATAGCAATTAAAAACAAATGGAGTTATGAACTTTTCCAATAGAGCGGCAACTCTATGAACGAAAATCGCCCCGAATATCAAAGATTAATAACAAACTTTCTGAAAGTATATTTGAATGCAGTCCCTTCCGTAAACTTAGCTCGTGTTACAAGAAACGACGCTGAGACACCAAGGTTTATGAGCCTGCTAAGACAAGAAGATATTCTCTTCATAACTGACAGTGAACGAATATATGACCTAGAAGTCAAAGAGAATTGGCAAGCCTTGAGTTCCCTAATTTCGTTAATAATTGGGAAGATGAAGATATCAAAGCTCAATTAAGAAAAGGAAAAAAGGATAGTGTGAAAATGGGAAGATGGTCAAACGGAACTCCATACGGACTAGTTTATAACCGTTTGAACCGTTCAATTGAATTAAACAAGTTATGTCACAGAACGAACAGGGGCCGCCACTTTTCTGGAATCCAATCGCTAGAATGATATGGGCTGAAAAAAATTTATAACCAAGAATGTGCCGTGTTTGTACAGCGCATTTTATCTTCCAAGGATAAATTGATTATTTGAATACAACAGTTTCAGAAAAAGCAGTATTAGCAGTAAACAGGAAACCCCATTCACTAATAAAAAGAAAAGAAGAGGTTACCTCAAGATCTCTTCTTGTTGTTTTTTGGTATATTAAATAATGTATAGACAATACTGAATAAAAATTTGTATAGAAAGAAGGTGATCCCATGCCAACTAACAACAAACCCAACAGATTAATCGATGAGAAGTCACCGTATCTCCTCCAACACGCCCATAACCCTGTTAACTGGTACCCGTGGGGAGAAGAAGCCTTCGAAAAAGCAAGAAAAGAGAATAAACCCGTATTGGTAAGTATTGGATACAGCTGTTGTCATTGGTGCCATGTCATGGCTCATGAAAGCTTCGAAGATGAAGAAGTTGCGAAGCTCCTGAATGAAAAATTCGTCTCTATTAAAGTGGACCGCGAGGAGCGGCCTGATGTGGATTCAATTTATATGACGATCTGCCAGATGATGACGGGGCAGGGCGGCTGGCCGCTGAACGTGTTTTTAACGCCTGATCAGAAGCCGTTTTATGCGGGTACATATTTTCCGAAGACGAGCCGGTTTAACCGGCCGGGGTTTGTTGAAGTGGTGAAGCAGCTTTCCGATACTTTTGCGAACAACCGGGAACATGTTGAGGATATTGCCGAAAAAGCCGCCAACAACCTGAGAATCAAAGCGAAAAGCGATGCCGGCGATTCGCTCGGCGAAGACATGTTGAGACGGACGTATCAACAGCTGATCAACAGCTTCGATGCGGCGTACGGCGGTTTCGGAAGCGCACCGAAATTTCCGATCCCCCATATGCTGGCATTTCTGCTTCGCTATCATCAATACAGCGGCGAGGAGAACGCGCTGTACAGCGTGACGAAAACGTTGGACAGCATGGCGAACGGCGGCATTTACGATCATGTCGGCTACGGGTTCGCCCGCTATTCGACAGACGACGAATGGCTCGTTCCCCACTTTGAAAAAATGCTTTACGATAATGCTTTATTGCTGATCGCATATACTGAAGCCTATCAAATCACGAAAAACGAACGGTATAAACAGATTTCCGAGCAGATCATCACATTTGTCCGCCGCGAAATGACCGATGACAAAGGCGCTTTTTATTCAGCGCTTGATGCCGACACAGAAGGCGTGGAAGGCAAATATTATGTGTGGTCAAAAGACGAAGTCCTCGAAACGCTCGGGGATGAACTAGGCGAATTGTATTGCGCTGTTTACAACATCACGCAAGAAGGGAATTTTGAAGGCCACAATATCCCAAACTTGATCTACACCAGGCTGGAAAACATCAAGGATGAATTCGCGCTGACAGATGAAGAGCTTCAGAACAAGCTTGAAGAAGCGAGAATAAAACTTTTTGAAAAACGGCAGGAAAGAACGTATCCCCATGTCGACGACAAAGTGCTGACATCTTGGAACGCTCTGATGATCGCGGCTCTTGCCAAAGCGGCGAAAGTCTACAATGCGCCCGAATACTTGGAGATGGCGCGAGCTGCAGTCGCGTTCATCGAGAATAAATTGATTCAAGACGGACGCGTCATGGTCCGCTACCGTGACGGCGAGGTGAAACATAAAGGGTTTATTGATGACTACGCCTTCCTGCTGTGGGCCTACATCGAATTGTATGAAGCATCACTTGATTTAACCGATTTGCGAAAAACCAAAAAGCTCGCAGAGGACATGACGGGGCTGTTCTGGGATGAAGAGCACGGGGGTTTTTATTTTACGGGAAACGATGCCGAGGCTTTGATCGTGCGGGATAAAGAAGTATACGACGGCGCCCTCCCGTCCGGAAACGGCGTCCTGGCCGTGCAGCTGTCCCGGCTTGGTCGGTTGACCGGCGATTTAACGCTCCATGATCAAGCGGCAAAAATGTTTTCTGCATTCAATGGAGATGTCTCCGCTTATCCGAGCGGCCATACAAACTTTCTCCAAGGCCTGTTGAGCCATGTCATGCCGCAAAAAGAAATCGTTGTGCTCGGAAAGCGCCATGACCCGGACAGACAGAAGATCGTAAGCACTTTGCAGCAGGCTTTCCAGCCGAATTACGCCGTCCTCGCCGCAGAATCGCCTGACGATTTCAAAGGGATTGCCGACTTTGCGGCCGAATACAAAGCAGTCGATAACAAAACGACTGTCTATATTTGTGAAAACTTCGCCTGCAGACAGCCGACCACGAATATAGACGAAGCGCTCGATCAGTTGGTTTAAACGGATGCCATCATGGGAATAACATCTGCAAACACCTAATCAGAAAGGGGTTATGACCATGAAGCAAAAGAATCTGATCTCAGGTCTCGCCGTTGCCGCCGGAGTCACCGCATATATGCTCAAAGACGAAACAAGAAGACAAAAACTGAAATCGTACTTGCAAAGCGTCAAAGAAAAGATCCCTTACTTTTCGGAAAAACACAACGTAGATTCATTCCCGGTTGAAAAAGCAGGCCATCCGTCTCCGCATGATATCGAAGATAACAAAATGGTATCGGAAGGATCCATGTACCCTGTTCAATACTACGATGAAAAGAAAAAATAGCGATGCATGAGCTGTCATATTTATGGCAGCTTTTCTGCTGCCGTGTAAAAACTGCAAGCGGATGATAGATATCAAAATCCAAAAATAAAAGCCGCCCGTCGGCAGCCTCTTCAAACCTTATATTTTATTTTCATAGCAATAATGATTGACAAGCTCTTCAATTAAATCATGTTCTGGAAACTCTCCGTGAAACTCAAAGGGAATCTCCTCGACAAACCGGCCGCGCCGGTATACATGGATGGCGCCGTTTTGTCTGGTCACGCTGTATTCCGGTTCAAACGTGTATCCGTTCCGCTCTATTGCACCCATTGTTCATGCCCGCCTTTCAAAACAACAGTTCATACACTTCGTTTAATTCTCTTGTTCGTTTATGGTCCTGTTCATTCAGCGCATATTTCATCTCATGTTCAAGCACTTGATTCAGAAATTCCATTTCCCGCTCCTCCAAGTGCTCGACAAACTCTTCTTCATTGGCATATCGCCCGGAAACGATTTTTCTGTAAATGTTTTGTCCTATGCCGTGTTCAAGGTGATTCGACAGTGACTCACGGAGGTAGCCCAATGTTGTGTCCATGATTCAATCTCCTTTTTTACCTTATAGGTTGGGTGAATTCTTGATGATTCATGCATGAGTGGCCTAAATTTTCAATAAGAAAAAGGCGATACACCATGATGCTGTGCAGATAAAAACTTTCTCCTTCCCAGATGGTAGGCACCTAGAGCGAAGAAGACTGAACACGCAGCAATGAGAAAGACGGCTTTTCCCCCGTACAAGGCAAGCATCATTCCCCCCAGCCAAGGCCCTAAAAATTCACCGATGTTGTATAAGTTTTGCATGCCGTAATACGCGCCCTTCATATGATCCGGAGCAAGCTCGTCCAAAAGGACATTCATTGAAGGAAAACATAAAATTTCGCCGATTGTCAGAACAAACATCGAAAGCATAAAAACAATCCAGCCATTTGCGACAGAAAAACCGACATTCCCCAACATGCAAAAAACGGTTCCAATTGATATTGTTGTTAAGGATTTATACTTCTCAAATAAACGGGTGAGCGGCACTTGTAAAAGGATGACCGTCACTGCGTTTAACGTAATTAAAGTCGAAAATATTTTAACTCCGTTTGCAAAGTCGTTATTTAAATACTGCAGCAAAGTACTTTCCATTTGCGAATAGCTGAACAAAAAAAGGATGCCGCCGGCTATGTAAAATCGAAGAGCCTTGTCTTGCTTTAACGTTTTCAAAACGGAACCTGCCTGAATTTTTTCAGAAGCGGTTTTTGTCTCTTTCACCGTGATCAGCCGAATCATCATCAAGCTTAAAAGTGCAGCATAGCCAAAATAGACAAGCCCTGTGATGATAAACGGCGTTCCGGTTTTGGCAAGACCGAAATAAGTGCCCAATAAAGGTCCGACAGCGGCTCCAATATTAATGGCCAAATACCGCAAAGAGAAAATGCGGAATCTCATCTCCCGTTCCGATAACTCAGCCATCAAAGCCTTTGACACAGGTTCAAAACACGAATGGCAAAGCCCGCTTAAAATATTTAGCAATAAAAACCACATGAAATCATGGACAAGTCCAAAAAGAATGAATACAAAGCTCCAAATGAAAATGGATGAAAGCATCACTTTTTTTCTGCCGATTTTATCTGAAAGCGCTCCTCCGACTACCCCTCCTACAGTGCTTGAAAAATAGCCTAAACCGATCACAAGCCCGATGGTTCCAAAATCGGCTCCCGTTTTCATATGAAGATAGAGTGCCAAAAACGGGGTGGTCATCGACTTAGCCGCCTTTGTGACAAGCGTACCTATCAGCAAAAATCGGATCAACGGGTGAAGGCGACTGAATGCTTTAAATTGCGCAAACATCCGAAGTCTTTTCCCATTCGGTATGACATGAAACCACGTTGCAAGCCAGCTGATGCGGCCGCTTAATTCGGCTTCTGTGTGCCCGGTAATCAAACAGCCTGCAATTGCGTCTACACTGGAAGACGAGCCGTGGAACCTGTCTCCGGCTTGAGCGAAAATATTTTGTTGCGCTAGCCAGTCTGTAGCTGGTGCCGGCTTGATTTCTTTCAGCACGCCGTCTTTTGGTGGAATCAACAGCCAGCCGCTTAGGCGGCGCGGATTGTTGTTCACCGCCGGAATATGAAAGTCCAGGCCGCATTGCGCTTTAACACACGCTTCATTGATATCAAAGCCGAAAGTCTGCGCAGTAGCTTCGCGGACCATAGCGCCGCCGGTTCTGCTGGCCACTTCACAAAACACCAGTTCATCATCCGGTGTATGAAACACTTCAGCATGGAATGTTGTAATATCCGGAACAGGAAGGGCAGCAAGCGCTTTTTGAACAAAATCAATCAACCGACGGGTGAGCGGATTTTCCCGTTCAAGCTGGAGGCTGCCTAAAAACTGTTGTTCCTGAAAAGCCAGACATCCGTTGATATAACGCGACGGCCAGCTGAGGACAGTCTCTCCATCAAGGATCAGACCGTCTATATGATACATATCCCCTTCGATAAACGACTCAACCTCCAGATGATCAGGAAGACCTTTCGAAAGAAAATTCCACACGTCCTGCCGATCCCTTAAAACGGTTGTATCAACAGACCCCGATCCGCAAATAGGCTTAACGACCACAGGAAAACCGAAAGTTTGAACAAACGTATATAAGTCGGCCGCCGAGTCGATTTTCTTAAAGTCCGGAACCTTTACACCGGATTTTCTGACTTGCTCTTTCATTAATATTTTGTTGCGGAACAACAGAGCGCTTTCGTAAGACTGCCCTTTTATACCCAAAAGCGACCTCAGCTTCCCCGCCCTCAACATATCAAATTCTGATGATGCAATAATCGTTTTAAAGTGATACGTTTCATTCAGCTCCAAAGCACGCATCTCGATGCATCCATTAACCGGATAATCGTCAAACGCTTCGATCACATCATAATTTCTGCATTCATCCGCACGATCGGTTGAAGTCAGCATGGCCACCGGTTCGTTCAATTCCTCCAGCCATACATCATACGGAGACTTGCAATAAGCTGTTTTATTTAGGATAAGCGTACTCATAGCCGTTTCTCCTTTCTTGTAAAACATGTTGTTCAACTTTATAATAGTAAAAGTATTTAGATAACTCTAATATATCTTTATTTGATATTGATAACTTTTATTTATAAATAGAGGTGTGAAATATGAATCTTCATGCACTGCGATTGTTCTATTCGGTCGCGGAAACAGGCAGCGTCACCCAAGCTGCCAAACAGCTAAACATCAGCCAGCCTGCCGTCACCTCCCAAATTAAGAAATTAGAACGCGAGATCGACTGTACCTTATTCGTTCCTAAAGGCAGGGGGATTCTGCTGACACAGTCCGGAGCAGAGCTTGCAAAACAGGCAAAGCGGCTGTTTTCACTTGAAAAAGAAATTGAATTGTACGTGGAACAGTTAAGGGAAGGGTCAATTGGAAAACTGCGTATTGCCGCCACCTTCCTCCCCGCCAATTATTTGCTGCCAAGATGGCTCAGCCGCTATAAACAGCAATTTCCCAAGACAGAAGTTGAAATCACGACAACGAACTTTCAAAAAGCTTGTGAACAGCTGATCAACTATGAAGCGGACATTGGCCTGATCGGCGGGACAACGGAATTCGATCCTTTCATAAAAGGGACGCTGCTTTTAGAAGATGACATGCTGTTTGTCGTCAATAAAAATCATAGGCTTGCATCACAGTACACGACATTGGAAGAAGTGGTGAAAGAACCGTTTATCTTTCGTGAAGAAGGAAGTCTTTCCCGGGAGAAATTAATTTCTTTATGCACATTGCATCATGTCGACAAACCCAGAATAGGTATACAAATAAACGGATTGAATGAAACGATCAGAACGGTGATGGAAGGTTATGGAGTCGCTTTCACATCCTCTCTTGAAGTAAACGAATATATTGACCGGGGAGATATAGCGCGGGTTCATGTCAAACAAGTCGATTTAAAAAATCCTATTTCATTATGCATTAGAAGAGATGATCACCTTGCTCCTTCCGCCAGCAACTTTATTCAAATGATTCAAACGGCTTCGTATAGACCTTAGCCGGCAAATGAAGAAACGGGTTAAAGCGCTTTAAAGGAGAGGATCATAAACAAAAAAAGCTCTCGCAAAAAGCGAGAGCTTTCTTTATGATTTGATCCAGTCAAGCATCACGTTCACGATCTCCTCCTGCTGTTTAACAGCTGGGATCTTCGCGGGACGATCCCCCCTTTGTTCGCCGTACATACCAAATTGGGCGTGGTTGCCCCCTTTGATTTCCTCAAACACTGTTGTATCAGGCAGGTTCTTTCCGGAGGCTGCTGTTTTTTCTTGAGTTGAAAGGCCATCGCGTTCACCTGATATAGAAAGAACACGGTACGGCGCACTTTTTATCGATTGTGAATCAGAAGGATAGGAGGCGAGAAAATAAAGCCCGTCAATCTTATCTGGATGCTTTTTGGCGTACATGGCTGCTGCCGCACCTCCTAAAGAATGTCCCCCGAGATACCAATGATCAATATTACTGTTATCTTTTATCATTCTTTCTGCTTGATTCGGATTGAATATGGCCAAAGAAAAAGGCATGCGCGGGATAAAGACACTGTAACCATTTTGTTTCAGCTTTTCGCCGATGTAAGCATAAGCAAGCGGTTCAACTTTTGCCCCAGGATATAAAATGATCCCGGTATTTGCCCCATCCGCTTGAAAAGTGTAAACACCGTTTTTACTTTCGACTTGATCAAGGTTGATCATCTTTTTGAGTTTGTTTGATGGTTCATATGTAAAACGGCTCCACACAAAAAACGCGCTGAATAACAGAACAAAAACTGCGACTAACGAAAAAACCGCAGTTTTCAAAACCTTTCTTCGTTGCATGTTTCACCAGTCTTCCTCTGCTTTGTTTTAATTTAGCTCCCGGAAAATCCACCGCAACTCGGCCGTCGGAAGTTCAGCTTCCGCATCCTCCCTGTTGCAGTTTGCAGACAAAGGTAATGGAAAACCGATTTACTCGTATCGGCAGCAATCAGGCCGAAGGTACTTTTCCATGATTTAAAATGTGCTGGAGTTCATTAAGCCTTTGAATTTGATAAGTCGGCTCAATGTCCGTATGATTCGCTGACATGTCTGGATTCATCCAGCATGTATCCAATCCGGCCAGCCGCCCCCCTTTTATGTCCGCTGTCAATGAATCCCCGATGATCAGCCCTTGATCGGCAGAAAAATGAGGAATTCGTTCAAAAACGTAATCAAAGTATTCTTTCATCGGTTTTTGAAAACCGGTGTCCTCTGAAACAAAAATCCCTTTAAACATCGGGTATAATCCCGAAGCTTGCAGACGCTTATACTGCGTTTTTGAAATACCGTTCGTCACGATATATAAATCATATTGATCCTGCAGGCTTTCAATTAATTCAAAAGCGCCGTCTATCAGTTGATGCCCTTCTTCAAGGAAGCTGCGATACTTCTCCTCAAGCAAAACGCCGTCAGCCTCTAGACCATATTCTTTGAATAAAAGGGAAAAACGCGTATTGACCACTTGGCCGCGGTCTATCTCCCCTTTTTCAAACGCCCTCCATAAACCTTGATTGATACGTCTATAATTCGCTTCTATTTCAGCTGTTAAAGGAATTTGCTGTTCCTGAAAAAGCTTCCGCAGTGCTGACTTTTCCGCAGCACCGAAGTCTAATAATGTGTCATCCACATCAAAAAATAAAGTACGATAATTTTTCACAGATGTTCCTCCATTTAGTTTTTTAACAGTCGATCTTGCTGTCCTCTATGGCCTCAAGCTCGTTTTTCAGCAAGCTCAGCGTCTCTGCCTTTTCTTTTTCTGTCTGAATGTCAAACGCCAGCTGCTCTGTAAACTCCCATATGTCCTCCAGTCTTCGCCTGATCTGATAAAACCGCAATGCGTTCTGATCAATTTCAAACCCTTTATGAGTCTCACGATAAACCCGCAAAAACTCTTGTACATACGGTTGATTGGCAAAAAACATCAGATCCGCTTCAACAGGGGCCAATTTCAAGCCCTCCCAATCGATCAGAATCAATTCCCCGCCCGTTTTCATCATATTCCATCCATGAATATCTGTATGGCACAAAGCCAATCTTCTGTCGCTGCATTTCAAATCATCCGCCAGGGACAAGGCTGCCTCCATCATCTCGCGGATTGATCCGATGTAGGGTTGAATGAGTGGCGCCAGCTCACAAGGAAGGTGATCAAGCCATTGTTTCATCTCGCCTAAAAACGAAATATCATAGTTTTCTTTTATTCTTTCTGTCTTCACCGGGATCGTCTCGTCATATCGGTGCAGCTCCGCTATGATGCTGGCGAGCTTCTCCTCGCAGCCTTTGCCGAGCGGCCGGCCACCAATGGTTTCCCCGGCGATGTATTCATAAAGCACATAAACCGCATCATCATCTTCGCACTTGTATTCTCCATTTGTTGTTAAAAGCGGCACAGGCAGCTTCCCGCTGAGAGCGGTGCGGTCACTCAGCCACCTGAGAACAGGCATATAATCATCAATCAGAGCCGTCCATTTCGCTGTCGATGCCCTATTTTTATCATACACTTTTAGAAAGAAAGCGGCTTTTCCATCGGTTACTTGATAAGCGAGTGCTGTCCATCCCCCTTGCTCGGGAGAAATGTTCACACTGTCGATTCCATAATGGCCCTTCAATATTTTTTTAAGACTGAACATGGCGTTCACCTCCGCAAAAAACACACTCCCGGCTCACCTGCCGGGAGTGCGGCCATCATCTGATTAGTCAATTACCTTTGCATCAGGCTTCAGCTGCTGAACGCGTCTCACGTACTGTTTGACTTTCTCGGCTTCTGCGAAAAGATATTGTTCAGCCAGATGTTCAGCGACTGCTGCCGCTGTCTCTTCAAACAGATCCCACATCTTAAACAAACTGTTCCATACACGCTCATAACCAGCTGGCGGATATGTCTCCAAAAGCCTTTCCCACGTATTTCGATCAACATAGCGATCAAGAAACTTTGCATTCTTGCCTATGCTCAGCGAAAAGCCCGTTTCAAAACCGACCTTCCATTCGAGCATTTTCAGCAGCATGGCCCTGACGAGGTTTAAATGATCGAGTGCATAAAGAATTTCCTGCCGCCACAACCCTTTGGCCACATATGTCGACGTCCACCAAAATTCATTGCAGCAGTCGGCGAAGCATTGCGGGGACGGTTTTTGCACCCAATATTCCCGATCCGTCGGCGGCGGGATAACGGGCAGGTCCTGATCCTTATCGAGCAGGATCACGGTTAATCCGTCTTCCCGGCAGTATTCCAGCTTTTCTTCAAGAGGCACAAGAATCAAATCAATGCGGCTACCGTCAGTAAATAACATCAAATAAGAAAAGCGGTTGCCAAGCTCATTCGGAAACAGCTCCATCGCTTCCGGCGTCTGCATGATGATCCGCTCCCCAAAAACGTCAACCCAGCCCGGCTCATCAAGAAAAGACTGCATATCTGTTACAACATAGACCATATCATAATCGCGAAAAGGGTCTTTCGGAACATTCGGATTCGTCCGCGAACCGTTCATACCGACCGCTCTAACGCGGTCGTCCTCCCGTGCGACCTTCAGCACCAAATCGATGATTTCCTGCTCTGTACGCATGTATATCAACCTCCTCTTTTTAATGGTTATAGAAAAACTTGATGAGGAGGTCCGCGATTACGTGGTTATATGAAATGCTCAGGAAACGTCGTCATCAATATACCCTCCCTCTTTTAACGAATGGCTTTCAGATCGTCTTCAAGGCGATCCAGCTGTGAAGAAAAGCCTTCGGCCATCCCTTTATCATGATTTGTTGAAGATCTTCCTCTCAAGAAACTGTGAACGCGTTACCAGTTTACCTTTGGAGTTCTTCATATTTCTCCTCAACCACCATCTCCGGCATCTCGGGAACAGGATTCCCTTCCTCATCTGCCGAACATATCTTTTCATGGATGTCCTGATAAACGCCTTTACCAAAAGTTAATACGTCCATGAAATTACCCTGGGTCTGACTTGTGCACTCTATGCAATAATCCCATTCACCATTGAAAACCAAAAAAACAGCTTTCAGTTTTCCTCCCTTTGGCCGCCACCAGCAATTTAATATAACGAAAAAGTTCTTTTCCCAACAAAAAATTCCTATAAGCAGAGATCTTCACCTTAGAGGTTATGCTTAACCCGTCAACATCCTATTCAACATTAACAACTGCTGGGGTTACTTTTTTAAAGAATAAAACTCCGTCATACTGTTGAACCGGCTTGAAAGAAATACGCAAGCCTCCTCCCTCAAAAGCCTTCCACTTTTTTCCCCCCCACTTTGAAGCACATGGTATAAAAAAATTGGGATGGGGTGAATTGCTGAGCAGCCACTCCATGTGCTTTTTGTTAACTTTTTTGATAGGATGATCGCCTCCTTGGTTGTCACCCATTCTTCCTTCTCCCGCGTAAAGACCAATAACAAAACTGTCCTCTTTCATAAATTCCGGAAGGTTTTCTACAAATGATCGATATGGTGAAAACCGATTGACGCTGCTTTGTTTTTTGATGTGAAGGTTGTGAGCCCAAATGATAAATTTCTCATCAGGATAAACATGCTGAGATAAAAATTCAAGATTCTTCGCCATTAATTCATCACGATATTCAAACAATTTTGAAAAACCTTTTGTAAAATTCGCCTTAAAATAATTGAGTCTGTTTTTCATCGTCTGTAACACGACATCACGAAGCATAGCAGAGGGGAAAGTCTGTTTTTCAAGCTCCCTTATCAGTCCTTGGCCTATTCTTTCAATTTCTTCTACTGTTTTCCTAAAACGCCGCTTTAACATATAATCTTTATCGAGCATCTCATTTGTACGCGTATCAAATGTTACAAACGTTTTCCTGAGATCCCCTGTCAAATGCGAACGCATGTAGGAGGAAAAGTGCTTATCCATGCTCTGCTGAACATCAACGCCTGTTAAATGCAAAGGCTGCCGCTGTTGAGTTTCCTTCATATACTCAAACAAATCAAGCATAAATTCGTTTTGCCAAACTTTCCCGATGGAACCGGACATATTTTCTTTGGCACTAAGTTCTTCTGAAAGATAATTTCCTATGCTGCAATCTCCCAATTCACTTTCGAAAGCAAGAATACGAAATCCTAATTCCTGATGCAGATATTTGATCAAGCTTGCCTTCGCCTCAATATATTCTTTGACGCAATGGCTGCTTTCACCAAGAAATACAAATCTTTTATTTCGCAATATCTCTTTTAAGGAGCCGAATTTGTAACCATCAATCCCCCCAATATTAATCGACTCATCTCTTATTTCATCAAATAAATCATTCACTGTTTTAGCCTCCTCCCACAATCGCTTGGTCATTGTTTGAATTGTACAATTTGGTGTAAAACCCTTGGTTGCGAATCAATTGTAAATGGTTGCCCATCTCTTGAATCTCTCCGTCTTTTAGCACTAATATGAGATCTGCATCCTTAATCGTACTTAGCCTGTGAGCTATGACAATGCGCGTGCACTGATTGAACATCTAAATGAACCGGCCGAAAAAAGGTGTGAAAACCCTGCGCCAGCAAATGTTTTATTTACGAATCTTGACCAGCTGCCGCTCCTCAAAATAAAACATGCCTGCAATTTCATCCATGTATTTCTTTTTATCCAGCTTGACATGCTTGCCCAGCTGAAGAGCGTTTATATCAATGAAAAAGTCTAAGCGGTCGTCTTTTTCTCTGTCTTCCTCACCGTCCCAGCAAGAGTAAACTTCTATATCTTCACCCTCGGGCATATTTGAATTGATATAGCTGAATAGCGCCCTTATGTCATTTCCCGGTCTATGTAAACAGCCGGTCGCCTCATATACAAACGGCTTGCTGAATTTTGTTTTGACCATTTCGTACCCTTGATCAAGCTCAGCGATACTAATCAAACCTTCTTTTGTTTGGTCCTGGAAGCTCCCCAACGGAAGCTCCTGATCGGCTGCAATAAAATGGTGGAGTGTCAACTGTCTTCCCTCTTCTTTCCTGTATAAAAAAAGAACCCTATTAAAGGGTTCTTCAAATGGCTCATTTTTCCTGCTTAGCAGTTGTTTCCGTCAAGGTCGCACTGCAAGCCGTCAACAGGTTTTTGTTTGCTTTCTTTTTCGATCACCTGTTCAAACACTTCCCTCGCAGCGGCCCCGGCGATCCGTTCATTGCCAATGATAAATGTCGGAACGGCCGTAATGCCTGCTTCTTCGTAAGCGTGTTGGAGCGCCTTCCGCTGCACGTCCTGATATGTTCTGGAGCTTAAAGCTTCTTTAAAAGCCTGCTCATCCAGTCCGGCTTCTTTAGCCAGCGCTGTTAATACGTCGATGTCGCCAATATTTTGATCTTCCTGGAAAAAGGCTTGATAAACCCGGTCATTGTACGCTTTCGCTTTACCGTGTTCTTTTGCAAAGTGATAGCCTTCATGAGCCAAATCTGTATAAGGATGCGGTGAGACGTTTGGCAGCTTCATGTGGACGTCCCAAGCCTCGATTCGCGGCTTAATGGCGCCGTCCCACATTGCCAATTTGGACGGGTCGTTTAACGGATCAAGCTGCTCAGATGGACGCGGCCTCAGTTCGAATGGCAGCCACTCGACTTCCACATCTTTGCCTTCGATCGCTTTTTCGAATTGGTCTTTTCCGAGGAAACAGAATGGACAGACATAATCGGAATATACTTTAATATTTATCGTCATGTTTTTTCTTCCTTTCTTATATGCAATCAACCATATGTAACAATAATAGTTACAATTATCTCTCCTGTCAATCTTTTTAGCATGAAGCTAAAATCGGCAATGATCGGGAACTTTCTGCTGTGTATATCGTAATATGATGAGTTACAGCTTGCGCCATCCACTTCTTTGACATTATATCGATAAGGAGTTTATCAAATGAAAACAGAAAACAACAATAGCATGAAACCGTTTTTCACCATGATTCTCACATCCGGCGTCCCCAGGCTGGCTTTAACCGTCGGTTTGGCCGCAAGCCTCGTCACTACATTGGTCGGCCTGTCCATTCCACTGTTGACAAGGGAAATGGTTGACGGCTTTTTCCGTCCATTCGATCAATCTGGCCTTAGCGGGAATCCTTGCGCTCGTTTTTATTGTTCAAGCGGTCTGCGACGGGTTTTCGACCTATTTTCTTTCCTATGCCGGGCAAAAAGTGGTCGCTTCCCTGCGCGAGCGTATGTGGTTCAAGCTGCTGCGCCTGCCTGTCCGCTACTTTGACGAAAAGACGAGCGGTGAAACCGTCAGCCGTGTTGTCAATGACACCGGCATTGTTGAAAGCTTGATTTCCGACCATTTTCCGCAGTTTGTTTCCGGCATCATCACCATTGTCGGATCGGTGATCATTTTGCTGATCATGGATTGGAAAATGACACTGCTCATGCTGATCTCCGTTCCGATCACGACCTTCATCATGATCCCGCTCGGCATGAAAATGCAGCGCATCTCCAAAACGCTGCAGGATGAAACAGCTTCCTTCACCGGACATGTCCAGCAGACATTAAGCGAAATCAGATTAATGAAAGCATCAAACGCCGAGCATACAGAAAAAATGAAAGGGCTATCAGGCATTTCGAAGCTCTTTCAATACGGACTCAAGGAAGCCCGTATATTTGCGCTTGTCTCCCCGTTTATGCACCTTGTCATTATGATTGTGATCGTCGCCATCATCGGCTACGGCGGCATCCGCGTCTCTGAGGGGACGATGTCGGCAGGTTCACTGATCGCCTTTTTGCTTTATCTGTTTCAAATCATCTTCCCGATCACATCGTTCACAATGTTTTTCACTCAGCTGCAAAAAGCAAAAGGGGCAACAGAGCGGATCATCGAGATTTTGCATACTGAAGAGGAAGAGGGCCAGGAAGGGCTTGAGATGGATATCTCCAATCTTCCGATACATGTCGAGAATGTATCTTTCTCTTACGGCGATGACGAGCCTGTCTTGCGGGAGGTATCTTTCGACGTCGATCCCGGGCAGATGATTGCATTTGTCGGTCCGAGCGGCGGCGGAAAAACGACGATGTTCGGCCTCTTGGAACGATTTTACGAACCGGACTCAGGGGCCATTAACATCGGGGAAACACCGATCAACAAACTGTCGATGAAATCGTGGCGCAGCCAGATCGGCTACGTATCTCAAGACAGCCCGATGATATCCGGCACCATCCGTGAGAACTTATGCTATGGCTTGGACTACGCCGACAGCATTGACGATCCAGAACTGTGGAAAGTCGCGGAAATGGCTTATGCCGACACATTTATTAAACAATTTCCAGAGCAGCTTGATACGGAAGTCGGCGAACGCGGCGTCAAGCTGTCCGGCGGACAAAGACAGCGGATCGCCATCGCTCGCGCCTTTCTGCGTGACCCAAAAATTTTAATGATGGACGAAGCGACAGCCAGCCTCGACAGCCAATCAGAAGCCATCGTCCAGCAGGCGCTTGCCCGCCTCATGGAAGGCCGCACCACCTTCGTCATCGCCCACCGGCTATCGACAATCGTGAACGCGGACCAAATTATATTTATCGAAAAAGGCGAGATCACAGGGCGGGGGCGGCACCACGAGCTGATTGCTTCGCATGCGCTGTATCGTGAGTTTGCTGAGCGGCAGTTGACGTGAACTTTTATGAATGGAGGTCATTCACATGAACTTTCAACTCGAGGAAGCAATCGAAATCCTGGAGCGCACACCACAAACGCTGAGTCAGCTGCTGACCGGATTATCAAGTCCCTGGATCAGCTGCAATGAAGGCGAAGACACGTGGAACGCCTTTGATGTCGTCGGCCATCTGATTGAAGGAGAAAAAAACAATTGGTTACCGCGCATCAAATTGATCGTGACAGAAGGAGCAACGGAACCTTTTCCGCCGTTCGACCGCTTCAGCCAGTTGAATCAAAACGACGGAAAAACGATGGAACAGTTGCTTAACGAGTTTGCAGATATCAGACGGGCGAATCTGAAAACATTACAGCAGATCATTGATCCTGAAACCGACTTCGAACAAACGGGGATGCACCCTGAGTTTGGAATCGTCAAACTGAGAGAACAGATCTCGACATGGGTTGCCCACGACCTTACTCACATCTCGCAAATTGCAAGAGTGCTGGCGAAACGGTATCAGGATGATGTCGGCCCTTGGAGGGCTTATTTGCGGATTTTAGCGGACTAAATAAAAAACACCCGCTCGTTTTACAACGGGCGGGTGTTAGATTTTTCGGCTCAACACTACCTGCCAGATTTTGAAAAAAACAAGTAAGATATGGGGAATGAACCCATTGAATCTTCAACACCAATCAAGGCAACGTATTATGAGCTGATTTCTCTTACAGGTCCTGCTTTCCGTTTGTAATGCGAACTGAAAGTCACCAGAACAGCGACAATCGCAATCGTAACCTCCAATGCCCCAAACCATGTAATAGAAGCGAGCGATATTTTTTCCACAAAAACTCCTCCGATGCCTGCACCTACGGCCATGGCGAATTGCATCATCGATTGATTGATGCCGAGCAATACACCTGACAATTCCGGTTCGAGCGTCGCTAAGTGATATTGCTGTGTCGGGCCGGTAGACCATGCGGCAAACGACCATAATATGAGAATCAACAGTACTCCGACATAGGAATGGGTGACAAGCGACAGTAAAATCAGTGCGATGATATGCAGCGCCATCCCGCCAACGAGTGTAAAAGGAACGCCCCATTTATCGGTGCTATATCCGCCAAACTTCGATCCAACCAAGCTGGCGATTCCAAATATAAGCAAAAAGCCGCTAAGCAAATTGCCGCTTATCCCTGAAACGGTCAGAAGGTAAGGAGACAGATAAGTATATGCAACGGAATACCCTCCGAGCCAGAAAAAAGTGATTGATAACCCCATTGCTACTTTCCGGTTCTTTAAAAGAGAAAGCTGTTGAAGCAAAGGAACAGGCTTATCGCCTTCGGTATGCGGCAAGATTAAGAATATAACAATCATTGCGATGAATCCCAGTAAAGCAATTCCTCCAAATACAGACTTCCAGCCTAATGCTTCTGCCGTCATTCTTCCGAGTGGAACACCTATGATCAGAGAAGCGGTAAACCCCATGACCACTGTAGCAATTGCACTGCCCTGCTTACCCGCCGGAGCGATTTTGGCGGCAATCGTTAATGCCGTGACCACAACCATGCCTGCCCCCAATGCCATAATGACCCGCGCTGCAACAAACCAACCATAGCCAGGCAGGGTAAAGGCCAGAATATTTCCGATCACAAACAAAGCGAGAGCATACATCATTAACTTGCGCCTATCCATACTTGCCGTCAACGCCATGAGAACCGGTGTGAAAACTGCATACACAAGTGAAAAGATCGTAATCAGCTGGCCCGCGGCAGCTAAAGTTATTCCGAGTGTTTGGGCGATCTGATCCAAAATCCCGGAAATAATGTACTCTGAGGTCCCTACCAAAAAACTGATGATCGCTAAAATATAAATTTTCCAAGCACTAAACATCATCGTTCGCTCCTTCTTCGTTTTATACATTTACATATCACGAAATAACGATATGTAAATCAAAAAATAAACACATCGGAATATGTCGATATGTATGGTGTAAAAATAAACATCATCTAGAGATGTTTATTTTTTGAATGCTCATATCTCTGTTTTAAGAAAGTCAGCAAGCTTTCTGATGGCCTCTTCGTCTCTTTTGTAGTACGTATACTTTCCGATTCGTTCCGCCTTAATCAAGCCGGCTCTTAAAAGAATAGCGAGATATTGAGAAGCCGTTGATTGCGTCATTTTCAATTTGTCTGTGATTTGGCTGACACATACCCCGATTGTGTTCATATCAATCCCTTCATGGGGTTCAAAATGACGATCAGGCTCCTTCAGCCATTGCAAAATTTGCAGCCTTGATTCATTTGATAAAGCTTTGAAAACTTCAATAGGTTCCATACCAATCATTATATCTTCATATCGCAAATTGTCAATATGTTATATGCCCGTTTATTTTTTCTTCGGGTAATTGAAATATTGTGAAAGAGGATTAAAAAAACTTCCACCATTGCTTTTTGGAAAAGACAGCAACATATATTTCTTTATAAACTCACTCATAACATGTGATGATACAACGGTAATTTTTACTTCTTGAACGACACATTCCCTACCTTTTTACCGTTGGCGTTTGACATGAATACCAACACGCATACGTTGGTAGATCGAAAAATAATTGTTAGTTGCCATACTTATATAAGTTTGCAATAGCACCACACTTTGGACGGAGTGAAGGATAAGATAATATGTCTAACAAAAAGCGATACCCTCTTCCAAATCGAGAATTATAAAATTTGGTGTATTGAGTATATTCTAGTTCTTTATATTATTGTAGATATCAACTCCGAAAATTAACAGAACTCCAGTTCCCGCAGCCCACATAACTATACTGACAGTTTGCCAAACGATGATCCTTTTTTTATTTGCTTTCGCTATTATACATACCAATGCTCCAATGTGATTTGTTCCTATTATAGGACCCAAAAGTGAGATCCCGGGAACTCCGTACTTATTGAAGTATGACTTTGCTTTTTGAAAACGTCTGTTAATGTAATGATCAGTGTTATTCTTTTCTTTTTTGGAAAACCAAGATCTCACAAAAGAAGAAAATACTATTACAGCCATAACAGACAGCCAGTTAGCGGTAGCCCCCACTAAAACTACGAGAATAAATGGTAGGCCTAAAAGTATTCCGATTGGTACAGCTACGAAAGCCTCAAGGAAAGGCACAAATCCAATTATAAATACTGCTATAAATTGATAAATAATATTGACTTCTTCTACCCTTTGGAAAATTTCTTGAACCAAAACTAAAACCTCCGTAAATAAGCTTTATACACAGAAAGTGGGAGCGCCAATTTTTTTCTTTAGCCATTGGGTGTACTCTTTTTCAATTAATCATTCTTGTAACTTTGACATATAAGCAAAAGCATTTTTAAGAAAGGCTCTTTCTTCTTCCGTGAAGGGATTGAGTATATTAGGTTCATTATATTGAACCGTTGATTCTATTTCTGCTGTATCAATCTTTAATAACGTTCTGTTAGAAATATCTACCAACTGTTTGATAAATTTTAATGCTTCATCGGATTCAGGATTTGTTTCGTTTGCTATAAGTTCCTTCAAATCCATAAACAATGAAAAGTACTCTTTATCTAAATTAGCTCTTTCACTGCTTCTAAAATTGTGAATAGAACCTTTAGCTTGACTATATTCATTAAAATTTTCCTCTTCAAAAAGAATAGAGTGAATAATAAAGCTGAATAATTTTATATCTACCTTTTCATACCCTGAGATAATAGTTTTCATATGATCCAACTGATCAATCGTTTGACGAATTCTTTCTTGTTCTGCAATAAGTTCTCTTTTTTTGAATGAAATTGAATAGCTAAGTTGCTGTTCTTCTATAAATTGCGATTTTAATAAATCTGCGATGTCTTTAAGTGAAAAGCCTATGAATTTAAGAGATTGTATTTGTTGTAAACGTGAGAGTTCATCAAGGCTATAAAGTCGGTGTCCTCCTTCTTTGTAGTCGGTTGGTATTAGCAAACCAATTTTATCGTAATACCTAAGTGTTCTTATAGAAACTCCTGTTCGTTTAGCCGATTGTCAACATATTATTTGACATGCGAATACCTCTTTTCTATATTTTCATCTTTACTTTTAATGTAAGGAATGGCTGGATAATAATATGGTTTTTGAAAAGCTATTCGAATAATAGCATACATGATTATTAATGTTTCTATAGCCAATATAACGTACTTAACCCATGAAGGCAGAAAACTACCAATTACAAACAATGGGAAAATCGTCAAATGAAAGTTAAGTGCTTTGCGACTTGATTCACCGTAATATAAGTCTTTCTTTCTTGAAATTAAAAACATAATAAGGGGAGGTATAACACCAAGAATAAGTGAAATTCCAAGCATTAATTGTACTGAAAAGATTGCTTTTTTTGATGGCTCTTCATCCATTTTAGTCACCTTTCCTATCTATTCTTCAATATAAGTGTAAAAGGTGACGTGAGTAGAGTATCAAGAAAATTTCAGTACAAAAAATCGTTGCCATTCAGGCAATTTTTGTGTATATTGTACATATTGTATATATTGTGTATAAATAAAAGAGGTTTTGAAATGAAAATTATAATTTCGAATCGTTCAAAGCAACCCATTTATGAACAAATTTACACCCAAATTAAGGATCATATTCTTGCCGATGAATTGAAGCCTGGACAGCCGCTGCCTTCTATGCGCCAATTGGCAAAAGATCTAAATGTCAGCCTTATTACGTCAAAGCGCGCCTATGAAGAACTTGAGAAGAATGCCTTCATTTATTCCGTAGTCGGGAAAGGCTCTTTTGTATCAGATCAGAATAACGAAATGATGAAAGAAGGAAAAATGAAAGCAATTGAAGAGCAGTTGACAGCAGCGATAAAAAACAGCAAAGACATTGGCGTTCCCCTTACAGAATTAAAAGATTTGCTTACCATTTTATATCAGGAGGAAGAATGATGGACAATGTAATTGAACTCCGGCATGTTCATAAATCGTTCGATGGTTTTCAACTAAAGGACTTTTCAATGAATGTAAAAAAAGGTTTTGTCACCGGATTTATCGGCGGAAATGGCGTGGGGAAATCGACAACGATTAAACTGATCATGAACTTATTGCAGCCTGACAGCGGAACGATTACGGTATTTGGCTTGAATTACAAGGAGCATGAGAAAGAAATCAAACAACGAATTGGCTTTGTATTTGATTCGAACATATTTTATGAACATTTAACATTGACTGAAATGAAAGATATTGTGAAAAGATCCTATGTCAATTGGGATGAACAAGTATTCAATGATTATGTGAACACATTTAACTTGCCGCTCACTAAAAAAATCAAGACGTTCTCAAAAGGGATGATGATGAAAGCATCATTAGCCGTCGCTTTGTCCCATCATGCGGAACTAATTATTATGGATGAACCGACGGCCGGACTGGACCCGATTTTCCGCCGTGAGCTGTTGGAAATCTTGCATCAGCTCATGCAAGATGGGGATAAGACGATCTTTTTTTCAACTCATATAACAACTGATTTAGATAAGATTGCAGATTATATCACGTTCATTCATAAAGGAGAGCATATCTTTACAAAGGACTTTTACGAGATTGAAGAACAATATGCAATTGTAAAAGGCGGCATGGAGTTGTTAGACCGGGAGACCGAACAGGAGTTTATAGCGGTTCGAAAATCAACTCATGGATTTGAAGCATTGACTGCGAATAAATCACGAACAGAAAACCTTTTTGGGGATATGGTGTTAATTGAAAAACCGACTCTGGAAGATATTATGTTTTATACGAAGAAAGGAGCTAAAGAGCATGTTCAACTTAATACGTAAGGACATTGTCTTGCAGAAAAAAACATTGGCAGTTTTATTTTTGGGGTTATGTGTTTATTTAACATTAGACGTTTCTCCCATCTGGGTTGGAATTGCATTTAGTATTGCTATTTTTATGAATGCCATGTCAATAGATGAAAAGTCTTCTATACATATGCTTCTCAATTCTTTGCCTTATACACGAAAAGAGATTGTCAGTTCAAAGTATATTGTCGTCGTTCTCTTTACATCTATGGTGGCTGCAGCCATATTGATCGTAAACTTTATCATTCACCGGGAACTTACGATCTGGAAAGACATTTTGCTAATGGTCGCCATTGTGATGACAGCTGCTTCATTCATGCTGCCATTCTGTTATAAATTCAAAAGTAACTATTTGTTGATTGCTTCTATTGTTGCATTTGGCTTGTATATGCTAACGGTCAATTTTGTTGTCCAAAATTTGAACGATCAAATTAGAGAGTTGATTCACATGCTGCTATCCTTACAAAATGCTCTGCTGTATCTGATCGTTGCCATATCAATTATTACGCTATACGGGTGTTCATGGCTTCTGTCGATTCGGATTTATAGAAATAAGGTGTTTTAAAAAGGATGAGGCTTTTTCTTTCATTGACACCGCTTCATGTTCATCTGCGGATAAAAAACTGCACCGTCACACTTTTCGTCAGGTTGTTACGGTGCAGCGTATGATGGCGATGATGCAGACCAAAGCTGCTTGCAACCGCCTATTCCTGCTCAATAAACGAATACTTTTCTGGATCAGCCAATACATAAAAAAGTCCGAAGAACATCTTCCATCCACGAACCGGACTTCCGCATCTAAACTTTAAAGCTTCTCCTTCATCTAACGTAAACCTCAAAGTTTGGCTTACACACCAATCAATTTTCACTTGGATCTCATGTTCGCCAGGCTCCAAATCAATTCGCAGCCTCCCGCCATCTTTGATTTTCCCAGCCTCGACACCATCAATCAGCACTGAGAATTTTCTCATTTTATTCATCAACTGCGATGTTCTGTTGACTTCAATGTACGTCTCGTTGTTCATGGTTACACATCCTTTCAATTATAATCTAGCGCACTTTCAGACTACCAGAGTTCGATTTTTGATAAGACTTATTTCTCTTTCAAACACAAAAATACCCCTCCAGATCATCCAATCCAAGAGGGGTACAAACTATTATTTCAAACGTCGCCTTACTCCACCGTCACACTCTTCGCCAAGTTCCGTGGCTTATCAACGTCACAGCCGCGGTGCAGCGCTGCGTAGTATGCGATTAGCTGCAGCGGGATGACGGAGACGAGCGGTGCGAGCTCCGGATGCACTTCAGGCAGGACGAAGCGGTCGTCTGCTTCTTCCAGGCCTTTCAAGGAGATCACGCAAGGGTTGGCGCCGCGGGCTGTCACTTCTTTGACATTTCCACGGATGCTTAAATTGACGTGCTCCTGTGTCGCAAGGGCAATGACTGGTGTGCCGTCTTCGATCAATGCGATTGTACCGTGCTTCAATTCACCGCCGGCGAAGCCTTCAGCTTGAATGTAAGAAATCTCTTTCAGCTTCAGGGATCCTTCGAGGCAGACGAAATAGTCGAGGCCGCGGCCGATGAAGAAAGCATTGCGTGTTACTGTCAAATATTCGCGCGCGATCATTTCCATTTCGTCTTTCTGGTCGCAAAGGGCTTCCATCGCGTTTCCGATGATGCCGAGCTCTTTAACAAGATCAAAGCCGAGTGCTTTGCCGCGGGTTTCCGCAGTCACAGCTGCCAAAATAGCGAGAACTGCGATTTGCGCCGTATATGCTTTTGTTGACGCTACCGCGATTTCCGGGCCGGCATTCAGTAAAAGCGTGTAGTCCGCTTCACGGGAGAGCGTGGATCCCGGTACGTTGGTCAATGTCAGCGCTTTGTGTCCGAGCTTTTTCACCTGTACGAGAACCGCGCGGCTGTCAGCCGTTTCTCCGCTTTGAGAAATAAAGATAAACAGCGGCTTCTCAGAAAGCAATGGCATATTGTAAGAGAATTCGCTTGCGACATGGACTTCAGCCGGAACTTTCGCCCATGTTTCGATAAATTGTTTGCCGACAAGACCGGCATGATAGCTCGTTCCGCAGGCGATGATATAGACGCGATCCGCTTCTGCAACAGCATTTGCAATGTCTCCAGGAATGGAAAGCTTGCCGTTTTCATCTTGGTACGTCTGAATGATTTTCCGCATGACAAGCGGCTGTTCATCGATTTCTTTTAACATGTAGTGAGGGTATGTGCCTTTTTCGATATCGCTCGCATCAAGCTCTGCAATATATGAGGCACGTGACATCAATTCTCCGTCAAGGTTTTTAATCACAACTTTTTTGTCTGTGACAATCACCATTTCTTTATCCATAAGCTCCACGTATTCGTTTGTCACTTGAAGCATCGCCATCGCGTCAGACGCGATCACATTGAAATTGTCTCCAAGGCCGACAAGAAGCGGGCTTTTATTTTTCGCAACATAGATTGTTTCTTTGTTTTCATGATCGAATAATGCAATCGCATAAGAGCCTTTGAGCAGCATAAGCGTTTGGCGGAACGCTTCTTCCGTGTCAAGACCGTTATTGACGAATTGCTCGATCACTTGAACGACAACCTCTGTATCCGTATCACTTTTAAGGGTTACATCTTGTAAATATTCGCGCGTCAGCTGAACATAGTTTTCGATGACGCCGTTATGAACAAGTGTAAATCGGCCTGATGCGCTTTGATGCGGGTGAGCGTTTAGACGGCTCGGTTCCCCGTGAGTCGCCCAGCGTGTGTGTCCGATTCCCGCTTGCGATATCACATTTGCATCAACGACTTCGCGAAGATCGGCAATCCGTCCTTTTTCTTTAAACACGTGTACGCCGTCTTCGTTCGCTACAGCGATTCCAGCTGAATCGTAGCCGCGATACTCCAGCTTTTCCAAACCTTTAAGTAAAATTTCCTTTGCATCAAGCTGGCCAATATAACCTACAATACCACACATAATTTTCTTCCTCCTAAAGTCGCAGGCAGGAGACGAAGAAAGTCTGCTTATCAGGCGGGGACATTCTTCGTCCCCTCCTACATGTTTTTTATGGAAGATCATGCGATTTCCCTTTGTTCAAAGAGTCGCCTCTTTGGTTTGAGGAAATCCTTGCGGCTGTGATCTTGTGGTCAGCCGGGAGGCATCCGCCGAAAATTCGATAAACCTCCATCCTCGTCAACTAAGCTGTTTCATCCGCACGCTTAGTCCGGGCGCTATAACTATAAAAAATGGTTCTGCCCTGCCTTTCCTTTTAAATTAAACAAGACAAGCTGATTTTACTATACACTAAAGGAACCGTCAAACATTTTTCAAAATGGTTCACATTTTTTCCAAGATTGAACGGTTCCCTTTATCTTATGTCAAATCAGCATGTCTCGTTCGTCAGTCTTCTGCGGAAAATCACTCCGCTCCCATTTCAGCTTTCACGACATCTGCAATGCGGCCTACGTATTTCTCGCAAAGCTCCTTCGTTTTCGCCTCAGCCATAACACGGACAAGCGGCTCGGTGCCGGACGGGCGCACAAGGATGCGGCCGTCACCGTTCATTTCCTTTTCGACTTCTTCGATGACCGCTTTTACCTTTTCGTTCTCCGTCACTTTATGTTTATCGGTTACTTTCACGTTCAAGAGGAGCTGCGGAAACTTCTGCATCTCTGCCGCAAGCTCTGACAAAGGCTTGCCTGTCATTTTGATCGTGTTCATCAGCATGATCGCAGAAAGCAGGCCGTCGCCTGTTGTATTGTAATCAAGGAAAATCAGGTGTCCCGACTGTTCTCCGCCGAAAGTAAACCCGTCCTTTTTCATCGCTTCCACTACATAGCGGTCGCCGACCGCTGTCTGAACGCTTTTAATGCCTTCCGCTTCAAGCGCTTTGTAAAAGCCGAGGTTGCTCATCACCGTAGAGACAACTGTATTGTCCGCCAGGCGCCCCTCGCTCTTCAAGTACTTCGCGCATATGTACATGATTTGATCGCCGTCTACGATATTCCCCTTTTCGTCGACAGCGATTAAGCGGTCGCCATCCCCGTCAAACGCCATGCCGACGTCAGCTCCCTTTTCTTTCACAAATTCGGCCAGGGCTTCAGGGTGGGTCGAGCCGACTCCATCATTGATGTTTAATCCATTCGGAGAAGTCCCCATCGTCGATACATCTGCGTCAAGATCAGCAAACAGGTGGGTCGCCAGCGAAGATGTCGCCCCGTGCGCACAGTCAAGCGCGACATGGATACCTGTGAAGTCTTCATCAGCAGACTGCTTAAGAAACTGCAAATATTTCTGTCCGCCTTCAAAGTAGTCGTTCACCATACCCAGATCAGCGCCTACAGGCCTTGGCAGGTGATCTTCAGGCTGATCCATCAGACGCTCGATTTCAAGCTCCTGCTCATCGGAAAGCTTAAATCCGTCGCCGCCGAAAAACTTAATTCCGTTGTCCTCGACAGGGTTGTGGGAAGCTGAAATCATCACCCCCGCTTCCGCGTCCATAGCCTTCGTCAAATATGCGACGCCGGGCGTCGAAATCACGCCGAGACGCATGACTTCTGCTCCTATCGAAAGAAGGCCTGCAACAAGGGCACCTTCCAGCATATGCCCGGAAATGCGCGTATCACGGCCGATCAGCACCTTGGGGCGCTCCTTATCTTTTGTTAGGACATATCCGCCAAAGCGTCCGACTTTAAAGGCCAGCTCGGGTGTAAGTTCACTGTTTGCTACGCCTCTTACACCGTCTGTACCAAAATACTTGCCCATTAATATCGCTCCTTTTTGATTCATGAAGGTTGTGAATCCTTTTCAGAATGATTCTCTTCTTCTTCATCCTGACCATTATTTTTTTCGTTTTGGGTTGTTTGAGATGAGATTTTCACTCGAATGCTCTGCCGCGGCAGCGACCATGTCATGTTCTGCGGTCCGTTTACTTCCAGCTTCACGTTATGCTCGCCGTCATCGAGATCCGCCACATTGACATAGAGCTCGACGTCGGAAGGCTGGAGTTTTTCGATCGCGGCTGTCGAGCCCTTTGCCGTGATATCCAGCTTGCCTGACTTCGGATCGAGAAATTCAAGATCCCGGCTGTCATTCAGCCCCGCGGTTTTAATTGAAACGTTCTTCAGTTTTTTCTCTTCTTCCTTGTCAACTTTCACCTTGATTTTCACTTTTTCGGGTGACACTTTTTTAGCGCCGTCCGGCACTTTAATGTTGGCTTCCAACTCAGTGTCATCTTTCATTTTACTTAAATCAACCTCATCGGCCTCGACAAATTCTAACGAATCAAGAACATTTTGCGGCCCGTAGACGGTTACTTCTCCCGGACTGATATCAAGGCTGGAAATGCTGATACCGTCCGGAAGGCTCCCTTTCCGGTCAACTTTGACGGGAATCTTTTTGCTGGGGCTTGTCACGGGAACGGTGATTTTAACGACGGATGGACTGACTTCAACCGGAAGAACATTTCCGTCCCTGTCGTACACTGTTAGCTTGGCTTCTTTTTCAACCGTCTGGTCGACGCCCTCTAAATTGATCGTCGCCTTGATGTTTTGGATTCTGTCGATCACGGCTTTTGAGCCGGTGACGCTGACGTTTTTCGGGTTGATAATCGGCAGCTCCGGCGTGTAGCCGTCTTTCATTTTGTTTTTATTATAAAAATCAACCTCGACCGGGAATTCCTTCGTCGTTTTTTCTTCGATGGTCACGGTTGTCACCGATGGATTGATGGTCAGAGTGAGGCCTTCGGCAACATTTCTGGCCTTCAGCTCGACTTTGTGCCTGCCTGTTTTCAGATGCTGCATATCGGCATAAATCTCAAAATCCTTCACTTGTCTGACCTTCTTGACGGTTCCTGTCGGGCCTTTAATCGTGACATTCACCGTCTGCGGCACGCCTGTTACGACGTAGTTTTCATCATCATAAAACGATTTGACCGGTATATCGGTGAGCGTCGCTTCGTCTGTCGTCGATGTCGGGAAAAACGATTCACCTGGTTTCTTCGGAGTCGGCGCTTGAGCGCTGTGGACCGCAAAGTAAAGAAGAAACGCGAATAATAATGCGACTACTTTGACAGCCCAGGGATTGTTTAAGAACTTATCCATTTTTCTTCGCCCTCCAATACCAGCGATTTGAGGAAGTTTCTCGCGAATTTTTCTTGAATTCCGCTTCAAGCATGTTTTTCAATGCCTCTTCCGATAAATCACGGTGAAGGTCTCCGTTTTTGGCGACGCTGATGCCGCCCGTTTCTTCGGATACGACAACCGTCAGACTGTCGGTCACTTCACTGATTCCCACTGCTGCTCTGTGCCTCGTCCCAAGCTCTTTTGAAATAAAAGGGCTTTCAGAAAGCGGAAGGTAGCAGGCGGCTGCAGCAACCTCATCATTTTTCATAATTACGGCGCCGTCATGAAGCGGTGTATTCGGAATAAAGATGTTGATCAATAGCTCGGAGCTGACCTTTGCATTTAAAGGGATCCCCGTTTCTATGTAATCGCCCATTCCCGTCTCCCGTTCAATCGTCAGAAGCGCGCCAATCCGGCGTTTCGCCATATATTTAATCGCTTTTGTAATTGCATCAATCGTTTTCTGCTGCTGCTCTTCCTCAGGTGTTCCGCTCCTCGAAAAAAAGCGCCCCCGCCCCAGCTGTTCCAGCGCTCTCCTCAATTCAGGCTGGAAGATAATAATGATCGCCAGGAACCCCCATGTGATCGCCTGGTCAACCAGCCACTGCAGGGTGCTTAATCCTAAATATTGACTGGCCAGCCTGACGAGAACAATGACCACGATTCCCTTTAAAAGCTGAACCGCCTTTGTCCCGCGGATGACCATCATTAATTTATATATTACGTACCAAACAAGGAGAATATCAACGGCATCGCCGAGGTACTGCAAGAAAGGGATATCCTCAAAAGCCATTTCCTCGTCCTCCAAGAATTCAGTCATTAGTAAGGTTAATATGTTTCAAAATGGTATGATCTATTATTTTTACATATACAGAGGCTATTATAGCACAAATTGATTTTCCAAGTGAAATGGCGGCCCCTCATAAAAAAAGAGCAAAGCTCATTCGCCCGCTTTGCTCTATTCTTTAGACTCCTTCATGCCCAAAACCGATTTTCCGGTCGATTTGATCTTATACCACATCCAGTCGAACATCTCGTTGATCTCATGGATCTGACCGGTGACTTGTCCTGCTGAAGCCGTATATTTTTCGCCATTAACAATCGTGACATCGCCGTCGACTTTGCCCTCTATAATCAGCTTTCCGTTTTTCACGGTCACATCGCCTTTGACAACTTCGCCTTCAGGTACGATGACCGTGTTGTTTTTTACTACGAGATTGGGCTGGCTGGATACGCTGAAATCCTGATCGTTTTTCCAGCTGGAGAAAAAGCTGCCGCCCATCAAAATTGTAAATAAAGCTGCCGCCACTAAAAACGGATGGGCTTTAAGCCACCTGTTGATCGATGCCGTCCGCTTTTCCTTCGGCAGGTTCGCCAGCACATCGGCTGTAAAGTTCGCCGGAGCTGTAAGATGCGACGTGCTCTGGACAAGAGCGATGGATTTTTCCATTTCATGAAGGTGCTTTTTGCAGCCTTCACATGATTGGAGGTGCTCTTTTAATTGCGATTCATCTTCCGGTAGTATGTCTCCGTCAAGGTATTTATGCATAAGCTGAACAATATCCTCCGGACAGCTCATTTCATCACCCCACTTAAAGATCCCTTAATTGTTTTCTGAGAGCCTCTCTGCCCCTGTGTATCCTCGTTTTTACCGTACCTACGGGAATATTAAGGATTTCACTGATCTCAATGAGTGAGAGCTCATCAATGTACTTTAATACGATGACCGTCCTGTATTTATCGGGAAGCCTTAAGATTTTTTCCTGGATGGTGCTGTGCAGCTCCAAAGAAACCACTTCATCCTCTGGAAGCGCAACATCCGCCGCAACCTGGGAATACATCGTCAGTCCTTCAGTCCCCGCCACCTCTGCATCCAAGTAATAGTCCGGCTTTTTTTTACGGATACGATCGATGGTCAAATTGGTTGCGATTCGATAAAGCCATGTGGAAAATTTCCGGTTGATATCAAAACTGTCGATATTCACGTATGCTCTGATAAACGCTTCCTGCGCAATATCTTCCGCCTCATGCGCATTGCCGAGCATACGGTAGCAAAGCTGATAAATTTTGTCTTTGTAAATATCCACAATGTCTGCAAATGCGTTACGATCGCCTTTTTTCACCTGTTTGATTCTTTTTTTAATCATTGTTTCCATATTTATCTAACCTCTGCCTTCACCGGTCTTTATGTATACGAATTGATTTTTATAAGGTTTCATTAAATTCATAAAAATAGTTTATCAAATTTTTGGCAGGGTGTAGATGCTTTGACAGGGATCATGCGCTTAATATTAGCTTAAAATTATTATACAACCTAAATATTATGAAGTTGAGACTTCTTCATAAAAAAAAGCAGCCAGAGGCCGCTCTTCAACCGTATTTATAGCAGCTTTTCGCCAAACAGCGACCCCATTAAGGCGACAGCCGCTTCCGCCGTCCTGTTTTTCTCATCCAATATCGGGTTGACTTCGACAAACTCAGCGGAAGTAATCAGCTTCGATTCCTCCAGCATTTCCATCGCCAGGTGGCTTTCCCTGTAACTGATGCCTCCCGCTACCGGGGTTCCGACACCCGGCGCATCGTTCGGATCAAGCGCGTCTAAATCGAGTGACAGATGGACACCGTCCGTTCTGCCGCGCAAATAGTCTATCGTTTCTTCCATCACCCTCGTCATGCCGAGGCGGTCGATTTCATGCATTGTATACACTTTGATCCCTTTGTCGCGAATCAATTCTTTTTCCCCGTCATCAAGTGACCTCGCACCGATGATGACGATGTTCTCCGCTTTAATTTTCGTTTCTTTTCCATAGATGCCTGTCAGCCCTTCATGGCCGATCCCCAGGCTGATGGCGAGCGGCATGCCGTGAATATTGCCTGAAGGAGACGTTTCTTTCGTATTTAAATCAGCATGGGCATCATACCAGATCACACCCAGGTTTTGATAATGCTTCACAAGGCCGGCAAGCGTTCCGATCGCAATGCTGTGGTCACCGCCCAGCACGAGCGGAAAAGCACCTGAAGCCACGATCTTATCAACGGTCTCAGCAAGTTTTGCACTTGCCTTTGTAATCGCTTTCAAGTTTCTCAGCTCTTCAGCTGCCGGCTCCCCGCCTTCTTTCTCATCCTCTCTTTGCCCGATCGTCATATCGCCGAGGTCTTCAATATCCTGACAAAGGCTTTCTAACCTTTCATTAACACCGGCACAGCGAATCGCGCTCGGTCCCATATCAACTCCCCGCCTCAGCTGACCGAGATCCATCGGTACGCCGATCATAGAAATCTGCTGTTTTAACATATGATATCCCCCTTTCAGACCTTCATTGTACCTTCCAATTCAGAATTGACTCAACAAGACATTTTTTTGAATAGTTATACAAAAAAGACAAAATAAAAAGGACATCCAAACAGGATGTCCAAAAACTGGGCTAGCTGGATTCGAACCAGCGCATGACGGAGTCAAAGTCCGTTGCCTTACCGCTTGGCTATAGCCCAAAAATGGTGGAGGGGGACGGATTCGAACCGCCGAACCCTGAGGGAGCGGATTTACAGTCCGCCGCGTTTAGCCACTTCGCTACCCCTCCAAAAACAGTGCCGGCCAGAGGACTTGAACCCCCAACCTACTGATTACAAGTCAGTTGCTCTACCAATTGAGCTAGACCGGCATGATACGGTATCTTATGCAGTTACCGGCGCGGTTGTGACAAAAACCGATCCGAAAAAATGGTGGAGGATGACGGGATCGAACCGCCGACCCTCTGCTTGTAAGGCAGATGCTCTCCCAGCTGAGCTAATCCTCCGCAGTACAGGACGTACAAGTGCGCGTTGCAACAGGACGTTGCGACCTTAGCATGCCTTCCTTTTAAAAATTCCGGCATTCGCAGCGTGCTGTCCAAAAAAGAATGGTGACCCGTACGGGATTCGAACCCGTGTTACCGCCGTGAAAGGGCGGTGTCTTAACCACTTGACCAACGGGCCATCATCGTGTTTCAAGCAGCTCTCGTAAAGCTGACAAAAGTTATTATATACAGGTTCCTCCCCATTTGTAAAGGGGTAAATTAAAATTTTTATTTTCAAATTTTTTATTCATAAACATTGAGAAAAACGCAGAAATTTTGTTTAAAATAGGGCTATCTGATGTGCAAGAGAGGGGACGCGAAAAATGATACTGGTAAGTTCATGTCTGGCCGGGGTGGAATGCCGCTATAACGGATCGCACAGCTATGTGGGGAAAATCAATAAGCTTGTTGAAGAAAAAAAAGCGGTGATTGCTTGTCCCGAGCTGCTCGGCGGATTTCAAACGCCAAGGGAACCGGCCGAAATTATAGGCGGGTCGGGAGAAGACGTTTTAGACGGCAGGGCGGTGATCAAGACACAATCCGGAAAAGACGTAACAGGCCTGTATATAAAAGGAGCTTATCTAACATTGGAGATGGCAAGGCAAATCAAGGCTGATACGATCGTGTTGAAGGAAAACAGCCCGTCTTGCGGTAGCGGCCATATATACGATGGAAGTTTCTCAAGCCAAAAAATAGCCGGCAACGGCGTTACGGCGGCGCTTCTGAAAAAAGAAGGCTTCCGCGTGATTTCCGAACACCAAATAGACGAGCTGTAATACCTGAACATAAGCGCAGTTCATCTGCGCTTTATTTTATGTCGGCAATCCGTTGTTTAGAACTTCATTGAAATAAAATTTTAATATTTACCTTTTGTTATTGAAATAATATTCCACCCTTAATATACTGAAAATTAAGAAATATATGCACTTCATCATCAGGAGGAGTTGTCGATGGAAAACAGCCATTTAGGTTCATTAACGACCGAACGCCGGAATGAAAGATCCAGGCGCATTCACCAGGCAAAGACGATTGATATTTTGAAAATCATCAATGATGAAGACAAAACTGTGGCCGAAGCTGTACAAGAAGTCTTACCAGAAGTTAAGACCGCCGTTGACTTCGCCGTCGGGTCGTTAAAGAAAGGGGGACGGATCATCTACATCGGTGCCGGTACAAGCGGGAGACTCGGCGTACTCGATGCAGCTGAATGCCCGCCGACGTTCAGCATATCTCCCGAGTCGGTCATTGGCATCATTGCAGGAGGAGAAAAAGCTCTGTACAAAGCCGTCGAAGGCGCTGAAGATCACGAGGCATTCGGCAGACGGGATTTATCAGCCGTTAACCTCTCAAACAATGATACCGTAATCGGAATCGCCGCCAGTGGTCGGACTCCATACGTTCTCGGCGCTTTGAAGTATGCCAGGGAAAGTGGCGCCAAGACCGTCTCACTGACATGCAACGAAAACTCGGCGATCAGCCAGGTGTCAGATCACAGCATAGAAGTGGTCGTCGGCCCTGAAGTTATTGCCGGATCGACGAGAATGAAAGCAGCAACCGCTCATAAAATGATTTTAAACATGATCTCAACGGCGGCCATGATCAAAATGGGAAAAGTCTATGAAAACCTCATGGTAGACGTAAAAGTAAGCAATGACAAATTAAAGGAGCGGGCGATTCGCATCATCCAAACGGTCACAGGTGTTCCAAAAGAAGCGGCGGCACTAGCGTTAGAAAAATCCCATAACCAAGTCAAAACCGCCATCATCATGCTGAAAACAAACGAAGATGCGGCCGCTTCCGAAAACCTGCTTGAGAAATCAGAAGGCGATATCGAAAAAGCTCTATCCATTTATGAAGACCAAGTTTAAAGAAGAAAGGAAGAAACAATGGCTGCAGGAGGATTGGAAATCATTCAGAATATGCTTCACAGATTGCCGCAATCTGAACGAAAGCTTGCCGAATACATTTTGAAAAACCCACACGAGGTCGTAAACGGCACCATTCAAGAGGTGAGCTCTTCGGCAAAGACAAGCGGGGCGGCGGCAATACGGCTCTGCAAATCTCTGGGGCTGAAAGGCTTTCAAGATTTAAAAATGAGGGTCGCCGGCGATTTAATGAAACCGTCTGATCAGGGATACCGGGATATCGAACCGCAAGAGCCGCTCCATTCAATCGTTCAAAAAACAACCAGCAATTCGATTCAGGCGATTCGCGATACCTTTGAAAACATTGACCACGAAGATCTTCAAAAAGCGATTCAAATACTGATCAACGCAGAAACGGTTCATTTTTGCGGGATCGGGGCTTCAGGAATCGTCGCACAAGATGCCCAGCAGAAATTTTTGCGCATCAATAAAAAAGCCACCGCTTTTAGTGATATGCATCTTGTCGCGACATTAATCGCCAATGCCGGCGAGAATGACGTTCTGTTTGCCATATCCCATTCAGGAGAAACGCATGAAATCGCCAATGCAGTCAGACTCGCCAAAAAACATGGCATTAAAACCATTGGACTGACGCGGTTTGGACAGTCTGCTGTCTCTTCATTAAGCGATATCGCCCTGTATACGTCATGCTCAAACGAAGCGCCGTTTCGCAGCGCCGCCACCTCCTCTCGTTTAACTCAGCTTTACATGATTGACATTCTGTTTTTAGGCATAGCCGCGGAGCGCTACGAGGACATCATTCAGTATATTGATCAAACAAAAGCGGCCATCCGCATGATGGGAATGAGCGAATTGTAAAAAAGGGGGATATAAAATGAGCGATGAGAAAAAATATGCCGGCCTGGCAAAACTGATTTTACAACACATCGGCGGCCCGTCTAACGTCGCGGATTATACCCATTGTATGACGCGCCTGCGCATCACGCCTGTCAACAGTCAAAAAACCGACATCGGCTCAATCAAAGCGCTTGAAGGCGTGATTGGCGTCGTTGAGGAGGAAACGCTTCAGATTATCCTCGGCACCGGCGTCGTACAGCACGTATCAGACGAATTCGGGAAGTTGCTTCAATCCGCGGAAGACGTTGACTTAAAACAATCCGCAGCCAAACATAAAGCTGAGATTTCCAAGAAAAACGCGACGCCTTTTAAATTGTTTCTTCGGCGGATCGCAAGCATTTTTATACCGCTGATCCCCGCTTTGGTCGCCTCAGGCTTGATTACCGGAATCACCAAAGCCGTTATCCAAGCAGGCTGGCTCGCTGAAACATCACAAACCGCCATTATTTTAACGGTAATAGGTTCAGGTTTATTTACGTATTTGGGCATCCTGGTCGGGGTCAATACGGCGAAAGAATTCGGCGGCTCCCCCGCACTCGGCGGATTAGCCGGTATTTTAATCATTAACCCGGCCGTTGGTGATATTTCGCTTTTCGGTGAAGCGCTTTTGCCGGGACGCGGCGGTTTAATCGGTATTTTATTCGCAGCTGCATTTATCGCTTTTCTCGAAAAACGGGTCAGGCGCCTTGTACCTCATTCACTCGACATCATCATCACACCTACAGTCTCCCTTCTCATCACAGGAATCGTCACTTACGTTGTCTTCATGCCTGTCGGCGGCTTGATATCTGACGCCATTACGTCAGGACTTCTCGCCATCTTAGATCTCGGCGGCATTATCGCCGGCTTTGTACTGGGGGCCACCTTCCTTCCGCTCGTCGTAACCGGACTGCACCAGGGATTGACACCCGTTCATATGGAATTAATCAATTCAATCGGCGATGACCCGTTGCTGCCGATTCTGGCTATGGGGGGCGCAGGTCAAGTAGGCGCCGCTTTTGCGATCTATTTCAAAACAAAAAAAGCAAAGCTCAAAAGAGCCATTGCCGGCGGACTGCCGTCAGGCCTGCTCGGAATCGGTGAACCGCTCATATTCGGTGTAACTCTTCCACTCGGACGTCCGTTTTTAACCGCGTGCCTCGGCGCCGGAGTAGGTGGAGCCTTTCAAGCGTATTTCAAAATCGCGACCGAATCGATAGGCGTATCAGGTCTTCCTTTGTCATTTTTAGTCCATACCCACCAAGTTCTTTTGTATATTCTCGGTTTGTTTATTTCCTATGCTGCCGGCTTTGCCTTAACATATCTCTTTGGTTTTAAAGACGATATGGCAGTTGAATTTGATTAAACGTTTGTTTAAAATTCCCACTATGCATTTTTTGACAGAAAGGAGTGAAGCAAGCTGAAAAAGTTTATGATCAGCGCTGCAGCATCGTCCCTATTGTTGCTGACATGCTTTTTCCCGCTTCAGTCATCAGCACAGACTGCAATTGCGAACGAGACAACAGGTCAGCTGACATATCCCGTATTAACGAAGGCGAAAACACCTGAAGAAGCCGGTTTTTCTTCGGAAAAGCTTAAAGTCGTGGACCGTCTGATCGAACAGGATGTCAAAGCGGGCTTTCCCGGGGCTGCCTTGATTTTGATAAAAGACGGAAAAATCGTCAAAAAAGAAGCATACGGCTACAAGCAGAAATACAACGGCCTCTCGACGCTCAAACATCCAAAAAAAATGAAAGCAAACACGATGTTTGACCTCGCCTCCAATACAAAAATGTATGCCGTCAATTTTGCCTTGCAGCATTTAGTGAGCACCGGAAAGCTTGACTTGAACAAAAACATTTCACATTATCTTTCTGATTTCAATGATCACCCGGAAGACGATGTAAAGGGAAAAAACCGGCTCCGCGTCATAGATTTGCTCCACCATCACGCAGGCTTCCCTGCAAGCTGGAACTATTACGACCCGAAAGCAGCCGGACACCTCTACTCTCAGTCACGGAGCAAAACGCTTGAATATCTTGTCAAAACCCCCTTGTCATATGAACCCGGCACAAAACAAATTTACAGTGACATCGACTATATGCTCCTCGGGCTGATCATAGAAAAAGTCACAAACGAGCGTTTAGATACCTTTGTTGAAAACCAATTTTACCGGCCTCTCGGGTTGCGGCATACTTTGTTTAATCCGCTCCAAAAGGGCTTTAAACCGCCGCATTTTGCAGCTACGGAACGAAAGGGAAACACCAGAGATGGCACCATCTTGTTTCCAAATATCAGAACTTACACGCTTCAAGGGGAAGTCCACGATGAAAAAGCGTTCTATTCAATGGAAGGCGTCTCTGGGCATGCCGGCCTTTTTTCCACCGTTGACGACGCAGCAGTGCTCCTTCAAGTCATGCTGAACGGCGGGGGTTACGGGAAACAGCATCTATTCAGCCGTTCGGTCATTTCACAATTTACTGAGCCGTCAAAAACAAATCCCACATATGGACTAGGATGGCGGCTTAACGGCAATACCGATATGGAGTGGATGTTCGGCAAGCACGCCAGCAACAAGGCATACGGCCATACCGGCTGGACGGGAACCGTCACTATCATCGATCCCGTGTATCAAATCGGCATTGTGTTGTTAACCAATAAAAAGCACTCTCCTGTCATCAACCCTAAAGAAAACCCGAATCAATTTGAAGGTGACGCATTTGCAACCGGAAAGTACGGCAGCGTCATTACAGCTATTTACGAGGCGTTACATCACCAATAGGAGGCGACCCTTATATGAAAAGATTTCTTCAATGCGCGTTGATTGCATTGCTGTTATCGTCTCTCGCTTTGCAGCCCGCCGCTCGCGAAGCAGAAGCGAAACAGCAGCCGGAACAACACCTCAAACAAATGGTCAGCAGCATGTCGCTTGAAGAGAAAATCGGACAAATGCTGATGCCTGACTTTAGAAACTGGAAGAAAAAAGGGGAATCGAACGCCAAAGGATTAACAAAAATGAATGACGAAGTCGCGGGAATCATTCAAAAATACCGGCTCGGCGGTGTCATTCTTTTTGCTGAAAATGTCACAGGCACAGAGCAGACTGTACGGTTAACGGACGGCTTGCAAAAAGCGAGTCCTGACATTCCGCTCTTTATCACGATCGATCAGGAAGGCGGGATTGTCACCAGACTTGAATCAGGCACAAACCTGCCCGGGAATATGGCAGTCGGTGCATCGCGAAGCAGCAAAAATGCCTTCAAATCAGGAAAAATCATCGGAAAAGAATTAGCATCGCTGGGCATCAACGTGAACTTCAGTCCTGTACTTGATGTCAACAACAATCCCGGCAACCCGGTCATCGGCGTTCGTTCTTTCAGTTCCAAGCCTGAGCTGACTTCAAAGCTCGGCATCCAGATGATGAAGGGCCTGCAGGACGAGCAAATGATCGCTACAGCAAAGCACTTTCCCGGACACGGCGATACAGCGGTTGACAGTCATTACGGATTGCCGCTTGTTCCGCATGATGAAAAAAGGCTGAGAAGCATTGAACTTGCGCCATTTCAAAAAGCGATCGATGCAGGGATTGACATGATCATGACAGCGCATGTCCAGTTCCCCGCCTTTGACAATACAACCTATAAAAGCAAAAAAGACGGCGAGGACATCATGGTGCCTGCAACACTTTCCAAAAAAGTCATGACAGACCTTCTCCGCAAAGACCTCGGCTTTAAGGGCGTTGTCGTAACAGACGCTTTAAATATGAAAGCCATTTCTGATAATTTCGGACAGGAGGAAGCCGTCGTCATGGCTGTCAAAGCAGGAGTCGACATCGCCCTCATGCCCGCACAAGTCACATCGCTTGAGACCGAAAAAAATCTAGCGCGTGTATTCGAAGCTCTTCTGACAGCCGTTAAAAAAGGTGAGATCCCTATCGAACAAATCGATCAGTCGGTGGAGCGAATCCTTCAATTAAAAATAAACCGCGGTATCATCGATCACACCGGCTCCGAACCGCTTCAGAAAAAAATCAAATACGCCTTGAAAACGGTCGGCAGCAACAAACACATGAAATCCGAAAGGAAAATGGCAAGAGAAAGCGTCACCATTCTTAAAAATGAAAAAAGCACCTTGCCATTCAAACCGAAAAAAGGGGATACCGTCCTCATTCTCGCCCCATACGAAGAGCAAACAGCAGCAATCGCCAAAACCATCAGCAAAATAAATAAAAACATCAAGGTCGTCGAATATCGATTTGCAGAAAAAGCGTTTGATGAAGAGATTCAAAAGAAAATTGACGAGGCCGATTATGTCATCACAGGATCATATGTAGTCAAAAACGATCCTGTTGTGAACGACGGTGTCATTGATGACAGCATTCAAGACTCAAGCAAGTTGGCAACTGCTTTTCCGCGCGCCGCCATGAAATACGCTCAGGCAAACGGGAAAAAATTTGTCTTAATGAGCTTACGAAACCCTTATGACACGGCAAATTTTGAAGAAGCCGCTGCCGTGATCGCAGTATACGGCTTTAAAGGCTATGCAAACGGGGGCTTCAGGCAGCCGAATATTCCGGCCGGAGTGGAAGTTATCTTCGGAAAGGCAAAGCCTAAAGGAACATTGCCCGTAGACATTCCTTCGGTCACACGCCCCGGAGAAACCCTTTACCCGTTCGGCTACGGGTTGAATATTAAAAACGGCAAGCCGCTTCACAAAGGAGGGTCATAATGAGAAAAAAAGCGATCTGGCTGCTTGCGGGAATGTTTGTTTTCAGTACATTAACCGCAGCAGCGGCCTTTCCGGACAAAGAAAAGAAAGCAAAGGTCTCACCGGGTATTGAAGTGATCATGAACAAGAAAAGCATATTAAAAGGAAAAAGGGTCGGTCTCATCACAAATCCAACCGGTGTCAATTCAGCATTAACAAGCAGCATCGATTTGCTTCACCAAGCCCCCGGTATTGAGCTGACCGCTCTCTATGGTCCAGAGCACGGTGTAAGGGGAGACGCTCAAGCCGGCGATAAGGTTGACTCTTATATTGATGAAAAAACCGGTCTCCCCGTCTACAGCCTTTACGGAGATACGAGAAAACCGACACCGGAGATGTTGAAAAACGTTGACGTCCTGCTATTTGACATCCAAGATGTCGGAACGCGGTTTTACACTTACATTTACACAATGGCATATGCGATGGAGGCGGCAAAAGAAAACGGCATTCCATTCATTGTTCTTGACCGGCCAAACCCGCAAAGCGGCTTAAAAGTTGAAGGACCTGTCCTTGATCCAGATTATTCTTCATTTGTCGGAATGTATCCCATCCCTTTAAAGCACGGAATGACCGCAGGAGAACTGGCAAAGCTGTTTAATGACGAATTTAACATCGGCGCCGATTTAACCATCATCAAAATGAAAGGGTGGAAGCGACAGATGTTCTTTGAAGACACTGGTCTTCCTTTCGTCCTGCCTTCCCCGAACATGCCGACGCCGGATACGGGCATCGTCTACCCGGGCACAGGTTTAATTGAAGGAACCAATATGTCAGAAGGAAGGGGCACGACAAAGCCTTTTGAATTAATTGGTGCGCCCTACATGAAAAGTACGGAACTCGCCGAAAAATTAAACGGTCTGAAGCTTCCTGGCGTCCGATTCAGAGCCGCCTCGTTCACTCCGACATTTTCAAAGCATCAAAATAAACTGTGCCACGGGGTGGAGCTTTACGTGACAAACAGGTCCGCTTTTAAGCCTGTAAATACCGGTATCGCGATCATCAAAACCGTCCATGACCTCTACCCGGACGACTTTGAGTTCCTCCCTTCAGGCAATTTCAACCGTCTGATCGGGAATGGATGGGTCAAAGCTATGATTGAACAAGGCGCTTCAATTGATGAAATCGTCAAAAAATACGAAGCAGATCAAAAACGGTTTATGAATATCAGAAAGAAGTATTTGCTTTATTAGGAAGAGCGGGATCCGCTCTTCTTTATTTTTTTAGACTGTTCAATGATTCTCATCTCATGTAAGATATGTAAAACTGCCTTTAGGGCAGGAAGGTCATTTTAAAGGGGAGAGACATCGGATGGAATTTTACCTTGTGGACGTGTTTGCAGAAACAAAATATACAGGAAACCAGCTCGCCGTTTTTAAAGCAGAAAAGAACCTATCAAGTGATAAAATGCAAAAAATAGCTAGGGAAATTAATTTTTCCGAAACAACATTTATATTAGGGAAACAGGAAAACAGCGGGTATGATGTCCGAATCTTCACCCCGGAAAAAGAAATTCCGTTTGCAGGACATCCGACGCTGGGCACAGCGTTTATCATAAAGAATGAAATCGAAACTGAACCATCTTCAAGCGTCATTTTAAATGTTCGAGCAGGCGCAATACCGGTGACGTTTGACAAAGGTGAAGATCAGATCATTTGGATGAAGCAAAATCCGCCTGTATTTAATCGAACTTTTGATAAAGAAATGATGGCAGAAGTACTCGGTATCGACACATGTGATATGGATTTGGATTTCCCGATACAAGAGGTTTCCACAGGTCTGCCAGCAGTTATCGCCCCGTTAAATTCGCTAAGTGCAGTTAAAAAATGCAAAATCAACAAGGATCGGTTTGAAGCTTTTATGAAAGAAACAGAAGCCAGTCTGCTCGTTTTTTCTACGGAAACCTATCATGAACAAAATCACATCAATACACGAGTTTTTTGCGACTGTCTCAGCGTTCCCGAAGATCCGGCAACAGGAAGCGCAATCGGGGATCTCGCAGGATATTTACTGCATCACGGTTATTTTAATCAAAATGACCTCAGCATAAGGGCTGAACAAGGGTATGAAATAAACCGGCCTTCCCTGCTTTATATTGAAGCGCACACAACGGAAAACAGCATAGAAATTCACATCGGGGGAAACGTCCACCTGATCGCAAAAGGAGCTTGGCGAACTTGAACACAACGCGGGAAAGCGGTTTTTAAATATTAGAAAGAAGCAGCCGCTGACGGCCTGCGAAAAGCGGCGACTAACCAAATCACATTCACGATCGCTGACAGAATGCAAAGGCATACGACGCCCAATAAAGCAGAAGCATATCCGCCAAAAGCGCCAATCAACATAACCACTGGAATCATGGTCAGCGTGATGATTAATCCAATTCCGCAAAGAACAGCCATTACAAACTTCATCGCATCAAACCCGGCCATATAAACAGCAAGGGGAAGGATATAAAAGAGTAAAACGGTTCCGATTGCCGCCCACATCCCCAAAGTGCCAAACTCATTAGCATGGGGGCCTGAATGAGCGGGCGGAGAAAGTGAAGCTGTGACTAATAAAGAACAAAACAAAAATGCGGAAATTAAAGTCCAAATCATCACACTTACCCTATTGGTTTTCATTGTTTTTCTCTCCTGTAAGGTTTGAGTCTGCCAACTATGAGGGCAGACTCGTTTTTTTGTCTAAATGATACGTTTTTTTCAGCTCGCTTCTTGCAAGCAAATGCCCATATAGCGCAGCCAGGATCTGCTGAAACAGCATGCCGATGACAACGGGCACCGCCACTTGCGGCGGAAAAAATCCGGTGGCCAACACAGCGCCGGCGCTAATATTCCGCATTCCTCCGGTAAAAATTAAAGCCACGATTTCCTCCTGGGGCCGTTTCATCAGCCGACCGATCAGCCAAGCTGTCATGTATCCAGTAAATGCCACCAAAAAAACCGTAACGGCTATCGTTAAAAACTTTAAATCGACGTTTTTCAGGTAAGGAGCGACAACTGAGCTGTTAATCGCCACCACGGCGGCTAACCCGATTTTCGAAAATGGAGCGCAATTTGCGCTTAAACGCGCTGTCCGCTCCGGTATTGAAAATTGATTGACGAGCATTCCTAACAAAGAAGGAATCACAATCATTCCGACTAAACCTTTCATCATACCGATTACATCCATTTCAACATGCGCCCCGGCCAGGATGGAAAGACTGAACGGAACGATGAAAGGCGAAAGAATCGTGTCCACTAAAATAATCGATAGGGTTAAGCCGATGTTTCCTTTATACATGGCAGCCCAAATCATACTCGTAATACCCGTCGGAATGACAACACCAAGGGTAAGCCCTGTAATCGTTAATGAATCTCCGCTAAACACAAGATGCCCCGTGCCCCATGCCAGAACAGGCATAAATATGTGCAAAACAAATAAAGCGAGTAGCATCGGCAAGGGATGAACCATCGCTGTTTTCAGCGACTGAAAATTTGCCCCAAGGCTGCCGGCAAATGTCATAAACGCAAAAATCCACGGCACAAGACCCGCCAGCCCATTTAAGTAATCCGCAAGCAACACCCCGCTGACAACACTTAAAGGCGTCAGTAAAGGCATAATCTTACCAAGTGTTTTATTGATCGTCTGAAGCATAGATGTAAAACGCCCGCTCTCTTTAAATCGAATTTACATTCATTATAACAAAAGATGGAATATCAAAACAGGAAGGGAATACAGAAAAGAAGACAGCAAGATGAAAGAGCAGCTTTTAGGCATAATGAGCTATGCTTCTTTTTTTATAGGGGAACACGGTTAAAATGGCCTCTATCTTAAACATTCTGAACTGCTGTTTTTGGAAGCAAAATGCTTTCACATAACCGTTTTTAATTTCTTTCACGAGAATCGCCCGTTTAGAAAAACTACTTTCTTTCATGTAAATGATTTCTACCGGAAAACCGTCTTCCATTGAACGATACAACAGCTTATTCATCGTCTCACCTCACATCTTTATTTTATACGAACATTTGTTCTTATTCAAGTGTAAACAAAATGTAAATTTTGGCATTATCCCAAACCATGTATGAAAATATTAGCATTTTGAAGAAACTTTTTAAGGGGTTATTGCGTCAGTAAATACGTCACATATAAAAGAAGGAGTACTCGCCATGGCAAGAACATACAGAACGCGAATAAAGAAAAGAAAAAAGAAGAAAACAAAAAGAAGGCTCATCATTCTTTCCTTTCTTCTTGTTTGTGCGGTAATTTATCTTGCACTTCCAAGCGGTATGCGAGATCACCAAGAAAATCAACTACAGGCAACTGAAAAAAAAGAACAGCCTGAAGCAAAGAAGAAGACAAATCAAAATGAAACAAAAAAGAACCCTATCATCACAAAAAATGATAATGCTCAATTGGATCAATATTTAAAAAGCATTGGATTCAGCGGCACAGCATTAATTGTAGAAGACGGAAACGTTGTGACAAGCAAAGGGTATTTATATGCAAACCGCGAGGAAATGGTCCCCAATACACCGGACACCGTCTTTTATGTTGGGTCATCACAAAAAGCCATTATTGCAACGGCAATTTTACAGCTTGAGGAAAAGGGATTGCTATCAGTAAATGACCCCGTTTCTAAGTATCTTCCTGACTTTCCAAACGGCTCAAAGATCACCCTTTATCATTTCTTGACACACACATCAGGGATTAGGGGGCACAAAGAAGGCCACGGATATATTTCGCCGGAAGATTTAATGAAAGATATCGAAAAACGAGGCGTAAAATACCCAACTGGGAAATGGGATTATAGAGACTCCAATTACTCGGTTCTGGCATACATTGTCTCCATGGTAAGCGGTGAACCAGTCGATCAATACAT
>NZ_CP150261.1:100000-187500 GCF_037976065.1 Bacillus sp. FSL L8-0193 | reverse complement strand
CCCCCGAAGGGGAAGCCCTATCTCTAGGGTTGTCAGAGGATGTCAAGACCTGGTAAGGTTCTTCGCGTTGCTTCGAATTAAACCACATGCTCCACCGCTTGTGCGGGCCCCCGTCAATTCCTTTGAGTTTCAGTCTTGCGACCGTACTCCCCAGGCGGAGTGCTTAATGCGTTTGCTGCAGCACTAAAGGGCGGAAACCCTCTAACACTTAGCACTCATCGTTTACGGCGTGGACTACCAGGGTATCTAATCCTGTTCGCTCCCCACGCTTTCGCGCCTCAGCGTCAGTTACAGACCAGAGAGTCGCCTTCGCCACTGGTGTTCCTCCACATCTCTACGCATTTCACCGCTACACGTGGAATTCCACTCTCCTCTTCTGCACTCAAGTTCCCCAGTTTCCAATGACCCTCCCCGGTTGAGCCGGGGGCTTTCACATCAGACTTAAGAAACCGCCTGCGCGCGCTTTACGCCCAATAATTCCGGACAACGCTTGCCACCTACGTATTACCGCGGCTGCTGGCACGTAGTTAGCCGTGGCTTTCTGGTTAGGTACCGTCAAGGTACCGCCCTATTCGAACGGTACTTGTTCTTCCCTAACAACAGAGTTTTACGATCCGAAAACCTTCATCACTCACGCGGCGTTGCTCCGTCAGACTTTCGTCCATTGCGGAAGATTCCCTACTGCTGCCTCCCGTAGGAGTCTGGGCCGTGTCTCAGTCCCAGTGTGGCCGATCACCCTCTCAGGTCGGCTACGCATCGTTGCCTTGGTGAGCCGTTACCTCACCAACTAGCTAATGCGCCGCGGGTCCATCTGTAAGTGGTAGCTAAAAGCCACCTTTTATAATTGAACCATGCGGTTCAATCAAGCATCCGGTATTAGCCCCGGTTTCCCGGAGTTATCCCAGTCTTACAGGCAGGTTACCCACGTGTTACTCACCCGTCCGCCGCTGACATCAGGGAGCAAGCTCCCATCTGTCCGCTCGACTTGCATGTATTAGGCACGCCGCCAGCGTTCGTCCTGAGCCAGGATCAAACTCTCCATGAAGTTTGATAATGACTACGCACATTCGCATGTGCGATTTATTTAATGAATTAACAGGTACGTTTGTCTTGTTTAGTTTTCAAAGATCATTTCCGCTTCGTTCAGCGGCTTTAATAATATAACATCAAGCCCACATATTTGTCAATAACTTTTTTCAAAATTATTTGTTGGAGCTTTTTCATGTCAGCTGTTTATCAGCGACGAATAATAATATAACATGTTAATTCAAATCTGGTCAACCCTCTTTTTAATTTTTTTCTTAAGATGAATTATTGTTATGTTCTATTTTAAACAAGCATAGGATGAATACAAAGCAGCATGGACAAGGAGGAGTTTCTCTGTGAACCATTTTTATGTGTGGCATATGAAACGGATTAAGCAGTTAATCATTATTATGATAGCCGCTTTTGCGACAGCAAGCTTTTTTTATGTACAAAACCTGCTCCCTCTTCCTGTGTTTTCTACAGAAAGCGGAGCAAAAGCGGTATATAGAGGAGACTCAGATACAAACGAAGTCGCTCTTACCTTTAATATCAGCTGGGGAGATCAAAAGGCCATGCCTATTTTAGATACATTAAAAGCAAACGGTATTAAAGATGCGACCTTTTTTCTTTCAGCTTCATGGGCGGAGCGCCATCCGGATGTCGTGGAAAGAATCCGTAAAGACGGTCATCAGATCGGGAGCATGGGCTATGCTTATAAAAACTATTCGCAAATGAAGAAAAGCGAAATCAAAAAAGACTTAACAAAAGCACAAAACTCTTTTCAAAAACTCGGTCTTGAGGACCTCACGCTTTTAAGGCCGCCGACCGGCCAGTTTAATAAAGACGTACTCGATGTCGCTAAACAGTACGGCTATACCGTCGTTCACTACAGTATTAATTCGGATGACTGGACGAACCCGGGGGTTCAAAAGATCGTACAAAACGTAAATGAAACGGTGAGCGCTGGTGATATCGTGCTCTTTCACGCTTCAGATTCGGCCAAACAAACAAAAGAAGCCCTGCCTGAGATCGTGCACCACCTCAGAAGCAAGGGACTCAAAAATGTAACCGTCAGCGATTTAATCGCAAATACGGATGCAAAATCATCAGAAGTAAAATAGCAACCGGTCTAAGCGCGGGCCTGAAATTTTGGGAGCATTAAAAGTTGAAAAGCGTTGCAGGCTAATAAAGGAAGCAGCATTAAATAGAGCCAGTCCTCTTCATTGACCCTTAACGCCGGGAACCACTCCATCACAGTAAAAACAAACATTAGAAATAATGCGGAAACGAACGTTTTTTTAGAGGACTGTTTTTGCTTTGCATAAGCGGCCGCAATGCTTACCGCCAAAATAAAGAGCGGCAGCCAAATATACGGAATGATGGAGCCTCCCTCTTTTTCAAAAAACAGAAAACGCAAGTAAACCAAATCAAACGCGACAAATACAATCAAAAACAGCTGAATCGAATTCCACAAAGAATGAGATCTGAAGATTTCCAGTGCAAAACGGTGAATCGTTAAGAAAATCACAAACCCCATTTGAGCAATCACGCTAAAGATCATGCCAACCCCGATAAACCAAAATAGAACAGAAAGAATCTCCAATACCTCGAAGGAAAGAAACAGCTCCTTATATCTTCCCCACTCAATGGCAAAACCGACAATACTTGTAGTCAAAGCTCCGACACCCAACACGGAAAAGAAAAATCGGACGAGATTACGGCTTTTCATTGTAGACTTCCCAACCCCTAAGTAAACGCTGTAGCAGCGATATTTTGTTATGTATAAATTTATAAAAGACATTCATATTAAAGGTAAGACGAGTTTTCGAAAGGAGCTTAAGCATGTTCAAGACCACAATGCTATCGATAAGCTGTTTTCTGTTTCTATCTGTAACAGCTTGTGCTCCCACGGACCAAGCAGCTGAGATGGACTATGATCAAACCAAAAAGATGGTTGTCGATATATTAAAGACAGATGACGGAAAAAAAGCGATTCAAGAAATATTAAATGATGACAAATTAAATGAAACACTTGTGATGGATGAAAAAACCGTCAAAGAAACCGTTGAAAAAACAATGACCTCCAAAAAAGGAGCTGAATTTTGGAAAAAAGTCTTCGAAGATCCAAAATTCGCAGAAGGCTTTGCCAAAACACTTCAAAATGAACATGAAAAAGTGCTGAAAAAACTGATGAAAGATCCTGAGTACCAAAAAATGCTGATGCAGGTCATGCAGGATCCTGAAATGACCAAAAAATACGGTGAACTTGTCAGAAGCCAGGAATTCCGAACCCACCTGCAGGAAGTCATATCTGACACTCTGTCAAGCCCGCTCTACAGAAAGCAGTTTGAAGAGGAACTGAAAAAAGCTGCTTCTGAAAGCATGAAAGAAGAAATGAAAGGCGGCGAAGAAAAACAAAGCTAAGCCGCTTTTCATTCACTAAAAGCTTCTTCCGCGGAGGAAGCTTTTTCTGATCTTTAAGCTTTTACGCCAATGCTTTCGTCGATTTTTTTGGCGATATCCAAATAAATGGCACCGGTCGGATGACTTTCATCATAAACGGACGGCGCAAATTCGCTGTCATCCCAATCGGGCTGCTTCAGCGGAATTTTGCCCAGAATCGGAACACCGAGTTCTTCTGCGAGCTTCTCGCCTCCGCCTTTGCCGAATACGTATTCTTTTTCGCCTGTTTTGACGCTTTCGTAATAAGCCATATTTTCAACGATTCCCAAGATTTCATGATCGGTCTTCAAAGCCATCGCGCCCGCTCTTGCAGCGACAAACGCGGCAGTAGGGTGCGGCGTCGACACGATCACCTCTTTGCAGCTTGGAAGCATTGAGTGAACATCAAGCGCTACATCGCCTGTTCCCGGCGGCAGGTCTAAGATAATATAATCGACATCTCCCCATTCAACCTCATGGAAAAAGTTATTCAGCATTTTTCCAAGCATAGGGCCTCTCCAAATGACAGGGGCATTGTCTTCAACAAAAAATCCCATCGAAATTACTTTGACTCCGAATCTTTCAACCGGCACGACCTTTTCTCCTTCAATCGTCGGCCGTACAGTGATTCCCATCATATCCGGAACGCTGAATCCGTAAATATCGGCGTCGATTAATCCGACTTTCTTTCCGATTCGAGCCAAAGACACAGCCAAATTGACGGACACCGTCGACTTGCCGACGCCGCCTTTACCGCTTGCCACCGCTAAAAACACAGGCTGTTTTTCACTATTCAGCAGAGATTGATCCTGCCCTTGGGCAGACTCTTGATTATTCATCACGACTTCTTCAGGCAGCTCCTCAAAACGCAGGCCGACCGTCTCTGCACCGGCTTCTTTTAACCGTATGACGATTTCCTGCTGAAGCTGCATTTGTTCGGCAGATCCCGTTTTTGCGAGCGCCACCTTTACGCTGACGTGCCGTTTTTCGGGTTTTATTTTAATTTCCTTGACGGCATCCAGCTCTCTGAGCGGCTTGTGAAGAAATGGCTCGTCCAAATCGCCGACTATTTTTTTTACATCGTCTTCTCGCAACATTGATCTCACCCTTTGTTGTATTCGTTTACAAAATAAGTATAGCATATCTTTCCTTATAGTGTCTTTGACACAAAAAGAAACCCTCTTATTCAGGAGGGTCTCTGTCTTCTGTAAAGTAGCGCAATACACCTTTATATACGGATGCCGCGATTTTGTCCTGATATTTGGGCTTGGCCAGCTGTTTTGCTTCTTTCGGATTTGACAAAAACCCGATCTCGACGAGGGCCCCCGGCTTTTTCACATTTTGCATCAAATAAATGCCGTGTATCCGCTTTGCCTTCCGCGTCGTGTTTTCAAGATTATGTCTTAATTCATCCTGAATAAACTTGGCGGCCCGTTCGTTTTCTTCATATTGCCCGTAAAAGAAGCTTTGCGCACCGCTCCATCGGGCGGAAGGAATCGCATTCAAATGGATGCTGAGGTAAAGGTCGGCTTCAGAATTGTTGATCACGTCGACCCTTTTCCGCAAGTCTTCCGCTTTCCTTCTGCTGAGCCCCTTCGTTTCTTCAGGAGCGAGATCATGATCGTCCTCCCGCGTCAGCAACACCAAGGCGCCCTGTTCCTGGAGATAGTCCCTGATTCTAAGGGATACTTCAAGCGCCACATCTTTTTCAAGGAGTTCACCGCTTGATGCTCCTCCATCCGCGCCCCCGTGTCCAGGATCAATATAAATGATCTTGCCGCTCAACGGAAGATTCCATGACCGCCAAGAATCATCATTGTGAAATTGATATTGAAATAAACATAATAAAACGACAAAGCCGAGTAAAAACCCGAGCCATTTTATTTTTTTCTTCATCCCTTTCCCTCCCGCTCGTCCTTACTACAACATATGGGACAAGGAAAGGAAATATGATTCAGCTTGGCCGCACTTTTACATAAATTATCTGAGCCGAAGCTTAAAGCGTCTTTCCCGCTCGCTGAAGCCTTCCTTCCACCAGCTTTGGATGAAGTATTCGCAAGCATAATAGAGTGGTTCATGAGCCGCTTGAATATTAAAAGCCTCAGACCAGCTCACCGCATATTCATAAAGCTCGTGCAGAAGCTGTTTTTCTTCTTTTTCTGAGCGGACCATCGCTCGTTGAACGGGCTCTCCGTGATAGCCGAACTTTCCGTACTCGGCTCCCAGCAAATAGGCCTCAATGGCAAAATCGATGCAGCCGTCATACAAAATATCCGTGTGCTTAGAAAAAAAATGAAAAAGAGGAGCAAAGCATTCCTCCGCAGAATTCAGCATTTTTTCCAAAGACAGTTCGCGCAGAAGCTTTTTTTCCAAATTGATCTGCTTCTTTTGTTTTTCATTGTTAAAAGATACGACCGTCCCCATAGAACCGCCTCCTTTTTACCTTGTATTGTGCAGTCAGGAGCCGGAAATCATGCTTTTCTAAGGAAGGGAAACGGAGGAAGAAGCCGAAAATATTAGGAGAGGTTAGTTTCAGCTCATTTATGCGCGCCATCCATAAAGTGTTCTGCAAAGGAAAATCAGTTTTTAGTCTTTTCTTATTTTCAATACTTGTTTAATCATCTGTCCAGCAGCATAAATAAAGGCGCAATGATCGATTGGCTAAATCGATTCATCGTGCCTTGTATCAAGTAAAAGTTTTACTTTTATATCACCGCGGTGAGAAGTTCTTTGAGCTCACGGTATTTGTTACGGCTCACATTGATAATCTTTTTGCAGTTTTTAATTTTTAGATTATACGACTTCATGTAGGTGTCTTGGATGATTTCCTCAATCTTATCCAACGGAACGAGGAAAGACTGATGGGTTCTAAAAAAGTTGCTCCCTTTAAGCATTTCCTCAAGGGTCATCAAACATTGACTTGACTTAATGATCTTTCCATTTTCAAGATTTATGCAGGATTTTCTCCCCACCTTTTCAATATACAAAATGCTGTCTACATCTACGAGATGAATTTTGCCGCTAGAACTGATGCCTATCTTTTTATTGTTTCTTTTTGAAAAAGCCTTATGATTTCGAAGAAGCTCTACAGCTGATTTGAGTCTTAAAATGTTAATCGGTTTGACTAAAAAATCAATAGGATAAAACTTATATCCATCCAGAGCGTATTCTGTGTAGGAACTCATGAACATGATGCTGATACTGGGATAATACTCTTTCAGATATTCAGCTAAATCGAAACCGCTTGACTGCTTCAGATTGATATCGATAATGACCAGATCGACTTCATTCACAGACTCCAGGTGGGAAATCAACTCGCTTATTTCTCTTGTGATTAATTCAAATCTAGCATGACTGATGCTGTCCGAAACCTCTTTGAAAAAATCAAGAATATCTTGATCATCATCAATCACGCATATTCTTACCGTCAATGATCGTCACTCTTTAAATCCTCAGGCAATTCCGGTTCATAAGCAAACCAGAAACAGCTGCTTAGTGAAGTAATTGAATTGAAAAACAAAGCGGATACACCAATCAAATAAGTAATAAATTTCACCATTTCCCTAGTCCCCTTTTATTTTTTATTAAACCTCTTATCAAAAGATAAGATGATTTTATGCCATGAGTCAGTCAAGGTAATGCTTTGCATGATCATTGCGATCCAAATGCCGTATTGAAGCTGGCTGTCAACCAAAAGGCTGACCAGCATGAGACCCAGAAAAACGCAAATCGACCTATATTTAATCTCTGTTCTCTGTTGAGGACTGAATACCTGCATCTTTTTATGCAGTTTCGGTGATTTTTTTAAGAAAATGAAAAATGACAAGACAATCAGGCCAATCAGCATCCATTTCATCCCCCGGGAGAAGTGAAAAGCAAATTCTATGGATATGTACGTGATCACCATAATTTGAAACGTGCTGAAAAATAAACAATAATAATAACCTTTAAAGTGGCTTCCCCCTGAAAACATTCTCAAAAATCCGCCCGCCGACAAGATGACCATGGCTTGTATCACGCAGTCAAAATAACAAGCTATAATAAATACCAGCAGTATTTGATTGATGGCGGCAAGCATCCACTCAAGCCCGTATCGTATGCTATCTTGCCTACTACGAAAATCAGGGTTGTAATAAATGATCTGTTCCGAAATTTTTTTTGACAAGTAATTGGGTGTGAACTTAACCATCGCCTAACTCCTTCGGAATCCTGACTTTGAAGACGATCATCCTATCGATGATCTCCGGAAAGATGAATCCTTGATGCTTCTCAACGACTGATTTAACGATATGGAGGCCATATCCCCTTCCCTTCTTGCCTTTCGTAGAAAATCCTTCTTCAAAAATCCGATCTACCACCTCAGCGAACCGCTCTACGTCTCCAAAGTTGCCTACATCTATTCTGTAGTAACCTTCTCCGGAATCAATCTGGACATATACTGTCCGTTCTGGAATATCACCGAGTTCTTTTACGGCTTCCACTGCATTCATGATCAGGTTTCCAAATATTTTATTTGTTTCAAAAAGCTTGCATGGAAAATCCCTCAGACTATCGCTGATTTTATAGTGAATACGAATATCTTCCTTTAAGGCTTTATCCTTATACGAAAGGAGCAGGGCGCTGAGCGCAATGGAATGGATAGGAAGTATGTCGCTGATTAAAGCGGAGTCCTTCATCACGTCACTTAGATAATGTTTCGTTTCTTCATATTGCCCTTTATTAAGCATTTGTTGAATTGCGATAAGATGATGCCCCTGATCATGGTTATGTTTTTTTATGAAGTGAATGTATTTGCCAACCTCCTCATATTGTTCCTCTAAAGAATTCTCAGCGTTACGGAGGTTTTTGTAGAAAATGCGCCTCATGATAATCAAGGTGAAAAAAGTTAATGAAACAAGGGCAATGCTCCAAAAAAGATTAATAAAGCCCTCTACTTTTTGGTTCTTATAGATGATGAAATAGTATAGAAGCAGCAAAGAAAATGACAGTATCAAAATCATGTACAATTTTATGTCCAAGTCTTTCACCTGTTTCTTCGGTGAAATTAAAACCACTCTCTTTTTTCGAATTAGGAAAAGCATGAATAAAAGGATACAAAAATGGGGCAATGCCGTACCAAGGCTTCCCTCTTTTACATTGAGAACTGGCTCGGCAACTCTTAACATTGCGAAGCCAATCACTTCGGATACGAGTAAACAAACAGCACCCAATAAAACGCCGATTATCGATAACAGAATTCTGAGGTTCAAAAAAAGCGAAACCGGTAAACTGATCGCCAAAACCATAATGGAAAGGTACAGCAGAGGAGGAAAAGAACTTTTCACCAGATACAATACAATGCTTCCGTAAAGGCTGATTAAGAGCAGGCTGAAAAATTTGTTTTTATAGCTGACATTCAATAACGAAATACCAATCGTTATAATCAAGAATGTTTCAAGCATACCTCCAATTAATTGGGTTGGCAGATCCATTACTAACACTCCTAAAATATACATATTAGGTATTTCATCTCAATTATACAAAGAAGGAAAGTTTATGTATAGATATTTTCGAATATTTAACTTATTGGACACAATAATTTTGAAATAGGGCATTTTGCACAAGAAATAATCCAAAATAGCCCAAAAATAATCCAACAATTCTAATTATTGTTATAATAATGCTGAGCTCCCAAAATTAATTAAGAGGTGAAGGAAAATGTCAAAGATCGAAGCATGGAAAAATCCTGTTGCACGTATGAACAGCCAAATTGTAAGTCCTGCCGGTGACTTAATGGACGAGTTGTCAGACAGTGAAATGGAAATGCTTGCAGGCGGCTGCGAGTGGTATAACATCAGCTGTCAATTAGGTAACAAAGGTCAATGGTGCACTCTTACAAAAGAATGTCAACGGAGCTGCAAATGAAACCCAGCCGATATTAACGACTGTCTACAAAAATAATGTTAATAAAGAGATGTAGGAAAACTTCAAATTTGGAAGCATGGAAAAATCCTATTACACAACTGCCAAGTGACCAACCCTGCGGGTGATTTAATGGACAAGCTGTCAGACAGTGAAATGGAAATGCTTGCAGGCGGCTGTGCTTGGTGCAACATCAGCTGTCAATTAGGTAATAAAGGTTCCTGGTGTACTCTTCAGTACAAGATATTAGTTGAATCTGGCCGGCATTTTGCCGGCCGTGTGCATCTCATTCAGAAAAAGGTTAGGAGTGAAACAATGGACAGCATGTTGAAGGGAACGGATTCAGAGCGGTTAGAGCAGATCAAATTTTGGAGCCGTTTCTTCTACAATAATGAAGAGTATATGAAAAGAAGCCTAAATGAAATATCTGGAATAAACATTGATCATATATTAGCCTTAAAGTTTGGCGGCAAAAAGAGTGCTGTAGAAAATGTTCATCCCTGGTTTGATGATTGGGATTTAATCCTTAAGGGAGCGCTTGATCCTCTGCCGGCACGCCAGACGGAACAAAATAAAAAGTTCGGTACATTCATCGATCATTTCCTGAAACTAGCTTTCTCCAAACTTAAAACTTTATACATACATAACCATTCATTCGATTTTTCAGAAAACGAGTTATATTCAGACTTGCTTGAACAAATGAATGACGACATCTATTCTATCTGCCACAAGACCCTCGTGCTTGAGCTGAATGTATACCGAGAGCAGGGACTCCTGAAAGGCAGCACCCCCGAAGAGCGGTATGACTATTTCGAACATGAAATTTTGACAGATAAAAAGTTCCTATCCTCATTCGGAAGCGAGTATCAGAGCCTCATCTCCCTTTTGATCCACAAAGTCAATAGCTCAGTTAGCTTTATTAGGGATATTGTTGAGCATCTAGAAAATGACTGGCCCGTGCTGATTAAAACCTTCCCGAAAATAGGAAGATTAAGGAAGATTCACCTTGGTAAAGGGGACACACACGACAATGGAAAAAGTGTTTCAATTTTGGAATTCGAAGGCGGCCAATCGCTCGTCTATAAACCAAGACCCTTGGACGCAGACCAACAATATCAGAAGTTGCTATCTTGGCTAAATGCTCAGGAGAACAATATTCCGAATTTCTACAAAATGAAGGTGGTCAATGCAGATGATCATGGTTGGACGGAATTTATTCAATATAAAGCCTGCCAATCAGCCGAAGAAGTCAAAGATTTTTATAAACGTATGGGCGCTCAACTTGCTGTACTGTATGTGTTGAACGCAACTGATTTTCACTATGGAAATATCATTGCAATGGGTGGTCACCCGGTGTTCGTCGATATGGAATCATTGTTTCATCAGAATATTTACGATGACAGTTACAGCAAAGAAGCTCTTGGACAAGCCGATAAAATGCTCTCGAAATCGATTATGGCTTCCGGCATGCTACCTAATTTGCTTTATCAGCGGAAGGACCGGAATAAATCAGGTGTTGATTTAAGTGGATTGGGAGGGAAAGGAAATCAGCGCCTCCCGTTTGAAGTGGCCCAAATTGTCGATAAGGGTACTGACCAGGCATATTTGAAAAAGGGGATAGCCTTTTTGGAAGCCGGCCTCAATCTGCCAAGCTATAATGGGAAGTTCGTGAATCTTCACGATTATCTATCTGAAATTGTCGAGGGCTTTACGGCCGTCTACCGATTTATGGCTGCAAACAAAGTAGAGCTTACCAGCCAGTTGCAAGGATTCAAGCAAGTCAGAGTCAGGACGATTTTAAGACCAACAGCGGTCTATGGAGAATTCCTGCGTAGTCTAGTCCATCCTGATTTGCTTCGAGATCCAGTTGATCAGGAAGTTTTTTTACACAGGCTGTGGCTAAAGTGCCTCCAGGTTCCAAAAATGGAGAGTATTATCATTGATGAAATGGAAGATTTACGCCGCCATGATGTCCCTTTATTCACAACCAGACCGGGCGAGCGGCATTTATGGAGCTCAAACGGAAGAGTCATCAGAGACTTCTTTCTTTCCCCTGCGTTTGACCTTGTCTTGGAAAAGATACGAAGTCTTGACGAAAAGGACTTATACGGGCAACTACAGGTTTTGCATATGGTCATGCTCGCCTCAAGTGCAGATCATTATGCGGATGTTGAGAAAATTGATCCATTCTGGAATAAGACAGCTCCGGCTAAAGAAGATTTCCTAGAACAGGCAGTCGATATAGGAAATTACTTACTGAAGACAAAAATACAAGGGGTGAACAGGAACAAAAAGGATCTTACCTGGATCAGTACCGTGCTGGAAGGAAACAATGAAGTGATATGGAAAATTTCTCCCGTAGGACTCGATCTTTATAACGGCAACAGCGGAATAGCCCTCTTTCTAGCTTACCTCTCGTATTTTACAGGTGAACAACGATTTAAAGAGGCGGCGGAACAAGCAATTGTTCCGATTCTAAATGATATGAAAAAATTCAGCGAAAATCCAACTTGGAGCCTCGGGGCATACAGCGGTGTAGGCGGAAACCTGTTTACAACCATCCTACTTGCAGAACTCTGGAATGATTCATCTCTTCACCAACAGGTGGAAAAAGCCTTGCCAGGATATATCGCGATGATCAACGAGGATACAATCTTTGATTATATAGGTGGTGCTACGGGAGCACTTGACATCCTGCTGTGTATTTTCCATCGAACAGGAAGCATCCAAGCGGTTAAGGGAGCTATTTCATGCGGAAAACATCTAATGAAACACGGTCGTGTAATGAAAAGCGGCGGAATGGGCTGGCCTTCTGTCTTGGACGGCTCAGTTCTGACAGGCTATTCGCATGGTACGGGAGGTACCGCTGCTGCTCTTTCCTCTCTCAATTACTGGACTGAAAACAAAGCAATCCTTCCGTATATATCGAAAGCCTTGGAATATGAGCGGACATTTTATGATGAAAAGGAGAAAAACTGGCGAACGCCAGGAAGGGATACATCCTCATACGCCTGGTGTCATGGAGCTCCGGGAATACTATTGTCAAGGCTCCGCCTGAAGGAAAATGGCTGGACGGATCCTTTGCTCGACAGGGAAATTGAAGTTGCGCTTGAAACGACTTTGCACAAAGGATTTGGTAATAACCGCTCTTACTGCCACGGTGACTTTGGACAATTAGAAATTCTCCTCTATGCCAAACAAGTACTTCAGGATCGTGAACTGGACGTTTATATCGAATCTGTCAGATCGCAATTGTTGGAGATCGTTAAACAGAAAATGTGGAATTATGGTATATCAAGGGGAACGGAAGCTAAAGGGTTAATGACCGGGCTGGCTGGCATCGGAATGGGGTTATTGAAGCAATATGACAGTGAGGCGGTACCGAACATATTGAATCTTGAAAACAAACTACTTGAAAGGAGGTGAAACGAATGTCACATCGTGAAATGGCTGCAATTTACCGTGATGCCAACAAACGTGCCAATCTTGAGTTTTCTAACCCTGTCGGCGAGGTCAACGAAGAAGAATTAAAGAACCTTGCAGGTGCTGCGGATGTTACACCGCACACTACTCCTTCTTCATTGCCATGTGGAACATTGGTTACAGCTGTTTGGTGTCCGTCTAACGCATGTACATCTGATTGCTAATTTGGCCAATGCTAGTATGAGAGGGATTTAGAATGGGAGCTCAGATCCTTCTTCTTACATAACGTTTGGCCGGAAAATGAAAAACAAGGGGCGGTTGGTCATGTTTTATCGAGGCCAACCGTTTCGTTATCTATTATATCCAACTTTTCTTAAATGTATGCATAAAAGAAAGGGGAGATTAACATGACTGTTGCAAAAATGAAGGATATGTTCAGCCGTTCTGCTTATCTGAATGAACGAAAAATTACCGGCACAAAAACGCCAGCTGTTAATATAAAAGAGTTCAATAAGTGGAAAAGGGCTATACCCGAAGGAATGCTCGAGAAGCGGCTCAAAATGGACCGCTTGACTATAGAACAGCTGATGCAGTACATAGAAGAGAAGGATAATCCAGTTGTGGAGAAAGAATTGCCGTGGACTACGGTATTTGAAAAAGTGATGCATACATATAAATCAACTCCATTGGATTACACCAGCTTTCAAGCATTGGTTGATCCTTTCATCCAGTATGCGAAAAAGCGGCTTGCTGATGCACTCAGGCATATTAACACCAGCCTGGTAAACCTTGAAACCATAATCAAGTCGATTGCTAATACACTTTATGAACGGCTTCATTCAATGCTGATGAAATGTGTGATTCTCGAAGTCAACATCGCTAGAAAGGTCGGGATGCTCGAAGGAGAAACGGGTGAAGAACGATTTGAGCACTTTATGCGCCAACTCAATGAGGATCATGAACTCAGGATGGAATTCTTCGGAAACTATCCAGTCCTTTCGCGGTTGATGACTGAGAGCATGCAAAATACTCTGGACGTCACCGTGGAACTAATCCAACGTTTTGTGAAAGATCACGAGAGCATCAAATATCAATTTGGGAACCGTCTCCATCGATTAGAGAGACTGAAAATGGGCCTCGGTGATACACATCAAAACGGCAGAACTGTTGCTCTACTGGAATTTGAAACCGGCAACAAGCTAGTTTATAAACCACGACAGATTTTGATCGATAAAATTTTCGAAGCCTTGCTGTCTTGGCTGAACGGGAAAGGTTTGCAGTATCCTCTCCAATCAGCCAAAAGTTTGGATTGCCGAACCTACGGCTGGCAGGAGTTTGTCCCGTACGAAAAGTGCACACATGAAGATGAGGTGAGTCGCTTTTATTATAGGCAAGGAGCTTATACTGCGCTGTTCTACATCTTGGGCTCCTCCGATTTTCATGCAGAAAATATTATCGCGCACGGGGAATACCCAGTTCCGATAGATTTAGAGACGCTTTTCAGCCGAAATCTGGAAATGATGAAACAGCTCAGAGTCCAGAGCCGACTGGCACTTGAGCTAAACGATTCGGTCTACTCAACTTTGATGCTTCCACTCCCTTCTTTTGAGCATTCAATTATTGACTTTGACTTGAGCGCCCTAGGCGCAGGTCAAAACCAGGTATCAAAAAAAATAAAGAGCCTCCATCTTGAAGGCGAGGGAACCGATGAAATTAAGATGACCCGTGTTCCCGCAAAGTCGGGTGAGTACAAAAACAAACCGATGTTTAAAGGGAAAACAATGTCCGCCTTCGATTATTCGGCTGAATTGGAAACAGGTTTTTCAGACATGTACAAACTGTTTCTTCGCCATAAGGAAGAATTCATGAGTGTTGATGGCCCTTTGCAGCCTTATGGTAAAGCCCATGTCCGCCAGGTATTCAGGCCAACACACGTGTACATGGAATTCCTCCATAACAGCCTGCATCCCGATTATGTACAGAACGGGCTTGACCGAGTGCAAATGTTCGATATTCTGTGGCAAGTGACCAACCAAAGCTCAAAATTCGAGGAGCTAGTCAAGCATGAAACAAAGGATCTGCTAAGACATGACGTTCCGTATTTCTATTTTACACTAAACAGCCGTGATCTCTATAACAGCAATGGACACCTTATCTCCTCTTTCTTTTCTGAAACAGGGTTTGAATCTATTTTCAAAAGGATCAACAAACTTAGCAAAAGCGACTTAGAAAAACAAACACAATATTTAAGGTGGTCTCTCGCATCCATGCTGGGCGACGTATGGAAATTTCATCAGACCGTCCCAACCCTACCTAAAAGAAAAGGGAACCTTTCTCCTTCCTCTATCATTAAGGAAGCATTGGAGCTAGGCAGACAATTAAAAGACAGGGCTATTATCGAGGATAACCTTGAAGTGAACTGGCTTGGATTAAATTTAAATAAGGAAACAGGCGTTAACGTGTCGGTCAAGAGCTCTGATCTATATGATGGATTACTTGGCTATGCTCTCTTTTTGGCTTATTTAGCGAGGGAAACAAACAATTGTCAATACGAAAAACTAAGCCGTGGTGCGATCAAAACAGTTATTCGAAAAGCCGGCGACAAACCGCTCAACCCTTCCGTTTCGGCTTTCAGTGGAGAAGGCGCATTTTTGTATGGACTGGTTCACCTTGGACTACTATGGAATGACCGCGAACTGATCCGGCGGGCAAAGGAAAGGTTGCCTTCTTTACATGATATCATCCGTGATGAAAAAAACCCTGATTTCTCAGGAGGTCTGGCCGGTTTTATCGTGATGTCGCTTAATATCTATCAAGAAACGGGAGACAAAGACTATTTGGATATGGCTCAATTTGCAGGAGATAGACTCATGCAGCTGCTGACTGAAATCGATGAGGGGACCGGCCTTGCTCATGGAGCATCGGGATACGCCTGGGCACTCGGCTCACTTGGAAAAGTAACAGGGAAGAAAATCTATAAAGATAAAACTGAAAAATTACTTTTATATGAAAATACATTTTACGATCCAGCCACAGGCAATTGGGACTCGGCTGCAGCTTCCGAAAATCAGAAACGAAAAAGAGTTTACTGGTGTCACGGAGCGCCGGGCATTGCCCTATCCCGACTGATGCTGAAAAACACATCAAATTTAGAACTTATCGCAAAGGACCTCGACATATCTTTGAAAACGGTCATATGCGAAGGGGTAATAGAAAGCCACTGTCTTTGCCACGGAACTATGGGAAACGCGGACATCCTCCTAACAGCCTCCCAAGAGCTGAATGACGTAAAACTGGAAAAGAAAGCAAGGGATTTAGTTGATATTGTTCTTTCCCAGAAAAAGACGTACGGTTGGAGGTTTGGCTTAGATCCTAGAGCGGAGATGGATGGCTTCATGCTTGGCCGGACGGGGATTGGGTATAGCCTGTTGAGGTTCAAAAACCCCGAAATACCATCAGTTCTGGCTTTGGAGCTGCCAAAGGGAGGAGCCGTATGTTAAAGAAGAAAAAATTATTTCCAACTCGCAGGCGTGTTCCTTTCATTGAACAGATGCAGCAGACCGAATGCGCACTTTGTTGCATCGCAATGATTTCGTCCTATTACAAAAATGACTTATCCATGTACGAGGTTCGGGAGCGAATGGGAAACGGCCGTGATGGAACGACTTTGTTCCATCTTAAAAAGTTGGCGGAGCAGCTGAATTTCGACACGAAATCGTATAAAGCTGATAGCCGGCAACTGGGGACTCTCATACTGCCAGCAATCCTGTACTGGGAAAACAATCATTTCGTTATTCTCGAGAAGGTTGCACAACAAGCTTATACAATCGTTGATCCAGGTTCTGGAAGGAGGAAGCTGAAAGAGAAAGAATTCACGGAGAAATATTCGGGATACGTACTTACTTTATATCCCAACAAAAATTTTGAACGCCGGAGCAGAAAAAACGTCTGGGCATCCTTCTCTTATTTAGTGACGAATAGGCCAAAGATTTTCATTAGTATCCTGTTTCTCACATTCTTGCTACAGATGTTCACAGTAGCGATGCCAATCTTTATCCAATTTGTCATTGACAAGATTATTGTCCCCGACTATCGGGATCTACTGAATATATTCTTAGCCGGAATTGGTGGGCTGATCCTATTCAATACCCTATTTACGTTTTTACGGGGGAGAATTCTGATCACTCTTCATAATGCGCTTGATTATGAGATCCAAACTAGATTTTTCAGTCACCTTCTCAGGCTGCCGTACCAGTTCTTCCTTCTGCGTTCCTTCGGAGATTTGCTTTTTAGGGCGAACAGCATGAAGGTGATCCGCGACCAGCTGGCCAACCAGGTAGTAAAAGGTCTGCTGGATTCCGCTGTTTTGCTGGTCATCCTATTGTATATGTTCTTGCAATCGCCTCTAATGGTTTTTATAGTCGCTTTGATAGCATCTACCAATGTAATACTAATCGCCGTGAGCCAAAGATACCTCGCAGAGACGAATCAGATGGAGATTAAAGAGCATTCCGAAGTGCAAGGAGCGCAGACAGAAATGCTCTATGGAATATTTGGAGTAAAGACGTCCGGTGTGGAAAGCAAGATTTACAATAGATGGCTTCAGAGATTCAGGAATCTTCTTAGCGCTTATAGGAAGAAAGAAATTGTACTGAACCGCGTAAACACCGCAAGCAATACAATGCAGCTTATGGCTCCCCTGATCCTCTTATGGGTTGGAGCACACCAAGTGTTTGCAGGAAGTATCACGCTTGGGGTATTGGTAGCATTTCATGCCATTTCAAACCAATTTTTCATGTTGAGCGGCAATATCGTTCAAACGATCAATTCTTTTATCTTGACAACATCCTACCTAAAACGAGTTGAAGATGTCCTCGATGCACCTGGAGAAATGGAGGGAGACAAGATGAAAAAAACACTTGAAGGCAATATTCTGTTAAAGAATGTCACTTTCTCCTACTCTAAATACAGCGAAAATGTGATTCATAATGTTACACTCGATATCAAGAAAGGACAAAAAGTTGCTCTTATTGGACAGTCAGGATCAGGAAAAACGACACTCGCCAACATGATAATCGGGCTATTCGCACCGTCTTCGGGAGACATCTATTACGACGGCGTTAGCATGAAAGAGCTTGATCTGGGCCACCTGCGTCGGCAAATTGGTACCGTACCTCAAAATGTCATGCTGTTTAATAGAAGCATTTATGATAATATAATTCTCCATAATCCAGAGGCGTCTCCCGAAGAAGTAATCGAAGCCGCAAAGGCTGCCCAAATCCATGAAGAAATTATGAAGATGCCAATGCAGTATCATACAATGGTATCTGAGATGGGCATGAATATTTCTGGCGGGCAAAGGCAGCGAATCGCCCTCGCAAAGGCGCTTCTTGGAAAACCGTCGATTCTCGTCCTTGATGAGGCAACCAGCTCACTTGATCATTTAAATGAATCAAAGATTGACGAGTATCTCTCTGATATTAACTGCACAAGAATTGTGATTGCCCATAGACTTACGACAGTAATGAATTGTGACATGATTGTCGTTGTCGACAACGGAAGAATCATCGAATCGGGCACACACCATGAGTTGCTGAAAAAGTCCAGTTTCTACAGTGAATTCTATAAAGAAATGATTTCATAACACGCTCTTGGATCGTCAAGAAGCGTGTCTTTTTCTAAAATTCGTAAAGCACACTTTACAATAAGTGAAGTTTACTTTACAATTTAATTGAAATAACTAATTATGGAGGATGATTACCATGAATATCGAACAGATTGCGGTATACGGAAATAGTATTGGAGGAGTGGTGATCCTCGCCTGCCTGGCAATTATCTGGATAGTATCGAGGCGTATGGGCAGGGATGAACGGTCAGAAGCAATTTTCCTAAGAGTCTACTCATCTATGTTTTATGTGCTTGCAGCGCTTATCGCACTGAGTATTTTCTTCGGATTCGGCCATGACATCAGTGGACTAATGTATCAAAAAATAACGTCATTAATGTTTGCACTAAGCGTAATTTTCGGTACTATCTATCTGTTCATTTTGAAAAGAAAGTACTGATTCCACATTTGACGAATAAAACAAGGAAAAATGCGATCAAGGGGATGAAAAAATGGATGAACATCAATATATTCTGGAAACGAGACAATTAACCAAAACATACCGTAAAACAGATGTTGTGAAAAACGTGAATTTGTGCATTCAAGAGGGAGAAATTTATGGCTTCCTCGGTCCAAACGGTGCAGGAAAAACGACGACGATTCGCATGCTGCTCGGACTCATCAACCCGACAAAAGGCGAAACGAGAATCTTCGGGAAGGACTTGAAAAGCAATCGGCTTGACATTCTGCGAAACGTCGGTTCACTTGTGGAATCGCCGTCATATTATCCTCATCTCACAGGCGAGGAGAATCTGGAGGCAATCCGGAAGATACTGAATGTTCCGAAGTCTAATATTGACGATGTGCTTGAGATGGTCAGATTGACGAAAATGGCGGACAAGAAAGCGGGAGAATATTCGCTCGGCATGAAGCAGCGCTTAGGCATAGCTGCAGCGCTGCTCGGATATCCGAAACTCGTCATTCTCGATGAACCAACAAACGGATTGGATCCGGCGGGAATCCTTGAAATACGCGAGCTCATCCTCAGACTGCCGTCCGATTACGGCATTACCGTCATGATCTCCTCGCATTTGCTTTCTGAAATTGAACAAGTAGCCACCCAGGTAGGAATCATCGCCAACGGAGAAATGCTCTTTCAAGACGCGATCGGAGAGCTCCGTTCGAAGGCCGATACAAAGATTGTATTTTCGACAAGTGACACGGACGGGGCGTTAGACATTTTCTCGCGTGAGGGCGTAGAGGCGGTTAAAACACAGCGCGGCCTGATGATTGAGGACAGGACTGATATGGAAATTTCCCGGCTCGCCAGAAAACTCTTTGAAAATGAGATTGACATCTTCCGAATTTACGACGAATCGAAATCACTTGAAGATATCTTCCTCGACATGACTAAAGGGGGAGAAACACTGTGATCTCTGAATTGTTGAAATCTGAAATTCTGAAGATCAGAAAACTGACATGGGTAATCGTCATTTTCGGCCCACTCGGAGTCGTCGCGATGCAAGGGGCCAATTATGCGCTCCGCTTTGATTACCTCATGTCGCGGAACCCGGATAAATGGCTGTTCCTGCTTGAAAACATCCATGCCTACTGGCCGCCTTCCCTCCTTCTCGGAACAACGATGATCAACTCGCTGCTCGCGGGAATGGAACATCATGCAAATATGTGGAAGAAACTCTTTTCCCTCCCCGTTAAACAATGGAAAGTGTACCAGTCCAAGATTATCATCATTATCACCATGATGCTGATCTCGACAGCTATACTTCCTGCGGGCACATATGTGCTCGGCAGACTGCTTGGATTTTCGGAGACATTTCCGCTCGGGGATGCGTTGATGATGAGCTTTTATACATTATTTGCAGCACTACCTTTCGTTTTTTTACAGTTTTGGCTCTCGGTGAAATATTCCAATCAAGGAATCGCTTTGACAATCGGCATCGCAAGTGCAGTGTTTATCATGTATGCTCACGGACTGCCTGAGTGGATGCCATGGAAATGGCCATTGTTAATAGATGGTATAGGGCAAAGCACCCTCTCAGTCATAAAGGGATTGGCCGTGGGACTGCTCATCTATTTATTTGCCTTGTTATCCCTATCACGAAAGGATGTCGCATAGTATGTTCTATCAACTATTGAACTCCGAGTGGCTGAAACTAAAAAATTCAAAAATCTGGTTTATCGTGCTCGCCAGTCCAGCCCTTTCCGCTGTCATCGGTTTTTTCCCGCTCTTCAGCATTGGCTCGAGCAAATGGCTTGCACTGAGCACACAAATGATCCTTACGCACAGTGCGCTGTTTTTGCCATTGTTGACAGGTGTACTTGCCGCTCTACTGTGCAGTAACGAGCATGCCCACGGCGGATGGAAGCAGCTGTTGACCCTGCCGGTGAGCAGGGTTCAAGTGTACGCTGCCAAATATGTCATCATCATGATCTTGCTGCTATTCACGCAGCTGTTTTTCCTGATCGGCATCTGGTTTGTGGGAAGCGTTCAAGGATTCGGCTCTCCGTTCCCCTGGTACAGCCTGGTCATGAGCTGCCTTATGGGATGGCTGTCGTGCCTTCCGCTTGCCGCCCTTCAGTTTTGGCTTGCGACCTATTTTAAAAGCTTTGCCGGTCCAAGCACCGTCAATGTAATGCTGACATTGCCGGCTATCCTCATTGCCAACTCGGAGCTGTTGGGACCTCTTTATCCTTGGTCTCATCCAATGCTCAGCATGACACAGGCTTTTTCAGCTGCAATGGGCGGAGATGCTGGCTTTTTGGCGAATGAATCAGCTTTTTATCCGACGCTGATTGTCAGCTTCGTTGCATTCATCGGCGGCGGTGCTTTATATTTTCACAAAAAGGAATGGACATAGAAATTGATCAATGGGGGACAGGTATGAATGCAGAAAACAAACAGAAAAAAAAACTGACGAACCGGCTTCCGGAATGGCGGGCGCGCACCAAGATGACCCAGCAGCAATTAGCGGAACGGGCGGGTGTGAGCAGGCAAACAATCATCTCAATTGAAAAAATGAAATACACCCCTTCCCTCACGCTCGCATTTGAAATTGCACATGCGTTCGGCTGTTCGATCGATGATGTATTTGAATACAATAAAGAAGATGTGTAACGAAATAGAAAGGAGCGACGATTCTTGATCATCGAAACGAAAGGCGTGACGAAAACATACAACCGCATCGATGTCGTGAAAGATGCCGGTTTGCTGGTTCCGGAAGGAGAAGTATACGGATTCCTCGGACCTAATGGCTCAGGAAAAACAACGATGATGCGGATGTTGATGGGCTTGATCCGCCCCGATTCCGGTGAGATTCTTATGTTTGGAAATAGAATGCCTGATAACCGGATTTCAATTCTAGCCAAGACGGGCGCCCTGATTGAAAAGCCCTCCTACTATGAACATCTGGACGGACGCGATAATTTACGTATACTGGCCACCCTGCGCGGAATCTCAGACAACAGGGCTATCGACTGGGCGCTTGAAAGAGTCGGTCTGCACCGCGTCGGATCTAAAAAAGTAAAGTCATATTCACTCGGCATGAAGCAGCGGCTAGGCATTGCCAGCGCGATTCTTCACAACCCCAGGCTCCTGCTGCTCGATGAGCCGACAAACGGATTGGATCCTGAGGGAATCCATGAAATACGGGAGCTAATCCGCGAACTGCCGAAAAAAGAAGGTGCCACCGTTCTTGTATCGAGCCATCTTCTTGGAGAGGTCGAGCAAATGGCAAATCGGATAGGTGTCATTTACCATGGAAACCTTCTGTTTCAAGGAGAAATGGCGACATTGCTCTCCGATCAAAAATCTGGTTACATCATCCGCTCAACTGAAAGCGGAAAAATCATCGATATTCTGCACGAACATGGCTTAGAGACCCGCGTTGACCGGGCTGAGCAAGTGCAAGTTTCTGGAGCAGTAAAAGACAAAATAGAAGGCATTTTGATTGAAAATGAAATAACCGATTTTCATATAAACGAATCTCCAGGGACGCTGGAAGAAGCCTATCTACAGCTAATCCGTTCCTCCGAGGTGTCTGTATGAAAAGCGTTTTTGCAGCCGAGTGGCGGAAACAAAGGCCCGCAGCCCTCCTGCTGCCATTATGTTCCGGACCGCTCCTGATTTTTGCGGCCTGTTGGACAATGATGCTCTATTTGACAAAAAACGGGCGAACCGCGGAACAGGCCTTCCGCGTCCTTTATGAGCTTTGCACCTTGACTTGGAGCTATCTCATCATCTTTGTGGTGATGATGTTCACCTTGTTAGTGAGCGGGGTTGAGCACAAATCGGGAATGTGGCCCGTTCTCCTTTCCACTCCGCATGCAAAGTGGAAGCATTTTTTTGTAAAAGTTATTCTAGCCACCTTACTTGTCCAGCTATTCGGTTTGATCCTGTGGCTGCTGATGGGCGGACTAGGCTTCATATTCGGAGGGACATTCCCTGAACCATTGCTCTACACGGCATTTCTGTTTGCACTTCCTTTTGTTGTCTTTCAGACGTCTGCGACAGTCGTGGTTGAAAATCCGTATATTTCCGTCAGCATCGGGATGGCGGTTTTCCTCTTTCATGCTGTGCTGCCTTATTGGTGGCTCCCATGGGGTCCGCTTGCTGAACTGTTGCGGGCCGGAACACAGGCAAACAGCTTATTACCAGTTCTCATGCTGGTGTCGACACTGGGGTACGGTATGTTATCTTTACTGATTTTTTACCAAAAAACCTTTTCTTCCGGAGGTGAGTGAAATGGCAAGCTTTCAGCAGGCGTTTTCGGCAGAATGGATCAAAATTAGAAAAATGAAAATCTGGCTGATGATCATTATCCTAGTTGTCCTGCCTGTCATCTACGGATGGATTATTCATACAAAAATCATGATTGGAAAGTACGTTTACAATGAGGCGAATTCTTGGCAGATTCTTATGATGATGACCCAGATGTTTTATGGTACGGTCTTCTTTCCGATTATCATCTCCCTGATTACGGGCACAATGTCCAAATATGAAAAACAAGCAAACAATTGGGAGCATTTGCTGATGATTCCTGCAAAGGGAACAGTGTTCTTTTTAAGCAAGATGGCTTGGACCGTAATCATCATTCTGTCCGCACAATTGCTGATGTTCGGTTTGCAGATTGTCCTTGGCTATGCTTCTGGATATACGGACCAAATCCCAATAGGCACTTACTTATCGGCCGTAATCCTTGGAACGGCCGGGGCAACCAGTCTCGGAACGCTCCTGTTCTATTTTTATCTACGAATGAAATCCGCTCGGACGGCCCTGATGATCAGCATATTCTTAAGTTTTCCCTCCTTCTTAGCCTTTTCGAACAATACGGACTCGTTGATACCAGTCCTTTATCCATGGGCACTGCCGCTCTATGGGATGACAAATGTATATGCCGGCACCGACAGGCTGGCAGTATTTTTTATCGTCTGCGTCGCGATGACCGCGCTCTTCTCGCTGCTCAGCATTAAAAAGTTGAATAACAGAACCTTTTATTCATGATAGCCTGATACTAAAAGCCAATAAAAACTACTAACTTCTCGGCGAATTCAACATGTATGGTAGGCTGGGAGGAAAAATCATGAACATAAAACGAATTCACATATTATTATTGTGCCTGCTCGTCGTGATCATCTTTGCCCTGCCCGGGCAGGCTTCCGCTAATGACAGTCAACTTGATAGATATACGATTTACCTAGAGAGCCCAGCCCATCACGATGATTGGGTGAAGACACTTAATGAACGAAACATAAAACTTGTATACTCAGTCGAAGAAATCGGGCTTTATCAGATAGAAGGCAGACAAAAAGAGGTTCAAGAATTGGCGGCTGAAATAAACTATATAAACAGCCATAACCAATCTGTAGCCATGCAGCCTGCCTCACTGCATAACACTGCTCCGGCGGAGGCGACGATATTTGGGGGCACCCCTACTCTATGGGACGACTTCCAATGGGATATGAGAAAAGCGACTAATAATGGACAGACTTATCAAATCACCGAAGGAAGCAAAAACACAATCGTGGGTATCATTGATTCCGGAATTGACATGAACCATCCAGATTTGAAAGAAAACATCCTCTCCGTCCGAAACTTTGTGCCTAAAGGGGGACTGAGAGGACAGGAACCATATGAAAAGGGTGACATAAACGACAGCACAGATTACCTGGGACACGGAACATTTGTAGCCGGTCAAATTGCGGCAAATGGATTGATGAAAGGGATCGCTCCAGAAACAGGAATCAGATCTTACAGAGTATTCGGCGGGAAAAGCGCTGACACAGTCTGGATTATTGATGCGATCATCCAAGCGGCGATCGATGATGTCGATATTATCAACGTCAGCTTCGGTACATTTCTTGTAAAACAAAATCGGAAGAACAAACAAATGCCTGATACGAATGATCTGGCTGAAATTAAAGCTTTTAAAAAAGCAGTCTCATTTGCCCATAAAAAGGGCAGTGCCGTTGTAGCCTCAATTGGAAATGAAGGCCTTGACTTGAAAGACAAAAATGCCGTATTTGAATATTGGCGAAGTACCAAACAGGAGGACTTATCGGCAGACGGCAAAGTCATTTTGATTCCGGCCCAATTGCCGAATGTCGTCACCGTTTCCTCAATAGGTCCAAGCGGAATGAGATCCGTCTTTTCCAATTATGGAAAAAATGTCGTCGACATTGCAGCCGATGGAGGCGATCTCCGTCTTTTAAATGAAGTGGGCGAGGATCGATATTACGGAGAAGGACTGTTCAGGCAGGAATACATTCTCGGTGCAGCTCCCGGAGTAACCTATACATTCTCAATAGGCACTTCGATCGCGGCCCCAAAAGTATCCGGCGCTCTGGCCCTTCTGATTGATCAGAAACAATTGCATGACAAACCAGACAAGGCTGTTAAAATCCTGTTAAAAAATGCTGATCGGAACGCTGACAAAATAGACACCGGTGCGGGAGTATTAAATGTCTATCGAGCATTGACTGATTGAGTGTGCGAAACTAAAAAGTTTCCCCCTTCCCTTTGAAAAAGCAAAAGAACTCATTGGTTCTTTTGCTTTTTTTATAGCTGGACCATTATTTTAAGCCCGTTTTCACACATCATCCGGGGGGCTATACCCTCTCGCTGCCCTCCCTCTCCTCAACAGCCTCAATAAACGTTTACAGCTCCGCTAAGAGGTCAAAGGACCAAGGCACAATCAAAACATTTTCAGAAGGCTGAGAACCGTCTTTTAAAGGCTTTTCTATGTCTGCTTATCTTATACAATCGTCGTGGCCTCCAATCAAATGATTTGAGAGCATGTAACATGCTATATTTACGTTTTTAAAACTGAGGTGCACGGGTACGTTCTTATTCGCATCGCGAGTCAGAAGTAGAGCGCGTTTTAGAATTGAACGGTATTCCGGATCTGCTTCAAGTAAAAATGAAAAATAAACGCCGGAAAATTCAATTGATCAGTTTCCTTTTATGCAGTTTGAAGCCCGATTTTCAGGAGAAGGAAAAGTCCGAACAGATAAAGAGATGTGAGGCAATGAATGGATTGTTTCAATATAATTGGCAGGTTCGCAATGAAGGGTTTGAATGGTGCTTGCATCAGTTACAAGAGGAACTCGAAAAAAGGCATTCAGGCGGTATGGAAAGCATTTTGAAAAACTTGTTTCATATTGTCGATGTTGAGGTGAGCTGGATGTATGCCATTTTAGACAAGCCGGACTTCACTCCCGAGTTTTCCGACTACCCGTCGATTCAGCACATTATCAGGTTTTCTGAAGCGTATCGTCCCGAAGTTGAGAGCGTGGTTTTTCATTTTTCCAGCGCAGCCGAACAAAAGCCTGTCAAAACGTCTTGGTCAGAAGATACCTATACACAAAGTGACATTTTAAAGCATTTGATCGCCCATGAAATTCATCACATCGGACAAATATCCGTCTGGGCGCGGGAGATGAACCGTGTTCCGGTATCCGCTTCATATGTAGGACGGCAGCAATAAAAAAGACCCCCAAGACAAAAGTCTTGAGAGCCTTTGAAACGCCAGAAATTAACGTTTTGAGAACTGAGGTGCACGGCGTGCGCCTTTAAGTCCGTATTTTTTACGTTCTTTCATGTCCCGAAAATCCACCGAAATTCGCCATAACCCCAACGATCACAAAAATAAACACTTTACGAGTAATGCCGATATATCCGACTTTACTTTTCTCCGTTTATTCCGGCAGCCATCAGACCGCTTGCATAATCAATCACAAGTACAGACAAAATAGTAAGCAGCACGCTCCAACCTCCAAAAAGAAATCCGGCAATTTCACCCGCAACAGCAATGACACCTTTATAAAATGTATCCATTGTATGGACTCCTTTATACAAAATAAAAAAGCCGCTTATCTCGCCGCTTCTGCTCTTTTTTCGTGATATTCTTTATTTACTTCGATTTGATTCATTTCTATCACTTCATCTTCCGCCTGTGAATTTCCGATCCGCTCTTCTTGAAGCTCTTTTTTGAGCTTTTCGTTTTCCTGTTCTAAGTTCTGACTGATCTGTCTTTCTCTTTGGAGAAAGGCTTTACAATCAGCTATTCAAGATATGTTTTATCAAGATGGTATTTCATGCTTCCGGTTTCCGCGTCTTTCACGATGAACAATTCATACAAGATCGGGAATTCATCGTCTCTATTTAAACTGATAGAAACGGCGTCAAAATGATGTTTTGTGTCACCGTCGATCAGGAAAATTCGCTTATAATGATCCCCGTATCGGTTTCGGTGATTTCGACCCCGTCCATATATTTGTGATAGGAATAACCTTTATAATCGATAGCCATTTTAAAACCTCACTTTTTTTACGGTACTTCGTAAAACATACAGACTAGCACTCGCATAATCTTATCGCTGCCCCCTGTTAATGTTCCAGTTCCTCGCACATACACTTAAATCCTGTGCTAGACATGGCCTCAACGCCTGCCGTACAAGCATTAGAATAGCCCCCGTATGGTTGGGCGAAAACAGCAAAAATATTTTCAGCTTTTTTGGCGTTTTCATCTTGAAAAAAGTATTGCGTGGAACCGTAGGCGGCAGAATCCGAGCCTAGATGAACATCTACATAATCAGCGGAATCATTCGGTTATACTGTAATCCGCCATATATCTCTGTAAGTTCTTGCTTGCTCGTATTGGCTTGAGGTATCTCTTCCGCCTAACATAGTTTTAGCAGGCAAGTGAACAGTTGATCCTAGCGAAACCCTTTCGCCACTGCTGATCGATATAACTCCTGTTGAATCGATCCAAGTGTGCCCCGTTGTATCCATTTCGAAATGACTGCCGTTTTTTACTATAAATTCCCCTTTTGGATTATCTAATGCAAAAACATTCCTTGCCACCCTTGATGGAGAATTTACACAGGAGATTTAGATGCTGCTCTTGAAATCATGACGGCGCAACTGAAAGAAGGCGGGAAAAAGAAATCTGATTAATCACAGACGTAACTTTTTACAAAATTGGTATTGTTCCGTTGAATTTGCGGGAGTTTTGTCCTATGATAAAAGATATACCATATAAATGAACTGGGGGGCTTTACTTGAAGAAATTTTTAATTTTATCCCTTGCGCTCTGTTTAGGGATTATTTTAGGGGCGTGCGGTTCTAAAGACACCGCAAAAAAAGATGATACCAAAAAAGAATCATCAGCAAGCGAAAATAAAGACACTGACAACAAAAAAGAAGATGTACAGGAAGACGAAAACCTCAAAGGGAAAAATGTCTATACTAATAAAAAACTAAATATAAACGGAACTACAGGTCCTATTAAATACGAAATCAAAGCTGTACAATTGAAAGAAATGGAGCCAAAAAACGAAGAAACTGCTGATCTGCTCGGTGTCAAAGTAGGTGAGAAAGTGAATGCTGTCACAATTGAACTATCTGGCGAAAACACATCAGAAAAAGATGTTAACTTCTATTTAGGACAAGCCACAATCGTCACAAACACTAAAGAGCAGCTGGAACCTGAAATGTTATTGTCTGAACACATCGAGGGTGAATACTTAGGCAAAGTTAAAAACGAGGGGCATAATGTATATATCTTAAAAAAGTCATCTGTTAAGGATTTGAAATCCATTGAACTGCGTGTTGATGCTCCAACAGATAACAATTTCGAGCCTCTTGGAAAAGACATCAAGCACACAATCGAAGTCAATAATTAAGAAATGCCCTTTTTAGGGCTTTTCTTTAACACCAAAAACAGAACAAACGTTCTTTTCAACTTGTGCAATTTACTAATTGAGCATAGGAGGCGTTCATATTGGTTTTTACCGCAGGAAGAAGAGAAACGGAACTTTTGGGAAAAGGACGAAATCAAAACCTTTCTCGAAAAAGCGCATTCGCAACTTGAACAACAAGATTATGTTATGTTTTATGTTCTTATTTTTACCGGTATGCGTAAAGGGGAACTTCTTGCCTTGGAATGGAGGGACGTTGACTTAAAAGAGAAAACAATAAACATCAAACAAACAATGTTTTTTGAAGACGGTAAAGAAGTCATCCAAACAACAAAAAAATATCATTCTAAGCGAATTATTACGATTGATTATCATACGGCCCAAATACTTACAAAATGGCGTACGTAGCAAAAAGAAATACTCTTATCTAATGGGATCACCTCAGAAGCTAAATACGCGCTTATACGGGGCGATATGCGCCCTCTAAGGCTTTTCCCTCTTAAACCGTATGATCGCTAAAAATAAGCTTCACAGAATCACGATTCACGGTTTTAGACATTCTCACGCATCGATCCTTTTTGAAGCAGGCGCATCCATTAAAGAAGTACAAGCCCGTTTAGGTCACAAAGAAATTCAAACGACTATGAACATCTATACACATGTCACGAAAACCGCAAAAGAAAAAACGGCCGAAACATTTAAAAAGTACATGGAATTATGAGAAATTCATTTAAACGTGGTCAAAATGTGGTCAAAAATCATTTTAAAGCAAAAAACAAGCCCTCTTCCGAGTAACCGGATGAGGGCTTGAACGTTGGTATATTAACGTTTTGAGAACTGAGGTGCACGGCGTGCGCCTTTAAGTCCGTATTTTTTACGTTCTTTCATACGTGCGTCACGAGTCAGTAGACCGGCACGTTTTAGAGTTGAACGGTATTCCGGATCTGCTTCAAGCAAAGCTCGGGCGATACCGTGACGGATTGCTCCGGCTTGACCGGATAAGCCGCCTCCATGAACGTTTACTAAAACGTCATAAGTACCAGCTGTTTCAGTCAAATTTAATGGTTGTTTGATATCTTCGATTAGAGCTGCAGATGGGATGTGCTCGCTGATTTCACGATTATTCACGATGATACGGCCTTCTCCTGGAACTAAACGCACACGCGCTACAGAGCTTTTACGACGGCCAGTACCGTAATATTGAACCTGTGCCAAATTGGTAACCTCCTTTTAATTAACCGCGAAGTTCGTAAACTTCAGGTTTTTGTGCTTCGTGTGGATGCTCAGAACCACGGTATACGTTCAATTTTTTGAACATTTGACGACCTAGAGAACCTTTTGGAAGCATGCCTTTGATCGCAAGTTCAAGCATTTTCTCAGGGTAGTTTGTACGCATTTCAAGAGCAGTTCTTGATTTTAAACCGCCTGGATGTTGAGTGTGACGGTAGTAGATTTTGTCCGTTAACTTTTTACCAGTTAACTCGATTTTTTCAGCGTTGATGATGATCACATGATCTCCAGTGTCAACGTGTGGTGTGTAAGTTGGTTTATGTTTTCCGCGAAGGATAGATGCAACTTCTGTAGAAAGACGTCCTAGCGTCTTGCCAGCAGCATCAACAACTAACCACTTGCGTTCAATATTACTTGCGTTAGCCATAGGTGTTGTACGCATTAAATTTCCCTCCTAAATAAATCTGCCATTTTCAATAAACTTCAATTACGTTCTATTTCAAAACACAATAAGTTTCCGGGGCTTATCGTGGGGTTGAAATACATACCATATGATATCTTATAACTTTCTGTACTCTCTGTCAAGAAAATGTTACACCTGGTTTAGTTGTCATAGATAACACGCCATAAATACAAGCCGTGCGCCGGTGCCGTGCGCCCTGCGGCATCGCGGCTTCTGGCAAGAATCATCTTTTCAATGTCTCCAGGGGAAAATTTGCCGGTTCCTACATCAAGAAGCGTGCCGGCAATGATTCTAACCATGTTATACAAAAATCCGCTGCCTACAATCCTCATCTGCAGTCCGTCCCCTGTGTCAGACCATTCCAGTTCATAGACCGTTCTGACTTTGTCCTTCACTTCGGTTTTGGTTGCACAAAAGCTTGTGAAATCATGGGTTCCGACCAGATAGCGGGAGGCTTCTTTGACTTTTTCCATATCAAGGTCATACGGAACATGGTATGCGTAGTGGCGTTTAAAAACGTCCGGATGTCTGCCCCTGTAAATCATATACCGGTATTCTTTTCTTTTTGCAGAAAACCTCGCATGAAATTGATTATCGACAGCTTCCGCCTTGTGGACCGATATATCATCAGGCAGCAGGGCGTTCAAAGCATACGGCCATTTCGCCTCAGGGATGGATAGCGGACTGTCAAAATGAATCGTCTGTCCGACCGCGTGGACGCCGCTGTCGGTACGCCCGGATGAAACGACAGGAATACGCTCTTTCGCTTTATGGAGCGTTTGCAGCGCTTTTTCAAGCTCATCCTGCACCGTTCTTTGACCAGGCTGCACTTGGTAGCCGTAAAAAAGGTGTCCGTCATATGAAATCGTGCATTTCATTCTCATCGTCTATCACCTAAGTCCGCAATAAAATTAGCAATACGCCAAGACCAGCTAAAATGAGAAGCACGGAAGTATCCTTCCATTTCCACGTCAGCTGCCTGTATTTTGTACGGCCTTCCCCTCCTCTGTATCCTCGCGCCTCCATCGCGGTTGCAAGCTCTTCGGCTCTTTTAAAGGCACTGACAAACAGCGGAACAAGAAGAGGAACGATCGCTTTGACACGTTCTTTGACCGGGCCGTTCGTAAAATCGACGCCTCTTGCCATTTGTGCTTTCATGATCTTATCCGTCTCTTCGATCAGAGTCGGTATAAATCTAAGGGAGATGGACATCATGAGAGCGAGTTCATGAACGGGAAGCTTTAATTTTTTAAACGGACCGAGCAAATGCTCCAAACCATCGGTCACTTCGATTGGAGTCGTCGTCAATGTTAAAATCGTTGTGATCATGATGAGGTAAACAAAGCGCAGCGAAATAAAAATCCCTTGAACAAGCCCCTGCTCATAAATTTTAAACAAGCCGAAATCGGCGAGAACCGGTCCTTCCCTTGTCATAAAAATATGAAGCAGAAACGTAAACAGCACAATCCAGAACACCGGCTTCATCCCTTTTAAAAGGAATCGCACCGGAACGCCCGACAAAGCTGCGGCTGCGACCGTAAACAGGCCGAGCAGTGCATATGTTTCCGTATTATTCGCGAAAAAAACGATAAAGACAAAAAGGAAAATGGTTAACAGCTTTGTACGCGGATCAAGCCGGTGAATGATCGATGTCCCGGGTACATACTTGCCGATAATGATATTGTCCATCATAGGGCATTTTCCTCCTGAAAAAGAGCTTTAATTTCGGAGGCTGCTTCTTCAATCGTCAAGATCGGCGCTTTGAACGTAATGCCCAGCGTTTCTTCAAGACGTTTTTGGAATTTAATCGTTTCCGGCAAATCAAGCCCAAAGGCAGCGATATCGTCTTTCCTTGAAAAAAGCTCCCGCGGCGTCCCTTTTGCTTTGACCGTGCCTTTATGCATCACAATCAGTTCATCTGCATACGCCGCCGCATCTTCCATACTGTGGGTGACGAGAATCGTCGTCAGATTCCTCTGCTTATGGAGGCTGTAGAACATGTCCATGATCTCTTTGCGGCCTCTTGGGTCAAGCCCTGCCGTCGGTTCATCGAGGACGAGAACCTCCGGCTCCATCGCCAGCACTCCCGCAATGGCCACGCGGCGCATTTGCCCGCCGCTTAGTTCAAACGGGGACCTGTCGGACAGCTCCTCATCCAAACCTACAAGCTTCAGCATTTCCCTCGCCTTTTCTTCCGCCTTCTCCCGGCTCATGCCGAAATTGATCGGGCCGAATGAAATGTCCTTTAAAATTGTTTCTTCAAACAGCTGATGTTCAGGAAACTGAAAGACAATCCCGACCTTTTTCCGCAAAGCTTTTAAGTGTTTATTCTTTTTGCCTGCTTCGAGAACGTCCCCGCCGAGGCGTATCTGTCCTTTTGTCGGTTTTAAAAGCCCGTTCAGGTGCTGAAGCAACGTCGATTTTCCCGATCCTGTATGGCCGATCACTGCGACATAGCTTCCTTCTTTAATCACGGCGTTGACATCATAGATCGCAAGGCGTTCAAAAGGCGTTTTCATCTGGTATCGGTGCTCTACATCTTTGATTTCAATGTCCATAGCTCATTCACCAATCCTTCTTGTGTCAGATGATCGCCTTTCAAAGCCAGACCGCTTTCCTTCAGCATTTGGCTGAGCTGAAAAGAAAAAGGCAAATCAAGCCCGATTTTTATCAGGTCTTGATTCAGACGAAAGACTTCCTCCGGCGTGCCTTCGGCAAATTTTCTTCCGCCGTTCATGACGATGATCCGGTCGGCCTTAGCAGCTTCGTTTAAGTCATGTGTAATCGAAATGACCGTAACCATTCCCTGGTCTTTCAGCCTTCTGACCGTATCCAGCACTTCTTCCCGTCCCATCGGGTCGAGCATGGAAGTCGCCTCGTCGAGAATCATGATGTCAGGACGGGCGGCAAGCACTCCCGCAATCGCAACACGCTGCTTTTGCCCTCCAGAGAGATGGTGCGGCTCTTGATCGAGAAATTCTTGCATGTTCACCTGTTGAACGGCCCAATCCACCCTTTCCACCATGTCTTCTCTTGGAACTCCGTTGTTTTCTAAACCAAAAGCCACATCATCGCGGACGGTTGTCCCGACAAATTGGTTATCCGGATTTTGAAACACCATGCCGATTTTTTTTCGGACATCCCAGACCGTCTCTTCCGTCAGCTGAATACCGCCGACATCAATCGATCCTTCGTCAGGCAGGATCAGTCCGTTTAAAGCACGGGCGAGCGTCGACTTCCCTGAGCCGTTGTGACCTACGATCGCAAGCCATTCTCCTTTCGACACATGGAAAGATACATGATCAAGCGCAGGCCTGTCCGCATCTTTCTGGTAGCGAAACGTGATATCCTCTGCAGCTATTAATCGATCTTGATTCATTTGCCCGTCCGGCCTCCTCTCCTCTAAAGCTCTGCTTTTCTGACTATTCTTTTATCATAGAAAATTCCCCGGTATCTAAAAAAAGGGCATAGATCCAGTTAAAAACTGTCCCGCCCTTCTTTAGACACACAAAATATGTGATTAAACCAATTCGATGATAGCCATTGGTGCTCCGTCACCACGGCGAGGACCAAGCTTCATAATACGTGTGTATCCGCCTTGGCGCTCTTCATAACGAGGTGCTACATCAGAGAAAAGTTTTTGGAGTGCATCTTGGTCTTTCTCTGCATCTGCAACCTCATTGCGGATGTATGCAGCTGCTTGGCGGCGTGCGTGTAAATCTCCGCGCTTGCCAAGTGTAATCATTTTTTCTACAACAGAGCGAAGTTCTTTCGCGCGAGCTTCTGTTGTTTCGATTCTCTCGTTGATGATCAAGTCTGTTGTAAGATCACGCAGCATTGCTTTACGCTGTGCACTAGTGCGTCCTAGTTTTCTGTATGACATGTGGTGTCCCCTCCTTTATTGAAATACTCGATCTGAAATAAAAAACACACGAAAATCCTAGTTCACATGGAAACTAGTCAATCGTCTTTGCGAAGGCCAAGTCCAAGTTCTTCAAGTTTCGCTTTTACTTCTTCAAGCGACTTGCGACCCAGGTTGCGAACTTTCATCATATCTTCTTCAGTTTTGTTCGCAAGTTCTTGAACTGTATTGATTCCCGCACGCTTCAAGCAGTTGTAAGAACGGACTGAAAGATCGAGCTCTTCAATAGTCATTTCAAGAACTTTTTCTTTTTGGTCCTCTTCTTTTTCAACCATGATTTCAGCATGCTGAGCTTCGTCGGTCAAACCGACAAAAATATTAAGGTGTTCAGTCAAAATCTTTGAACCAAGCGCAATTGCTTCTTTTGGTCCAGTGCTTCCATCTGTCCATACGTCAAGCGTAAGTTTGTCATAGTTTGTAATCTGACCCACACGAGTATTCTCAACTTGATATGTTACACGAGAAACAGGTGTAAAGATGGAATCAATCGGGATGACCCCAATTGGCTGATCGTCTCTCTTATTCGAGTCAGCTGGTGTATACCCGCGACCTCTTTGAGCGGTTAAGCGAACTCGAAAACTCGCATTTTGGCCAAGAGTCGCAATGTGAAGATCAGGATTCAAAATCTCAACATCACTGTCGTGGGTAATATCAGCAGCTGTTACAACTCCTTCACCCTGTACATCAATCTCAAGCGTCTTCTCTTCTTCAGAGTAGATTTTCAGTGCAAGTTTTTTAATGTTTAAGATAATCGTTGTAACATCTTCAACGACGCCTTCGATCGTCGAGAATTCATGCAGTACACCATCTATTTGGATCGATGTTACAGCGGCACCAGGGAGTGAGGATAAAAGGATACGACGTAAGGAGTTACCCAAAGTTGTACCATATCCACGCTCAAGTGGCTCTACGACAAATTTACCATACTTGGCATCGTCGCTGATTTCAACCGTTTCGATTTTTGGTTTTTCAATCTCGATCATTTCATAAAACCCTCCTTCAAAACGTCGAAACCCCGGAAAGAATTTCTCTGATTCTATCCGAAATTCCCCATTGTTTAGTCCCGTATGTGCTCAGGCAACGAGTGTGCATTCGTTTTATAAATTAACTGTATCATAACCCATTATTGACAGGGACACAAAATCTATACAAACAAATTACACGCGGCGACGTTTTGGCGGACGGCATCCGTTATGAGGAACAGGCGTTACGTCTCTGATTGCTGTAACTTCCAGTCCAGCAGCTTGAAGTGCACGAATTGCAGCTTCACGGCCAGAACCAGGTCCTTTTACAGTAACTTCAAGAGTTTTAAGTCCATGTTCGATAGAACCTTTAGCAGCTGTTTCAGCGGCCATTTGCGCAGCAAACGGAGTGGATTTTTTAGAACCTTTAAATCCAAGAGATCCGGCGCTTGACCAAGAAAGAGCATTACCATGAACATCTGTGATAGTAACAATCGTGTTGTTGAAAGTTGAACGGATATGAGCAATTCCAGATTCAATATTCTTTTTCACGCGGCGTTTACGCGTGTTTGTTTTACGAGCAGCAGCCATTGTTTAATTACCTCCCTTGCTTATTTTTTCTTGTTAGCTACAGTACGACGCGGACCTTTACGAGTACGCGCGTTATTTTTTGTATTTTGACCGCGAACAGGCAATCCGCGACGATGACGAATTCCGCGGTAGCTTCCGATTTCGATCAGACGTTTGATGTTAAGAGACACTTCACGGCGAAGGTCACCTTCAACTTTCAATTTGTCAATCACGTCACGGATTTTACCAAGTTCTTCTTCAGTCAAATCACGAACGCGAGTATCTTCAGAAACTCCAGCTTCTTTTAAGATTTGCTGAGCCGTTGTACGACCGATTCCAAAGATGTATGTTAATGAAATAACAACACGTTTATCACGTGGGATATCTACACCAGCAATACGAGCCATCTCTCTCGCACCTCCTTAAAAATTATCCTTGTTTTTGTTTATGCTTTGGATTTTCACAGATCACCATTACTTTTCCTTTTCTGCGAATGACCTTACATTTTTCACAGATCGGTTTAACTGATGGTCTCACTTTCATGTGTTTCCAACCTCCTTCAATTTCCGGAGTGCTTTATTTGTAACGGTACGTAATTCTACCACGAGTTAAGTCATATGGAGATAATTCTACCGTAACTTTGTCTCCAGGTAAAATGCGAATGAAGTGCATGCGGATTTTACCAGATACGTGGGCCAAAACCGTATGACCATTCTCAAGTTCAACTTTGAACATTGCGTTTGGCAGCGTTTCGACTACAGTACCTTCCACTTCAATTACATCGTCTTTCGCCATTCAAGTGTTCTCCCTTCTTCAAATCAGTAACTTGCTCTCTGACAAATTTCAAAAGAGAAAATCTCAATTTTCCGTTTGTCACACGCCCTGTTTCGTTTATACTGTTCTGAACTTCCGGAGATACGCAATCATAAAAGGTTAAATGATTGATATTCTTTTTCTTAGGAGAATGAAATTTACGCTTTTCTCCGTCTGCTACCAGCACATGATGATGATCGACTATATCAATAACAACTGCGTATTGGTTCATTTCGCGGCCTTTTGCTATGCGTACGAACTGTCCAATTTCAGGTGTTTTCCGATACATCTCATTTCACCTAGGCTTTTGTCAGTATCTCAAAACCGGCTTCCGTTATGGCAATCGTGTGTTCAAAGTGAGCACACTTCTTCCCGTCCACAGTTACAACCGTCCAGTTGTCAGCCAATGTTTTGACATAGCGTGTGCCTGCATTGACCATCGGCTCAATGGCCAGGACCATGCCAGGCTTTAAACGCGGGCCTTTGTTCGGCGGACCGTAGTGAGGAATTTGCGGATCCTCATGAAGATCCTGCCCTACCCCGTGTCCTACATATTCCCTGACGACTGAAAATTGTTCGCTTTCGACATACGTTTGAATTGCGTGGGAAATATTCGACAAACGTTCTCCCGGTTTTGCTTCCTTCAAGCCTCTATATAAAGACTCCTCTGTCACATCCAGCAGCTTTTGATCATCATCGCTAATCGTACCCACTGGATAAGTCCATGCAGAGTCACCATGATAACCGTTCAGCTTCGCACCGATATCGATGCTGATGATGTCTCCGTCGCGAAGGACCCGTTTTCCCGGAATACCGTGCACGAGTTCTTCGTTGACCGAAACGCAAATGCTCCCGCGAAAACCATTATACCCTTTAAAAGACGGGATTGCACCTTGCTTTGTAATAAAACGTTCGGCAATTTGATCCAGTTCTTTTGTCGAGATGCCGGGTTTAATGTGCTTTTTCAGCTCCTGATGAGTTAAAGCGACAATTCTTCCGGCTTCCCGCATGATTTCGATTTCTCGGGGAGTTTTACAAATAATCATTTGTCCAGGCCTCCGAGAAGCTCCTTTATATCAGCGTAAACTTCATTGATGTGCTTCTGCCCGTCAATGTTTACGAGATATCCTTTATCCGCATAGAAATCGAGTAAAGGCTGGGTTTGCTTCATGTTGACCTCTAACCGTGTAGATACAGTAGCTTCATTATCGTCTTCACGCTGATAAAGCTCTCCTCCACACTTGTCGCATACATTTTCTTTCGCAGGCGGATTAAAGACTAAATGATAAGTTGCACCGCAGTTTCTGCAGATTCTGCGTCCTGTCAGACGTTCCATCAATGCATCTTTATCGACTTGAATGTTGATGACATGGTCAATCGACTTGCCAAGTCCTTTAAGAATTTCCTCAAGTGCTTCAGCTTGAGCGACTGTTCTCGGAAATCCGTCCAGAAGAAAACCTCCGTCACAATCATTCTTGCCAAGTCTCTCCCTGACAATACCAATTGTCACTTCATCCGGAACAAGCTCACCTTTATCAATGTATGATTTGGCTTCGAGTCCCAGATCCGTTTCTTCTTTCATCGCAGCGCGGAACATGTCTCCTGTTGAGATATGAGGTATCCCAAAATCTTCAACAATCCGTTCAGCCTGTGTCCCTTTACCGGCTCCAGGCAGTCCCATTAAGACTAAGTTCATTTCGGATTCCCCGTCCTCTCTATTTTAGAGGGAATGGGCGCGCCCCATTTCCTCTAGTGCTTCATAAATCCACGATAGTTTCGTTTTACCAGCTGGCTTTCAAGCTGCTTCATTGTTTCAAGTGCAACCCCGATGACAATCAGCAAACTTGTTCCACCAATTTGTGCAGATGAAGGCAGCCCAGCAATATTAACGAACAAGACAGGAAGAATGGCAATCACGGCCAAGAATATGGAGCCTACAAATGTAAGTCGATACAAAATGCTCGTAATTCTATCTTGAGTCATTTTTCCTGGACGAACTCCCGGAATATAGCCACCTTGTTTTTTAAGATTATCGGCCATTTGCTCAGGGTTTACCTGCACAAATGCATAGAAATAGGTAAAGGCGATGATCAACGCCGCATAAACTCCCATTCCGACCGGATGCGTGTAATCAAACGTTTTTTGAATCCAATTCGTGACGTCATTGGTACCAAAAAATGTTGCCACGGTCCGCGGAGTGGTGATAAATGCTACTGCAAAGATAACCGGAATAACTCCCGCCGGGTTAACCTTCAGCGGCAAGTGTGTAGACTGGCCGCCAGGAACCGGTGAACGGCCTGAACCTTTCGCATATTGAATTGAGATTTTTCTAACTGCCTGTTGGATGAAAATAACGCCAACGACAATCGCCAAAATCGCAACCAATATAACGACAACCTTTATGATTTGCAAGAATAACTGATCTCCAGCATCTACAAACTGCTGAGCGTAGATCTGATTAATCGTCTGCGGAATGCCGGCAACGATACCGGCGAAGATGATAATGGATATTCCGTTACCAACTCCATGAGACGTAATTTGTTCTCCCAGCCACATTAAAAAAGCAGTTCCAGCAGTTAGTACAACCGCAATAAGCAAATAAGTACCGACTCCAGGGTTTGTAATCAACGCGCCGCCGGCCATGTTGTTAAACCCGTAAGACATACCTAAAGCCTGGATAAATCCAAGAACGATTGTGAAGTACCTTGTGAACTGTGCTAGTTTTCGGCGACCAACTTCTCCTTGCTTAGACCATTCGGTAAACTTCGGCACAACATCCATCTGCAGGAGCTGAATGATGATTGAAGCTGTGATGTAAGGCATGATTCCCATTGCAAGAATGGAGAAGTTGAACAATGCACCGCCGCCAAATGTGTTTAGAATCCCAAATACGCTCATTTGATCCTGTGCCTTTAAAACTTCTGTGTTTACATGCGGCACAGGAATGAACGAACCGAGACGAAAGACGATAAGCATTAAAAGAGTGAAGATAATCTTATTCCGAATATCCTTCACACGCATAAAATTGGAGATTGTCTTAAACAAGTTAGATCACCTCAGCTGTACCGCCAGCAGCCTCAATTGCTTGTTTAGCAGAAGCGGAGAATTTATTGGCTTTAACAGTTAATTTCTTTTCTAATTGACCGTCGCCAAGAATTTTCACTCCAGATTTCAACTTGCTGATTACACCTGTTTCTAAAAGAAGTTCAGGAGTAACTTCCGTCCCTTCTGCAAAGCTGTTGAGTTTGTCTAGGTTGACTACAGCGAAATCCTTGCGGTTGATGTTTGTGAAACCGCGTTTAGGAAGACGTTGGAACAAAGGCATTTGTCCACCCTCGAATCCAGGACGTACACCGCCGCCAGAACGAGCGTTTTGACCTTTATGACCTTTACCTGCTGTTTTACCGTTACCAGAACCAATACCACGACCTACGCGGTTGCGCGTTTTACGTGAACCTTCTGCGGGCTTTAATTCATGAAGTTTCATTTGGACACCTCCTTAGCCTATCGTTTATTTTTAAAGTTCTTTAACAGAAACTAAATGAGATACTTTGTTAACCATACCGCGGATTGCAGCGTTGTCTTCATGAACGACAGTTTGGTTTGTTTTCTTTAAACCGAGCGTTCTTACAGTAATACGCTGATCTTCCGGGCGTCCGATTACACTGCGTTTGAGGGTAATTTCTAATTTAGCCATTAATGTTCCCTCCTTATCCTAACAGTTCTTCTACAGATTTTCCACGAAGCTTCGCAACGTCCTCAGCGCGTTTCAGCTCGCTTAAACCTTGGACTGTTGCACGGATCATGTTGATCGGTGTGTTAGAACCTAAAGACTTAGAAAGGATATCAGCTACACCTGCAAGCTCAAGTACCGCACGTACTGGGCCTCCAGCGATAACTCCCGTACCTTCAGAAGCAGGTTTTAACAAGATGTTTCCTGCACCGAAACGTCCGATGATTTCGTGTGGAATTGTAGTTCCAACCATTGGTACTTCGATCAAATTCTTTTTCGCATCTTCAACAGCTTTGCGGATCGCTTCTGGTACTTCTTGTGCTTTACCAGTACCGAATCCTACGTGTCCGTTTTTGTCACCGACAACGACTAGAGCTGCGAAGCGGAAACGACGACCACCTTTAACAACTTTCGCTACGCGGTTAACGGTAACTAAGCGTTCTTCTAACTCTAATTTGCTTGGGTCAATACGACGCATATTCATATGTCCCTCCTTCTTTTATTAAAATTCTAATCCAGCTTCGCGTGCAGCATCAGCCAATGCTTTTACACGTCCATGATAAAGGTAACCGCCACGGTCGAACACGACATTTGTGATACCTTTTTCAGAAGCGCGTTTTGCAACAAGCTCGCCAACTTTTGCAGCCGCAGACGTATCGCTGCCATTTTCAGCGTTAAAGTCTTTATCAAGAGTTGATGCACTCACAAGTGTAACACCGTTCACATCATCGATCACTTGTGCGTAAATATGTTTGTTTGAACGGAAAACATTTAGACGAGGTCTCTCAGGGGTTCCTGAAAGCTTCGCGCGAACACGACCGTGTCTTTTAAGACGTGCAGCATTCTTGCTTGTTTTCGTAATCATCTGGGTCACTCCTTTCTCACATTAAGCGGTTTTACTTAGCAGATTTACCTTCTTTACGACGAACCATTTCTCCTTCATAGCGGATCCCTTTGCCTTTGTAAGGTTCTGGAGAACGTACAGCGCGAATGTTTGCAGCAGTAGCTCCAACACGCTCTTTATCTGTACCTTTTACAACCACTTTTGTTTGAGATGGAACTTCGATTTCAATTCCGTTTTCAGGAACGATTTCTACAGGGTGAGAGTATCCAACGTTCAAAACAAGCTTGTTTCCGGATTTAGAAGCACGGTAACCGACACCGACTAATTCCAAACCTCTTTCAAAACCTTTAGATACACCTTCAACCATGTTTCCGATGATGCTGCGAGTTGTGCCATGCAGCGCACGGTGTTCTTTATTATCTGAAGGACGCTCTACAGTAAGTACATTGTCCTCAATTTTAATCTTCATATCAGGATGAAACGTACGAGTTAATTCTCCTTTTGGTCCTTTCACGGTTACAGTGTTGTCGTTCAGAGTAACTGTAACGCCTGAAGGAATCTCAAGTAGCTTCTTACCTACACGAGACATACCAAACACCTCCATTCATGTTAAACTTCTTACCAAACGTATGCTAATACTTCTCCGCCAGCCTGTTTAGCGCGGGCTTCTTTATCTGTTAACACACCTTGTGATGTAGAAAGAATTGCGATTCCAAGTCCGTTCAGTACGCGAGGCACTTCGTTTGACTTAGCGTAAACGCGCAGACCTGGTTTGCTGATTCTCTTAAGGCCAGTGATGACACGCTCGTTGTTTTGTCCGTATTTCAAGAAAACACGGATGATACCTTGCTTGTTATCTTCAATGAATTCTACGTCACGGATGAAACCTTCTCTTTTCAAGATTTCAGCGATTTCTCTTTTCAACTTCGAAGCAGGAATTTCGAGCTTCTCATGACGTACCATGTTTGCATTACGAATTCGAGTCAGCATATCTGCAATCGGATCTGTCATAACCATTATTTAATAACCTCCTTCCCATAAACGGGGATTACCAGCTGGCTTTTTTAACGCCAGGAATTTGTCCTTTATATGCAAGTTCACGGAAACAAATACGGCAAAGTTTAAATTTACGAATAACAGAGTGCGGACGGCCGCAGCGTTCGCAGCGAGTGTACTCTTGTACTTTAAACTTCGGTGTGCGTTTTTGTTTCGCAATCATTGACTTTTTAGCCACGATTTCGCCTCCCTTTCATTGATTATTTCTGGAATGGCATACCTAATTGAGTTAACAGTTCACGAGCTTCTTCATCAGTGTTGGCAGTCGTTACGATAACGATGTCCATACCGCGAACTTTAGTTACCTTATCATAGTCAATTTCAGGGAAGATCAGCTGTTCTTTGATTCCTAGTGTGTAGTTTCCGCGACCGTCAAAAGATTTTTTTGAAATTCCGCGGAAGTCACGAACACGTGGTAAAGAAACAGAAATTAGTTTATCAAGGAAATCGTACATGCGCTCTCCGCGAAGAGTTACTTTCGCACCGATTGGCATTCCTTCACGAAGACGGAATCCAGCAATAGATTTCTTCGCACGAGTAACGACAGGTTTCTGACCAGCGATAAACGTTAGTTCTTCAACAGCGCTATCGATAGCTTTAGCGTTTTGAACAGCGTCACCAACACCCATGTTGATTACGATTTTTTCAATTTTAGGCACTTGCATCACAGATTTGTATTCGAACTTTTTCATTAATGCAGGTGTAATGTCTTTATTGTACTTTTCTTTAAGGCGGTTCATGAGATAGACCTCCCTTCCTTTATTACTAGTTATCTAGAACTTGCCCAGATTTTTTTGCAATACGAACTTTTTTGCCATTTTCCACTTTGTATCCTACGCGAGTCACTTCACCTGTTTTAGGATCGAGCGGCATTACGTTTGACACATGAATTGGCGCCTCTTGATTTAAAATTCCGCCTTGAGGGTTAGCTTGAGTCGGCTTTGAGTGCTTCTTCACCATGTTGACACCCTCAACGATTACGCGGTCTTTTTTAGGGAAAGCTGCAAGGATCACACCTTGTTTTCCTTTGTCTTTACCAGAGATAACCATTACTTTATCGCCTTTTTTAACATGCATCCTGATCGCACCTCCTTAGTCCGGCATTGATATCATTAAAGTACTTCTGGAGCTAGAGAAACAATTTTCATGAAGTTGTTATCACGAAGTTCACGTGCTACAGGTCCGAAGATACGAGTTCCGCGCGGGCTTTTGTCGTCACGGATGATAACACATGCATTCTCATCGAATTTGATGTAAGATCCGTCATTTCTGCGCGCGCCGCTCTTAGAACGTACGATTACAGCTCTTACGACCTCACCTTTTTTGACAACGCCTCCTGGTGTTGCTTGTTTAACCGTGCAAACAATGACATCACCAATGTTAGCTGTTTTGCGTCCAGAACCACCAAGCACCTTGATTGTTAATACTTCACGGGCACCAGAGTTATCAGCTACTTTTAAACGAGTCTCTTGTTGAATCATTATTTGTTACCTCCCTTCGGAAAAAGGTTTCCGAACTTTATTAGATAATAACAGCTTCTTCGACAACTTCAACTAGACGAAAACGTTTAGTCGCAGATAATGGACGAGTTTCCATGATCTTTACGATGTCTCCGATTTTAGCTTGGTTATTTTCATCATGTGCTTTGAATTTTTTAGAGTACTTTACGCGTTTACCGTAGAGTGAATGTTTTTTGTAAGTTTCTACAACAACAGTAATGGTTTTATCCATTTTGTCAGAAACAACACGTCCTTGGTAGACTTTGCGCTGATTGCGTTCGCTCATGTTTTAGAGAACCTCCCTCCGGAATTATTTGTTGGCAGCAATTTCTCTTTCCCGAATCACAGTTTTCATGCGCGCGATTGACTTGCGCACTTCACGAATGCGAGCAGTGTTTTCAAGTTGTCCTGTCGCTAATTGAAAGCGAAGATTGAAAAGTTCTTCTTTAAGAGACTTTACTTTTTGTTCAATTTCAGCAGTGGTAAGGTCACGAATTTCATTAGCTTTCATTTGATTCACCACCAATTTCTTCACGTTTTACGAACTTCGTTTTAATTGGCAATTTGTGAGATGCAAGACGAAGAGCTTCACGAGCGACTTCCTCAGACACACCAGAAATTTCAAATAAAACTTTGCCCGGTTTTACAACAGCTACCCATCCTTCAGGAGCACCTTTACCGGAACCCATCCGAACCTCTAGAGGCTTAGCTGTATAAGGCTTAGAAGGGAAAATTTTGATCCAAACTTTACCGCCACGTTTCATGTAACGAGTCATTGCGATACGCGCAGCTTCGATTTGACGGTTTGTAATCCAAGAAGCTTCTTGAGCCTGGATGCCGTATTCACCGAAATGCACTTCAGAGCCGCCTTTTGCACGGCCGCGCATTTTTCCGCGATGCTCTCTGCGATATTTAACGCGTTTTGGCATTAACATATTATTTTCCTCCTTCCTCAGTTTTCTTCTTAGTAGGAAGAACCTCTCCACGATAGATCCAGACTTTTACACCAAGCTTGCCGTAAGTTGTGTCAGCTTCAGATGTAGCATAGTCGATGTCTGCACGAAGTGTGTGCAATGGAACAGTTCCTTCACTGTAGTATTCAGAACGAGCGATGTCTGCGCCGCCAAGACGACCGGAAACCATTGTTTTAATTCCTTGTGCACCAGCGCGCATTGTGCGTTGGATTTGTTGCTTTTGCGCACGACGGAAAGAGATGCGGTTTTCCAATTGACGAGCGATGTTATCAGCAACTAGCTGAGCATCAAGATCAGCTCTTTTGATTTCAAGAATGTTAATGTGTACACGCTTGCCAGTAAGGCTGTTAAGGGCTTTGCGAAGCGCTTCGACTTCAGAACCGCCTTTACCGATAACCATACCAGGCTTAGCTGTGTGGATCGTAATATTTACACGGTTTGCCGCACGCTCGATTTCCACTTTAGAAACAGAAGCGTCAGACAGGCGTTGATTAATAAATTCACGGATTTTCAGATCTTCGTGAAGGAAGTCAGCGTAATCTTTGCCAGCGTACCACTTAGATTCCCAATCACGTATAACACCAATACGAAGACCGACTGGATTTACCTTTTGACCCACGAGTTATCCCTCCTTCTTTTCTGATACAACGATAGTAATGTGGCTCGTACGTTTGTTGATTTGGCTTGCACGTCCCATAGCGCGCGGACGGAATCTTTTCAACGTAGGGCCTTCGTTCACGTAAGCTTGAGTAACAACCAGGTTGTTTGCATCCATTTCGTAGTTGTGCTCAGCGTTAGCGATAGCAGATTTTAAAACTTTTTCAATAATCGGGGAAGCAGCTTTTGGCGTAAGGTTTAAGATCGATACTGCTTCACCTACTTGCTTGCCTCGAATCAGGTCCATTACTAGACGTGCCTTACGAGGAGCAATACGGACTGTTCTTGCGACAGCTTTAGCTTGTTGCATTTAAAAGCCTCCTCTCATTAGCGTCTTGTTTTTTTGTCATCACTAGCATGACCTTTGTAAGTGCGTGTCGGTGCGAATTCACCCAACTTGTGACCTACCATATCTTCAGAGATGTAAACAGGCACATGTTTGCGTCCATCATAGACTGCGATTGTGTGACCGATAAATTGCGGGAAAATAGTAGAACGGCGAGACCAAGTTTTCACAACTTGTTTCTTATCCGCTTCATTTAATTTCTCGATTTTTGTCATTAGATGATCATCGACAAATGGTCCTTTTTTTAAGCTGCGAGCCATTTTGGAACCTCCCTTCGTGATTGCACTACGGTCCGATATGAACCGTAGACAACCCCGTTATTTATTTTTACGACGACGTACGATGAATTTATCTGATTTGTTCTTTTTCTTACGAGTTTTGAATCCAAGAGTTGGTTTACCCCATGGAGACATAGGTGATTTACGTCCGATCGGAGCGCGTCCTTCACCACCACCGTGCGGGTGATCGTTAGGGTTCATAACAGAACCGCGAACTGTAGGACGGATGCCTTTCCAGCGTGAACGTCCTGCTTTACCGATGTTGATCAGTTCGTGCTGTTCGTTACCTACTTGACCGATAGAAGCGCGGCAAGCAGAAAGAATCATGCGAACTTCACCGGAGTTCAGACGCACAAGAACGTATTTTCCTTCTTTACCAAGAACTTGAGCAGATGTACCAGCTGAACGTACAAGCTGTCCGCCTTTTCCAGGTTTTAATTCAATGTTGTGCACGACTGTACCAACAGGGATGTTGATCAGTGGAAGTGCGTTACCTACTTTAATGTCAGCTTCTGGTCCTGACATGATTTCAGTTCCTACTTGAAGGCCCTTAGGAGCCAGGATGTAGCGTTTTTCTCCGTCTACATAGTTAATTAGAGCAATGTTAGCTGAACGGTTTGGATCGTACTCAACTGTAGCAACGCGTCCAGGTATACCATCTTTATCGCGTTTGAAGTCGATAATACGGTATTGGCGTTTATGTCCGCCGCCTTGATGACGTACAGTTAATTTACCTTGGTTGTTGCGTCCGCCTTTTTTGTGAAGCGGGGCAAGCAAGGATTTTTCCGGCTGATCTGTCGTGATTTCCGCAAAATCAGACGTAGTCATGCCGCGACGTCCGTTAGAGGTCGGTTTGTACTTTTTAATCGCCATTTTGAATTTCCCTCCTTCTTTTTACAAGTGATTAAGCTTCAAAAATTTCGATTTCTTTGCTGTCTTCAGTAAGCTTAACAATCGCTTTTCTGCGTTTGTTTGTCATACCAGAGTAGCGGCCGACACGTTTGAATTTCCCTTTGTAGTTCATGATGTTGACTTTTTCAACTTTCACTCCAAAGATTTGCTCAACAGCGTCTTTCACTTCTGTTTTGTTAGCTCTTACGTCTACTTCAAACGTATATTTTTTCTCAGTCATTAAATCAGCAGAACGTTCAGTAATGACGGGGCGCTTTAGAACATCACGAGGATCTTTCATTATGCAAGCACCTCCTCTACTTTTTCAACCGCTGCTTTCGTGATCACAAGCTTCTCATGACCGACAACATCGAGGACGTTGATTCCGTTAGCTTCAACAACAGTAACTCCTGGAAGGTTACGAGCAGATAGTTCAACTGTCTCGTTTGCATCCGCAGTTACGATTAAAGCTTTCTTCTCGATAGACAGACCTTTAAGGATAGCTGCCATTTCTTTTGTTTTAACCGCATCAAGATTAAGATCTTCAAGAACGATCAAGTTGTTGTCATTCACTTTAGAAGACAATGCTGATTTGATAGCCAAGCGGCGAACTTTTTTCGGTAATTTATATGCATAGCTGCGTGGTGTAGGACCGAATACGATACCACCTCCGCGCCATTGCGGTGAACGGATAGATCCCTGACGAGCACGGCCGGTACCTTTTTGACGCCAAGGTTTGCGACCTCCGCCACGTACTTCCGAACGATTTTTTACTTTATGAGTTCCTTGACGTAAGGAAGCTCTTTGCATAAGAATAGCGTCGAATACTACGCTCTCATTTGGCTCGATTCCAAATACAGAGTCGTTTAATTCGATATCACCAGCAGTAGAACCGTTTTGGTTATATAAAGCTACTTTTGGCATGATCAATTTCCTCCTTTCCTAAGAGAATTATTTAGATTTAACAGCGCTTTTAACAGCGACTAATGATTTTTTCGCACCAGGAACGTTACCTTTAACTAAAAGAAGGTTGCGCTCTGCATCCACTTTTACGATTTCAAGGTTTTGAACAGTGATTTGCTCTCCGCCCATACGTCCAGGCAACAGCTTTCCTTTGAATACACGGTTAGGGTCTACCGGTCCCATTGAACCAGGACGGCGATGGTAGCGTGAACCGTGAGACATAGGTCCGCGAGATTGTCCGTGGCGTTTGATAGCGCCTTGGAAACCTTTACCTTTCGATGTTCCTGTTACATCTACGACTTCTCCGTTAGAGAAAATATCAACTTTGACTTCCTGACCAACTTCATACGCATCCATATCCACTCCGCGTAATTCTTTAACGAAGCGCTTAGGAGCAGTTTCCGCTTTTGCAACGTGTCCTTTTTCTGGTTTGTTGGCAAGCTTCTCACGCTTGTCGTCAAAACCGATCTGAATCGCTTCATAGCCGTCGTTTTCAGAAGTTTTCTTCTGAAGTACAACGTTAGGAGCAGCTTCGATAACAGTTACCGGAATAAGATCACCGTTTTCTGCGAAAACTTGCGTCATACCAATTTTTCTTCCTAAGATTCCTTTGGTCATTCGTCACACCTCCTATAAAAATCATTCTATATTTTAGATTAAAGTTTAATTTCGATATCGACACCAGATGGTAAATCTAATCGCATTAGAGCATCGACAGTTTGTGGTGTTGGGTTCACAATGTCGATTAAACGTTTATGTGTACGCATTTCGAATTGCTCACGAGAATCTTTGTATTTGTGCACCGCACGAAGGATTGTGTAAACTGATTTCTCAGTTGGCAACGGAATCGGACCAGAAACGCTGGCTCCGGAACGTTTAGCCGTTTCAACAATCTTCTCAGCAGATTGATCAAGGATTCTATGATCATACGCTTTTAAACGAATACGAATTTTTTGTTTTGCCATTATTTTCCCTCCTTTTCGCCTACTTACATTAGACAATTCTCCGTGAGAAAAACCTGAATCACCTTGCCATGGCAAAGCGGCCGGGTGTGTCAGCAACCTCTCACTTCATCGCAGTCAAAGACCAACATGCACTATTATACAAAATTTATAGGCATGATGCAAGGTAATATTGAATATTACCGGCTTTTGCACACTTTTTTTATTATACAGATTCCAGCAAGGATAATCAAGGACTTCAGGACAAATAAAAAACGAGACCCGGATGGATCTCGTTTTTTATTTTATAAGTATTATTCGATGATTGAAGAAACAACGCCAGAACCAACTGTACGTCCGCCTTCACGGATAGAGAAGCGAGTTCCGTCTTCGATCGCGATTGTTGAAATCAATTCAACAGTCATTTCGATGTTGTCTCCAGGCATAACCATTTCTACGCCTTCTGGAAGCTGAATGATACCCGTTACGTCAGTTGTACGGAAGTAGAACTGAGGACGGTAGTTAGAGAAGAATGGAGTGTGACGTCCACCCTCTTCTTTAGAAAGAACGTAAACTTCAGCTTTGAACTTTTTATGTGGAGTGATTGTACCTGGTTTAGCAAGTACTTGACCACGTTGGATATCTTCACGAGATACACCGCGAAGAAGTGCACCGATGTTGTCTCCAGCTTCTGCATAGTCAAGAAGCTTACGGAACATTTCAACACCTGTAACAGTTGTTTTGCTGTTTTCTTCTTGAAGACCGATGATTTCAACTTCGTCACCGACTTTAACTTGTCCGCGCTCTACGCGTCCAGTAGCAACTGTTCCACGACCTGTGATTGAGAATACGTCCTCAACAGGCATCATGAATGGCTTTTCAGTATCGCGCTCTGGAGTTGGGATGTATTCGTCAACTGCATCCATCAGTTCGAAGATTTTAGCTTCGTATTCAGCGTCACCTTCAAGAGCTTTAAGTGCAGAACCTTTGATAACTGGTACATCGTCACCAGGGAACTCATACTCAGAAAGAAGATCGCGAACTTCCATTTCAACTAGCTCAAGAAGCTCTTCGTCGTCTACCATGTCGCATTTGTTCAAGAATACTACGATGTAAGGCACACCTACGTTACGAGAAAGAAGGATGTGCTCACGAGTTTGTGGCATTGGACCGTCAGCAGCAGATACAACAAGGATCGCTCCGTCCATTTGCGCAGCACCAGTGATCATGTTTTTAACATAGTCAGCGTGTCCTGGGCAGTCAACGTGTGCATAGTGACGAGTTTCTGTTTCGTACTCAACGTGTGCAGTAGAGATTGTGATACCGCGCTCACGCTCTTCTGGAGCACCGTCGATTTGGTCGTATGCCATAGCAGTACCTTTACCAGATTTCTTATGAAGCACAGTTGTGATAGCAGCTGTTAATGTAGTTTTACCATGGTCAACGTGTCCAATTGTACCAATGTTGGCATGTGATTTGGAACGGTCGAATTTTTCTTTAGCCATTCTGAAAATCCTCCTTAAAAAGGTTAGTTTTTGTTATATAGAGTGATAGAAAGTGAAAGCGATGTTTCACTTTCTCATCTTACAATAGTATTTATACTTTAATGAAGAGGCAAAATCAATTATTCACCTTGATTTTTTTTGATGATCTCATCAGCAATGCTCTTAGGCACTTCTTCGTAATGGTCAAAGACCATTGTGAACGTACCGCGTCCTTGTGTGTTTGAACGGAGAGCCGTAGCGTAACCGAACATTTCAGAAAGTGGAACCATCGCGCGAACGACTTGAGCGTTTCCGCGTCCTTCCATACCTTCTACGCGACCGCGGCGTGATGTAATATCACCCATGATGTCTCCCATGTATTCTTCTGGGATAACGACTTCAACTTTGGAGATCGGCTCAAGAATAACCGGGTTACACTTGCTTGCCGCGTTTTTAAGCGCCATGGAAGCAGCGATTTTAAACGCCATTTCGTTAGAGTCGACATCGTGGTAAGAACCGTCAAAAAGTTTCGCTTTGATGTCGATAACAGGGTAACCTGCGACTACACCGTTTTGAAGTGAATCTTCAAGTCCTGCTTGAACAGCCGGAATGTATTCACGAGGAACGACACCACCGACGATTGCGTTTTCGAACTCAAAGCCTTTTCCTTCTTCGTTTGGAGAGAATTCGATCCAAACGTGTCCGAACTGTCCGCGTCCACCAGACTGACGTACGAATTTACCTTCAACTTGCGCGCTCGCACGGAATGTTTCACGATACGCAACTTGAGGAGCACCAACGTTGGCTTCAACTTTAAATTCGCGTTTCATACGGTCAACGATGATATCAAGGTGAAGCTCACCCATACCGCCGATGATCGTTTGACCTGTTTCAGGGTCAGTATGCGCACGGAATGTTGGATCCTCTTCAGCCAATTTAGCCAGTGCAGTAGACATTTTGTCTTGGTCAGCCTTAGATTTAGGCTCGATTGCAACGTGGATAACAGGCTCAGGGAATTCCATAGATTCAAGAATTACAAGGTTTTTCTCGTCGCAAAGCGTGTCCCCTGTAGTCGTGTCTTTCAAACCTACAGCAGCAGCGATATCCCCTGCGTACACAGTAGAGATTTCTTCACGGCTGTTGGCGTGCATTTGCAGGATACGTCCGACGCGCTCACGTTTGCCTTTTGTTGAGTTTCTTACGTATGAACCGGAATCAAGTGTTCCTGAGTACACACGGAAGAACGTCAATTTACCAACGTAAGGGTCAGTCATAACTTTAAATGCAAGTGCTGAGAAAGGTGCGTCGTCAGAAGACTCACGAGTAACCTCTTCCTCAGAATCAGGCAGAGTACCTTTGATTGCCGGTACGTCAGTTGGAGCTGGCAGGTAGTCAAGAACTGCGTCAAGCACTAATTGAACACCTTTGTTTTTGAAAGCTGATCCACAAAGAACCGGATAGAACTCCACGTTACAAGTTCCTTTGCGGATTGCCGCTTTCAGCTCGTCAACTGTGATTTCTTCGCCTTCCAAGTACTTCATCATAAGCTCTTCATCAAGCTCAGCAACAGCTTCAATCAAGCTGGCGCGAAGCTCTTCAGCTTTGTCTTTGTACTCGGCAGGGATTTCACGCGCATCAGAGCGTGTTCCAAGATCATCTTCATAGTAGTACGCAACGTTTTCTACAAGGTCGATGATCCCTTCGAAATTGTCTTCGGCGCCAATCGGTAATTGGATCGCGTGAGCGTTCGCCTCAAGACGGTCTTTAAGAGTTCCTACAGAGTAAAGGAAGTCCGCACCCGTTTTGTCCATCTTGTTGACAAATACGATACGAGGTACTCCGTAAGTTGTTGCCTGACGCCAAACTGTTTCAGTTTGCGGCTCAACGCCTGATTGTGCGTCAAGAACGGCAACGGCACCATCAAGTACGCGCAGGGAACGTTCAACCTCAACTGTGAAGTCTACGTGTCCTGGTGTGTCGATGATGTTTACGCGGTAACCTTTCCACTGTGCAGTTGTTGCAGCGGATGTGATTGTGATACCGCGTTCTTGTTCCTGCTCCATCCAGTCCATTTGGGAAGCCCCTTCATGAGTTTCACCAATTTTATGGATACGGCCTGTGTAGAACAAGATACGTTCAGTTGTTGTCGTTTTACCGGCATCGATGTGAGCCATGATTCCGATATTACGAGTTTTTTCTAAGGAGAACTCTCTTGCCATTGGGTCTTTTCTCCTTCCTTCTTAGGGAATAATATTTTGTCGTGTGAGATTACCAGCGATAGTGAGCGAACGCTTTGTTTGCTTCAGCCATCTTATGAGTATCTTCACGTTTCTTAACAGCTGCACCAGTGTTGTTAGCTGCATCAAGGATTTCGTTAGCTAAACGCTCTTCCATCGTTTTTTCTCCGCGAAGACGAGCGTAGTTTACTAACCAGCGAAGTCCAAGAGTCGTACGGCGTTCAGGACGAACCTCTACAGGTACTTGGTAGTTTGCACCACCTACACGGCGTGCTTTAACTTCAAGCACTGGCATGATGTTCTTCAATGCTTGTTCGAAAACCTCCATTGCATCGTTGCCGGTACGTTCTTTAATAATATCGAATGACTTGTATAGGATTGTTTGAGCTTTACCTTTTTTACCGTCGATCATCATTTTGTTGATCAAACGAGTAACCAGTTTAGAGTTGTAAAGCGGATCAGGTAAAACATCTCTTTTTGCTACAGGACCTTTACGTGGCATCTGATTATCCTCCCTTCTCTTGTTACGGGTTTACAGTAAGCAGAGGGATTCACGGTTCAGCTGCCGGGATCAAACCAGCGCTAGGCGCGAAAAGCCTGATGCCCTTAACAGCATTGCCAGAACTCCTTGCTTTTAAAAACCCTTTTATTTGTATTTAAACGGAATTATTTTTTCTTAGGACGTTTTGTACCGTATTTAGAACGGCCTTGTGCACGGTTTTCAACTCCGGCAGTATCAAGCGCGCCACGCACGATGTGGTAGCGTACCCCCGGTAAGTCTTTTACACGTCCACCGCGGATCAATACGACACTGTGCTCTTGCAGGTTGTGTCCGATACCAGGAATGTAGGCCGTAACCTCGATTCCGTTAGTTAAACGAACACGGGCATATTTACGAAGCGCCGAGTTCGGCTTCTTCGGTGTCATTGTACCGACACGGGTACATACTCCGCGTTTTTGTGGTGAAGATACGTTAGTGTGCTCTTTCTTGAAGCTGTTGTATCCTTTGTTAAGTGCTGGAGACTTAGAATTTTCAACTTTGCTTACGCGTCCTTTGCGGACTAGCTGATTAATTGTAGGCATTTTGTAATTCCTCCCTTCATCATGTTTTATAACCCACATACCCAGGTGGTTCATTTAAAAGCAAAAAACAATGCCTTTGCATAAAAGCAAAAACAACGAGTACGTTATTGAATAATGGCAACAGCTGCAGCTCCGACTTCAATTCCGCAGGCTTTGCCGAGCTTTTTCATGGACTCTGCCATTGAGACGGGAATCCCTTGTTCATTTGCCAGGTTAATAACATCTGACGTCAGAAAAGGATCAGCGTCTTTTGCTACGACGACTTCCTTAACAGAATTGCGCTTCAGCGCTTTGACTGTCTGCTTCGTACCGATAATAATAGATTGAGCCTGTGATACTTTATCATAAGACATCATATATCCTCCAAAGTAACAGGTTTAAATTGAGCACCTTGGTTATATTATCATCCTGAAAGAAGGATGTCAACACATGATGACAATTTTTAGTGACATCCTTCTTTAGGATTTTTTTATTTATTCAGCCGGAACCATTTCATCAGATGATTGGACTTGCAATACCGGCTTCACTTTACGGTAGTTCAGCATACCCGTTCCAGCAGGAACAAGCTTACCGATGATAACATTCTCTTTCAGGCCGAGAAGCTCATCGCGTTTTCCTTTGATTGCTGCATCTGTCAGGACACGTGTTGTTTCCTGGAATGACGCGGCAGACAGGAAGGAATCCGTTTCAAGCGATGCTTTGGTGATACCGAGAAGCACCGGACGGCCTGTTGCAGGGCGTTTGCCTCCGAGCAGAACTTTTTTGTTCGCTTCGGTAAACTGGTGAATATCGAGCAGCGTGCCTGGCAGCACTTCCGTGTCGCCGGCATCGATGACACGCACTTTGCGAAGCATCTGGCGAACCATAACCTCGACGTGCTTATCCCCGATTTCAACCCCTTGCATACGATAAACCTTCTGCACTTCATGAAGGAGGTATTCTTGCACCGTCGTGATGTCAGTAACTTTCAGAAGCTCTTTCGGATCAACCGAACCTTCTGTCAGCACCTGGCCACGGGAAATTTTCTCTCCTTCAGTGACTTTCAGGCGCGCGTTGTAAGGCGCCGTATATGAACGGCTTTCGACTTCGCCCTGAACGACGATTTCCTGCTGTTTGTCACGCACTTCATTGATTTCAGCTACGACACCGTCAATTTCAGAGATCGTCGCTTGACCTTTAGGGTTTCGCGCTTCAAACAATTCCTGGATACGCGGCAAACCTTGTGTAATATCGTCTCCGGCAACCCCGCCCGTATGGAAGGTACGCATTGTTAACTGTGTACCCGGCTCACCAATGGACTGGGCAGCGATGATTCCGACTGCTTCCCCGACTTCGACGTCGGTTCCTGTTGCCAGGTTGCGGCCGTAGCATCGTTTACATACACCATGTGACGTATTACATGTAAATGCGGAGCGGATCCACACTTCTTCAATGCCTGCTTCGACAATTTCGAGCGCTTTATCTTCGTCGATCAGCTCGTTTTCATCCACAAGCACTTCACCTGTTTCCGGATGTTTAACAGGTTTTCTCGCGAATCGGCCGACAAGACGCTCTTCAAGACGCTCGATCACTTCTGTGCCTTCCGTGATGGCTTTGGCAAGAATACCTCGGTCTGTGCCGCAGTCAGTCTCACGAATGATGACGTCTTGGGCTACGTCTACGAGACGGCGTGTCAGGTAACCTGAGTCGGCTGTCTTCAGAGCCGTATCCGCAAGACCTTTACGCGCACCGTGAGTAGAGATAAAGTACTCGAGTACCGTTAAACCTTCGCGGAAGCTTGACTTGATCGGAAGTTCGATGATCCGTCCAGCCGGGTTGGCCATCAGACCGCGCATACCCGCAAGCTGCGTAAAGTTTGATGCGTTACCCCGGGCTCCGGAATCACTCATCATGTAGATCGGGTTGATTTCATCCAGGGATTTCATCAGCTTGCCTTGGATCGTATCTTTAGCTGCACTCCAGATGGAAATGACCCGTTCATAACGCTCTTCTTCAGTAATCAGACCACGTCTGAACTGCTTCATGACGTTATCAACTTTTCCTTGCGCTTCTTCAAGGATTTCCTGTTTGTCGTCCAATACGACGATATCGGAAACACCGACCGTAATTCCGGCTTTTGTCGAATATTTAAATCCAAGGTTTTTCATGCGGTCAAGCATTTTTGATGTTTCTGTAATATGGAATCTTTTGAAGATCTCCGCAATGATTTTACCCAAAATGCCTTTTTTGAACGGCTGGTTGATTTCCTGGTTCTTAATGGCTTCTTTAACATCTGCACCGTAATCCAAGAAGAAACGGTCAGGTGTTTTTTCTTCAATGTTGCTCTTCGTCGGTTCGTTCATGTATGGGAACGACGGCGGAAGAATCTCGTTGAAGATCAGTTTTCCGACAGTTGTAACGAGCAGCTTGGAACGCTGTTCTTCGGTAAATGTTTCATTTTTCAGGGAGTTAACCGCAACGGCTACTCTCGTATGCAAATGAACATATCCGTTTTGATACGCAAGAAGCGCTTCATCCGTATCTTTGAAAACCATACCTTCGCCGACTGCGCCTGGGCGTTCTAGCGTCAGATAGTAGTTTCCAAGCACCATATCCTGAGACGGCGTAACAACCGGTTTTCCGTCTTTAGGGTTCAGGATGTTTTGTGCGGCAAGCATCAAGATGCGCGCCTCAGCTTGCGCTTCTGCTGATAAAGGAACGTGAACCGCCATTTGGTCACCGTCAAAGTCAGCGTTGTATGCCGTACATACAAGCGGATGAAGACGGATGGCACGGCCTTCGACAAGCGTTGGTTCAAACGCTTGAATACCTAATCTGTGAAGCGTAGGTGCACGGTTGAGAAGCACAGGGTGTTCTTTGATAACTGATTCAAGGACATCCCAGACTTCCGGCTGAACGCGCTCAATTTTACGCTTCGCACTCTTAATGTTGTGGGCAAGACCTTTTTCAACAAGCTCTTTCATGACGAATGGCTTGAACAGTTCCAGCGCCATTTCTTTCGGAAGACCGCATTGATACATTTTCAGGTTCGGACCTACGACGATAACCGAACGGCCTGAGTAGTCAACACGTTTACCGAGAAGGTTTTGACGGAAACGGCCTTGTTTACCTTTCAGCATGTGAGAAAGGGATTTTAACGGTCTGTTTCCCGGACCTGTAACAGGACGGCCTCTGCGTCCGTTATCGATCAGCGCGTCCACGGCTTCTTGAAGCATGCGCTTTTCGTTTTGAACGATAATGCTTGGCGCTCCAAGATCCAAAAGACGTTTTAAACGATTGTTACGGTTGATGACACGGCGGTACAAATCGTTCAGATCGGAAGTTGCAAAACGTCCACCGTCAAGCTGTACCATCGGTCTCAGCTCAGGCGGAATGACCGGAAGAACGTCGAGGATCATCCAGGACGGCTTATTTCCGGAGTTGCGGAATGCTTCCAATACTTCCAAGCGTTTGATCGCACGTGTGCGGCGCTGTCCTTGTGACGTTTTAAGCTCTTCTTTCAGCATATCCACTTCTTTATCGAGGTCGATATCTTGAAGGAGCTTATGAATCGCTTCAGCACCCATTGATGCCTGGAATTTATTTCCGTATTTATCAAGGTACGCCCGGTACTCTTTTTCAGAAAGAAGCTGTTTTTTCTCAAGCGGTGTATTGGCCGGATCTGTTACGACATAAGAAGCAAAGTAAATGACTTCTTCCAATGCGCGCGGAGACATATCCAGCACAAGACCCATACGGCTCGGGATTCCTTTAAAATACCAGATGTGAGAAACAGGGGCTGCCAGCTCGATATGCCCCATTCTCTCACGACGGACTTTAGCCCGGGTTACTTCAACTCCACAACGGTCGCAGACTACGCCTTTATAACGAACCCGCTTGTACTTTCCGCAGTGGCATTCCCAGTCCTTTTGAGGACCGAAAATGCGCTCGCAGAATAGACCATCTTTTTCAGGTTTCAAAGTACGATAGTTGATTGTTTCAGGCTTTTTCACTTCTCCGTAAGACCATGAACGGATTTTGTCAGGTGAAGCGAGACCGATGTTCATATACTCAAAATTGTTCACATCCAGCAAGGGGCCTACCTCCCTTTTTATCTTCGGGTTATACCCTGTCACTTGCGTATAAAATTCGTTTATTCTTTTGTGACGACATCGCGCTCTGCGTCAGCAGAAACGAATTCTTCGGACTCTTCATCATTCGGCAGAGAAAGCCCTTCGTTTTGTTTCGCGTCTTCGTCGTCTTCCAAGTCTCTCATTTCGATTTCTTCTTCGTCGCTTGATAGGATTTTGACGTCCATACCTAAGCTTTGAAGCTCTTTGATCAATACTTTGAACGATTCCGGAACACCAGGTTCTGGAACATTGTCGCCTTTTACGATGGCTTCGTATGTTTTCACACGGCCTACGACATCATCCGATTTAACAGTCAGGATTTCTTGAAGTGTATATGCTGCGCCGTAAGCTTCAAGCGCCCAAACTTCCATCTCTCCAAAACGCTGTCCACCGAACTGCGCTTTACCTCCAAGAGGCTGCTGGGTAACGAGTGAGTAAGGACCTGTAGAACGCGCGTGCAATTTGTCGTCAACCATGTGAGCCAATTTGATCATGTACATGATGCCGACAGACACCCGGTTGTCAAACGGCTCTCCAGTTCGGCCGTCGTAAAGGACTGTCTTTGCGTCCCTTGACATGCCGGCTTCTTCAAGCGTTTCCCACACATCTTCTTCGCGGGCACCGTCAAATACCGGCGACGCGACATGCAGACCGAGACGGCGTGCAGCCATACCAAGGTGCAGCTCCAACACCTGCCCGATGTTCATACGCGATGGTACGCCCAGCGGGTTTAACATGATGTCAATCGGTGTTCCGTCAGGCAGATACGGCATATCTTCCTCCGGAAGGATTTTCGAAATAACACCTTTGTTCCCGTGGCGTCCGGCCATTTTGTCCCCTTCAGAAATTTTACGTTTCTGAACGATGTAAACGCGGACGAGCTGGTTAACGCCCGGAGGCAGTTCGTCTCCGTCTTCGCGGTTGAACACTTTTACATCAAGGATGATACCGCCGCCTCCGTGAGGCACACGCAGCGACGTATCGCGGACTTCACGCGCTTTTTCGCCGAAGATGGCGTGAAGCAGGCGCTCTTCTGCAGTAAGCTCTGTAACACCTTTAGGCGTTACTTTACCAACAAGAAGATCTCCGTCTTTTACTTCAGCACCGACACGGATAATTCCGCGTTCATCGAGATTGCGAAGAGCGTCTTCACCGACGTTTGGAATATCGCGTGTAATTTCTTCAGGTCCGAGTTTTGTATCCCGGGCCTCTGATTCGTATTCCTCAATATGAATAGACGTGTATACGTCGTCTTTTACAAGGCGTTCGCTCATGATGATGGCATCCTCGTAGTTGTAGCCATCCCATGTCATAAAGCCGACCATGACGTTGCGTCCAAGGGCAAGCTCACCTTTTTCCATAGACGGACCGTCAGCTAAAATTTCACCTTTTACAACCTCATCACCGACGCTTACGATCGGACGCTGGTTGTAGCAAGTTCCCTGGTTGGAACGAACAAACTTCAGCAGGCTGTATTTATCAAGGTTTCCTTTGACTTTCTGGCCGTCGACTTCTTCATAGCGGCGCACCCAGATGTTTTTCGCTTCCACCCGTTCAACGATTCCAGGATGGCGGCAAATAACAGCGGCACCGGAGTCTTTTGCAGATACATACTCCATTCCGGTTCCGACGATCGGAGATTCAGGCTGCATAAGAGGTACAGCCTGCCGTTGCATGTTCGCTCCCATTAGGGCGCGGTTTGAGTCGTCGTTTTCCAAGAAAGGAATACATGCAGTCGCGGCAGAGACAACCTGTTTAGGCGAAACGTCCATATAGTCGACGCGGTCTTTCGGAACAACGGTGTTCTCCCCTCTGAAACGGGCGACGATGCTGTCATCCACAAAAGATCCGTCATCATTCAGACGTGCGTTAGCCTGGGCAACGACATAGTTGTCTTCTTCATCAGCTGTCAAGTAATCGATTCTCGGCGTTACTTTTCCAGTCTCAGGGTCAACGCGGCGATACGGCGTTTCGATGAAGCCGAAACGGTTCACTTTCGCGAATGAAGAAAGCGAGTTGATCAAGCCGATGTTTGGACCCTCAGGAGTTTCAATCGGACACATCCGGCCGTAGTGGGAATAGTGAACGTCACGGACTTCCATTCCGGCGCGCTCACGGGTCAAACCGCCCGGTCCGAGCGCTGACAGACGGCGCTTATGCGTCAGCTCAGCAAGCGGATTCGTCTGATCCATAAACTGAGAAAGCTGCGAGCTTCCGAAAAACTCTTTGATTGATGCGATGACAGGGCGAATATTGATCAGCTGCTGTGGCGTGATCGTGTTTGTATCTTGAATAGACATTCTTTCACGAACAACACGCTCCATTCTGCTTAAACCGATACGGAATTGGTTTTGCAGAAGCTCTCCCACTGAACGGAGACGGCGGTTTCCTAAATGGTCGATATCGTCGGTATCGCCCACTCCGTGAAGCAGGTTAAAGAAATAGCTGATGGAAGAGATAATATCAGAAGGTGTAATATTTTTAACGCCTTCTTCAATATAAGCATTTCCAATCACATTGATTGTCTGCTCCCCTTCTTGATCTGTCGGGGCATAGATTTTAATAGACTGAAGCGTCACTTCATCTTCAACAACTCCGCCGTTCGGATACAGCTTTTTAAAACCGATTCCGTTTTCAAGGTAAGGCAGGACTTTGTCAAGCGTTCTTCTGTCTAAAATCGCGCCTTTTTCGGCAAGAATTTCGCCTGTTTCAGGATCGATCAGCGTTTCAGCAAGCCGCTGATTAAACAGTCTGTTTTTGATGTGAAGCTTTTTATTAATTTTATAACGTCCTACACTTGCAAGGTCATATCTTTTCGGATCAAAGAACCTTGAATCAAGCAGGCTTTTTGCGTTTTCTACTGTAGGCGGCTCTCCTGGACGAAGACGCTCGTAGATTTCAAGAAGCGCTTTATCGGTGTTTTCCGTATTATCTTTATCAAGCGTATTGCGCAAATACTCGTTTTCACCGATGAGATCAATGATCTCTTGGTCAGATCCGAAGCCAAGAGCACGCAAAAGAACCGTAACCGGCAACTTACGTGTGCGATCGATGCGTACATAAACAACATCTTTCGCATCAGTCTCGTATTCTAACCATGCGCCACGGTTTGGAATGACAGTCGCGGTAAAACCTTTCTTACCGTTTTTGTCTACTTTACCACTAAAATATACACTTGGAGAACGAACGAGCTGAGATACAATGACCCGTTCCGCACCGTTGATAATAAAGGTTCCAGTGTCTGTCATAATAGGGAAATCACCCATGAAGACATCCTGATCCTTTACTTCACCGGTCTCTTTGTTGATTAAGCGGACTTTAACACGCAGCGGAGCTGAGTAGGTCACGTCGCGCTCTTTTGATTCTTCTACCGGATACTTAGGCTCGCCCAAGCTGTAGTCGATAAATTCCAGAGAGAGGTTACCAGTGAAATCCTCAATTGGCGATATGTCTTGAAACATCTCTCTAAGACCCTCATCAAGAAACCACTGATAAGAAGAGGTTTGAATTTCAATGAGATTTGGTAATTCTAACACTTCGCTAATGCGTGCATAGCTTCTGCGCTGGCGGTGTCGTCCATACTGAACTAGTTGACCTGTCAACTGATTCACCCCTCAAATCATGCGTAATATATGTGTAACAAGCATTTCTTCCGCAAATATGTAAGAAATACTTTTACAAGACAAAAGAAAAAAGGGTTTCTAATTTAGAAAACCACATCCAAAAACAAAATACCGATTTTATTAGTGTTCCCAAAAATGTATATTTTATACAAACCTAGGCGTTTCTTAAAAACAGCAGCAAAATATATACATTGGCATTTTATAATATTAACATAGCTGAAAATCCGAGTCAAACTTTTTTTGCTTTGATGATATAGTACCCTTTCTTTTTGTGAACGACTTCAACGTCCGCAAAAAGTTCTTTTAATTTTTCAATGGCAGAAGGCCCGCCTTGTTTTTTCTGAATGACGACCCACAGCTCTCCTGAAGGCCGCAAATGTTCAGCGCTTTTTTCAAAGATGGCGTGCACAGTTTTTTTCCCGGCGCGTATGGGGGGATTAGTAATAATAGAAGCGAATTTTTTTGCAGGTTCGACGTTGGCAAACAGATCACTCTGATAGATCTTTGTGTTGTCGATCTGATTATTTAACGCGTTTTCCTTCGAAAGTTCGACAGCTCTTTCATTAACATCGATCATGTGAACCATTCGATCTTCGAAATCCGCAGCAAGCGAAAGACCAATCGGGCCATAGCCGCAGCCTACATCCAAAAAATCACCTTCTGTATCCGGTTCCCGGAAAGCTTCAATCAGCAGCCTTGAGCCAAAGTCCACTTCTCTTTTTGAAAAAACTCCGCTGTCGCTGATAAAAGTAAACGTCCGGTTTCTCAAGCGAAATGCCCACGTTGATCTGCTGCTTTTTGCTGAAGGTTTTTCCGAATAATAATGGTCAGTCATCACAGAACCTCCTCAGTTGGTGAACTCTCCAGATATCTTGAAACAAGATGGCGTATCTTATGCGGAAGGGACTACAATTAATTAGCAAAGAAAAAGCCCGCTTTTAAAAGCGAGCTTTCCCCTAAAGATTAGGTGAAGATTACTTAACTTCTACAGAAGCGCCAACTTCTTCAAGTTTAGCTTTAAGCTCTTCAGCTTCTTCTTTCGCAATACCTTCTTTAAGAGGTTTTGGAGTGTTGTCAACAAGTTCTTTAGCTTCTTTCAAGCCAAGACCAGTGATTTCACGAACAACTTTAATAACTTTGATTTTTTGATCTCCTGCACCAGCAAGAACAAGATCAAATTCAGTTTTTTCTTCAGCAGCACCGCCTGCAGCAGCTCCGCCAGCTACAGCTACAGGAGCAGCAGCAGTTACGCCAAATTCTTCTTCGATTGCTTTTACTAAGTCGTTCAATTCAAGTACAGTTGCTTCTTTAACGGAAGCAATGATTTCTTCGATATTTAAAGCCATTTGTAATTCCTCCATTTTGTTTTATTTTTTAGATACTGATGCTATTAAGCGCCTTGTTCTTCCTTTTGTTCTGCAACAGCTTTAGTTGCAAGAGCAAGGTTGCGAACTGGAGCTTGAAGTACGCTAAGCAACATAGAAAGCAAGCCTTCGCGAGATGGAAGTTCAGCAAGAGCTTTCACTTCTTCAACTGTAGATACTTTGCCTTCGATTACGCCCGCTTTGATTTCAAGAGCTTCGTGCTTTTTAGCAAACTCGTTAAGAACTTTAGCTGGAGCGACAACATCTTCAGTGCTGAATGCAATCGCATTCGGTCCTGTTAAGAAATCGTTCAAACCATCAAGTTCAGCTTGTTCAACCGCACGGCGAGTCATCGTGTTTTTGTACACTTTGAACTCAACGTTAGCTTCGCGAAGCTGTTTACGAAGTTCTGTTACTTCAGCTACGTTAAGGCCGCGATAGTCAACGATGATCGTTGATTTACTTTCTTTCAGTTTAGAAGTAATTTCTTCAACAACAACTTTTTTTGTTTCAATTGCGCTGCTCATGGTTACACCTCCTGTAAGATTCATCTGTGTAACACTTATACCGTTCGGTGATCACGTTCTTTAACGACATGTTCCATATAAAAAGCCTCCATTCGACATGGAGGCTGTATATACAAGCATACGTAACGCTAGAGCTGTGATATATATACACCTCGGTAGGAGATTAAGCCTTATCGGCACCTACTGTCTACGGTATAAATGGACATATTTTATTTTTACAACGTTTTGAATTATATCAGAACGTCTTATCAAAAGTCAATATTATTTTACGTTGAAAGTTGAAGGGTCCACTTTGATTCCAGGTCCCATTGTAGATGTAACAGAAACGTTTTTCACGTATACACCTTTAGCAGCAGCAGGTTTCGCTTTCAAAATTGTGTCGTACATTGTCGCGAAGTTTTCTACAAGCTTGCCTTCTTCGAATGACACTTTTCCGATTGGAACGTGGATGTTTCCTGCTTTATCAACGCGGTATTCAACTTTACCAGCTTTGATTTCGTTGACTGCTTTTTCAACTTCGAAAGTAACCGTTCCTGTTTTAGGGTTTGGCATAAGACCTTTTGGTCCAAGCACGCGTCCGATTTTACCGACTTCACCCATCATATCAGGAGTCGCAACGATTACATCAAAATCAAACCAGCCTTGCTGAATTTTGTTGATGTAATCAGAATCGCCTACGTAGTCTGCACCAGCAGCTTCCGCTTCTTTCGCTTTTTCGCCCTTAGCGAAAACAAGAACGCGCTGAGTTTTGCCTGTTCCGTTTGGAAGTACAACTGCACCGCGGATTTGCTGGTCGTTTTTACGAGGGTCAACACCTAAACGGAATGCCGCTTCAACAGTGGCATCGAATTTAGCTGTGTTTGTTTTTTTCACAAGCTCAATCGCTTCGTTTACGTCGTAAGCTTTTGTACGCTCTACAAGCTTGGCAGCTTCGACGTATTTTTTACCTTTTTTAGCCATTTTAAAATTTCCTCCTTAGTGGTTTTAGCGGAATAACCTCCCACGAATAAGGGTTGCGAACTTGTCTGATCCAAACTCGCAACCCAGCAAAGAGACAAAAATTAGTCTTCGATCACAATACCCATACTGCGGGCAGTTCCTTCAACCATACGCATAGCCGCTTCAACATCTGCCGCATTTAAGTCAGGCATTTTTGTTTCGGCGATTTCACGTACTTTATCGCGTTTAACGGTTGCGACTTTATTACGGTTAGGCTCACCAGAACCTGACTCAATTCCAGCCGCTTTTTTAAGCAATACAGCAGCAGGCGGAGTTTTTGTGATAAATGTAAATGAACGGTCTTCGTAAACCGAAATTTCTACAGGAATGATCAGACCAGCTTGGTCAGATGTACGAGCGTTAAACTCCTTACAGAATCCCATGATGTTAACACCGGCTTGACCCAATGCAGGACCAACTGGCGGAGCTGGATTCGCTTTTCCAGCAGGAATTTGCAATTTTACAACTTTAACTACTTTTTTAGCCACGAGACACACCTCCTTAAGTCCGTGATGTGGTAATAGGGTGAACCCTCCCACTCAAGGTCTCATTCTTTATATGAATGATGAAAATATCAAGCTAGCTGCCTTGACCTTTTTGCCAAGACGCACCTTTGTATATTATCACTTTTATATAGTGATTTCAAGCGCTTTTCCATTACAATTTGTCAACTTGAGTAAATTCGAGCTCAACCGGGGTCTCTCTTCCGAACATATTAACGAATACTTTGACTTTATTTTTGTCGTGGTCGATCTCTTCGATCGTCCCTGTGAAATCAGCAAACGGGCCGTCGATCACCTTGACGGTTTCTTTTAATTCAAAGTCGATTTCTGTTTTTCTTTCTTCAAGCCCCATCCGCTTCAGAATTTTTTCCGCTTCGCCCGGAAGCAGCGCAGTCGGCTTTGAACCTGATCCGGCTGAACCGACAAACCCGGTCACGCCAGGCGTATTTCGAACAACATACCAGGAATCATCCGTCATGACTAGTTCGACAAGTACATACCCAGGGAATACTTTCTTTTTAACGACTTTTTTCTTGCCGTTTTTAATATCGGTTTCTTCCTCTTCAGGTACAACGACGCGGAATATCTTATCCTGCATCCCCATCGATTCCACCCGTTTTTCCAAATTCGCCTTTACTTTATTTTCATAGCCGGAATACGTATGAACCACATACCATTTCTTTTCCATTCTCATTCAGGACCCTTTCAGTCCTTCCCTCCCCACACCTTAAAAGTTTTTGGCCGTACCGGGAAACTGACACTTTCTTTTATACGAGCCTCATATTTTGAAACAATGAAAAAACCCGTTAAACGGGTTTTTTGGCAAGTCATATTTAGATCTATTATAACACGTTATGCTGATCATTATTCAACTATTAAACGAATTAATTGCGTAATACCCGAATCGATGAGTGCAAAAAAGATAGCGAAAAAGATAACGGTGGTGATAACAGTGATCGTATAGCGCGTTAGTTCTTTTCCTTTAGGCCAGGTGACCTTTTTCATTTCTTTTCCGACATTCTTTAAAAATTTGATAATACCCATGGTAAGAAACCTCCACAACCTAAAAACAAAAACGCCTATTTTGTTTCCAGATGTACTGTATGTGAATTGCAGTTATTGCAGTATTTCTTTACTTCGAGCCGTTCAGCCAAAGCTGCGGAGCTTTTCATTGTCGTATAATTACGACTTCCGCAATTTTTGCAGGCTAACGTTACTTTTTTCTTCATGTTTACACCTTTTTCTGGACGATCATTTTCCTAAGTAACATATCACAGTCATAAAATGACTGTCAATATGCCATAAGCATTGGCTACAAGCTGATTTCGCGGAGCTCCAGGTACTTTTCAAGCTTTCTTTTGACACGCTGGAGCGCATTATCGATCGATTTTACATGGCGGTTTAGTTCTTCGGATATTTCCTGATAGGATCTTCCGTCGAGATAGAGCGCAAGAACTTTTCTTTCTAAATCACTAAGCAATTCTCCCATTTTCAGCTCGATATCATCGAATTCTTCCTGATTGATGATCAGCTCTTCAGGATTCATAACCTTGGCTCCGGAAATCACGTCGAGAAGCGTCCGGTCTGATTCCTCGTCATAAATGGGCTTGTCCAGCGACACATAAGAATTGAGCGGAATATGTTTCTGGCGAGTAGCTGTTTTGATAGCGGTAATAATTTGGCGGGTAATGCATAATTCTGCAAAAGCTTTGAATGAAGTCAGCTTGTCCTCTCTAAAATCACGGATAGATTTGTAGAGTCCAATCATGCCTTCCTGAACGATATCTTCCCGATCAGCCCCGATTAAGAAGTAGGATCTTGCTTTTGCCCTTACAAAATTACGGTACTTTGTAATCAAGTAATCTAACGCATCACTGTCTCCGACATGAACCATTTCAATGACCTGCTCGTCTTCCAACTGGCAAAAACGTTCTTTGCTGAACTGTTCTTTGCTGAATTTTCCCTGGTTGTTTTGTAAGTTCACTCCGATCCCCCCGACCGCACGTAGATAGAAATATTATACAGTAATGGACAAAAAAGCGTCAACCTAATCCAAGTCGCCACGCCGCCATTTTTCGAAGATCTTCAAGACGTCTTCTGACAATGGAATTTTCCCCGCGGGACGTTCTGAGGTGATTTGTTTCACCCTTTTTTCGATTTGCCTTTCGATCGCTTCGACTTCCCTGAGCAGCTCCCTGGCTGATTTGCGCAGGGCCCCTTGGCCGAAAATCGCCCATTGCTCTGTGTAGTCAGATGTGGCAACATGGAGTTGCGTCTGAATATTATTCAAGTCTGACACCAGTTTCTCGATCCGTTCATCAGCCGTTTCATTTTCCCTTGTGAATATCACTTCTACGCGATGATTGACCTTCTTTTTCTCGATTCCTTTAACGAGATGCGCATCAAAGACAACGATTACCCGGAACCCAGTATACGATTGATATTCCGCCATCTTCTGTATCAACAGATCCCTTGCTTCTTCAAAACTGTTTTCTTTTAAATCTTTCAACTGAGGCCATGCCCCAATCATGTTATAACCGTCGACCAACAGGATGTCCATTCCGTCTATTCTCCCAGAGGGCTTCGTTTCCGGTACACTTCATACATCAGGAGGCCGGCTGCGACTGAGGCGTTCAGGGACGTAACTTTTCCCGCCATCGGCAGGCGGATGAGAAAATCACATTTCTCTTTTACAAGCCTTCCCATGCCTTTTCCTTCACTGCCGATGACAAGCGCAAGCGGCATATTTCCGTCGAGCGACCTGTAGTCCTGTTTTCCAGACGCATCGGTACCGACTACCCAAATGCCCCGTTGCTTCATTTCTTCCAGGGTTCGCGACAGGTTGGTCACTTTGACGACCGGAATATGTTCGATGGCTCCTGTCGAGGCTTTGGCGACAGTCGTCGTAAGGCCGACCGCGCGCCTCTTCGGGATGATGATGCCATGAGCCCCAACCGCATCTGCGGTGCGCATAATAGAGCCCAGATTGTGCGGATCCTCAATCTCGTCTAAAACGAGGATAAACGGCTGTTCATTTCTGTCTTCGGCCTTTTGAAAAAGATCATCCAGTTCGGCATACTCGTAAGCCGCGACCTGAGCGACGACGCCTTGATGCTGTCCGGAAACCATTTGATCGAGTTTTTTTCTTGGGACATAATGAATTGTGATGCCTTTTTTGGCGGCAAGTTCAACGACTTGCTGAGCCTGTCCCTTCACTGTGTTTTCCGCCATCCACAGCTTATACAATTCCCGGCCTGACTTTAATGTTTCGATGACCGCGTTTTTTCCTATGACGTAATCATGCTGCTCACTCATTTGACTTCCTCCCTGCCATCCCGTTTTTCCAGCGCTACTTTGATGAGTTCATTAAGCCTATCTTCCCTGTTCTCAAGAAAAAGATACCCGATGACCGCCTCAAAAGCCGTACTGTAACGATATGTTTGAACATCCGTATTTTTCGGTACCGTTCCGGATTTGGCATTCCGTCCTCTTCTCAGCACAGCCTGTTCTTCCTCGGTGAAAAATTTCTGCTCCTCTAGCGCAAACAGCATGCTTGCCTGCGACTTGGCAGAGACATAGCGCCTCGACTGCCTGTGCAGATCATTGGGCCTTGTCATGCCTTGCTTTAAGAGGTGATGCCTGACGTATACCTCTAATACGGCATCACCCATGTAAGCAAGCGCCAAACCATTCAGCTGTTTGGCGTCTTTAATGGTTTCCAAATTCATGTTTACGATTCTCCTCTTTTCCAGCGTGTACCCTGTGGAGTGTCCTCCAGGATAATGTTCATGCTTTTCAGCTGGTCGCGAATCTGGTCAGATGTTGCGAAGTCACGGTTTCTGCGGGCTTCATTCCGCTTCTCGATCAGTTCTTCAATGTCCTTATCCAAAAGTTCCTGTTCCTTGAGGGAGAAGCCGAGCACTGAGCAGATCTCGTCAAACAGCTGTAGAAACGCCTGAATGACATGTTCTGAAGTATTCTTTTCCTGCAGATAGTAGTTGGCGTGTTTGGCCAGATCAAACAGGACGGAAATTGCATTCGCTGTATTAAAATCATCATCCATTGCCGTTTCAAAGGCTTTTCGCTGCTCTTCAATTTTTCCGAGCCATTCTGAATCGCCCTCTGTTAAATTTGTACTGCTTTTCAGGCGATGCTGCAAATTGCTATAAGCTGTTTTTAGACGCCCAAAAGCATTTTTTGTGTTCTCAAGAAGTTCGGCCGAATAGTTGATCGGATGTCTGTAATGAACAGACAGCATGAAAAACCGCAGCACTTGGGGATCATGCTCTTTAATAATGTCATGCACAAGCACAAAGTTACCGAGCGATTTTGACATTTTCTCATTATCGATATTAATGTAGCCGTTATGAAGCCAATATTTCGCGAAAGGCTTCCCTGTCAATGCTTCCGATTGGGCAATTTCGTTTTCGTGATGCGGGAAGGTCAAATCCTGGCCGCCGGCGTGAATGTCGATCGAATCGCCCAAATATTTTTTCGCCATCGCAGAGCACTCGATATGCCAGCCGGGACGGCCTTTTCCCCAAGGGCTATCCCAGGAGATTTCGTTATCTTTCGCCGCTTTCCATAATGCGAAATCGAGCGCATCTTCTTTTTTCTCGCCCACTTGAATCCGGGCGCCTGATCTCAGCTCATCGACTGATTGATGCGACAGCTTTCCATAGCCTTCAAACGATCTTGTTTTATAATAAACATCCCCGTCTGCCTCATAAGCATAGCCCTTATCGATCAGCGTTCGAATAAAATCGATGATTTCATCCATGTTTTCAGTGACGCGCGGATGGCAGTCCGCTTTTGTGCAGCCCAGTGAACCGACATCTTCGAAGTACGCCTTAATAAAGCGTTCGGCGATGACCGGCACTTCCTCTCCAAGCTCATTTGCCGCTTTAATTAATTTGTCATCGACATCTGTAAAATTGGAGACGTATTGGACGTCATAGCCTTTATACTCCAAATACTTTCTGACCGTGTCATAGACGATCGCCGGCCTCGCGTTTCCGATGTGGATGTAGTTATATACGGTCGGCCCGCACACATACATTTTGACCTTGCCTTCTTCAAGAGGCACAAACGGCTCTTTTTTTCGTGTGAGAGTATTATACAGTTTTAGTGTCACAGCTCATCTTCCCTTTCTTTTCTCCGGAGCTCTTGTTTCAGCTGCCTGATTTCGTTTTCCAATTCTCTGAAGCGGTCAGCCACCGGATCCGGCAAGTCCTGGTGGTTCAAGTCGCGTCTGATTTTCTTTCCGTTTTGTACGACGACGCGGCCCGGGATGCCGACAACGGTGGAACATTCAGGCACATCATGCAGGACGACGGAGCCGGCGCCGATTTTCGCCCCTCTTCCGATTGTAATGGACCCAAGCACTTTTGCCCCTGTTGAGATCAGGGCATGGTCCTCGATTGTCGGATGCCTTTTGCCTTTTTCTTTTCCAGTTCCTCCTAGCGTTACGCCCTGAAAAACCGTGACATTGTTTCCGATCTCACAGGTTTCGCCGATCACAACCCCCATGCCGTGATCGATGAAAAACCTCCTGCCGATCTTGGCACCCGGGTGAATTTCGATTCCTGTAAAGAAGCGGGCGATTTGAGAGATCGTTCTGGCGATGAAAAACCTTTTTCTTTTATATAAAGCATGTGCAATTCGATGCGCCCATATAGCATGCAAACCTGAATAAGTTAAGATGACTTCAATGTAGCTTCTCGCAGCTGGATCTTGATCAAATACGACATCTACATCTTCTTTCAGCATTTTAAAGAACACATGATTCCCCCCGTTCCCCGCTTCCTTTGTCTCTATCTATTGTCAAACCATATAAAAAAACGCCTCTGTCTAATGACAGAGACGCTTTTTGACGCGCGGTTCCACTCTGTTTAGAAAACAGCACAGCTGTTTTCTCAACTCTCATCCATAACGGCGGATACCGCCTTTGAATACTTGTGTAAAAACGTTCTTCAAAGGTCTCAAGAGGTGCATTTCTAAAGCCCGGCGCTTAAGTCTTTTCCAGCCGATGAAGACTCTCTCTTTAAAGGCCCTGGCTTTATACTTATCCCTGTCAACGATTTATCTTATTGAATAATGTTATTCAGCCGTTTTAAAACGGTGTCTTTCCCCAATAATTCAATGGACTGAGGCAGTTCAGGACCGTGGGTCTGGCCTGTCGTCGCTACGCGGATCGGCATAAACAGCTTTTTCCCTTTATGTCCTGTTTCTTTTTGAACGGCTTTGATGGATGCCTTGATCTCATCTGCCGTAAACGAGTCAAGCTGCTCAAGCGTTTCGGCAAATACACGAAGCACTTCCGGAACCTGCTCTTCTTCTAAAACTGTTCTTGCTTCACGATTATACTGGATATCGTCTTTAAAGAACAACTCTGTTAACTCGACGATTTCAGCGCCGTAGCTCAACTGTTCCTGATATAGAGAAATCAGCTTGCGAACCCATTCCTGTTCGCTGCCAGTTAGCTCTTCTGAAACCTTGCCCGCTTTTTGCAAATGCGGAACGGTCAATTCGATCACCTGATCAAGATCAAGTTTTTTCACATACTGGTTGTTGACCCATTTCAGTTTATGCGTATCAAACACCGCTGGTGATTTTGACAAACGGTGTACATCAAATATCTCAATAAACTGTTCTTTTGTAAACAGTTCTTCTTCTCCGACCGGCGACCAGCCGAGAAGAGTGATGAAGTTAAACAATGCTTCCGGCAAATAGCCGAGCTCTTCGTACTGTTCGATAAACTGAATGATGGACTCATCCCGTTTGCTCAGTTTTTTACGGTTTTCATTGACGATTAATGTCATATGTCCAAATGCCGGGATGTCCCAGCCAAGGGCGTTGTAAATCATGATCTGCTTCGGCGTATTGGAAATGTGGTCTTCGCCGCGCAGGACATGCGTCATTTTCATTAAATAGTCATCGACAGCTACGGCAAAGTTGTAAGTAGGCGTTCCGTCTTTCTTCACGATAACGAAGTCGCCGATGCCGTCTGTTTCAAAAGAAATTTCTCCTTTGACGATGTCATTGAAGCTGATGACTTCTCCTTGAGGGACTTTAAAGCGGATGCTCGGCTGTCTTCCTTCAGCTTCGAGCTTTTCCTGCTCTTCTTTAGTTAAATTGCGGCACTTGCCTGAGTAGCGCGGCATTTCTCCGCGGGCAGCCTGTTCCTCGCGCTCTTTCTCAAGCTCTTCTTCCGTGCAGTAACATTTGTAGGCAAGCCCTTTTTCAAGAAGCTCCTCGTAATATGTTTTGTAAATGTCGTTTCTTTCGGATTGGCGGTATGGTCCGTATTCTCCGCCGACATCCACGCTTTCATCCCAGTCGATGCCCAGCCATTTTAAATAGTTCAGCTGGCTTTGCTCTCCGCCTTCAATGTTACGCTTCCGGTCCGTATCTTCAATGCGGATGATGAATTTTCCGCCTTGGCTCCGGGCAAACAAATAATTAAAGAGAGCGGTTCTGGCATTTCCGATATGTAAATGGCCTGTTGGGCTCGGCGCATAACGAACCCGAACTTCGTTTCCCATCTGTCTAACTTCCTTTCGTCTCTAACAGAGTTCAAATTTATTTCCTATTCTATCATCAAATGAACCTGTCTTCAAAATGAATTATACCTTTTGGAGCAGAACGGAAGCCTGAGCGGCGATTCCTTCGGCTCTTCCCGTAAATCCAAGCTTTTCGGTTGTGGTCGCTTTTACGTTAATTTGGGACATTTCCGCCTCAAGCCCTTCGGCAATTCTGGCTCTCATGTCTTCGATATACGGCGCCATTTTAGGCTTTTGGGCGATGATTGTACAATCCAGGTTCCCGAGCGTATAGCCTTTTTCCTTCACAATCATCCAGACGTGACGAAGGAGTTTGAAGGAGTCGGCATCTTTGAACTCAGGGTCGGTATCCGGAAAGTGTTTTCCGATATCGCCCTCGCCGACGGCGCCGAGACACGCATCCGCAATCGTGTGCAAAAGCACATCGGCATCCGAATGTCCGAGCAGGCCTTTTTCGTAAGGAATCGTAATTCCCCCGATAATGAGCGGCCTGCCTTCCACTAGTTGATGGACGTCAAATCCTTGGCCTATTCTAAACATGTTCATTCCTCTTTTCCGCTTCTAATATCGCTTCTGCGACAAGCAAGTCATCCGGGGTCGTCAGTTTGATGTTTTGATAATCCCCTTGAATGATTGCAACCGTACCTCCGGCTTCCTCGACCAGACTGGCGTCGTCCGTACCGAGGAAACCTTTTGTTTCAGCCTCAAGGTGAGCATTCATCAGAATAGAAAGACGAAAAGCTTGTGGGGTTTGAGCGGCCCACAAGCTTGAACGTTCAATCGTTCCGGCTACTTCACCGTCTTGAACGCGTTTGATCGTGTCTTTAACAGGTACGGCAACGATAGCAGCCCCTGTTTCCTTCGCTTTCTCGACAAGCTGTTCGATATATTCCCGTTTAATAAAGGGTCTTGCTCCGTCATGGACGAGGACCGTTTCCTCTTTGCCGGCCGCTTTAATACCCGCAAATACGCTTTGCTGGCGTTCTCTTCCGCCCGGAACCATCTCGATCGGCGTTGTAAAATGATAGGTTTTTAAAAGGGTGCTGAATTCACCGAATTCCTGTTCATTGATGACAAGAATGATCCTTTTGCAGGCATCATGGTTTTCAAACACCTTTAATGTATGAATAATCACAGGTATTCCTTTCGCCTCGATAAACAGTTTGTTTTTCCCGGCATTCATTCGTTTACCTTGTCCGGCGGCAGGAATGACGACTTCGTAATTCATTTTATTTCTCCCTTTTTCAAAGCGCCTTTTCCAGCAGTTTTGGCTTGGCGAATATCATTCTGCCAGCCGCTGTCTGCAGCACGCTGGTCACGAGCACGTCGATATGTTTGCCGATATAATTCCGCCCTTCTTCCACAACAATCATCGTGCCGTCGTCCAGATAAGCCACGCCCTGATTATGTTCTTTCCCGTCTTTGATGACCTGCACCTTCATTTCTTCTCCCGGAAGCACGACAGGTTTGACGGCGTTGGCAAGGTCGTTGATGTTCAATACGGCAACCTTTTGGAGCTCGCATACTTTGTTCAAATTGAAATCGTTGGTAACGACAACGCCTGAGGTCAATTTCGCCAGTTTGACAAGCTTGCTGTCGACCTCTTGAATATCTTCAAAATCGCCTTCATAAATTTCAACTTTGATATCGAGCTCTTTCTGGATCCGATTTAAAATATCCAGTCCTCTCCGTCCTCTGTTTCGTTTGAGGACGTCTGAAGAGTCGGCGATATGCTGCAGCTCCTCAAGCACAAACTGAGGAATCACAATGACGCCTTCAAGAAATCCGGTCTGACAAATATCAGCAATTCTCCCATCTATAATAACACTTGTGTCTAAAATTTTCAGCTTTTTGTCTTCTTCAGGACGCTCTTCCTCAGCAGAACCTTTTTTCTTTCTCGATGTGAAAAGTGTCAGCATTTCATCCTTTTTCTTGAAACCTACACGGAATCCGAGATAGCCGAGAAATGCGGCCAACACAATCGGAATGACCGTGCTGATCAACTGATAAGGGATGTCTTTTAACGGAATGACATTGACGATAAGATAAGCGAGCATAAGTCCGAAGATTAATCCCAAAGAGCCGAACAATAAATCTGAGACAGGTGCTTTGATCAAGGAATCCTCAATTTGTTTCACCCAGTTGATGACATGATCCGCACACCAGATGCCCAGAAGAAAAAAGATGATAGCTCCTAAACAAGCGGACGCATACGGGTTTGTTACTAAAGGTATGTCCTGTACATTTAACAGCACAAACAATTCCGGTATGAGAAAAATACCGATAACGCCTCCCAAAATCGCAAAGAACGCTTGAACTATTCGTTTCAACATACCTTCACCTCCTTTAAAATAATCGTTTTAATTTTTATGAATGCAGCTGTTTCAACCGGAAAAAGGGAAAACAAAAAGTAAGAATAATATACCCATAAATTGCAAATTTTAATCACTTTTAGAAATTTTTCTCACAGCTGCCTGTCAGTATAATGTTTCTCCTGAAGTCTCTTTAACCCTTTCTTTATCTTTTGGGCACGGACCGCCCCAATTCCTTCCACTTCATCCAATTCTTTTACATCCGCTTCGATAATGAGCTTTAAATGGCCGAATGCTTCGACAACATTTTCTACGATCGGCATCGGGAGACGGGGGATTTTGTGAAGGAGCCTGTAGCCTCTCGGGAAAACGTATTCCTCCATATTCGTAGTTGCTGAATAGCCTAAAAGCTTAAGGAGAATCGAGTCATCCAGCAATTCGAAACTCGACATATCCTGTAGCTGCTTCAGCAAGACAAACGGGTCTTTGATTTTTTCTTTCACATAATCTTTAACGAACAGCGCCGCTTCCTGCTCCATATCAGTGATCAGTTCACTAACCTGGAGCCTGATGAGATGGCCTTCTGTTCCAAGCTCTTTAATATACATATTAATTTCATTTTTGATTCTGAGCACCATTTCATATCGATGCAGAACAGAGATGACATCCCCAAATGTCACAAGCTCTTCAAACTCCAGCGCATTCAAATTGGAAATCGCATGGTCCAAAATGAGTTTGTATTTTTCGAGTGTCTGAATCGCCTGATTGGCTTTTGTTAAGATAAAGCCGATATCTTTGAGTATATATTTCATATTTTCCTGATAGAGCGTAATCACATTCCGCCTTTCAGAAATTGCAATGATCAGACAGCCGGTCTGCTTGGCCACACGCTCGGCCGTTCTGTGCCTCATGCCCGTCTCAGAGGATGGTATCGTCGCCTCAGGCATAAGCTGCGTATTGGCATATAGAATTTTCTGCCCTGAATCGCTGAGAATAATCGCCCCGTCCATTTTAGCCAGCTCGTACAGATGAGCCGGAGAGAAAGAAGAATTAATGTGGAACCCTCCGTCAACCACTTCTTTCACTTTATCATTGAAGCCGACCACGATTAATCCGCCTGTTTTGGCCCGAAGGACGTTTTCGATTCCCTCGCGAAGAGGTGTGCCGGGGGCGACAAACTGCAATATTTCTGAAAGATCCTGTTTCGCTCCTTTTTTGTCTTTTTCCATATATTATGATCCTCCTAATGAAGCTCGAAGGGCCTCAGCTACATTTTCAACGCCGACGACTTCAATTCCTTTCGGCTTTGTCCATCCTTCCACATTTGCAGAAGGAATAATCATTCTTTTAAAACCAAGCTTCGCCGCTTCCTGCACCCTCTGTTCTATCCTTGATACTCTGCGGACTTCCCCTGTCAAGCCGACTTCGCCGATAAAACAATCCGTCGGATGAGGCGGGGTGTCTCTGAAGCTTGAGGCGATGCTCACCGCAACGGCGAGGTCGATCGCCGGCTCGTCCAGCTTGACGCCGCCGGCGACTTTTAAATAGGCGTCTTGATTTTGCAGCAGCAGCCCCACCCTTTTTTCTAAAACCGCCATCAGCAATGAGACGCGGTTATGATCAATTCCGGTTGCCATCCTGCGCGGATTTCCAAAACTCGTCGGGGAAATCAGCGCCTGAATCTCTACTAAGACCGGCCTCGTGCCTTCCATTGAAGCCACGACACTCGAGCCGGCTGCTCCAGCCGAGCGCTCTTCGAGAAAGATCTCCGACGGATTCAGCACTTCTGTCAGGCCCTCTTCCCTCATTTCAAAGATTCCCATTTCATTCGTTGATCCAAACCGGTTTTTGACGGCTCTTAAAATCCGAAATGTATGATGCCGCTCACCTTCAAAATAAAGGACGGTGTCGACCATATGTTCCAGAAGTCTCGGTCCGGCAATCGAACCTTCTTTTGTGACATGCCCGACGATAAATATCGGAATCCCTTTTGTTTTTGCAATTCTCATCAGCTCAGCGGTGCATTCCCTGACCTGGGACACGCTGCCTGGAGCAGATGTAATATCACTTTGGTAAACGGTTTGAATCGAATCAACCACCACGAATGATGGATTCATCTCTTCTATAGAAGACGTAATATACTCCATATCGGTTTCAGATAAAACGTGAAGAGTGGGACTGTTGATGCCTAGACGGTCTGCTCTCAGCTTTGTCTGCTTGACCGATTCTTCACCTGAGATGTACAGGACATTTTCTTTTGAATCAGCGAGCTGGGCAGATACTTGAAGCAGCAAGGTTGATTTCCCGATGCCGGGATCGCCTCCGATTAAAACGAGTGAACCTTTGACAATACCGTTTCCCAAGACGCGGTTGAATTCGCCCAGTTTCGTTTTAATTCGCGGCTCTTCTGTTGTTTCGATTGAAGTGAGAGGTGAAGGCTTTTGCACCGTTTGAACGGAATGTGAAAAAGCGGTTCTTCTGTTGGCGGCGGGTTTTTTTATCGTTTCTTCCACCATGGTATTCCATGTGCCGCATCCGGGGCACTTCCCCATCCACTTGGCGGATTCGTAACCGCATGAGTGACAAATGAATTTAGTCTTTGTTTTAGCCATTGATTTTTCAAAACGCTCCCTTTATAAGAAAGTGAGGCATACTGATGAACATCGTATGCCTCTTTCTTTTGTCTCTATATTAGTTCGTTTTAGCTTCGGTTTTTACGACAAATTCTCCGCCTTCTACATCCAAAACAATATGCTGGCCTTTTTCAATATGGCCTTTCAGGAGCTCTTCAGACAGCCGGTCCTCCACGTGTTTTTGGATTGCTCTTCTGAGAGGGCGCGCCCCGTATTCGAGATCCACGCCTTCATCGGCAATTTTTTCTTTAGCCGCTTCAGTCAGCTCAATTGACAGATCCTGTTCTTTCAGACGCTTAGTTAATTGTTCTGACATGAGGGATACAATATCTTTCAAATGTTTTTTCTCCAAAGAGTGGAAGACGATAATCTCATCAATCCGGTTGATAAATTCAGGTCTGAAGGCGCGTTTTAATTCGCCCATGACTTTGTCTTTCATATCTTTATAATTCTGGGTTTCATCCTGCACATTAAACCCGACGTATTTATTTCTTCTCAGTTCGCTCGCACCGACGTTTGATGTCATGATCAAAATCGTATTTCTAAAGTCGACCGTGCGCCCTTTTGAATCAGTCAGGCGACCGTCTTCAAGCACTTGCAGCAAAATATTGAAGACATCAGGGTGCGCTTTTTCGATTTCGTCAAGCAAGACGACGGAATACGGTTTTCTTCTCACTTTTTCAGTGAGCTGTCCGCCTTCATCATAGCCGACATATCCCGGAGGGGAACCGACGAGTCTTGATGTTGAATGTTTTTCCATATACTCGGACATATCGATGCGAATCATGGCTTCTTCATCGCCGAAAATGGACTCGGCAAGTGCACGGGCAAGCTCCGTTTTTCCTACGCCTGTAGGGCCGAGGAAAATAAAAGAACCGATAGGACGTTTTGGATCTTTTAAGCCGGCACGCGCGCGTCTGACTGCTTTGGCAACCGCAACGACAGCCTCATCTTGGCCGATAACGCGGGAATGAAGAATGCTCTCCATGTTCAGTAATTTGTCTGTTTCAGTCTGCGCAATTTTCGAAACCGGCACTCCGGTCCAGCTTGAAACAACCATTGCAATATCGTCGACGGTCACTTCTGAATTTTCCTGTCCCTGCTTTTCTTTCCAGGTTTTCTTGGTTTCTTCGACCTGTTCGCGCAGGCGCTGCTCCGTATCCCGTAATGACGCTGCTTTTTCGAATTCCTGGCTTTGGACAGCGGCATCTTTTTCTTTCCTTACTTCATCAAGCTTTTGTTCAAGCTCTTTTAAGTTCGGAGGCGTTGTAAATGAACGCAGGCGAACCTTTGAACCGGCTTCATCGATTAAGTCGATCGCCTTGTCAGGCAGAAAACGGTCCGAAATATACCGGTCTGACAGCTTCACAGCCGCTTCAATCGCTTCATCCGTAATCGATACGCGGTGGTGGGCTTCATAGCGGTCTCTGAGACCTCTCAATATTTGAATGCTCTCTTCAGGAGACGGCTGGTCAACCTGAATCGGCTGAAAACGCCGTTCGAGTGCAGCATCTTTTTCAATGTATTTGCGGTATTCATCAAGGGTTGTCGCTCCGATACATTGCAGCTCTCCGCGCGCCAAAGACGGTTTAAGGATATTGGAGGCATCGATGGCCCCTTCCGCTCCCCCGGCTCCGATGAGAGTATGCAGCTCATCGATAAAGAGGATGATATTTCCCGCTTGACGAATTTCGTCCATCACTTTTTTCAGGCGGTCTTCAAATTCACCGCGGTATTTCGTACCGGCGACAACCGTTCCCATATCAAGCGTCATAACTCGCTTATCGCGGAGAATCTCCGGTACTTCGTTATTGATGATCTGCTGGGCGAGGCCTTCGGCAATCGCTGTCTTACCGACACCGGGCTCCCCGATTAACACAGGGTTGTTTTTCGTTCTGCGGCTCAGCACTTCAATTACGCGCTGAATTTCTTTGCTTCTGCCGATTACGGGGTCAAGGCTGTCTTCTTTTGCAATCGCCGTGAGATCCCTGGCAAGACTGTCTAAGGTTGGTGTGTTGGCATTGCTGTTGGCGCCTGAAGCAGCGCCACCGCTCTCATTGCTGCCCAACAGCTGCAATACTTGCTGTCTCGCTTTGTTTAAGCTGACGCCTAAATTATTCAGCACCCTTGCCGCAACACCTTCCCCTTCTCGGATTAAGCCGAGGAGGATGTGTTCAGTTCCAACGTAGGAGTGACCAAGCTTTCTTGCTTCATCCATCGCCAGTTCAGTCACTTTTTTGGCTCTCGGTGTGTAATGGATCGATTGTGACATCTCTTGCCCTCGGCCAATGAGGCTTTCAACTTCTTTTTGAATCTTGTCAGGGCTGAGTCCCAATGCCTGCAGCGCCTTTGCAGCAATCCCTTCTCCCTCGCGGACAAGGCCGAGGAGAATATGTTCTGTTCCAATGTTATTATGGCCCAGACGCAGAGCTTCTTCTTGAGCAAGCGCCAATACTTTTTGTGCTCTTTCTGTGAATCTTCCAAACATCATATCGTTTCATCCTCCTGTCTATTGCCGTTGTTTTCTAATTTCAGACGCTCCCTGATAAGAGCAGCCCGCCTGATGTCCCTCTCGTTTGGTCTTAAGACTCCTCCTGAATATTGCTGGAGAAATCCAGGCTGCGTGAGGATCATCAACTCATTAAGTATATTGCTGGAAAGACCTTTTATTATCCCCAGGTCAATTCCAAGACGAACGTCTGAAAGACATCTTGCTGTTTCTTTCGATTCGATCATCCGGCAATTGGACAGTACGCCGTAAGATCTGTAGACGCGGTCTTCAAGCTCGATTTGCGAAGTCTGATAAAGCGCCTTTCTTGCTGAACGCTCTTGTTCGATCAACTGAGCAACGACGCTGTTCAGATCTTCGACAATGTCGTGTTCCGATTTACCGAGGGTAATTTGGTTGGAAATTTGAAAGATATTCCCTAATGCTTCGCTGCCTTCACCGTAAATTCCTCTAACAACAAGGCCCAATTGATTAATTGCCGGAATAATTCTGTTTATTTGCCTAGTTAACACTAAAGCAGGAAGGTGCATCATGACAGAAGCTCTAAGCCCGGTTCCGACATTTGTAGGACAGCTGGTTAAGTAGCCTCTTTGTTCTGAAAAAGCATAGTCAATCCGTTCTTCAATCCAATCGTCCACCTGATTTGCTGCTTTTAATGCTTCTGAAAGCTGAAATCCCGGGAACAGACATTGAATGCGAATATGATCTTCCTCATTCAGCATAATACTCACTTCTTCATTTTCAGAAAGAAGGCATGCGCCAAAGGAAGCTTCCGTCAAATGCGGACTGATCAGATGTTTTTCTACAAGAACCCTTTTTTCCAAAGGCTGGACCTGATCCATTTTCACAAGCTCGAATTTCCCAATACTTGGAACTTCATAGCCTGTGAATTGTTCTTCAAACAATGTAATAATCGCTGAAGCCTCTTCGTTTGAAAAAAGCGTTGGAAAACGAACTTTATCCAAGTTGCGAGCAAGACGGATCCGGCTGCTAAGCACGATGTCACTTTCAGGGCCTTCCTGCCGCATCCAATTGCTTAAAGCATTCTGAATAAAATGCTGCAGTGACATCAGTCCTCCTCCTCCTTGTTTGCATTCAGGTTTTGTTCAAGCGACCTGATCTGGTCTCTAATGTTGGCTGCTTTTTCAAATTCCTCCTGCTGAATTAATTCTTTCAGCTCTTTTTTCAATGCTTCAATTTGTCTTCTTACATGCAGGTTACCGCCGATCCGCTTTGGTATTTTACCGGCATGGACCGTGTTCCCGCTGTGAACTTTCCTTAAAACCGGAGTGATATAGGAATGGAAGGTTTTATAACATTCCGAACATCCAAATCGGCCTGTTTTTCGAAATTCCGGGAATGTCATATTGCATTTTTTGCATCTCAGAACCTGGTCCGGCTGTTGAAAAAGCTGAGCCTCACTGCTGTTAGTAAAAGACGAGTCAAAATTCAGCAGTCCGGATAACAAATTATGGATGGAAAATCCGCCACTTTCATTCATAGAATATGACTCACTGTTTTCTTTCGCACATTGTTCACAGATATGCATTTCTTTTTTTTCGCCATTAATGACTTTCGTAAAGTGAAAAGTTGCTGGTCTTTCTTTACACTCTTGACATATCACGCTTCTCACCCGCTTTACTTAAATTTAAGTGACGTAAGCATGGCTTTCATCATTCTTGCTCTTAATTCGTCTCGTTCAGGCAAATCAATATATAATACAGAACGATCCATGACACTCACCATCAATTTTGCTTCACTTTTTGTAATGACACCATTTTCTAAAAGCCTTAAAATGATATCGTCTGAAGCAGCCTGGGAGAGCCTTGTATAGATATGATTCATAATGTTGTCAATCAAATCAATTTTATCGTTCATTTTAATTTTAATAATTCGGATATAACCGCCGCCGCCTCTTTTGCTTTCGACGATGTATCCGCGCTCACTCGTAAAACGCGTATTGATCACGTAATTGATCTGAGAAGGAACACACTGAAATTTATCGGCTATTTCGCTCCGTTTAATCTCTAATATTTCTTTCCCGTTCTGTTCTAATATTTGTTTCAAATACTGTTCGATTATGTCAGAAATATTTTTCCCCACTCAGCCCCCTCCTTCACTTGACTTTGACTATATTTGACTTTAACTTTACTATAAGTGGTTTTCGCTTTTTTTTCAACTAATTGCTCTTCGTCCTTTATTATTTCCACTTTTGGCTATCGTAAAACCTTAGGGAACAAGAAAAAAGACCAGCTTATATAAGCTGGTCTTTTTAATCGCTTGGCGGCGTCCTACTCTCACAGGGGGAATCCCCCAACTACCATCGGCGCTGAAGAGCTTAACTTCCGTGTTCGGCATGGGAACGGGTGTGACCTCTTCGCTATCGCCACCAAACTATGTATGAGAGGTGTTCTCTCAAAACTAGATAACGGTCAGACGATTCACAAACATTTAGGTTAAGTCCTCGATCGATTAGTATCTGTCAGCTCCATGTGTCGCCACACTTCCACCTCAGACCTATCAACCTGATCATCTTTCAGGGATCTTACTTCCTTGCGGAATGGGAAATCTCATCTTGAGGGGGGCTTCATGCTTAGATGCTTTCAGCACTTATCCCGTCCGCACATAGCTACCCAGCGATGCCCTTGGCAGAACAACTGGTACACCAGCGGTGCGTCCATCCCGGTCCTCTCGTACTAAGGACAGCTCCTCTCAAATTTCCTGCGCCCGCGACGGATAGGGACCGAACTGTCTCACGACGTTCTGAACCCAGCTCGCGTACCGCTTTAATGGGCGAACAGCCCAACCCTTGGGACCGACTACAGCCCCAGGATGCGATGAGCCGACATCGAGGTGCCAAACCTCCCCGTCGATGTGGACTCTTGGGGGAGATAAGCCTGTTATCCCCGGGGTAGCTTTTATCCGTTGAGCGATGGCCCTTCCATGCGGAACCACCGGATCACTAAGCCCGACTTTCGTCCCTGCTCGACTTGTAGGTCTCGCAGTCAAGCTCCCTTGTGCCTTTACACTCTGCGAATGATTTCCAACCATTCTGAGGGAACCTTTGGGCGCCTCCGTTACCTTTTAGGAGGCGACCGCCCCAGTCAAACTGCCCACCTGACACTGTCTCCCCGCCCGATAAGGGCGGCGGGTTAGAAGGTCAATACAGCCAGGGTAGTATCCCACCGATGCCTCCACCGAAGCTGGCGCTCCGGTTTCCAAGGCTCCTACCTATCCTGTACAAGCTGTACCAACATTCAATATCAGGCTGCAGTAAAGCTCCACGGGGTCTTTCCGTCCTGTCGCGGGTAACCTGCATCTTCACAGGTACTATAATTTCACCGAGTCTCTCGTTGAGACAGTGCCCAGATCGTTGCGCCTTTCGTGCGGGTCGGAACTTACCCGACAAGGAATTTCGCTACCTTAGGACCGTTATAGTTACGGCCGCCGTTTACTGGGGCTTCAATTCGCACCTTCGCTTACGCTAAGCGCTCCTCTTAACCTTCCAGCACCGGGCAGGCGTCAGCCCCTATACTTCGCCTTACGGCTTCGCAGAGACCTGTGTTTTTGCTAAACAGTCGCCTGGGCCTATTCACTGCGGCTCTCTCGGGCTTGCACCCTAACAGAGCACCCCTTCTCCCGAAGTTACGGGGTCATTTTGCCGAGTTCCTTAACGAGAGTTCTCTCGATCACCTTAGGATTCTCTCCTCGCCTACCTGTGTCGGTTTGCGGTACGGGCACCTCTCACCTCGCTAGAGGCTTTTCTTGGCAGTGTGGAATCAGGAACTTCGCTACTATATTTCGCTCGCCATCACAGCTCAGCCTTATGGGAAACGGATTTGCCTATTTCCCAGCCTAACTGCTTGGACGCGGATATCCAATACCGCGCTTACCCTATCCTCCTGCGTCCCCCCATTGCTCAAATGGTGAGGAGGTGGTACAGGAATATCAACCTGTTGTCCATCGCCTACGCCTTTCGGCCTCGGCTTAGGTCCCGACTAACCCTGAGCGGACGAGCCTTCCTCAGGAAACCTTAGGCATTCGGTGGAGGGGATTCTCACCCCTCTTTCGCTACTCATACCGGCATTCTCACTTCTAAGCGCTCCACGAGTCCTTCCGGTCTCGCTTCACAGCCCTTAGAACGCTCTCCTACCACTGTTCGTAAGAACAGTCCGCAGCTTCGGTGATACGTTTAGCCCCGGTACATTTTCGGCGCAGAGTCACTCGACCAGTGAGCTATTACGCACTCTTTAAATGGTGGCTGCTTCTAAGCCAACATCCTGGTTGTCTAAGCAACTCCACATCCTTTTCCACTTAACGTATACTTTGGGACCTTAGCTGGCGGTCTGGGCTGTTTCCCTTTCGACTACGGATCTTATCACTCGCAGTCTGACTCCCAAGGATAAGTCTTTGGCATTCGGAGTTTGACTGAATTCGGTAACCCGGTAGGGGCCCCTAGTCCAATCAGTGCTCTACCTCCAAGACTCTTACCTTGAGGCTAGCCCTAAAGCTATTTCGGAGAGAACCAGCTATCTCCAGGTTCGATTGGCATTTCACCCCTACCCACACCTCATCCCCGCACTTTTCAACGTGCGTGGGTTCGGGCCTCCATTCAGTGTTACCTGAACTTCACCCTGGACATGGGTAGATCACCTGGTTTCGGGTCTACGACCACGTACTCATGCGCCCTATTCAGACTCGCTTTCGCTGCGGCTCCGTCTTTTCAAACTTAACCTTGCACGGGATCGTAACTCGCCGGTTCATTCTACAAAAGGCACGCCATCACCCGTTAACGGGCTCTGACTACTTGTAGGCACACGGTTTCAGGATCTCTTTCACTCCCCTTCCGGGGTGCTTTTCACCTTTCCCTCACGGTACTGGTTCACTATCGGTCACTAGGGAGTATTTAGCCTTGGGAGATGGTCCTCCCGGATTCCGACGGAATTTCACGTGTTCCGCCGTACTCAGGATCCACTCAGGAGAGAACGAAGTTTTGACTACAGGGCTGTTACCTCCTATGGCGGGCCTTTCCAGACCTCTTCATCTACCTCGTTCTTTTGTAACTCCGTACAGAGTGTCCTACAACCCCAAGAGGCAAGCCTCTTGGTTTGGGCTGTTCCCGTTTCGCTCGCCGCTACTCAGGGAATCGCATTTGCTTTCTCTTCCTCCGGGTACTTAGATGTTTCAGTTCCCCGGGTCTGCCTTCTCATATCCTATGAATTCAGATATGGATACTGCTCCATTACGAGCAGTGGGTTTCCCCATTCGGAAATCTCCGGATCAAAGCTTGCTTACAGCTCCCCGAAGCATATCGGTGTTCGTCCCGTCCTTCATCGGCTCCTAGTGCCAAGGCATCCACCGTGCGCCCTTTCTAACTTAACCGTTAAAAAGAATCACTACGTGATATCTTGCTTACTAATTGAATGTGATGTCTACTGTTATCTAGTTTTCAAAGAACAACGCACAGGAGGTGCTAACACATGCGTTGCCACAGGATGTGGCGCATTTAGCAGGTGCTCCTATGTCTGAAGGAATGATCCTTCAAAACTAAACAAGATCTAAACGCACCTGTCTATAAGACCGCAAGGTCTTATATTCCGTATAATATCCTTAGAAAGGAGGTGATCCAGCCGCACCTTCCGATACGGCTACCTTGTTACGACTTCACCCCAATCATCTGTCCCACCTTCGGCGGCTGGCTCCAAAAGGTTACCTCACCGACTTCGGGTGTTACAAACTCTCGTGGTGTGACGGGCGGTGTGTACAAGGCCCGGGAACGTATTCACCGCGGCATGCTGATCCGCGATTACTAGCGATTCCAGCTTCACGCAGTCGAGTTGCAGACTGCGATCCGAACTGAGAACAGATTTGTGGGATTGGCTTAGCCTCGCGGCTTCGCTGCCCTTTGTTCTGCCCATTGTAGCACGTGTGTAGCCCAGGTCATAAGGGGCATGATGATTTGACGTCATCCCCACCTTCCTCCGGTTTGTCACCGGCAGTCACCTTAGAGTGCCCAACTGAATGCTGGCAACTAAGATCAAGGGTTGCGCTCGTTGCGGGACTTAACCCAACATCTCACGACACGAGCTGACGACAACCATGCACCACCTGTCACTCTGCCCCCGAAGGGGAAGCCCTATCTCTAGGGTTGTCAGAGGATGTCAAGACCTGGTAAGGTTCTTCGCGTTGCTTCGAATTAAACCACATGCTCCACCGCTTGTGCGGGCCCCCGTCAATTCCTTTGAGTTTCAGTCTTGCGACCGTACTCCCCAGGCGGAGTGCTTAATGCGTTTGCTGCAGCACTAAAGGGCGGAAACCCTCTAACACTTAGCACTCATCGTTTACGGCGTGGACTACCAGGGTATCTAATCCTGTTCGCTCCCCACGCTTTCGCGCCTCAGCGTCAGTTACAGACCAGAGAGTCGCCTTCGCCACTGGTGTTCCTCCACATCTCTACGCATTTCACCGCTACACGTGGAATTCCACTCTCCTCTTCTGCACTCAAGTTCCCCAGTTTCCAATGACCCTCCCCGGTTGAGCCGGGGGCTTTCACATCAGACTTAAGAAACCGCCTGCGCGCGCTTTACGCCCAATAATTCCGGACAACGCTTGCCACCTACGTATTACCGCGGCTGCTGGCACGTAGTTAGCCGTGGCTTTCTGGTTAGGTACCGTCAAGGTACCGCCCTATTCGAACGGTACTTGTTCTTCCCTAACAACAGAGTTTTACGATCCGAAAACCTTCATCACTCACGCGGCGTTGCTCCGTCAGACTTTCGTCCATTGCGGAAGATTCCCTACTGCTGCCTCCCGTAGGAGTCTGGGCCGTGTCTCAGTCCCAGTGTGGCCGATCACCCTCTCAGGTCGGCTACGCATCGTTGCCTTGGTGAGCCGTTACCTCACCAACTAGCTAATGCGCCGCGGGTCCATCTGTAAGTGGTAGCTAAAAGCCACCTTTTATAATTGAACCATGCGGTTCAATCAAGCATCCGGTATTAGCCCCGGTTTCCCGGAGTTATCCCAGTCTTACAGGCAGGTTACCCACGTGTTACTCACCCGTCCGCCGCTGACATCAGGGAGCAAGCTCCCATCTGTCCGCTCGACTTGCATGTATTAGGCACGCCGCCAGCGTTCGTCCTGAGCCAGGATCAAACTCTCCATGAAGTTTGATAATGACTACGCACATTCGCATGTGCGATTTATTTAATGAATTAACAGGTACGTTTTGTCTTGTTTAGTTTTCAAAGATCATTATTAAAGCAACTCTATTATTATATCTCTTTTAAGATAAATAGTCAAGTGCTTTTTTGAAAATAAATGGTGGAGCCTAGCGGGATCGAACCGCTGACCTCCTGCGTGCAAAGCAGGCGCTCTCCCAGCTGAGCTAAGGCCCCAAAGAATGGTCGGGAAGACAGGATTCGAACCTGCGACCCCATGGTCCCAAACCATGTGCTCTACCAAGCTGAGCTACTTCCCGTTACACATAATGGCGCGCCCGAGAGGAGTCGAACCCCTAACCTTTTGATCCGTAGTCAAACGCTCTATCCAATTGAGCTACGGGCGCATATGTCAATGCCGAGGGCCGGACTTGAACCGGCACGGTAGTCACCTACCGCAGGATTTTAAGTCCTGTGTGTCTGCCAATTCCACCACCCCGGCGTGGATGGTTGGAGCGGAAGACGGGATTCGAACCCGCGACCCCCACCTTGGCAAGGTGGTGTTCTACCACTGAACTACTTCCGCAAATCTTTTTTATAATGCGGGTGAAGGGACTCGAACCCCCACGCCGTAAAGAC
>NZ_CP150261.1:40000-97500 GCF_037976065.1 Bacillus sp. FSL L8-0193 | reverse complement strand
TTTGACTGAATTCGGTAACCCGGTAGGGGCCCCTAGTCCAATCAGTGCTCTACCTCCAAGACTCTTACCTTGAGGCTAGCCCTAAAGCTATTTCGGAGAGAACCAGCTATCTCCAGGTTCGATTGGCATTTCACCCCTACCCACACCTCATCCCCGCACTTTTCAACGTGCGTGGGTTCGGGCCTCCATTCAGTGTTACCTGAACTTCACCCTGGACATGGGTAGATCACCTGGTTTCGGGTCTACGACCACGTACTCATGCGCCCTATTCAGACTCGCTTTCGCTGCGGCTCCGTCTTTTCAAACTTAACCTTGCACGGGATCGTAACTCGCCGGTTCATTCTACAAAAGGCACGCCATCACCCGTTAACGGGCTCTGACTACTTGTAGGCACACGGTTTCAGGATCTCTTTCACTCCCCTTCCGGGGTGCTTTTCACCTTTCCCTCACGGTACTGGTTCACTATCGGTCACTAGGGAGTATTTAGCCTTGGGAGATGGTCCTCCCGGATTCCGACGGAATTTCACGTGTTCCGCCGTACTCAGGATCCACTCAGGAGAGAACGAAGTTTTGACTACAGGGCTGTTACCTCCTATGGCGGGCCTTTCCAGACCTCTTCATCTACCTCGTTCCTTTGTAACTCCGTACAGAGTGTCCTACAACCCCAAGAGGCAAGCCTCTTGGTTTGGGCTGTTCCCGTTTCGCTCGCCGCTACTCAGGGAATCGCATTTGCTTTCTCTTCCTCCGGGTACTTAGATGTTTCAGTTCCCCGGGTCTGCCTTCTCATATCCTATGAATTCAGATATGGATACTGCTCCATTACGAGCAGTGGGTTTCCCCATTCGGAAATCTCCGGATCAAAGCTTGCTTACAGCTCCCCGAAGCATATCGGTGTTCGTCCCGTCCTTCATCGGCTCCTAGTGCCAAGGCATCCACCGTGCGCCCTTTCTAACTTAACCGTTAAAAAGAATCACTACGTGATATCTTGCTTACTAATTGAATGTGATGTCTACTGTTATCTAGTTTTCAAAGAACACGTTTTGAAGGAATGATCCTTCAAAACTAAACAAGATCTAAACGCACCTGTCTATAAGACCGCAAGGTCTTATATTCCGTATAATATCCTTAGAAAGGAGGTGATCCAGCCGCACCTTCCGATACGGCTACCTTGTTACGACTTCACCCCAATCATCTGTCCCACCTTCGGCGGCTGGCTCCAAAAGGTTACCTCACCGACTTCGGGTGTTACAAACTCTCGTGGTGTGACGGGCGGTGTGTACAAGGCCCGGGAACGTATTCACCGCGGCATGCTGATCCGCGATTACTAGCGATTCCAGCTTCACGCAGTCGAGTTGCAGACTGCGATCCGAACTGAGAACAGATTTGTGGGATTGGCTTAGCCTCGCGGCTTCGCTGCCCTTTGTTCTGCCCATTGTAGCACGTGTGTAGCCCAGGTCATAAGGGGCATGATGATTTGACGTCATCCCCACCTTCCTCCGGTTTGTCACCGGCAGTCACCTTAGAGTGCCCAACTGAATGCTGGCAACTAAGATCAAGGGTTGCGCTCGTTGCGGGACTTAACCCAACATCTCACGACACGAGCTGACGACAACCATGCACCACCTGTCACTCTGCCCCCGAAGGGGAAGCCCTATCTCTAGGGTTGTCAGAGGATGTCAAGACCTGGTAAGGTTCTTCGCGTTGCTTCGAATTAAACCACATGCTCCACCGCTTGTGCGGGCCCCCGTCAATTCCTTTGAGTTTCAGTCTTGCGACCGTACTCCCCAGGCGGAGTGCTTAATGCGTTTGCTGCAGCACTAAAGGGCGGAAACCCTCTAACACTTAGCACTCATCGTTTACGGCGTGGACTACCAGGGTATCTAATCCTGTTCGCTCCCCACGCTTTCGCGCCTCAGCGTCAGTTACAGACCAGAGAGTCGCCTTCGCCACTGGTGTTCCTCCACATCTCTACGCATTTCACCGCTACACGTGGAATTCCACTCTCCTCTTCTGCACTCAAGTTCCCCAGTTTCCAATGACCCTCCCCGGTTGAGCCGGGGGCTTTCACATCAGACTTAAGAAACCGCCTGCGCGCGCTTTACGCCCAATAATTCCGGACAACGCTTGCCACCTACGTATTACCGCGGCTGCTGGCACGTAGTTAGCCGTGGCTTTCTGGTTAGGTACCGTCAAGGTACCGCCCTATTCGAACGGTACTTGTTCTTCCCTAACAACAGAGTTTTACGATCCGAAAACCTTCATCACTCACGCGGCGTTGCTCCGTCAGACTTTCGTCCATTGCGGAAGATTCCCTACTGCTGCCTCCCGTAGGAGTCTGGGCCGTGTCTCAGTCCCAGTGTGGCCGATCACCCTCTCAGGTCGGCTACGCATCGTTGCCTTGGTGAGCCGTTACCTCACCAACTAGCTAATGCGCCGCGGGTCCATCTGTAAGTGGTAGCTAAAAGCCACCTTTTATAATTGAACCATGCGGTTCAATCAAGCATCCGGTATTAGCCCCGGTTTCCCGGAGTTATCCCAGTCTTACAGGCAGGTTACCCACGTGTTACTCACCCGTCCGCCGCTAACATCAGGGAGCAAGCTCCCATCTGTCCGCTCGACTTGCATGTATTAGGCACGCCGCCAGCGTTCGTCCTGAGCCAGGATCAAACTCTCCATGAAGTTTGATAATGACTACGCACATTCGCATGTACGATTTATTTAATGAATTAACAGGTACGTTTGTCTTGTTTAGTTTTCAAAGATCATTATTAAAGCGACTTTTATATTATATCCAATCTCGGATATTAAGTCAAGAACTTTTTTTAAGTTCTTTTTTTCTTTCGCCGCCGTTTTGCGGCAACGAATAATAATATACCACCGTATTTATGATTGTGCAATACTTTTTTGAGAAAAAATTTAATTTGTTTTAAATACGCAGCAGCCGCTTGTTACACGGCTGCTGCCCAAATGTCATTTAACGATGTCTCATTTGCGGGAATAGTAAAACGTCCCTGATTGAAGGAGAATTCGTCAAAAGCATAATCAGTCTGTCAATGCCGATTCCAAGACCGCCGGTAGGAGGCATTCCGTACTCCAGTGCTTCGACAAAGTCTTCATCCATCATATGCGCTTCATCGTTTCCTTCTTCACGTTCTTTTAATTGAGCTTCAAAGCGTTCTTTTTGGTCGATAGGATCATTTAATTCAGTAAATGCATTCGCGTGTTCACGGCCGACGATAAACAGCTCAAAACGGTCTGTAAATCGAGGGTCTTCAGGGTTTTTCTTAGCAAGCGGAGAAATCTCCACAGGGTGTCCGTATATAAAAGTAGGCTGAATCAACGTTTCTTCAACTTTTTGCTCGAAGAACTCATTAATGATATGTCCTACTGACATGCTTTCAGAAATTTCAATTCCGTGTTCTTTCGCGAATGCTCTTGCTTCTTCTACCGATACTTCTTTCCAGAAGTCTACACCGGTGGCTTCTTTAACAGCATCGACCATATGAAGTCTCTTCCATTCAGGCTTGAGGTCAACTTCATAATCTCCGTATTGAACGGTTGTAGTGCCAAGCACTTCTTGTGCAATATGAGCGATAAGGTTTTCCGTCAAGCTCATAATATCTTTATAGTCAGCATAAGCTTCGTAAAGTTCGATCATCGTAAATTCAGGATTGTGCCGTGTGGAAACTCCTTCATTTCTGAATACACGTCCGATTTCATAGACTTTTTCCAATCCGCCGACAATCAGCCTTTTCAAATGGAGCTCGATAGCGATCCTCATGTAAAGCGGCATATCAAGCGCATTATGATGCGTAATGAACGGACGGGCAGACGCTCCGCCCGGAATCGCGTGCATCGTAGGCGTCTCAACTTCTAAGTATCCGTGGTCATCTAAGTATCTTCTCATCGATTGAATGATTTTGCTGCGCGTAATAAACGTATTTTTGCTTTCCGGGTTTACGATCAAGTCCAAATAACGCTGACGGTAGCGCTGTTCGATGTCTTTTAATCCGTGATATTTGTCCGGAAGCGGACGAAGTGCTTTTGTTAATAAATCAAAGGATGTAGCTTTGACAGACAATTCGCCAACATTCGTTTTAAACATGACGCCTGTAACGCCGACAATGTCCCCGAGGTCAGAGCTTTTAAACCATTCGTACTGCTCTTCACCGACACTGTCTTTCCTGACATAGATCTGAATCTGGCCCTTTAAATCCTGAATGTGCGCGAATCCCGCTTTTCCTTTTCCACGCTTTGTCATCATCCGGCCGGCAATCGTCACTTCAATTGCTTTTTCCTCTAATTCTTCTTTTGAGAATTCATTATATGATTCAATGAGATCAGTTGATTGATGGGTGCGGTCAAAACGCTGCCCGAAAGGATCTTTCCCGTTTTCTCTCAATTGATTCATTTTATCGCGTCTGACTTGCAGCTGGTCGTTTAATTCTTCATGGTTATGCTCTTCATGACTCATCATATATCACTCCGTTACTTTTAGTCTTTCAGGAAAAAAGCAGAAAAACTGCCAGTGAAAACTGGCAGTGAGCAGAGGTCGGATTTATCCTACTTTTGCATCCTGAAGCTCTTTTGCCTCGGCTTCAATCGTAAACGCGTCTAAAAGCTGAACGAGCTCATCCCTCGTTTCGCAATGATTAATTTCATTCCGGACCTTTGCGTTTCCTCTTATGCCTTTTAGATACCAGGCTGCGTGCTTTCTCATTTCGCGAACCGCAACATTTTCGCCTTTCAGTCCGATTAATCGGTCAAGGTGAAGTTTGCAGACAGACATTTTCTCACGCACTTTCGGCTCATCTTTCAATTCGCCTGTTTCTAAATAGTGAACCGTACGGTAAATCATCCACGGGTTACCCAGCGCTGCACGGCCGATCATGACACCGTCAACCCCTGTTTCATCAAGCATGCGTTTTGCATCTTGCGGAGTTTTGACATCACCGTTTCCGATTACCGGTATTGAAACGGACTGCTTCACTTCTTTGATAATATCCCAATTTGCCGTTCCTTCGTACATTTGCACGCGGGTCCGCCCGTGAAGAGCGACCGCTTTTCCGCCTGCGCGCTCTACAGCTTTCGCATTCTCAACGGCAAAGATATGGTCTTCATCCCAGCCCATTCTCATTTTTACGGTCACCGGCTTGTCAACAGCCTCCACTACTGCAGAAACCATTTCATAAATTTTATTCGGATCAAGCAGCCATTTGGCTCCTGCATCACATTTTGTAATCTTTGGCACCGGACATCCCATGTTTATATCAATAATATCCGCAGTTGTGTTTTGGTCAACAAACCTCGCCGCTTCGACAAGCGTTTCTTTTTCGCCGCCGAAGATCTGCAGGCTGAGCGGTTTTTCACGTTCATCGATATAAAGCATTCCCATCGTTTTTGCATTATTGTAAAGGATCGCTTTATCGCTGACCATTTCGGCGCAGACCAAACCCGCTCCGAATTCCTTAACCGTCAAGCGGAAGGCGGAGTTGCAGACACCGGCCATCGGCGCAAGCACAACCCTGTTTTTTAATTCTATATCACCGATTTTAAACATTTTTAGTCCTCCTTTCTTATTCTTCTGATGGAGATAATTCCTCCACTGTTATATTTAAAGTATTGGCTACATCCCTGAGCATGCTCTCCGACGGCATACGATTCCCGCGTTCTACTTCACCAAGCACAGAAACGGATATACCCAATGCTTTTGCAAACCCTTCTTGAGTATAACCCTTCAGCTTTCGATATGCACGAATTCGTCTACCCCAGATTTCTGCTTCCATACTCTTACACCTTCTTGATTTTTCGCATGATTGACAGCTCCCTCAAGCTCGGGATAAATCTCCAGCAGCGGGATGAGCACAAACAAACGTTCATGCATTCTAGGATGAGGAACGATAAGTTGCTCTGTCTCAATATTTTCACGATTATACAACAAAATGTCAAGGTCTGCAGTTCTCGGCCCCCATCTGATGTCGCGTTTGCGGCCGAGTTCTTTTTCAATACGCTGAGTCAAATCAAGCAATTCAAACGGTGAAAGAGATGTTTTAACAGCTGCAGCCATGTTTAAAAATAGATCTTGGTCTGTATACCCGACAGGATCTGTTTCATAAATCGACGAGATGTCTGTCACCTGTACAGACGGATGTTGATGGAGGAGAGAGACAGCTTTTTTTAAATATTCTTCCCGCTGGCCGATATTCGAGCCGAGCGCTATATATGCCGAATTGTTCATTGTCGTTTCCTCGTCATCTCGATGGCCACCGATTTATAGTGTCCCGGTATAGGCGGGTCAGGCTTGACGACTTTGACCGTGCATTCCTGAACCGCTTCAAAATGCTTCAGCACTTTTGCGGCAATCGTTTCTGCGAGGGTCTCCACAAGGTTGACCGGCTCTCCCTCCACAACCTCTTTGCACAGCTTATACAAATCAGCATAATTAATGGTGGCATCAATACGATCCGTTTTTCCGGCTTCGCTTAAGTCTAGAAATGCTGTCAGATCAACGCGGAATCTTTGGCCAAGTTTGTTTTCTTCTTTGAAAACACCGTGATATCCGTAAAACTCCATGCCCTCTACATACACTTTATCGATGATAAACGCCTCCTTTATCAATCATGGCATCCATCATTTTTGCCATCCTGGAAATTTGCTTGACGTCATGCACCCTGACGATATCGCACCCTTTTTGAATACCGAGGCATACCGTCGCGCCCGTGCCTTCCGCCCTCTCCTCAGGCGGCAGATCCAGAACGCGGCCGATAAATTTTTTGCGTGACGTCCCCAATAAAACCGGGTATCCGAGTTCGCTGAATTTCTCAAGCTGGTTCATGACCGCCAGATTGTCATGATACGTTTTGGCAAAGCCGATACCCGGATCAAGTACGATGTGATGATCTTGAACGCCTGCTGATTTTGCAATGCTCACACATTCCATCAAATCAGACAGCATGTCCGGGATCAAGTCCTTATAATTCCGTTCCTCGCGGTTATGCATCAAGATAATCGGCACATTATGAGCGGCCGCAACCCGGGCCATGTCATGGTCTGCTTTTGCTCCCCAGACATCATTGATAATCGCTGCACCGGCCTTAAGGGCTTCATCCGCCACTTTTGCTTTATAAGTGTCAACAGAAATCGGCACGTCGATTTCCTGAACAAGTTTTTCAATTACAGGTATGACCCTTGACAGCTCCTCATCAAGAGAAACCTTTTCCGCCCCCGGCCTCGTTGATTCTCCTCCGATATCAAGGATATGGGCGCCGTCTTCGATCATTTGCTTTGCATGAATAACGGCGCGGTCGATGCTGTTATATTTTCCGCCGTCTGAAAAAGAATCGGGCGTCACATTTAAAATCCCCATGATCAATGTTTTATCTTCATAAGACAATGTGTATTGCTTTGCGGTCAACTTCTTTGAACGCACCGCTGTTTGAAGCGCCATATCCTTCACCCTTTAATTGAAATATAGTCTTTTGCTGCTTTTCTATCGTTAGTGTATGCCTCTTGCAGACGTTTCGACAAATTTCCATCCTTTCCCGGAAATTGAGTGCTGCCGATTCTCCGGAATGGAACGATTTCCTGAACGGAATTGGTCATCCATGCTTCGTCCGCAAAGAGAAGCTCCTTTAAAGGGTATACCCCCTGCATAACTTCGATTCCCATATCTGCAAGGCGCTCGATGACATAACGCCGGGTGACGCCGCCTAATATGCCGGTATCAAGAGAAGGTGTATACACACAACCGTCTTTTTCCCAAAAAATGTTGGAAATGATCCCTTCGGCTACAGCTCCGCCTTCGGTAAGAAAAATCCCTTCTTTGGCAGCGTCTGGTCCGAGCTCTCTTTTTCCGAACAGATTATTTAAAAAGTGATGTGATTTCAAGCGGAACGGACCTTCTGGCGTATTGCGTCGGACCTGTAAAATGACACCCTCCTTTTCAACCGGAACCGATTCAGGATGAAAAGGATTCATCATCACCATAACACCGGGTTTTTTGTATGAATCAGGAAAAAGACCTGAGTCACCGGGACCGGCAGATATATTTAACCGGACCTTGGCATCCAGATTTGGGGGCTGATTCAACTGAAGCAGCCTGTCAAGAATGGCAAGCACTTCGCTTTTTGTCAGCTCAAGCTCAATTCTCAGCTGTTCCAAAGCGTTGTTCAGTCTGTCCATATGCCAGTCTAAAAGGAAGGGCTCCCCTTCATAAAGGCGGAACGTTTCAAATACCCCGATTCCGTATAAAAAACCATGGTCAAAAGGAGAAAGTCTTGCTTCCTCCTCCTTCACATATTGACCGTTCAGGTAAATGATCATGTGTTCACTTTCTTTCGGTAAGTCTCAATAAAATTCTTCAGCATTTCTTTTCCGGAGGCAGTCATAATCGACTCCGGATGGAACTGAACGCCTTCAATAGGCAGTTCTTTATGCCTGATGGCCATAATCTCCCCTTCTTCCGTCCAAGCCGATGTCACAAAACAACCGGGCAGCGTATCCGGTTTGACGATCAACGAATGATACCTCGTGGCCGTGAGCGGATGTTCCAAGTCTTTAAAGACCGTCAACCCGTCGTGCAAGATCTCGGAAGTTTTCCCATGCATTAACCGTTCCGCCCTGACGACATCGCCTCCGAAAACCTGGGCGATCGACTGATGTCCGAGACAGACCCCGAAAATCGGTATCTTCCCGGCAAAATGGCGGATCACTTCAAGGCTGATCCCGGCCTCATCCGGACTGCAAGGACCGGGAGATATCATCAAAAAGTCAGGCGACATATCCTCTATTTCCTGAAGCGTGATCTCATCGTTCCGCTTGACGACTAACTCCTCGCCAAGCTCACCTAAATACTGAACCAAATTGTACGTAAATGAATCGTAATTGTCGATCATTAGAATCATATCTCAGCTCTCCTCTGCTCTTTTTTCTCTTCTTCACTCAACTGCAGCGCCTTTTTCATCGCCAGGGCCTTTTTAATTGACTCTTTATATTCATGCTTAGGGTTGGAATCGATGACGATTCCAGCTCCGGACTGCATGAACGCCTGGCCCGCTTTCACATATATCGTTCGGATAACGATATTAAAGTGCATATCCTGATTATATCCGAACCATCCTATAGAACCAGTATAAAGCCCCCGTCTCGTCGGCTCAAGCTCCTCTATAATTTCCATCGTTCTAACTTTCGGCGCTCCTGTAATCGTACCGCCGGGAAACACGGCATGGATGACATCCACGGCATCGCATTCGTCCCTTAGTTCCCCGCACACATTAGAGACGATATGCATGACATGGGAATACTTCTCAATCACCATGAATTCATCGACCCTGACCGAACCGTACTTGGAGACCCTGCCGAGGTCATTACGCTCTAAATCAACGAGCATCACATGTTCGGCGCGCTCTTTTTCATTCATGATCAGTTCGTTCGCGAGCGCTTCATCCTCCGCTTCATCCGCCCCGCGGGATCTCGTCCCGGCAATCGGTCTTGTCTCAAGCCTGGTGCCCTTTTTCTTAATGAGCAGTTCGGGCGACCCGCAGATGATTTGAAAATCCGGGGTTTCCAAGTAGGACATGTACGGCGAAGGGTTGATTTCTCTTAACATTTTGTATACCTCATAAGGAGGCGCAGACAGGCGCTCCGACTGGCGAACAGAAAGGTTCACCTGAAATACGTCGCCGCTTGCAATGTATTGCTTCACCTTCTCAACGGCCTGAGAAAAGCCGGCTTCTGTAAATGAAGCTGCGAATGACGGGCTTTTATTATCATTTGTTTGATGACCGCCAGCGGTCTTCGGATGTTCCGTCTTCCACATTTGCTCAAGCCTGTCCAGTTTCTCTTCCGAAGCGGCCGGCGATTCTTCAACGGTGTGGGTAATCACCCAAAGCTGCTGCTGCTTATGATCATAGACGGCTATATCATCAAATACGAGAAAGAATAAATCCGGCGTTTGCAGATCATCGATAGACAGGATTTTGAATTTCTCAATATATCGGGCATAGTCATAGCTTAGAAAACCGACAGCCCCGCCCTGAAAGTCGGGAAAATCTGCAACCGTCTCCGTTTTCAGCGTTTCAAACCACTGAGAAAACTGCTGAAACGGATCCCCCTCTTTGAATATGATGTCCCCTTTGTATTGAATCGTCGTGATGCCGTCTTTCCCTTTTGCTATTGCGACAGGGTCGAGCCCGGCTATGCTGTATTCTCCGCCTCTCGCACTTTCGAGCAGAACGCGGTATTGCTTTCCTTTCGACAGGCTTTCAAATTGCTCTAAAAACCGTTGATTGGAAAATGGGAACGCTCTGGCTACAGGCCTTCGTTGTCTCATCATATCATTCCTCTGCCGTTAGTCTAATGTCCTTATTGTAATGCATATCTTTTTTCTAGGAAAAGAGAATTTCATTTCCAATATAGAAAAAAGTCCTTGAGCATGTTCACTCAAGGAGACCGAGCTTTTAAAAGGCTTCGCCCGCGAAAAACAAAAGGCCGCCGACATTGTCGGCAGCCTTCTGTTTCAACTGGAGCCTATTCAAATTGATAAAGAGGCGTGCTTAAGTATCTCTCTCCGTTACTAGGAAGAACAGCGAGAACTTTTTTGCCTTTCCCAAGCTTTTTAGCGACTTGAAGAGCAGCACAGATCGCAGCACCCGAAGAAATTCCTCCGAGAATTCCTTCTTCTCTCGCCGCTTTACGGGCAAATTCAAAGGCTTCTTCGTTTTTCACTGTGATGATTTCATCGTAAATTTCCGTATTCAAGATTTTCGGAACGAATCCCGCTCCGATTCCCTGAATTTTGTGCGGACCTGGTTTTCCTCCGGAAAGAACAGGAGAATCAGTCGGTTCCACCGCGAAAATCTTGATGGACGGATTTTTTTCTTTCAGGACTTCTCCGGCACCTGTTATCGTTCCGCCGGTTCCGATACCTGCAATGAATGCATCTAAACCGTCTCCGAATTGTTCGGCGATTTCTTTTCCCGTTGTGCGGCGGTGAACTTCTGAGTTCGCAGGGTTGTTAAATTGCTGAGGCATAAAATAGCCGTGCTCCTCAGCCAGTTCTTCCGCTTTTTTAATCGCGCCTTTCATTCCTTCAGCACCCGGAGTCAGCACAAGCTCAGCTCCATATGCACGCAGAAGGTTGCGGCGCTCAGAACTCATTGTATCAGGCATAACAAGAATCGCTTTGATGCCCTTCGCTGCAGCGACCATGGCAAGTCCGATTCCCGTATTTCCGCTGGTCGGTTCAATCAGTGTATCTCCTTCTTTCAGAAGGCCTTTCTCTTCAGCATCTTCTATCATGGCAAGCGCAATCCGGTCTTTTACGCTGCTTCCAGGGTTCATATACTCCAGTTTCACATATACTTCAGCACTGTCTTCATCAACTAGTCGATTTAATTTAACGACAGGTGTATTTCCGATTAAGTCATAAACAGAGTTTGCAACGCGAACCATTTGAACACCTCAATTTCCGAGTAATTTTATTGGGATTATATCTAATTTATCAATATCAAAATATTTTGTCAATCTTTATTTTTTATCGTCATAAAACCAAGATACTTTCGCATCTTTCCAAAGTGTCTTCACCGAAGCTTTGTCGCCTAATTGATCCATCGCGATCTGCCTTCTGATTTGATTTTTCACTTCGCTGTAAGTGAAAGCTTGCCCCGGGAGCTTTTCTTTGAGCTGGATGATTGCATAGCCTTGGCTCGTTTTAATCGGTTCATCCACCCATTGATTTTCCTTTAGCTGCTCAGCTTTCTCTAAATATTCGGCCGGAATGTTTTCGTGCTGATCATTGACGAACCCGAGGTCGCCGCCGTAAGGAGACGTATACCGGTCAATCGAATGTTCAGCCGCGGCCGCTTCAAAGCTGGATCCTTCCTTCAGCTCTTTAAGAACTTGTTCTGCTTCGTCTTTATCTTTGACAACGATATGCTTGAGGCGATAAGAATCATCGAATTTATATAAGTCCTTATTTTTGTTATAGAATGACTTCAATTCGCTGTCAGAAATGACAATATCTTTTGTCAGGAGCTCTTCTAGAAGAATATTATGCTTGATCTGCTCTTTCCATTCTTTTTCTGTTGTGGCTTCGTCTTCGTAGAAGGAATTGTATACAGCTTTAATCAGCAGAAATTCTCTTTCAATGTCTTCATCAGACACTTTGATCTTATTTTTTTCGGCCATTTGGGTAACAACGCGGTCGTTGATCATATCTTCAAGCGTTGATTTTCCATAGCGCTCTTCCATTTCGCTCAGCCATTCTTCACGCGTGATGCCGTTTTTTCCGATATGTGCAATGACTTCTTGAGCGGACGGTGAAGAAGCAGTCTGCGATTTCGTCAAAACATACGCGATCACGATACAGTTGACAAAGATCGCACCTAAAATAATCGGCCAAAGTGTTCTTGATTTCAATATGGTGTCTCCCCTTTCCCCATTGTAAAAGACCCGCTACTGCATAGCGGGCTTATATTTCATCTCGAAGCGCTTCAAGCTCTTCCTTTGTAAACAGATACTTTTCATTGCAAAAATGGCATTGAGCCTCAGCTTGGCCATCTTCATCAATCATCTGTTGAATTTCATCTTTGCCAAGACCGATGATGCCTCCTGAGAAACGCTCTTTTGAACAATTGCATGTAAACCGGACAGGAACGGTTTCCAGTATTTCCGGTTCTTCTCCCAATACCGCAGCCAGCACTTCCTCAGGTGTCAAACCTTTCTGAATCAGCTTTGAAATGGGCTCCACTTGAGAAAGGTTTGTTTCAAGCTTCGTGATTGTTTCATCGTCCGTGCCCGGCAGCAGCTGAAGGATAAATCCGCCTGCAGCTAAAATCGTATTGTCGGGGTTGACGAGCACCCCTACCCCCACCGAAGAAGGAACCTGTTCAGAAGATACGAGATAATATGTAAAATCCTCGCCGATTTCTCCGGAAACGATCTCAACCTGGCCTGTAAATAAATCGCGGAGACCGAGATCTTTTACTACGCTTAGTGTGCCGGACGTACCGACGGCTCTTCTGACGTCCAGTTTGCCGTGTTCATTTAAGTCAAAATGAACGTGCGGATTGGACACGTAGCCCCTGACATCTCCTTTTGCATTTCCGTCAGCGACAATCGCGCCGATAGGTCCGCCTCCTTCAATCTTGACGGTAAGCTTGTCTTCGCCTTTCAGCATGGCACCGAGCATGACAGCCGCCGTCATCGTTCTTCCTAAAGCGGCGGAAGCGGTAGGCCATGTGTTATGCCTTCTTTGGGCTTCATGAATCGTTTCTGTTGTATTCGCTGCATATGCTCTCACTTTGCCGTCATATGCGATGGCTTTCACTAAATAATCCATACCTCATCCTCCTATACACTTTCAACACGATTCCGTTCATAAATAAGCTCTAGTCCCTTCAATGTAAGGAACGGGTCAACGATATCGATGCAGTCCGATTCGTCTGCTATCAAGGAAGCAAGACCTCCCGTCGCAATGACTTTCGGATTTTTCTTGGACTGCCATTTCATCCGTTTGACAATGCCTTCAACCTGTCCGACGTAGCCGTAAAGGATTCCGGACTGCATCGCGCTGACCGTACTTTTGCCGACAATATGATCGGGCCGTGCAATTTCAATTCTGGGAAGCTTGGCAGCTCTCGAATAAAGCGCTTCAGTTGAAATCGTGATGCCCGGCGCGATCGCACCGCCCATGTACTCCTTGCGCTCGTTAATATAACAGTACGTCGTAGCGGTTCCAAAATCAACGACAATCAGGGGGCTCCCATAGAGATGAATAGCCGCCACTGCATTTACAATGCGGTCTGCTCCGACTTCTTTCGGATTATCGTATTTTATGTTTAATCCTGTTTTCATTCCCGGACCGACAATCTGAGGCTCGATCTGAAAATATTTAATACACATTCTTTCGAGGGAGAACATGATCGGAGGTACAACTGATGAAATAATAATTCCTTCGATCTGGTCAAACATCAGTCCGACATAATCAAATAAAGAACGAAGAAGCATGCCGAATTCATCTTCCGTTTTATGGCGGCTTGTCTCAATCCGCCAATGATATTCGAGCTCTCCTTCGTGGTAGATGCCAAGGACGGTGTTTGTATTTCCCACATCTATAACAAGCAACATTCTGATCACCACTTTTGACTAGTTTCTCTTACTTGGGCATAAAACATTCTACCATCATACAATACACGATGCCGATTCTGTTTGTAAACGAATCAAATCGTAGTGAACAAAGATTTTCCAAAGAGGTTTTTTAACCATAAAAAAAGAAAACTGCCAAAAGCAGAGCTTGGCAGTTTTCCTGAAGAGGCGGAAATGAGTCGTTACTCTTTCTCATCCTCGTTTTTTTCTTCGTCATCTCGTTTATTGATGTTGACTTTCACATCGTCTGTCTTTTCCTGATCATCCGAATATGTGCGATCAGGAAGTCTTCCGTGCTCAGACAAATGTTTGATTTGCTCAGCGTCGAGCGTTTCAACTTCCAGCAATGTTTGAGCGATCAGCTCAAGTTTGTCGCGATTTTCAGTAAGGATTGTTTTTGCACGTTCATAACATTCCTTAATGAAGCGCTGAATTTCTTTATCGATTTCATACGCAATCGCGTCGCTGTAGTTTTGGTCATTGTTGAAATCGCGTCCCAAGAACACTTGCCCGCCTTGCGATTGTCCGAATTGAAGAGGACCGAGCTTTTCAGACATACCGAATTCAGTTACCATTCGTCTGGCAATGCCTGTAGCGCGCTGGAAGTCGTTATGGGCACCCGTGCTGACCTCACCGAAGATGATCTCTTCAGCTACACGGCCTCCAAGCAAGCCGACGATCTTATCGAGAAGTTCGGGTTTGGTTTGGAAATAACGGTCTTCCTTAGGAAGCATAACGGCGTATCCGCCCGCTTGGCCGCGCGGTACGATCGTTACTTTATGCACCATATCCGCTTCATCCAAGACAAGTCCGATTACAGTGTGTCCCGCCTCGTGATAAGCCACGATATTGCGTTCTTTTTTCGAAATGACCCTGCTTTTCTTTGCAGGTCCGGCGATGACGCGGTCTGTCGCTTCATCGATGTCTCGCATATCGATCTTTTTCTTATCTTGACGCGCTGCTACGAGAGCCGCTTCATTTAAAAGGTTTTCAAGATCTGCACCTGAGAATCCAGGCGTCCGCATCGCGATCGCTTTTAAGTTTACGGATTCATCAAGAGGCTTGTTTCTTGCGTGTACTTGAAGTACAGCTTCACGGCCTTTAACATCTGGGCGGTCAACTGTAATTTGACGGTCAAAACGTCCCGGACGCAGCAATGCAGGGTCTAAAATATCGGCGCGGTTTGTCGCAGCGATAATGATGATTCCTTCATTGGCGCTGAATCCGTCCATTTCAACAAGAAGCTGGTTGAGCGTCTGTTCACGTTCATCGTGCCCTCCACCAAGACCTGCTCCCCGCTGGCGTCCGACAGCATCAATTTCATCGATGAAAATCAGACACGGTGCATTTTTCTTAGCGTTTTCGAATAAGTCGCGAACACGTGATGCACCAACCCCGACGAACATTTCAACGAAGTCAGAACCGCTGATGCTGAAGAAAGGCACCCCTGCTTCTCCGGCACAAGCTTTCGCCAGCAATGTTTTACCGGTACCCGGAGGTCCGACCAAAAGCACGCCTTTCGGAATCCTTGCTCCGAGTTCAGCGAACTTGCGGGGATCCTTGAGGAAATCAACGACTTCCACAAGCTCTTGCTTTTCTTCATCCGCTCCTGCCACATCTTTGAATTTGACGCGCTTCTTTTCTTCTGTATAGAGCTTCGCCTTGCTTTTTCCAAAGTTCATAACACGGCTTCCGCCGCCTTGAGCCTGATTAAGCAGGAAGAAGAAAAGAATGAAGATAATAACAAAAGGGATGATGGTGGTAAAGAACGTCATCCATCCATTTGCTTCCTGTGCAGGTTCTACTTGTATCTTCGTTTTTTTCACTTGATCAATGATTTGATCTGCCCCTTTTCCTTCAGGAACATGGGTCAGGAAATATTGATCTTTCTCATAGGTCGTCAGCTGTCCCCGAACCTCGTACACGCCCCTGACAGGCTGGATGGAGACATTTTCAACCTTCCCTTTATCTAGGTTTGAAACAAAGTCACTATACGTCATATTTTCTGTTTTCGGATTTGCGGTTTGGAAGTAGCTCACAACTCCGATCACAACTAATAAAATAAGTAAATAAAAAATGGTATTACGGAAGACCCGATTCATTCCTTACCTCCTCCCACAGTAAGCACAACTATGTTCAATAGTATCATAGAAAATCGTTCCAATACAACAGATATCCCTTTCGCTAACAAGCCCGAATCAGCTCTCATAAACCGCAGGTTTCAGCACTCCGATGTACGGAAGGTTACGATAGCGTTCAGCATAATCGAGACCATATCCGACAACGAATGCATCGGGAACTTCAAAGCCGACGTAATCCGCTTTGATATCCGCTTTTCGTCCGCTTGGTTTATCAAGAAGGGTTACGATCTTAATCGATTTTGCTTTGCGGTATCGGAAAAGCTCTACAAGATAACTCAAGGTCAGCCCACTGTCGATGATATCCTCAATAATTAAGATGTCACGGCCCTCTACAGATGTGTCCAAATCTTTAATGATTTTTACCTCTCCGGAAGAAACCGTTGAACTGCCGTAGCTTGATACATCCATGAAATCCATTTCCAAATATGTATCAATATGCTTCAAAAGATCAGCCATAAACGGCATGGCTCCCTTTAACACACCGATTGCCAGCGGAAACTTGCCGCTGTACTCTTCTGTCAGAGTTGCGCCCAGCTCCTTGACTTTCTTTTGGATCTCTTCTTCTGAGATCAAGATATTTTCAATATCCTGTTTCATTCTTTGCTAGCCCCCTACACTTTTCATGCTGTCTATATTGTAATACAATGCGATCATTGTTTGTAACATCAAGTTCCTCAAAAATGGTTTTTTTCAGACCAGGTATCCAAATAATGTTTCCAACCGCGTCTGTTACAATGGGCCAGCTGTCTCTTTTCGCAAGAGGCACTTTTTCATCAATAAATATATCTTTAACCTTTTTTGAGCCGTTCATCCCTTTAAGTTTGATTCGGTCTCCGTTTTGCCTTGTCCGTACATAAAGGGGGAATTGAACCTGCTTGGGACTTGTTGCAAAAACATCGTTTCCTTGCAGCTTCCGGGTTGAACCGGGTCCGCTCACATGAAGGGAGGAGCCGTCGGGAAGCTTCAGTTCTTCTTCGTCTGCCCCGCTTATTTCATAATGATAGGAAACATTTTCACATTGTAAACGCTGAAATGTAAACAAACATGTATGATAAGATTTTGCAACTTTTAGCCCATTCGGAAAATCAAGGGAACCGGATGGTCCACCTTGTGAAATCCAATCCAGAAACACTTGAATATGATGGGCTGAAAACGCTGATGGAACGTTTTCATAAAGATAGTTTAATATTAGATGAACTCCCCTTCTTTGTAAAGGCATAGGGAGCGCAAGAAGCCGATCGATGCTGATTTCGACACCGGAACTTGACTTGCTTGTGATTACTGTATTCATTTTGTCTTTCGTTAATGCCTGTAAGTATAATTCGTCTTCTGTCAGGAATTCACTGACGGATTGAAACCTTTTATGGACATCTTCCGACTCTTTCTTCAGAAAAGGGAGAACATGGTGCCTGAACCGGTTCCTTGTGTAATCATCCTCACTGTTGCTCGGATCGGTTCTATACGGTATTCGATTCTCTTTGCAGTAAGCCAAAAGATCATCCTTTGACAGCCTTAGAAACGGCCTAAGCAGCCAGCCGCTGTCAAAACGGCGCTTTGGCTGAATTCCAGCAAGCCCGAGCCCGACAGTGCCTTTTGCCATCTTCATCAGCATCGTTTCCACCTGATCATCGCCATGATGAGCCAGAACCAGGTATTCAGCCCGGCGCCTTTTCATTAATTCTTGAAAAAACGCATACCGGCATTCTCTCGCAGCAGCCTGTTTATTCAGATTGTTTTCCGCGGCAAATGTCTGGACATCGATTTGCACCGCCTCGCATTGTATGCCTTCCGCCTCGCAGTAGTCCTGAACGAACCGCATATCATGCTCAGACTCTTCGCCTCTGAACATATGATCGACGTGTGCGGCAATCAGCGTCGCCGAGGCAGGAACCGTACGTTGCAGAGCATGCAGCAGCGCCATCGAATCAGGCCCGCCGGAGACGCCTGCAACCAGTGTCGCTCCATCAAATGACAGTTCGTATTTTCTCATGAAATCTTCAATACTTTTCACAATGTCCTCCCACTAAGAGCAGGGTGTATTTCAAAAGATATAAATATCCTAACACTTTCAATCGGTCCCTGCAAAGAAGAGCTATCCGCCAGCAAAGCAGAGCTAAATAAAAAAGAGAACGATATACGCAAAGTAAAGGGCAAGAACGCTTACGACGATCAGCAGCGTTTCAAAAACACCGCCGGATTTAGAACTGTTTCTTTGCTTTCTGCGCCCGCTTCTTAACATTTGCTGCTGAGGCGTCCCCCGCTTATGCCGCGGGCCTTGAGACGGGGCGGATGCCGATGAAGAGCGGGCGGTTCTCGACTGGCGGCTGCTTTGCATTCTGGCCGGCCGTCCGATTGCCAGGAGGTCTCCCTTCATTTCATCAGCTGTTCGATAGCTTCCTTTTAAAGCAGAAGCAAGAACCGGCTTATACCGCTTTAAAAACGGCTGTCCGTCGATGACTGACATAAGCTGTTCCTGAGGTCTTGCTGTCTTTTTAAATTCTTTTTTCACCGCACAGTTCACCATAATCATGGCGACTGAAAACAGATCATACGAAGGCTCAGCCTTACGGGTTCCAAATTCCCAATAGCCTCTGTCAAAAAACTCTGTATATTCCTTGATTGCCCGGCCTTCTTTTGTCGTCCCGCCCACATCAATGCAGCGGATTTGCGGCGGCGGGCCCGTCACGATTAAATTCTCGGGCTTTAAATCTCCAAACACCCATCCTTCGCGATGAATGGCCGACAAACTTGAGAGAAGCTGGCTGATTAGCACCGGTATCCATTCCTCGCCTTTTTCGTTTACATATCTTAAAAGAAGCGGACCTTCAATATATTCCATGACATAAAATGAAAGTTTTTTGCCCGCACCCGCAACCATCATGTCATCCACATCAAAAAAAGAAGGCCCCATTGCTTTTGCCTGGGCCTTTGAGAAAGATTTCAGAACATTCACTTCCGAGGTAATGGACAGGCTGTCATCGCTCACTTTTAATGCAACGCGGCCCTTTCCCGAATCGGCCAGATATACAACGCCATTCGCCCCTTTTCCAAGCTGTCTGATGATCTTGTAGGAATGATTGTTCCACTTTCCAACAACGGCTGCACCCGGCTTTAGACTAGCCGCCAAACTCGTCGAAGTGTTTTTCATCGTCTTCTAACATTCTCCTTCTTGAGCCGATTTTGTTAAAATGCTGAATCGCCTCTCGTATTGCGGGTCCTGTCGGCGTAATGCCGCCGGCTGAAAGCTTGGAAAATATTGAAGAAAGAGATTCAAACTTCGGGGTCCAATCAAGCACAAGCTCGACCTCTTGTTTTTTCCCGGGAAATATAAGCATCGCAAATTCATTTTCGCCGATTCTTGAATTGAGACTGATGGAAAGGTCTATCAATGCTTCTTTAACAGTCGGCAGCTTCGGATTCATGCTCGCGCTTGTATCGACAAGAACCAATACATGAAGATGTACGGTCTCGCCGAGCTCATCTACGACTTCCATAACTTCACCGCGTTTATCAGGAGGCAGTTCATCCATTTCGGTATGCTTGCCGAGAATTTGTTTGAGCTCACTATTGACAACGCCTTGAAGGGTTTGCGTCATCGCCTTTTTTGTCACCATTTGAACAGTCTGCGACAGCTGCGACGCGTAAACAACCTGGTGAACTCCCCCGCCTGCGAGGGCGATCCCTTCAACTTCTTTCATCGCCTCCTGATCCATTTCATGCTCGTCCATAATCCCAATCACATTCACGGTAATTCCCTGCTCCTTCGCAAAGGCGGCCATGGCCTGCGGGTCTTCGCCGCGGTTTGAACAGCCGTCCGTCAAAAGCAGGATTTGATTCAAGTGCCCCTTTTTCATCGTTTTTATTCCTCCTGGACAAAGATATCTTGATTTAGTTCCATCATCGCCAGAAGAAATTTGATTTATACGAAGGCTAAGAAATCTCTTGATTCTTTTGGAAAAAAGACGGCGCCGGAATGGAGGCCCACTTTGGCGTATTATGGTCCAGCTTGATAACAATCACCGTCATATCGTCCTCAATCAGACCCGACCTTGTCCGAATCACTTCTTCCATGATCAAGTCGGCGATTTCCTGCGGCTCCTCGGTTTTCAGAGATTTCAATTTACGCTTCATCCACAGATCATGATTTTCAACATGTCTAGGCCCTTCAAAGATTCCGTCGCTCATCATGATCAAAAGGTCTCCCGCTTTTAATTGCTCGCTGACTACATCAACATCGAATTCTGTAATGATGCCGATCGGCAGATTGCTGGCCTGCACTTTGATAATCTGATCGCCTCTTTTAATAAAGCTCGGGGTGGAGCCGATTTTCAAAAACTTGCAGCTCGCATCCTGAAGATCGATGACCGATAAATCCAATGTCGAATATATTTCATCTGTCGTCCTTAATGAAAGAATGCTGTTGATCGTTTTAATCGCCACTTTTTCGTCGATGCCCGACTGAAGAATCTTTTCCAACAGCTTGATCGTCTCATTGCTTTCAAAATGGGCCCTTGCGCCATTTCCCATACCATCGCTGATGGCGGCCGCATATTTGCCGGTGCCGAGCTCCATCATATTGTAGCTGTCGCCGGAGACAAGCCCTCCTCCTTTTGCTGCATGTGCGGCTCCCGTCACCACCCTGTATGACTTCGCCGAACCGAAAGCAACATGACAATATCCATTCGGATGGCCGGCGCACTGTTCCGCTTTGACGATAATTTGTTCTTCCAAAATATCGGACAGCATCGGAGCGATGATTTTTTCACACTCCCCGTGGCCGTTGCAATACGGGATACTCATTTCGATATCGATATTTCCCTGCTCTAGGCTGTAAATTTCGACTTGTTGAATTTCAATGCCGAAATGCTGCAGCGCATCCCGAATTTGTTCTTCTTGAATAAAATGCTGCTCCCTCTCCCTTTTTATTTCCCGAGAAAAGTCCGCCATGACCTGAGAAACCCCGAGCAGTTGCTCTGCGACGAGACGCCTGCTGTCATGCACCTTTTGTTTTAATGTCTGGTTTGCCCTAAAATGAGACAGCTCGTCTTCCATCAGCGCTTCTACTTGCTTTGATTTGGAGCAGTGCTGATGAAACTCCTTTTTCAGCTTGCGGTTTTTAAAATATTGCTTTTCTTCTGTTTCCTGCATAACTCGTTTCATCAAGTCATATGTTTTATCAAAGTTCTGAACCCAGCACTTGTTTTTTTTATAACAGGACTGGCAGGAGTGTTCTGTTACAGTGCTCAAAAACAGATCGATCTCTTTTTCTTTTCCTTCATCATCCGGAACCGAATGATAAAAGGTAGCGAAGCTTTCGGATAATGCGTGAAAAACACTCGAAAACTGATCGACCTTCTGCGCGGTGACATCGCGGATTTTTCTTGCATATTGCTGCTGTTCCTGAGCGTGTTCAGTCGTTCCCGGTATATACTTAGCCACTTTTTTCGTAATCGACTGAGGGGTTAAAAGGAACAGACCGATTGCAATCAGTGATTCATAAAGCGTCGGCACAAGTTCAGCTGAACCTTCTCCGTACAGAGAAATCAATAGAGATCCGATCAATAAGCCGACCGCAGCACCGAACTTTTTTCCTTCTTTTAACAAACCGCCGAGAAGGCCTGAAAAAGCCAGCAGGCTCATCTGATATAAATTGCCGATATTTGAAAGGCTGAGGATCAGCCCGGTCACAACACCGACTGTACAGCCGATGCTCGCGCCCCCGATGAACGCGAAAGCGAGCACGACATAACGGGCCAATATCAGTTCAGCCTGCATGCCTTGAAAAGAAACGCCTGTCAAACCTGTGAGAACAGAAGCGATTAAAATCATAAAACAAATGATCTCTTCAATTTTCAGCGACTGTTTCGCCCGCTTTGATGTAACAATCGGCAGGCTTTGCAAAAAAATCAGTGTGAGGATAAACGATAACCCGGCTTCAACAAAAGCCATAATATAGTGATAACCCGAAACCGTTCCGTATTCGGCATATACGAATCCGCATCTTGTCACAGCCATCGCTAAAAAGACGACGACAGGCAGCGTTCTGACGCGATCTTTTATAATAAGAGACGTCATTTTGGAACATATCGCAAATGCAAACAGAGCCGCAAGCACGAACAGCGAATGCTGAGGCGATATGCTCAGAGCCCCGGCAAGAAGTGCCAGGCATGCAAGAAAAGCTTTATCTTTTTTAATTAAAAGCATCGCTCCGAAAAATGGAAGGGCAAAGGGAATGACCTCTGACAGAATGAAGGCTCGTCCCAATAAAAAACCGATGATCATATAGATCAGCCCTTTATAAAAAAAGAGGGAATATAAATGCTGCATTACAAGCTTCGTCGTGCTGCCAATCCATGAATACAATTTTTGAACAACAGGTCCAGCTATTGGGCTGTTCACTCTTCTTTCCGCTTTTTCCATGCTCTCATCTCCCACTCGTTTATTCGTTGCTTGCCATTATAACGAAAGATGAAATAGGATTTTGTCAAAAGAAGGTAATGAATTCAAAGAACTGTTCGACGCTTTTTGTAGCATGCTTCAATCACTCTTGATAAGTCGAGTCCATTCCCGTTATTTTGCGTATTTTTATGCAGCAAAAAAACCGGCTTCAGAAGAAGCCGGTTTCCGGAATGACCCGTACGGGATTCGAACCCGTGTTACCGCCGTGAAAGGGCGGTGTCTTAACCACTTGACCAACGGGCCTTCATATAAGTAGCGGCGGAGGGGATCGAACCCCCGACCTCACGGGTATGAACCGTACGCTCTAGCCAGCTGAGCTACACCGCCATGTTGTTGATTTCTTTTAACGCACAAGTTCTATAATACAAAGGATTGTCCTATCCGTCAATAGAAATTTTAATAAAAATTTTATAAGACAATAAAAAGGCATCCGTTGGGATAAGACGAATGCCTTTCGTATATATAGAAAGCAGCAAGTTAACCTCTTCTTGCTCCGCGCCCTCCACGTTTTGATTCCGTGTTGCGTTTTAGAGACGATAAGCGATCTTCACTGTCTTTTAAAAACTTATTCATTTTCTGTTCAAACGTTTCTTTAGAGCGGAAATCATTTTTAGGTCTCGCAGGTCTTGATGATTGAGGACGGTCTACAGCCTTTTTGATCGACAAGCCGATTTTCCCATCTTTCTCAACATTGATGACTTTAACTTCTACTTGATCACCAACCTTCAGATGATCATTAATGTCCTTCACGTAGTTATCGGCTACTTCGCTAATATGAACAAGACCTGTTGATCCTCCAGGCAGTTCAACAAACGCTCCGAAATTTGTAATACCTGTTACTTTCCCTTGCAACTTGCTGCCAACTTCAATCGACATAAAAAAAGTGCTCCTCCTTAGACTTAAAAAAGATCATTTGTTTAATTATACATAAAGAAAAAAATAAGTGTCAACAAGGCTACTTGCTCTTATCTTCAAACTTGAAGATGATTTCGCCATCTTTTGAGAGGTAATAATCCTTTCTGGCAAGCTCTGCAACGTAGTCCTCATCCTTTAATTTCACAATCTCATCTTTCAAATCCGATTTTTTTGCTTCCAGTTGTTCCAATTGTTTCAAAAGGTCTTCTTTCTTCTCTTGCTTCGCGCTGATATCCGAAGTCTGCGACCAAAGAGAACTGACAATCACAATCGCCGACAGCAGCACAACGGCGCCGAAAACCATCAACCGTCTGTATAGACCGCGTCTTTTTCTTTTCAGCTGCTGCTGTTTTCGCTCCATCTGCTCTTTGTATTCGTTCTGTATTTGCGATATGTTGCGTCTCATGGGATCATTCATTCCAGACGGCCTCCCCTCATTTTTTTAAAAGTTTTGCCTTAATTGTTATGAATAGTTTCTTCCCCTTTTCGAAAAATCCTGCTCCTTTTTGCAAAAAGCGTCTCAACAATCCCCGAACCGGGGCGGGAAGAAGCCTGCAGCATTGATATAGTATAAAATAAATCGGATATCCTGCAAATTTTAATATCTTATATAAACATACCGCAAAAAAACGAAAAAGAACATAGATATTTCTCATTGTAAAAAGAATGATGGCAAAAATAGCTTGAAACGTCCATACAACAGGCCGAAACACCATCATCTGCATCATCTTTGAGACCAGCCTGGAGATGAATATGAAAAAGGAAATCATCCATTCCAAAAGCTTGATATAGATCTGCTTAAAAAGGCTTTGATAAGCGGCAAATCCAAGCATGACCGCCAGAAAGATATAAATTCGGAATTCCCCTTCATTCACGCTCAGCAAAACATAGAAAAAAAGGAGACCTTGTACCACCCAAAACAAAAAGTCATGGAGAAACAACAGCCACCTTGCTGTTTTCGAGCGGACAACGAAACGGGTGTAGGTGTCAAGGGAAGCGCCAAGCCATGCCCCCATTCCGGCCATGGCCAGCATCGTATAGAACTGAGTGGTCAGCGTCATTTAAACAACTTGCTAAAAAATCCTTTAGCTTTCTCCCCCTGCTGCTCATCCAAATAGACGAGATCAAGCACTCTTCCCTTGATGGAGACAACGCCTTTTTCCACATCGAGATTCTTCATCTGCAGGTTTTCGCCTCTGACTGCCAGCATGCCCATGACCGTCTCAAGTAAGAATTCCTCATTGTCAAAGCTCTCGACCTGTTTGACACCGGATATATCCAGCAGCTTGCGGCCCTTCATCGTCACATTATGTTCAGGACCAGATGCCCCGCCGGAAGGGTTGTGCTGATCATAATATACATTCATCGATTCATCCCCCATATCCTCATACTAAAGATTCGATACTGCATTGTATGAGACGGGGGATTTTTTTAGAACAAGCCTATTCTCCTCCCAGCTTCTCTTCTTTGAGAACGGTATACATATCAGCGGCTTCTTCTTTTTTTGTCGTATCCTTCAATTCATTGACTTTGACGGTTACAAGCTTTTGGCCAAAACGCACCGCAAGCTCGTCTCCCGCTTTGACAACAGAGCTTGCTTTCGCCTGCTGGCCATTGATCGAAATTCTTCCCTGGTCAGCCACTTCTTTTGCAAGCGTCCGTCTTTTAATCAGCCTTGATACTTTGAGAAATTTGTCGAGTCTCATCACTTGTCAGCTCCTTTCAATGTCTTTCGCTTCATTCCACAATTCGTCCATTTCTTCAAGCGTCATACTTTCCAGATCCTTGCCCATGCGCTTTGCAGATTGTTCAATATGCGTGAACCTTCTGTAAAACTTGGCATTTGTCATCGCCAGGGCTTCTTCCGGTTCAATTTTATAAAACCGGCCGATGTTGACGAGAGCGAATAAAAGGTCGCCGAACTCTTCTTTCATTTTTTTGCTGGACTGTTCGGCTTCGGAAATTTCTGAAGAAAATTCTTTCATTTCCTCGTGAACTTTATCCCAAATATCCTGGACATTCGACCAGTCGAATCCGGTCTTTGCCGCCTTTTTCTGAAGCTTGTTCGCTTTTGACAAAGCAGGCAGCGGCTTTGGAATGTCGTCGAGAAGGGATGGATCGTCCGCTTGTTTCTCCTGTTTCTTGATCTCTTCCCAGTTTACCATGACGTCGGCCTCATCACGAACAGATACTTCTCCGAAGACATGCGGATGCCTTCTGATCATTTTTGCCGTAATGCCGCGAATCACATCGTCAATTGTAAAAAGACCGTCATCCTCGCCGATCTGCGCATGCAGCAGAACTTGGAGCATCACATCGCCGAGCTCCTCAACAAGGTGGTCGGGATCTTCTTCATCAATCGCCTCGAGCACCTCATAGCATTCTTCAATTAAGTATTTTTTGAGCGATTCATGGGTTTGTTTCCGATCCCACGGGCAGCCGTCCGGTCCGCGCAGCTTCCTGATGACGCTGCGGAACATCGAAAATTCCTGGTACAGAACCTCCTCGTCTTTGACCGGCGGAACGTAGACGCTCGTTAAATTATTGATACCGACACTTCTGTCCAATTCGTAAAGAGGCACTGTCCGAATGTCTTGCATACTGCTTCCGGCCGCTGTGACAATGACGACTTCATAGTCATCAGGGAGCTTTTCCATCAACGTCAGTTTGACCTCTGATGCCGTCATTTGATCATATACCTGGCAAATAATCAAATGATGACGGAGCTCGACTTCGTCAGCGGAAAACCGGACGGCGTCGACAAACTGAAACCCGTCAATCGGATCGATCTGCAAAGCATTTAATGTCGCATCAATAAAGCTGTGGCCTCCCTCGACAACGACATCGGCCTGATGAGCGCCCCGCCTCTCAAGCAAAAGCTGAACCGTTTTTTCAGCGACGAACGGATGGCCCGGAACGGCATAGAGCACATCGCGCTGCTTCGCCTCCTCAAACAGCCGCTCTACGATCTCCTCGTAAACATCTTCGAATTGATCATGCTTTTCATAGACCTCATCAAAAAAATGAATCTCAGCTATTTCTTTTTTCAGGTCTTCTATTAACGGATGGTCTTTCGTCCTGACATAAAGAACCTCCGCTTGTGTGAGCCGTTTATATACACCGAGGGTTAATTGATTCATATCGCCTGCCCCCAGGCCGACTACCGTGATTTTACCGGCCATGTCTGCCGCCCCTTTCTCGTTTTATTGTCAGGAGCTTGCTGCCAAAAGGTACAAGCTCAAGTTCTTTTTCTGAAAACACGCGTAATGTGAAGATACCGGACAAAAAGACAATGCCGCCGACGAATACGGCGCTAAGACTTTCCGCCGCCGCGATCCATCTGTTTTCATGAGGTATGGCCGCTTCAAAAGCAAAAAGCCACACCGCCAGAGCGGCCGACATGATCACAGCCGACAGCAAAACTCCCGCTATCCTGTATTCCGGCAACTTGATCCAGCCTTTCCTTTTCAGCTGAAAAAAATTGAGTCCAGCGACAGCAGCGAATGACATCATAGTCGCAAAAGCGGCGCCGGAAATGCCGAAACCGGGGATCAGGAACTCGTTCAATACGGCTTTCACAAAAAAGCCGCAGCAGACGGAAACAGCTGGAAGACATGTATTGCCGAGTCCTTGCAAAACAGCAGTCATCGTGATCGCCAACGATGCAAACAGAATCGACACGCTGAAAATCTGCAGCGCAGCCGTTCCATCGCTGTTCTTAAACAGCATGACATTCACCGGCTCCAAAATGCATATCAGACCGGCGGCTGCTCCAATGCCGATGACGAAGCTCATTTTTAGCGAATAACGGATCTTTTCCTCCAGAACCGCCGTTTCTCCATTTTTCTTCGCTTTTGTAAGGGACGGGACAAGAGCTGTCGCAATGCTCGCAGCAAAAACGGTTCCAAGCTGCAAAAGCGGCTGTCCTCTGTCATACACCCCTTTTGTATGTTTCGCCTGAAGTTCGTCCATTCCTTGTCCGGCCAGCAATGAATACAAGTTCAATGCGTCGACGAGCTGGATGAGAATCAGCATGAGGCCGGCCGTGCAAATCGTAACCGAATGCAGACACAGCTGTTTCAAAATATCGCCTGTACCGGCCTCTATCCCGGCGGCAGCGGGTTGCTTTTCACGCTTGGCCCAAAACACGGCGAGAATGAAAAACGCCGCAAGGCCGCCGACAAGGGAGCCAAAGGCAGCCCCTGCCCCGGCGTCATATAAGGAAAAGCCGTTTTTGACGAGCCACCACGTCAAAATGAGGATCGCCCCGACCCGGAGTGTCTGCTCTCCAATTTGAGAAAGTGCCGTCGGAAGCATCCGTTCGCCTCCTTGAAAATAGCCTCTAAGCAAAGACACGAGCGGCAGCAGCAAATAAGAAAACGACACGGCGCGGATCACCCCGGCAAGGGCGGGATCACCCATAAACCCTGCGATGGCTTCGGCTCCGGCAAACAAGAGAAGAAAAAAGCCAAGGCCCACGACCGACAAAAAAAACATAGACACCCGGAGAATTTTTGCCCGGTTTGCCGTCCCGTAATCATTCAACAACTTTGAAATGATGACCGGGAACCCGGAGGTGGCAAGCATCACAGATATTCCGATCATCGGATACACCTGCTGAAAAATATAAAAACCGACATCTCCAACTATATTTTGAAAAGGCACTCTATATACAGCGCTTAATATCTTTGATAATATCCCCGCCAATGATAAAACAAAGGCGCCTTGCCAAATCCATTGTCTTTGGCCTTTTAAAAACCCCATTCCTTTAAGCTCCTTCCAATGCGCTTTCTCTCAGCTTTCTAAAAAGCGCACGAAACGTGCTTATTATACCATATTCAAGACTCATACCCCGCCTGCAACTGTGAACTAAAAAAGAACAGCCCAAAAGGTGCTGTTCCAACTGCTGATGCTGATTCAAGCTGAGAAAAACGCTTTCGGCATTCCAGCTCGTTCGAGCAGGAATGTCAAAATAAAAGGAATGAGACCTATTGTTCCATTTGACGGGCCAAAAAACCAGCGGCGGTTTCAACCGCTTTATGTTCCACTTCTCCGATTGACTGGTCTTTCGAAAAAATGACAACCGCTCCGATCGGATCGCCGTTTGCAACAATCGGACCGACGGTATAAGAAGCAACCTCTTCGTCAATACCATCAATAAGCTGAATTGTCTTGGCGTCTCCTTCCAAAACAGAATTTCGCTGATCCATCGCCTTTTCGACCATGTCGCTGATCGATTTGTTTAAATAGTCTTTTTTAGACCCCCCGGATACTGCGATATACACATCCCGGTCGCAAATCAGCACGGAATGGCCCATGCTGTCATAAAGCGCATCAGCATACTCCTTTGCAAAGTCGCCGAGCTCGCTGATCGGAGAATATTTTTTTAAAATAACCTCCCCATCCCGGTCCACAAATATTTCCAAAGGGTCTCCTTCACGAATGCGCAAAGTTCTGCGGATTTCCTTCGGGATCACGACCCGGCCTAAATCATCAATTCGACGTACGATACCAGTTGCTTTCATCTCTGCTGCCTCTCTTTCATTTGATGATATATCTGGTGGATATAAACAGAGCTGTGTACTTATGTAACACTCTCCACTCTTGATTGGTTTTAGTATCCTTCACATCAAATGTAATATACGCGAGAAACAACAAATTTTTATGATGAAGCGATCGTTTGCTTTTTAACGTTTTGAAGGCCTTTCAATATTTCGAGAAGCGTTTCCAGCCACTCTTCCGGATTTCGGTTTTTCACTTGAATCGAAATTTTCAATTTCTTTCCTTCCATCCCGAGGCCGATCTGTCTGCCGTACTTACTGCCGAGTTCAAACAGTTTTTGGCCGTCTATTTCGGCACTAGCTTTTTCGTCAATCGTCAGTCTGACGGCGTCTTTATCCTGCTTGATCAGCTCGACGCGTTCGGTGATGGCATATACCTTCGCCTCTGCGATGGCGAATAAATATTCGACTTCTTTCGGGTATTCGCCGAAGCGGTCGATCATCTCGTCTTGAAGCTCGCTCTTTTCTTCAATGGTTGAAATCGCTCTGAACCGTTTATACATATCTATTTTTTGCTTGCCGTCTGTCACATAAGTCTGCGGAATATATGCGTCAAGCTCCAAATCGATTTCCGGTTCAAATTTTTCAGCTTGCGGTACATCTCCCTTGCGAGCTTCTATTGCTTCCTTGAGCATTTGCGAATATAAATCAAAACCGACAGAATCAATGAACCCGTGCTGCTGCGCACCTAAAAGGTTTCCGGCGCCGCGGATCGTTAAATCGCGCATCGCGATTTTAAATCCTGACCCGAGTTCTGTAAATTCTTTAATCGCCTGAAGCCTTTTTTCGGCCACTTCCGTAAGGACTTTGTCCTTCCGGTACGTAAAGTAAGCGTAAGCTACACGGTTTGAGCGCCCGACACGGCCCCTCAGCTGGTACAGCTGGGAAAGCCCCATCTTATCTGCGTCAAATACAATTAGGGTATTGACGTTTGGAATATCAACGCCCGTTTCAATAATCGTTGTGCTGACGAGCACATCCGATTCTCCCTCTAAGAAATTCAGCATGACCGATTCGAGTTCGTTTTCTGTCATCTTCCCATGGGCATACGTCACCTTGGCATCAGGCACAAGCATCGAGACTTCTTCCGCTTTTCTTTCAATATCCTCCACCCGGTTGTACAAGAAGTAAACCTGACCGCCCCTGGCCAGCTCGCGTTCTATCGCTTCTCTGACTAGGGCCCCGTTGTATTCGACAACGTACGTCTGTACAGGGAAGCGGTTTTCCGGAGGCGTTTCAATGACTGACAAATCTCTGACACCGAGCATGGACATATGAAGGGTTCGAGGTATCGGAGTTGCCGTTAACGTCAAAACGTCGACATTCGCTTTAATGCGTTTAATTTTTTCCTTGTGCGTGACACCAAACCTTTGTTCTTCATCGATGATAAGCAGTCCAAGATCTTTGTACACGACATCCTTGGACAACAGCCTGTGAGTGCCGATTACGATGTCAATCGTTCCGTTTTTTAAGCCCTTGATCGTTTCATTTGCTTCTTTTCTCGTCCGGAACCGGCTGAGCAAACCGATATTAATCGGGTAGTCCTGGAAACGTTCCAATATCGTTTCATAGTGCTGCTGTGCGAGGATCGTAGTCGGCACGAGGATCGCGACCTGTTTTCCGTCTGCAATCGCTTTAAAGGCGGCGCGGATCGCCACTTCCGTTTTGCCGTAGCCCACATCGCCGCAAAGGAGCCGATCCATCGGTCTTTCTTTTTCCATGTCTCTTTTAATCTCATGGATCGATCTCAGCTGGTCCTCTGTCTCCTGATAAGGAAATGCGGCTTCAAACTCACGCTGCATTTCATGGTCGGGAGAAAACGCGTAACCTTTGCTTGCTTCCCTTTCGGCATAAAGCTTGATCAAGTCATCGGCGATATCCTGGACAGAGCTTTCAACCTTTTTCTTAACCCGTTTCCATTCGCTTCCCCCGAGTTTATAAAGCTTCGGCTCTTTGCCTTCGGAACCGACGTATTTTTGCACCTGATCAATTTGGTCAACCGGTACGTAAAGCTTGTCGCTTCCCTGGTAGTGAATATTCAGGTAATCCTTATGAATGCCGTTGATCTCCAGCGTTTCAATCCCTAAATACTTTCCGATACCGTGGTTCACATGGACGACATAATCGCCGATCTGAAGCTCCGAGTAGCTTTTGATCCGTTCGGCATTGGTCAGTTTTTGTTTGCGCGCCTGCTTTTTGACACGCTTTTTAAACAGTTCTTCTTCGGTAATGACGGCCAGCTTGATCATCGGAAGTTCAAAGCCGGATTGAAGACCGCCTTCCATAATGTAAATCTGGCCTTGGGCAAGCGCTGCATCCTGGTCGGCCTGGGCGGCTTCGATCTCATAATCGGACAATACAGACGCAAGTTTTTCGACGCGTTCTTTGCTGTCCCCTAGAAAAACCGTTGTATATTTCGATTTCTTAAACCGTTCAATCTCATTTTTGAGCACATTCATTTGTCCGTGAAAGCTCTGCATTTGCTTGCTTGAAACATTGACGATGTTTTGCGGACTGGTGTGCTGCACATGCCTTAAAAACAGCGAGTAATACAAAATCGGGCGGGACTGTTTTGAAATGAGGCTGTGAAAAGGAAATGACATTGCTGTATCATGAAGGATTTTCCCTTCTTCCAGCAGGCTCGTAATCCATTCTGCCTCTTCCTTTTGAAGCTGGTCTTCCATTTCATGAATACGGCTGATCTCATCTAGTATCAGCAAAGTATTTTTCGGGAAATAATCTAGTAAACTAGCAGGCCTCTCATAGAAATAAGAAAGGTATTTAACCATTTCCTGGCCGATATGACCTTCCTTGAGCCGCTCTTTATCTTCCGCTATATTTTGATCGAGAATTTCCTTTTGTTTATCAAGCTTCAGCTTTTTAAGACTGTTGGCAAGACCTTTATCGATTTGTTCAAGCGCTCTTTGCCGATCTTCATCCCGCACGATCAGTTCCTTCGCAGGGCCGATCGTTACTTCATCGCGCGTTTCCAGTGAGCGCTGATCATCCGTATTGAATATACGAATCGAGTCAACTTCTGTATCAAACAATTCAATCCGGACAGGGTTTTCTTCGGTCAATGAATAGACATCGATAATCCCCCCGCGAATACTGAATTCGCCTGGAGCCGCCACCATATCCGTACGCTCATACCCCATTTGAACAAGCTTCTGAAGCAGCTGTTCCGGGTCGATGTCGCGCCCCGTCTCAATGCGAATCTGACTGTTTTGCCATACTTCGACAGGGGGCAGCATTCTTCTGACGGCTGCTGCCGGAGCAATAACGATAGGCGTTTCACCGCTTGCAAGCCGATTTAAGACATCAAGCCTTTGCGAGCGCAGCTCAGGGCTTGCCACCGCAATTTCAGAAGAAATCAATTCGTTGACAGGATATAAAAGGACAGGCTGATCTTTTATCAGCCCTGTCAAGTCATCTGTAATTTTTTGAGCCTGATAAAGGTTATGCGTAATTAAAAATACCGGCCGTCTCGTTTCTTTTGTAAGAGCGGCTGTAAATAACGACCGGGCAGATCCGGAGAGCCCCGCAAGCAGCTGTTCCTTCAGCCCTTCGTTCAAGCCGTTGACGATGGATTTAAAATCATCGCTTTTTGTGATATAGGATTGAATATTGTTCAAATGAGCCCCTCCTCTCTTCCTCAAATAGAAAAATGCTTTGGTCTAGTCTCTACACCAAAGCTATTTATTGAATAAACGAATGATATTGGTGATAATCCGGGTTTCGCTCAAGCGCTTCTTGACAATCTTCACATATCGTCTTCACGTGTAAATCCCCATTATCCATATAAGAAATCATATCGTTTCTTTCATCGTTTGTTAAGTGGTTAAAGCCTAACTGTTCACTGTTTACATAAGAATGATCAAGACTTCCGACTTTAACGCCGCAATGCCGGCAATAATAATGTAAAGCCATAAAGGAACCTCCATACCGAGTCTTTTTAAAACTAGTATGTTCCGTTCCCTTCTGCCTTATACCTTAGCATTAAATTCATTCATGACTTCTAAAAAAGGTTTTTCCAGAGAAGCTTCACAGGCCTTGGCCGATTGTCTGACGGCCTCTTGTATCACCGGCTCTTCTTCATCTGTAAAAGCGCCAAGCACATAATCGACGATTTTCATGCCGTTGACCGGACGGCCGATTCCGATTCTGATCCGGTTAAACTCAGTTGTTCCCAGATGCTGAATCATCGATTTGATGCCGTTATGGCCTCCTGCGCTTCCTTTCGTCCTCAGACGGATTCTTCCGGTCGGAAGATCCAAGTCATCGTAAATCACTTTCAAATTGTCAACAGGGATCTCATAATAGTCCAAAAGCGGCCTCAAACATTCTCCCGATAAATTCATATATGTAAGCGGCTTAACAAGTAGAACCTTTTTGCCGGAAACAAATCCGATTCCGTATTGACCGTTGAACTTTGTTTTATCAAGCGGAATGTTCCACTCTTTTGAAAGCTCGTCGATCGTCATAAATCCTACATTATGTCTCGTATTTTCATATGTTTTACCCGGATTGCCCAATCCTGCAAACACAAGCATTATTCTATATCCTCCCTTAAGCAAAACCCTGCCTCAGCATACTGAGGGGGAGCATCCTAATTTCCCCTCATTCTAGCACAAAAGACGTAACCGCGGGAGGATTACGTCTTACGTACTTATTCTTCTTTTTCCTCTTCAGTGCCTTTTTCTGGTTCCTCAACGTCTTGAGCGGCTGATTCGGCTTCCGTTTCTTCCTGCTTTTGAGGAGGAAGAATGGATGCAACAACTTCATCAGGCTCATGGTTGTATGAATAATCGCCTTTAGACGGAATATCGCCGACGGTTAGAACATCGTTGACTTCGAGACTGGAAATATCGACCTCGATCGTTTGCGGAATGTTCTTCGGCTTCGCTGTGACAGACAGCTCGTAAAGCGGCTGCTGAAGAACACCGCCCTGTTTAATCCCCTCTGCTTCACCCGTAAGGTTTACAGGAACCGTCGCCTCCATTTCCGCTTCCATATCAACCACTTTAAAATCGGCATGTACAATTGAATCTTTTAATGGATCCGTCTGCAGCTCAGTCACCATAACAGAGTGCTGGTCTCCGTTTATATCCAAGTTGATAATCGTATTTTTGCCCTCAGCTCGCAAAATTTTTAAAAGCTCAATACTGTCTAACGCAACGGATTTGTTTTCCAGGTTTCTTCCGTAAATGACACCCGGCACATACCCGGATTGCCGGATCTTTCTTAAAGAAGACCGTCTGGAATCCGTTCTTTCTTCCGCTTTTAAAATTGCCATGTTCAGCACCATCCTATCGTTAGATTGGTCTTTCTAAAACCATACCCATAACGACAAAACTTTAAACCAGAATCAGCAAATTAATCGAACAGGAAGCTGACAGATTGTTTTTCATGCACACGAATAATCGCTTCTGCCAGAAGCGGTGCAACAGAAAGCTGCTTGAACTTCGCGATTTTCTTTTCTTCAGGAAGCTCAATGCTGTTGGTCACAACGAGCTCTTTAATTTTCGAATTGTCGATTCTTTCGATCGCCGGACCGGAAAGAACCGGATGTGTACAGCATGCATACACTTCCTCTGCGCCGCTTTCGACGAGCGCATTAGCCGCAAGCGTAATCGTTCCTGCCGTATCAATAATATCATCAATTAAAATGGCTGTTTTCCCTTCAATATGTCCGATGATATTCATAACCTCGGCTACATTCGGCTTAGGTCGGCGTTTATCGATAATCGCAATCGGCGCTTTCAAGCGGTCCGCCAATTTGCGGGCACGCGTCACACCGCCGTGGTCAGGGGACACGATCACGACATCCTTGAAATTTTTCTCTTCAAAATAATTACCTAAAATCGGAACACCCATTAAATGATCGATCGGTATATCAAAGAAACCTTGGATTTGCGGCGCGTGAAGATCAAGTGCAATCACACGGGTAGCTCCGGCGGTTTCCAGCAGGTTTGCCACCAGTTTGGCTGTGATCGGCTCACGGGAACGGGCTTTACGGTCCTGACGGGCATAGCCGTAGTAAGGCATCACGATATTAATCGTTTTCGCCGATGCGCGTTTCAGCGCATCTACCATAATCAAAAGCTCCATAATATGCTCGTTCACCGGTGCGCTTGTCGATTGGATGACATAGCAGTCGCAGCCGCGGATGCTTTCTTCAATATTAATTTGAACCTCACCGTCGCTAAAGCGTTTAACAGAACTCTTTCCCAGCTCAACTCCGACGATATCTGCGATTTCCTTCGCAAGACCCGGATTTGAGTTTAAAGAAAAAATCTTCAAATTGTCGTCTTCATATTTAGACATGGTAAACCTCCGATTTAGGATTATTTTTTGTGTATGTTCTCAGCGTAGTCTTCTTTGTTGACTTGTCTTGCTCTGGCAATAGACAAAGCCCTGCCTGGTACATCGTCGGTAATCGTTGAACCCGCAGCTACGTATGCGCCTTCGCCGATTGTCACCGGAGCGACCAAATTGGAGTTGCAGCCGATAAATGCCCCATTTTCAATCTTCGTTTTGAACTTATGTTTCCCATCATAATTTACGGTAATCGACCCGCAGCCGAGATTGACATCCGTTCCGATTTCCGCGTCCCCTATGTAGCTTAAATGAGATGCTTTGCTGCGATCACCAAATTCCGATTTTTTCACTTCGACGAAATTCCCGATCCTTACCTCATTGCCGATCTTTGAATCGGGTCTGATATGAGCAAACGGTCCAATTGTAACATCGTCACCGACTTCACTGTTCACGACAACGGACTGCTTAATAACCGTTCTGCTGCCGATCGTACTGTTTTCGAGTTCGCTGTTCTGTCCGATGACCGCGTCCTCACCGATGACAACCCGCCCTTTAATAACGGTGCCGGGATAAATCACGGTATCTCTGCCGATGACGGCTTCCGGTGAAATATATGTGTTGTCGGGGTCGATTAAGCTTACGCCGTTTCCCATGTGGCGTTTATTGATCCGCTGCTTCATATAAATTTCCGCTTGTGAAAGGGCGACTCTGTCATTGACTCCGAGCGTTTCCTGGAAGTTGCCAGTCTGATAAGCGGCTACAGTCTCACCTTGATTTTTCAAGATCTCAATGACATCCGGAAGATAATATTCCCCTTGTACGTTGTCATTGGAAACCTGCTCGATCGTTTGAAAAAGAGCTTCGTTGTCAAAACAATAAGTTCCTGTGTTAATTTCTTTGACAAGTCTTTCCTCGTCTGTTGCATCTTTATGTTCGACAATTTTTGCAACATCGCCGTTTTCATTGCGAATAACGCGTCCGTAGCCTGTCGGATCCTCCGCTACAGCGGTTAAAATCGTCACTTTTGCTGCTTTTTTCTGGTGCTCATTGAGCATGGCTTCCATCGTTTCGGCAGTTAAAAGCGGTGTATCTCCGCAAATGACGATAGTCGTTCCTTTTTCGCTTCCAAGAATCGACTTGGCCTGCTTAACGGCATGGGCTGTTCCGAGCTGTTCAGCCTGCAGGGCATATTCGCTTTTTTCCCCGAGGTGTTTTTTGACATCTTCGGCTCCATGTCCAACTATTGTGACAAGTTTTTCTAATGATAGCTTGCGAGCTTCGTCGACAACATGCTCGACCATAGGTTTTCCGCAAACCGGATGAAGAACTTTATAAAGCTTTGATTTCATTCTTGTTCCTTGACCAGCTGCTAACACAACTGCAAACCGCTTATCCATGTATTGGCCTCCATTATCCCTATTATCCATAGAAAAATATATCCTAAATATGAGTTGATTTCAAGCAAGCCAAAATGAGAAATCGGAAAATCAAGACAGCATATTTTGGATATTCAGAGTATATTTAGGATTCACTGATCAGGGAGACAAATTGATTCCTTCGGGATGGGATTCTCAAACCGCCATATGTTTTACCTCCTGTTTCTGTTATACGCAATCACAAACCATATATTGTCATTTTATTATGATAAGATTATTTTTTTTCAAAACAAAAAGGGCTTATCCATAAGCCCTTCTTTTTTTAAGAAGCTCCAGCTTCTTCATATTCTATTTCCTCAACGTCACCCAAACGATGATATTCATTTAACACCGCGTCCTGAATTTTTCCGCGGGTGCTTGAGTTGATTGGATGAGCGATATCACGAAATTCTCCATCAGGTGTACGCTTACTTGGCATCGCAACGAAAAGACCATTGTTTCCATCAATTACACGAATATCATGCACTACAAATTCGTGATCCAGCGTGATGGATGCAATCGCTCTCATGCGACCATCGGTATTCACGCGGCGTAATCTTACGTCGGTAACTTCCACAGTAGTTCACCACCTTTTCCCAATATAAAAACATTAGTGTAACTATTCAACGGTTTTTTTTGTTTTCCTGCATAATTAAAAATATTTTTGTAATATTGGGATAAAAAAACACTGAATTGACAAATTTTCCAAACAAAAAAGATGATTTTGGAGACCAAAACCATCTTTTCGGAGTTTTTTCTATTTTACTAATGCGACGACTTCTATTTCAACGAGCGCGTCTTTCGGCAGCCTTGCCACCTCAACACATGATCTCGCCGGTTTGTGGGTATCGAAGTACTGTCCGTAAACTTCATTCACCTCTGCGAACTGATTCATATCCGCCAAAAACACAGTTGCTTTGACGACAGTCTCCAGAGAGGCGTTCGCTTCTTTCAGCACGGCTTTTAAATTGCGGAAAACTTGATGCGTCTGTTCTGTGATGTCTCCAGTCACCATTTCACCCGACGGGGTCAGTGGAATTTGCCCTGAACTGTAAAACATATTATTGACAACAATTCCTTGTGAATACGGTCCGATCGCCGCCGGTGCTTCTTTTGTCTGAACAACCTTTGTCATCTCAAACTCCCCATTTCCTATTCATTGTCTGCAAAAAAACGCTGAAAGTTTCCGTTTTGGATTTCCACCTTTTTTTCCTTCATATCAATTTCAGAAAGAGTCAAAAGGGACATGTACTCATCGACCAGCCGCTCCTTGACTCCCTGAGCCTCCACAAGAACACCGATGCCTGCTACATGGGCATTGAATTCCTCGAGAAGATTGATCATACCGTTGATCGTTCCTCCCGCTTTCATAAAGTCGTCTATAATCAAAACGCGCGAGCCCGTCTGCAAGTTGCGTTTTGCAAGAGACATCGTCTGAATGCGGTTGGAAGATCCAGACACATAGTTAATGCTGACCGTTGAACCTTCAGTTACCTTATTGTCTTTTCTGACGACCACCGTCGGCACATCAAGGTAGCTGGCTACCGCATATGCCAGAGGAATTCCTTTTGTCGCCACCGTCATCACGACATCGATCTCCCTGTCTGAAAAAGCTGAAGCAAAAATCTTGCCGGCCTTCGTTAATACAGAGGGCTTGCCAAGGATATCGGTTAAATACAAATATCCGCCGGGCAATATCCGTTCCGAATCGATCAATGACTCACCGAGCGACTTTACAAATTCCTCCGCTTCATCGCGTTTTACCTTTGGAATGTATTTAACGCCGCCTGCTGCTCCCGGCACGGTCTGAAGCGTCCCGATCCCCTGCTGCTCGAAGGTCTGCTTAATAATGGTTAAATCTTCACTAATGGATGATTTAGCAGATTGATACCGTTCTGAAAAGAAGGTTAATGGCACTAAGACATGCGGATGGGTCAACAAATAATTTGTCAGATCCACCAATCTGCCGCTTCGACGAAACTTCATGCACTTACCTCCAAAATCCGAATATTTTTAAAAATAATATAACTTAACATACGGATTTAATCAAGTTCATTTTGTTCTCCGATCATCCGCACCGCATAAACCTGATCGCAAAACCCTCTTAATCCGTTATAGATTCTTTGTACTTTTGATTCGTATTGAACCAATCCGAACACAGTGGGGCCGCTCCCGCTCATCAGCACAGCATCGGCGCCAAACCGCTTCATTTGATTTTTGATCATCGCGACTTCGGGATGCATATTCAATGTAACAGATTCGAGAACATTGCCGAGTTTGTCGCACATTTTTTGAAAATTCTTCTCTTCGATCGCAGAAATCATACCTTGAACATCCGGATGTTCAATCTCATCGACTTTCAGCTGCTTGTACACTTCTGCAGTTGATACGCCGATCGTCGGCTTTGCCAGCACAACCCAGCAGTGCGGCGGAGTCTCGATATGACGGATTTTCTCTCCTCTTCCCGTTGCAAGAGCCGTTCCTCCATGTACGCAAAAGGAGACATCAGATCCGATCTCAGCGCCAAGCTCAGCCAGTTCATTCATCGAAAGCTTCAAATCCCACAGCCGGTTCAGCCCTCTGAAGACGGCAGCCGCATCGCTGCTTCCTCCCGCAAGCCCCGCAGCAACGGGAATCACTTTCGTAATAAATATAGAAACACCTTTTTTAATGCCGTATCGTTCTTTCATGAGCATTGCAGCCTGATAAGCAAGGTTTCGCTGATCGTCGGGAACAAAGCGGTTATGCGAGGAAACCGTTACTTTATCTTCTGCCAGCTCGGTTAATTCAATCCGATCCGCCAAATCAATTGTCGTCATGACCATCTCTACTTCATGATACCCATCTGGACGTTTGCGGCGAACGTCGAGCGACAAATTAATTTTAGCCGGCGCCTTCTCTAAAATACGCAATCCATTCACCTACTTCTCCATCTAAACATAAGTATCCACATTGTAACATATTTTGAAGTACAGGACGTACAAATGCATGCGCCCGCGCAGGACGCCGCGCCTTTAGCATGCGGTCATCCTTACAAGTACAAATGCATGCGCCCGTGCAAGACGCCGCGCTCTTAGCATGCGGTCATTCCCGCAGATCGCGATTGCCCCCTTCAGCGAATCCTCAAGGCGTTTGCAGCACCTGATCGGCTGAATGCAGATCAATGAAAAAAACGGAGGACAGAAGCGCCCTCCGTATGTCACTGTTTTAATGATTTTGCTGGTTTTGAGCCATATGCTGTTCGGCTAATTCAATGGCCCTCTTCACCATGTTACCGGCGTCTCTGGCCCGAATTCCGCCCCAGCCCTCGGTTTTTACCGTGTCGTAAAATCCAAGATCCTTAGCCAATTCATTTTTGAATTCCTCTGACATGATGCTTCGACGTCTGCCCATGCGAAACAGCCCCTTTCAAGTATCATACCATCCGTCTGACTCATCATAAAACAAGTGACATGTATTAGCTTTGCTCGATTTGGGCAGAACTTCCCCGAAAAATTCTGGATAAAAAAAGGCAAAACAAAAAGCAGCAAACATAAAGTCCGCTGCTTATTAAAGGGCTACTGAGCTGGTTTTATCATCAGAAAATCTCAATTCAACCGTCTCAGTAAGAATATCCGCATAACTGTATGAAACTCTTTCAAACGAATTCTCGTCTTGGTCTAGTTGTATCACAAAAACAGAAGGGTACGTCTCAGCTAAAATGCCCGAACGCTCAATCGTTTTTCGGCGGCCACCGTTTGCTTTTAACGTCAGCCTTTTTCCCAAATGTCCATCAAGCGATCTTTTAATATCGGACAACGTTTTCGCCATTGCATCCACCTCACTATATTCAGTATACACCAGAAGCCCATTTTTGTCAAATAAAATTTAAATTATATCAACGTTCATAAGCCTCTGTCAATAAAATATTTGTGACAAATTATACGCCGACTTTCCCTTATTTTCCTCATTTTTCGTTTCATTATGTATGTTTTTTTAAAAAAAGGTAAAAACATTCGGCTGTATGGCAAAAACCCGCCATCCGGCGGGCTCGTTTAATCGTTTTCTTTTGTTTTATATGGCATTCCGATTCTCAATACGCCTCGCGTCTCAATGCCTCCGAGTCCCTTTTCCCTCGTCAGGGTGTTTCTGAGCACTTCCCAGACGTTAATGCGGTCCATAAACGGAGTGAAGCTGATTTTTGCGACTATATAGACCGGATCAAGCGCATGGATGTTGACTCTTGACGGAGAGCTTGCAAAATTTGCACCGGCTCTGATCAGTGATTCAAAATGGGACTGGCATGCGCCTGCAAAAATGACAAGCTGATCAAGATGGGGAATTTTTTTTCTCGCTTTTTGAACGGTTTCGATAAAATCTTTTGAATGCCTGTAGGCATCCAGATTGTTAATATCACCCTTCTGCTTAGAATAGGCATCGTGTCCGGTGATGACGAGAAGATCCGGGCGGTACTCATCGATCAGTTCCTCGATGACCGATGACATTTTCTTTTCATAACAATGAATGCCGTATACAGGAACCCCGATCTTTTCATAGAGCGCCAGACATTTTTTTAAATAAGCCGAATCCCCGTCTAAATGAAGGACTCTTCCAGGCATATGAAAGTACTGCTGTTGATTGTTATATTGGTTTGTGGCGCGGTACTCATGTTTATTGTGAAGGAGTTTGTAATCCTGGCGGAGAAGATCGAGGGATTCCTTCATTCTCGATTCTTCTTCCCGCTTTCTCATCTGCCGCTCAGCCTCGCGGACCATCTCCAAGTCCGTTAAATATGCGTCAGCGATTAATCTGACCTCATCTCCGTGCAAAACGGCCACAGGTTCTCCATTTGCCGATTGATCAATTCGTATAATTCGAAATAAGATATCTCTTCGATAAGATTTTCTGACGACCATATCGCCTATTTTAAATTGCATGCTTTTCACTCCACACATAGACTAAGCCCCATCCTGATGAATATAAAGCAATGAAAAGTAAAGGTGCTTCTTTAGCCTATGTGCCCGCCCTTCAAGTGGTGAACGGATGACAAGCCTGATCAGGCTTAAAGCCCGGCTTCAAATAAAAAAAGCCCTCCATTAAAGAAGGACTGCTCTCAAGCGGTCAGATAAGACGGCGAACTCTTCAATGCTCAGCGATTCTCCGCGTCGTTTTCCGTCGATTTGTGAATCCTGAAGCGCTCTTTCAATTTTTGATTTATTCTCTTTGCCATTCGGCAGGTTGTTAACGAGGTTGTTGAAAAGCGTTTTTCGGCGCTGTGCAAAGCTGGATTTTACGACTTGAAAGAAAAAGGCTTCATCTTGAACCGCGACAGCCGGTTCTCCCCTCAGCGTCAGCCTGATGACCGCGGAATCCACGTTAGGCTGAGGGACAAATACAGTCTTTGGCACATTCATGACCGTTTTGGCTTCGGTATAAAACTGAACCGCGATGGAAAGGGACCCGTATTCCTTTGTAGAAGGTTTCGCAGCCATTCGGTCCGCCACCTCTTTTTGAAGCATGACGACGATCCCTTTCAGCGGCAGATTTTCTTCTAAAAGCTTCATGATGATCGGAGTCGTGACGTAATACGGGAGGTTGGCGACAACCATCACCTCATCGCAGTCTTGAAACTGCTCGTCCATTACCGCCCGGACATCGGCTTTCAGGACATCCTGGTGAATGACAGTCACATTATCATACGGAGAAAGCGTATCTTTTAAAATCGGCAGGAGCCTTTGGTCGATTTCGAAGGCCGTCACTTTCTTCGCACGCTTTGCCAGCTGCTCGGTCAATGCCCCGATCCCCGGACCGATTTCAATCACGCCGGTACGCTCCGTCACTCCCGCATGGTCGACAATTCTGTCCAATATGTTCGTATCAATCAAGAAGTTCTGCCCCAGGCTTTTTTTGAATGAAAATCCGTATTTATTGAGAATTTCCTTAGTTCTAATTGGGGTGGCGATATCTTTATTCATGCTCTTCCTCCCGCAGCACAACATCCAGTGCGCTTAAATAATCACTCTTTTTGATCTGAAACATTTGCAGCCGCTTTTGAAGCTGTTTCCCATTTGTATAGCCGATATTCAATATCTCGCCGAGCCGCTCCCGCCTTTGTTTTGCCAGAGGGCCCCCGATCAGGCCGGCTTCGATTAAATCCCGAGCCTCAATCTCAGGTTCCGTCGCCTCCATTTCCTCCTGAACGGTTTTTAAGCATTCGCGGATTGCCTCAAGCGAAGCATGTTCAACACCGATTCCGCGCTTATTTTTAGGCTTTGCCAAATGCTTGGGTAAAAATGCATGCTTGCAGCCGGGGACTTTTTCTGCAATCGTTTTTCTGATTTTTTCCCCCGGGAAATCAGGATCGGTTAAAATAATGACCCCGCGCGTTTCCTGGGCAAGCCGAATCCGTTTGATGACGTCTTCCCCTATGGCAGATCCGTTCGTTTCAATCGTATCAGCATCAACAGCCGATTTGATTTTTGCTGTGTCATCACGGCCTTCGACAACAATGATTTCTTTAATCTTCATTTCTTCCTCCGTATAGTGAAAAACCTTTTATTACATTTTTAAAATTATTGAAACCTTTTTGTAATAAAACCGTCTAATTAATTAGAAAACAAGATGGATCTATTATAACCAAAAAAACAGAGGGCGCAAAATCCCTCTGCTTATATAAGAAGCGTAATAAATGATATTTAGTTCAACACCTTGATTTTAACTCTTTTGTTACCCCAGCGGTAAGCTGTAGACTTACTCGGAAAGAATACATCGATTTTACGGCCTTTGATGGCTGAGCCTGTATCGGCTGCAACCGCGTAGCCATATCCTTCTACATGTACTTTAGAACCCAGCGGAATGACGCTCGGATCGACAGCGATCACTTTAGCACCCGGATTATTTTTCAAGTTAACGCCGGTCGCAGTGTGGCCAGAGCATCCGTTGCAGCTTGCCGTATAAGCTGTAGAGGATACATAAAATTCTTTTCCTGAGGATTGATTTCCGCGCGATACATTCGCGCTGACTGTAGCCACTGCGGCTTGCTTTGTACCGACAGCAATAATTTTGGCTTTGCTTTCAGCGGCTGTTTCCTCTTTAACCAGTTCTCTGGAAACTTCCTTGCCGTTTTTCATAACAACGGCATAGTGCTTTTTAAGCTTGCCATGTTTACCGTCCCGTACAACTTTTTCTTTCCCTTTTTCAAGTGAATCGTCCTCTTTTTTGCGGACTTCAAAAGGGATGTTCTCTTCCACTACATCGGTGACTTTTTTGATACGAGTAATGTGAATCGCCTGATCTTTTGTCAGCTTTTTATCAAGCGCAGGCTTAACTTCATCATCGCCTTTTATGCTGATCTTATGATGTTTTAAAAAGTCAGCGACCGTAGTCGAAGTCGTCCATATATCTTTATCTTTACCGGCATCCTTTACGGTTACTTTAAAAGCCCTTTGCAAAGTCAGCTTCATGTCTTTCGTTATTTCTTTATCAACTGAGGGTTCAATTTGATCGTGTTCCGCCAACTCTAGATTTAAATCTTTCAGCAGTTTGCCGACAGTACCCGCTGTTGTCCAGATTTCTTTTTCCTGTCCGTCGACCGCGAAATGAACAGGTTTTGCGGCAACATACTCAACATTCGTGTTCGCCGTTAATTTTGTATCTTCAGCGGGAGAGATGTGATCTTCTTTCCTCGTCTCGATGTCTAAGCTTTTCAGCAGTTCACCTACGGTTTCCGCATTCGTGCGAACATCCTGCTTTTTCCCGTTTATCGAAATGGTGACTTGCTGTTTAGCGAGCTCATGTGCTCCGTAAGCAGTTCCGCTTCCTGCGACAAGCAGTCCAGCAGCAATCAGTATCCATCTGCTTTTGCTAAGCTTTACGGAAAACAGCTTTTTCATTTTTTGTATGATGAAAAACGCCTCCTTCTCCTCGGGGAGATTATATAGAGTATCTACAAGCCTGTCAACCCTCCTCTCTATTTCTCCGCAAGCCCGCCATCTCTTTTATTATGGGAAAACCACCTCATAAAAGAAAGAAAGACTTGTCGACAAAGATATCCTATGAGTGCAAACAGACATGTAGAACTTTTTAGAACCGTCCCCCGAAGAGACAAGCTTGAACAAGGCTCGATATCAAATCGTGTCAGCTGATGCCGAAAAGTTTTTTTGCATTTTCTGTGGTGATGGCCGCTATTTCTTCATAAGTCATCCCTTTCAATTCAGCAATCTGTTCGGCGACAAGCTTCACATAGCTTGGTTCATTCCGCTTTCCTCTGTATGGATGCGGCGTTAAATACGGGCAGTCCGTCTCAATTAAAAGTCGGTCATTTGGTATTTGTTTGACCACTTCCTTCGGCTTTTTGGCATTTTTAAATGTGACGGGACCGCCGAAAGATAGGTAGAAATTCATATTTATGCACTCTTGTGCAATTTCGGCGCTTCCGGTATAACAGTGCATGATCCCGCCGACTTCCTCGGCCCCTTCTTCCCGCAAAATAGAAACGACATCCTCTGTTGCATCACGGTTGTGAATCACGATTGGCAAGCCGACTTCTTTTGCCAAAGCAATCTGTTTTCTGAACACCTCTTTTTGAACGTCCTTCGGCGACTTATCCCAATGATAATCAAGTCCCATTTCACCGATCGCCACAACTTTTTCATGGGCAGAGAGGTCTTTGATCCAAGCCAAATCTTCATCGGTCATATCAATTGCATCAACCGGATGCCACCCGATGGCAGCATAAATAAAATCGTATGCTTCAATCAATTCCATTGCGCGCTTAATCGTCGGACGATCGAATCCCACAACAACAATGTGCTCCACTTTTTCTTCCTTTGCCCGAGCAATGACTTCTTCCAAATCCTCATTAAATTGCTCGGCATTTAAATGTGCATGTGTATCAAATAACATCAAAATGCCACCTTTTTTAGATATTGTCGAAAAACAAAAGGTGTTCGACGAAATGTTACACGTGGAACACCCTTTGCCAACATTTATTTGATTCGCGTTCCGTTTGATAATGAACTGTCTACCGCTGCAAGCGACAGAACGCCGTTGTCTTCTCCAGCCAATATCATGCCTTGAGAAAGTTCTCCTCTTAGTTTGACCGGTTTTAAGTTTGTTACACAAATGACTTTCCGGCCGACAAGCTCTTCAGGTTTGTAGTGCTTGGCAATTCCTGAAACGACCTGGCGTTTTTCAAAGCCCAAATCAAGCTGAAGCTTTAACAGACGGTCCGCTTTTTTGACGGGTTCGGCATGGATGACTTCAGCCACTCTCAGCTCCGTGCTCATAAAATCGTCTATCGTGATTTCCGGAAGCCTTTCAGTTGCTTTTTCCTCTTGTTTCGGTTCTTCTTTTGGAGCCGTTCCCTGCATTTTTGATTTGATATAAGCGACTTCATCTTCCGCTTCAAGACGCGGGAACAACGGTTCTCCTTTTTGAACTTTGACCGATTTCAGCTGGCCGAAGCTTTTAATGCTGTCCCAGGTTTTCAATGACGCATCCGTAACACCGAGCTGTGCAAAAATCTTTTCAGGCGTCTGTGTTAAGAACGGCTGCAGCAATACAGCAGTGATGCGCAACGACTCTGCCAAATGGTACATGACCGATTGAAGATCTTTTTCTTTGTCCTTATCTTTTGCCAGTACCCATGGGGCTGTCTCGTCAATGTATTTATTCGTTCTGCTGACAAACTGCCACAATGAAGAAAGCGCTACAGAAAACTCCATATTTTCGATCGCCTGTTCGTACGCTTCAATTGTCTTTTGTGAGAATGATGACAACTGTTCGTCAAAAGCGGTAACCGGGCCTTCGTATGACTGAACCCGGCCGTCAAAGTATTTGTTGACCATGGCGACCGTTCTGTTTAACAGGTTGCCTAAATCATTCGCTAAATCATAGTTAATCCGCTCGACAAATCCTTCCGGTGTAAATACGCCGTCAGAACCGAACGGCACTTCGCGGAGAAGATAATAACGCAATGCATCAAGTCCGTATTTGTCGATTAATGTGACTGGATCGACCACATTTCCTTTTGATTTAGACATTTTTCCGTCTTTCATCAGCAGCCATCCGTGGGCAAAAACTTTTTTCGGCAGCGGAAGGTCCAATGCCATCAGCATAATCGGCCAGTAAATGGTATGGAAACGGACGATCTCTTTACCGACAAGATGAACGTCTGCCGGCCAATATTTTTGATAATTTTCATCGTTTGCCGTATTAAAGCCAAGTGCCGTAATGTAATTAAACAGCGCGTCTATCCAAACATAGATGACATGCTTCGGGTTGCCGGGCACTTTTATTCCCCAGTCGAACGTCGTCCGGGAAACAGCCAAATCCTCAAGACCCGGTTTAATAAAGTTGTTGATCATTTCATTTTTGCGGGATTCAGGCTGAATGAATTCAGGATTTTCTTCATAGAAAGCGAGCAGCCGGTCCGCATATTTTCCCATGCGGAAGAAGTAAGATTCCTCTTTGATTAACTCAACGGGATGGCCGCTGTCAGGACTTTTTCCTCCGATTACCTCGCCTTTTTCGTTTCGCTCAACATCAACGAGCTGGGTTTCGGTGTAAAACGTTTCGTCAGGTATGCTGTACCAGCCTTCATATTCATCAAGATATATATCACCATTGTCAAGCAGCTTCTGAAAAACCTTTTCGATCACGTTTTTATGACGTTCCTCTGTCGTCCGTATGAAATCGTCATTGGATATGTCGAGCTTTTTCCAAAGCTGCTGAATGTCTTCTGCCGCACGATCGACCAATTCCTGCGGAGTAATATTTTCCTTCTCCGCCGTTTGCTGGATTTTTTGTCCGTGCTCATCTGTACCTGTTAAGTACCTGACATCAAAGCCTCTCAGTCTTTTATACCGAGCCATCGCATCACCGGCAACGGTTGTGTAGGCATGTCCAATATGTAGCTTTCCACTTGGGTAATAAATGGGTGTAGTGATGTAAAACGTATTTTTTTCTTGCGGCATGATGGAACCTCCCAATTAAAATGTCAAAAAACTCCCGCCCAAAGGACGAGAGCGGCATGTGTATTCATTCAGTATATACTCAATATATAATCCCTCTTTATATGATACCATCTTAGCCTTCAAGTTCAAGAAAATATACATTGTCGATCCATCATGAATACGGTCGATTACAAATTTTTTAACAGAAAGAAATATTATACTTCGACAAAAAAATGCTTTCATTGTCGAATAATGTCGTATATAATCGATATGAGGAAAAACCTTAGTTCGAAAGTCTTGATTTAAGGGCTTTTTTTTGATTGATCCTACTGTTTTATCATCTTCATTTCCCTTGTTACATCAGTTCTTCCAAGGTCTTTTGACTATATGATCTAATTTTTACAAACAATAGAAAAGAAAATGATTGACGTTTATTGGAAACCTTGTTATGCTAGGACTGTAAGGATTTTGTCGAATAATGACGAAGATAATAAACACCTATAAAAATAACAATCTTTCGGGAGGAGAATGAATATGAAATCTACAGGTATTGTACGTAAAGTTGATGAGCTAGGACGCGTGGTGATTCCGATCGAACTTCGCCGTACGCTTGGAATCGCGGAAAAAGACGCTCTTGAAATCTATGTAGATGACGAAAAAATCATCTTGAAAAAATATAAACCAAACATGACTTGCCAAGTTACAGGTGAAGTTTCTGATGACAACCTTAAACTTGCAGGCGGTAAATTGGTTCTTAGCCCTGAAGGCGCTGAGCAAATCATTAACGAAATTCAAGCACAACTTCAATCTCAAAAATAATTATTTTGATTATACAAAAACCGCTCTTGCCGAAGCAAGGGCGGTTTTTTTAGTTTTGAATATGATAAGCGTCATAAATCTTCCGTTTCGGAACGCCGCGGTCTACCGCGGTTTTTTTAATGGCTTCTTTTGAATGATATCCTTCGCTGATATAATGCTCGACATGTTCTTTTTCTGAAAGATTCTCCCACCAGAACGATTCTTCGATCGTTTCTTCACGGCTTCCCTCGACCACAAGGCAAAACTCTCCGCGCACCTGTTCCTGTTCAGCCCATGTGAGTGCTTCTTCGATCGAACCTCTGATAAACTCTTCAAATTTTTTCGTGAGTTCCCTTGTCAATGCGATTTGCCGGTTGCCGAATACCTCTCTGATGGCTGACAAGGTTTCTTTCAGCCGATGCGGGGACTCGTAAAAAATCATCGTCTCCTGTCTGTTTTTCAAAGCCTCGAGCTGTTTTTTCCTTTCCCGTTTGTTACGGTCCAAAAAACCGAAAAAGAAAAACGGCTGCGGCGCAATGCCTGAGGCTATCAGTGCGGTCAAAGCGGCATTTGCACCGGGCAAAGGCACGACATAGCCGCCCATTTCAATAAAATCGCGGACGATTTCAGCCCCGGGGTCAGATATTGTCGGCATTCCGGCGTCACTGACCAGCGCGACATTTTTACCTTCTTTCAGCCATTCCAAAATTTTGTGTCCGCTGCTTTCTTTATTGTGTTCATGGTAGCTGACAAGCTGTGTCTCGATTTCGTATACATGGCACAATTTCTTCGTCTGCCTCGTATCCTCCGCAGCGATAATGTCCGCCTCTTTCAACACAGAAACCGCTCGAAATGTCATATCCTCCAAATTGCCGATGGGTGTCGGAACGAGATATAACATGCCCATGTCTGATTTTTGGTCAAAGCTCTTTTGCCGGTTGATAATCAACACCCTCCCGTCTTTTTTCTTCTATATAACGTTCTTTGTTCTTTCTCGATAATTTTTTAAAATAGTATTCGGCCTGCATCGCCTCTCGCTTTGTTGAAAAGCACTCTGCATAATGGAGTTTTACCGGCAGCCTTGCCCTCGTATACTTCGCGCCTTTCCCTTCATTATGGGTTTTCAGGCGCTTCTCGATATTGTTTGTATAGCCGGCGTACAAGCTACCGTCCCGGCACGAAAGCACATAAAAATAATGGCTACTCGTCTCCATATAAAATCTTCCTTATTTCAGGTGTATATTGATCTTGTTCATCATATACGAATAAAGGAGGCAGAATTTTCAGGTCAGGCCGGCCGTCTTTTATTCCTTCCACTAAAATGGTGTTGGCCTCTTTACTTTTTTTCGGGTAAACAAACTGGACGCGCTTCGGCTCGATTTGGAAGGCCTTCATCAATTCAAAGATTTCGAGCAGCCTCCCCGGCCGGTGAACGAGAGCGAGTTTGCCGCCCTGCTTTAACAGCTTGCTGCTGACGCGAACGACGTCTTCAAGCGTGCAGTAAATTTCATGTCTGGCAATGGCCAGATGTTCATTTAAGTTTTGCTCCGTTTTTTGCGGCGTCTTGAAATAAGGAGGATTGCATGTGACGACATCAGCTTTATTATATCCGAGCACCTGCGGCATATTGTTCAAGTCGTCCCTGATGAGATGAATCTGTTTTTGCAGGTTGTTGTATTCCACGCTGCGGAGAGCCATGTCATACAGCCTTTCCTGAATTTCCACCCCGGTGATCGCGGCTTTTGTGCGGGTGCTGAGAAGCAGCGGAACAATCCCGTTCCCTGTGCACAGATCAATGATGTTTCCTTTTTGTATCGGAACATATGCAAATTTCGACAGCAGAACGGCGTCTAAGGAAAACGCAAAAACTGTCGGGCTTTGCACGATTTTCATATCTTCTGCAAGTAAATAATCCAGTCGTTCATCGTCTTTTAATTGAATCATGTCTTTTCCCTTTCCTAAACACATTGTACCGTTAAAAAGGCTTCCGTTCCGCCGGAAGCCTTTCTTATTTTTTATTTAAGAACGAGAGGCAGAACAGGCAGTCTCCTTCTTTGCGAACACTTCCGTAATGGATGTTGCAAATATGGAAACCCTCCTGATACAGGCGCGCCAAATTATCATGGCCTTCTCCAATATCAGCATGCCCTGTCTTTTCTGCTTTTATCTCTTTTTCATCGGATTTTGCGTTTTTTAGCCTTTGATCCGTTTCCTCCAGCCTCTTGCGCAAATGCTCGTTTTCAAGCTGTAAATGATTGTTTTCTTCAATCATTTCCCCGATATGCTGCTTGAGATCTCCAAGCTGGCGGTAAAGGGACCCGATTTGTTCTTCTAAACTTATCACTGTATCAAACAATTCTTTTTTATCCAAGGTTTCACACCTCGTTAATCTGTGGTTTGTGCAGATACGACACCTTCTTGCAACAGCTCATCCCACGTATATTCAACGACTTTGTCACAGTCTGTCAGTTCAACTTGGAGAATGCGTTCAAGAATATTCAAGCCGACGACTTTTGCCGGGCCGTTGGACGTGGCGATCACTTCCCCAATATCCGGAAGCTGTTCTTTTGCTGTTTCGTATTCATCGTTTTCATATTTCAGACAGCACATCAGCCGTCCGCATAGTCCGGAAATCTTCGTCGGATTCAGCGACAGATTTTGATCCTTTGCCATTTTAATAGACACGGGCTCAAAATCACCTAAAAATGTGGAACAGCAAAGCATTCTTCCGCACGGTCCGATGCCGCCCAGCATCTTCGCTTCATCCCTGACGCCGATTTGCCTCAGTTCGATTCTCGTTTTAAAGATTGACGCCAAATCTTTGACGAGTTCTCTAAAATCGACTCTTCCGTCAGCCGTAAAATAAAAAATGACTTTGTTGCGGTCAAAAGTGAATTCCACATCGACCAGCTTCATCTCAAGGCCGTGCTCGTTAACCTTTTTCTGGCAGACATCAAAGGCGGACAGCGCAGCTTCTTGATTCTCTTCAACGATCAGGCGGTCGCGCTCATCCGCAACTCTGATCACTTTTCTTAAAGGCAGCACGACATCGTTCTCGTCTACTTTCTTGTTGGCGATGACAACCTGCCCGTATTCAACACCGCGAACCGTTTCGACGATCACACAGCTGTCTTTATCTATCTGAAATCCGTTCGGATCGAAATAATATATTTTGCCCGCTTTTTTAAAACGGACACCAATAACGTTGTACAAGCTTATCCCTCCTGCAGCATTAAAACCAAGTGCTCCATTAATCCTTGAGCATTCACATTGGAATAAAGCCGTTTTTTTGCTTCTAAAACAGCAAGTATCTGGTTTGTCACTCTTTGTTGTGTTGTTTGCAGCGCATGCTGTTTTAATGATTGGAATAAGTCCTGAAATAGTATTTTATCTTCATGTCCCAACTGAATGGACAACACGTCGCGATATATAAATAAAAGCATATCAAGACCCATTTCTTGGTGGTCTTTCTCCTTGAAAAAGGGCATCCACTGATCTTGAATATAGAAAAAAGCATGTCCTTTTCGCTGGTGTAAGACTTCATACAATTTTATCACTTTCGCTCGCGACTCTGCAAACTGATCATTTCGACTCAATTCGAGCGCTTCCGATAAATTGTTTGTCATATTCGACAAAAGGGCAGCAATATTCGGTGAGACCTCTTGTTTGATCAGTTCCTTTTCAATTGATTCGGGCTGCAACGACTGAAAGGATAAAACTTGGCATCTCGATATGATCGTATCGAGCAATTTTTGCGGCTGTTCCGTTAAAAGAACAGCGATTGTATCGCTGCTCGGCTCCTCTAAAAACTTCAGAAGGCTGTTCGCCGCATTGACCGTCATTTGATCGGCATGGGAGATAATGTACAGCTTTTTATGCGATTCCAAACCGGTCTTTGAAAACTCTTCCTGAAGCGCCTGAATTTGTCCCTTTTTAATCGAAAGTCCGTCCGGATGCACGACGTGAACGTCCGGATGGTTTCCTGATTCAATCCGCTGGCAGTTCCGGCACGACTCACATGGCTCCGCCCCGTCTTCAAGGCAAAAAAAGCTTTTTGCCAGAAGGGTTGCCGCGTCTAATTTGCCCGTCCCTTTGCGCCCTTCAAATAAATAGGCATGGGCAAGCCGGTTTCTTTCTATACTATTTTGCAAAAGCTTCATGACCCGTGGCTGAAGCTTCTGCATTTCTGTCCAGGTTGTAGCCATACCATCACTCTCTATGTGTAAAGGTTTATCAGTAAACCCTTGATTTCGCCAATCTGTTCTAAAAGTTCGATAGAAGATTTTTCTTGGTCCATCAGGTCCTCTGTTAATTGCACAAGCTTTTCGTCCAGTTCTTTTACAATGCTCAATGTCCGGCTGTTTCCGTACAGATCGAAGCTTCTTGAATTCTCCACCGTCAGCCCGTTTTCAACGGTCTCTTTTACAAATCGTTTGATCAAGCCTTTGAATCTGGCCAAATCCTTGAAGTTCCTCGACTTTGATAAGCGTTTTCCGAACGCTTCAATATCTGTTAAAAGCATTGTCAACTGTTCAACTCGTAGCTTGCCGCTTTGTATATTCATCTTCTCTTTAAATGAAGCAGAAACGTTTTCTCCTCTTGCAGGCGGAGTCTGCTGTTTCTCTATCATTGTACGCAGTTCTTGACTTATTTTCATATCCTCAACCCTTAAAATTGATGGAATTGCTCGATCGGCAGTACAAAAACGGTTGCTCCGCCCACTTCAACTTCAACGGGATAAGGAACATATGAATCGGCATTTCCGCCCATTGGAGAAACAGGGGCAATCAGCTGATCGCGCTTGCTTCCGTTTTCTTTTATCAAGCTTAAAGCTTTGTCTACTCGAATATCATCTACACCCAACATGAAGGTTGTGTTTCCCGATTTCAAAAAGCCGCCGGTTGACGCCAGTTTAGTCACGCGAAAATTGTGATCGGTTAACGCCTTTAAAAGCCTATTGCTGTCTTGGTCTTGAACAACAGCGATAATTAACTTCATATGAAAAGCCCCCTTTTGGATGGAAACACTTAAGGATACTCTTGCTACCATTATAACAATGAATGGTAAACAGGTCACAACTGATTTTCTTTTAATGCTTCCTTAATGATGTTATTTACCCTTTTTAACACATGTTCAACATTCTGACTGGCATCCACGATCCGAAATCGGCCGGGAAACCGGTTCATAACTTCTTTATAGCCTTTTTGAACAAGCTGATGAAAATGGAGTTTTTCCAGATCAAGCCGGTTCTTCTCTCTGGCATGATTTATATTGATCCGCTTCATTCCCTCTTCCGGGTCGATGTCGAAATAAATCGTCATATTAGGCATCATATTGCCGATCGCAAATTGATTAACAGAAAATACTTCATCAATGCCGAGTCCCCTGGCATACCCCTGATAAGCAAGTGAACTGTCGATGAACCGGTCGCATAAGACGATTTTTCCTTTTTCAAGCGCCGGTTTTACTTTTTCGACAAGGTGCTGCCTTCTTGCGGCTGCATATAATAAGGCTTCTGTTTTCGGGTCCATAGCCGTATGACTTGGATTTAAAATAACCTCGCGAATTCGTTCAGATATTTCAATGCCGCCCGGTTCTCTTGTCGCGAGAACAGAATAGCCGTTTTTCGTCAATTGGTCTGCCGCAGCCTGAAGGATTGTCGTTTTCCCCGCACCTTCAGGCCCTTCAAAAGTAATAAATAATCCGTTCATGATTTCTCCTCTTCTATATATACAGTTAATTGCTTTTGTTTGAGCTGATTGCTGCCCTGAATGTGTACATTCAGGTCGACGAGCCGCGTCAGCCGGCTGATCGTCTCTTTTGTTATTCTCTCACCCGCCATAATCAACGGAATACCCGGAGGGTACGGTATGACCGGTTCCGCGCTTATTCTGCCCGCGGCTTCCGTAAAAGGAACCGATTCTTTTTTGAAGGCTGACAACTTGCTTTTCCGGTAAGGCAAAGCTGTGACTTTTTCAGAAGGGATTCCGATTCCGGCAGGATGATCGTGTTGAACAGCTGTATCTTTGATTTCTTTGCTGATTGTGCTGATCAGTTCCGGCGCAGGCTTGTTTTTTGCTTCAAGCGGCAGGATCAACAGGACTTGCCTTTCATCTGCCAATTCAGGATGGATGCCGTTTGCTTCAAATATGGATTTCAGTTCAAAACCGGAGTGGCCATACGCTGATCTGACAGACAGCTTAAGCGGATCTTGCTGGATACCGGCTTCAGCCGGCTCGACGATCTCGGCTCCGTTTATTTGAGAAAAGGCTTCTCTCATGTTGAGGAGCTCTTTCTCAATATCGGCTGTTCGATTTGTTTTCAAGATATTTTCGGCGTATGCCCTGGCTATATCCAAAGATGCCATGATTGGATAAGAAGGACTGCTGCTTTGAAGTACAGAGAGATAATATGCCAGTCTGTCCCTGTTCATCCTGCGGCTGTTAATATGCAGATAAGATCCCATTGTCATCGCCGGGAGCGTTTTGTGCGCAGACTGAACGACAACATCGGCGCCCGCTTTCAGCGACGACTGGGGAAATGGATGGCCCAGCACAAAATGGGCGCCGTGAGCCTCGTCGACTAGAACGGGAATGTCGTGTTGATGGGCCTCTTCTATGATCGGCTTCAGATCAACAGCATGTCCGTAGTAATTGGGATATGTCAGCACGATTCCTTTAGCGTGCGGATATTGTGAAATTGCATCTTTTGCCGTTTCGTACAGTATATGTGTGGGAACGGCCATCGCCTCATCAATTTCCGGCGTCAAAAAAACCGGATGGGCGCCTGAAAGTTCAATCGCATGAAATACAGACTTATGGCAGTTCCGCTGAACAAGTATCGTGTCACCCGGCTGACAAACAGCCATGATCATCGCCAGATTCCCGATGGTCGAACCATTGACGAGAAAAAAACTTTCTTCCGCGCCATAAAGCCGCGAAACTAAATCCTGCGCTTCTTTGATGACGCCTGATGGCTCATGCAAATCATCCAGAGCCGTCAGTTCAGTTAGATCAACTTTGAGAATCGTTTCGAAAAAGGTTTTCGCTTCATCAAAAAAGACATCTCCATTGTGATGTCCCGGAACGTGAAAAGAATAATGATGTCCTTCAGCATGGTTCACCAATGCTGTATATAAAGGTGTCTTCATATAACCGATCCTTTAGTCATCTTCTCTATTTTCTTCGTCACCCTCGTGCTCCCTGGTGACGGTATGACATTCTGCATTTATTATACCCTTCAAGGCGGATTACATAAAGGGCGGACGTTTTGGTAAATGTTTATCTTGCTTATGATAAACGGTTTTGGTTTTCTTTCATGTCCAGCAGCTTAGCCTTGAGACCATCTTCCATTGCCCTTATTTCTTCTTCTGCCTGAAGGCGCTTTGAACGGCCTTCTTCTTGAATTTTAAGCGTCTCCTCAAGCGTTCCGATCAGATTGTCCTGCACTTGTTTCAATGTTTCGATATCGATAAAGCCGCGCTCATTTTCCTTGGCAGTTTCGATCGTGTTGGCCTTCAGCATCTCGGCATTTTTCAAGAGCAGTTCGTTTGTTGTGGCTGAAACCTTTTTTTGAGCTTCTACGGCTCGGCGCTGCCTCAACAGAGTAAGCGCAATAGCAACCTGATTTTTCCAAAGAGGAATTGCTGTCATAATCGATGATTGGATCTTTTCCGCCAGCACTTGATTTGTGTGTTGGATCAAACGGATTTGCGGGGCGCTCTGCAGTGTAATTTGTCTGCTCAATGTTAAATCATAAACCCGCTTTTCCAGCCGGTCGGCAAACTGAATCATATCATTTACATCCTGAACGGCCATATGATGATGTTCTGTTTTCGATTTCTCTTTTAATTCGGGTATGGTTTGATGTTTTAATTCTTCAAGCTTCAGCTGACCGGCTGCAATATAGACATTCAGCGCTTCATAATATTCTTTATTTTTTTCATACAGCCGTTCGAGCATCTTATTATCATTGATCAGCGCGCTTTTGGAATGCTCAAGTTTTACGCTGATTCTGTCTATTTGGGCGCCGGTTTTTTGATACCTTGATAAGACTTCTTGAACAGAATGGGATACTCTTCCGAAAAAACGGGAAAAAAAGTTCCTTTTTTCAGTTTTCAATTCATCAGGGCTGACCTGTTCAAGCTTTTTCATTAGGTCGCTTAAGACCTGCCCAATTTCACCAATATCTTTTTTTTGGACGTGCTCAAGCATCTCGTGTGAAAAATTCAAGAGTTTGGATTGAGCTTGCGTTCCATACAGAGTCATGCTGTCATGTTGTTTTGGATCGATCTGTTCGGCCAGTTGGAATGCCTGCCGGCGTTTTTCTTCGGATAACGTATCAACCAGATTTACTTGCTGCCCGCGGTGTTCTTCCTCCATGCCGGAAACAGACTTTTCTCCTTGTCCAAAAGGATCGGAAAGCAAATCATCAATTTTAAGCTGTGCGCCAGTTTTGTGTAACGATGGTTTATATTCGCTCATTTTCAGCTTTCCTCCGTCAGCCTTTTTTCATTGAATGCTTTGCGACGTCCAGTTCAAACTCCAAGTGGTCAATGTCTGTTTTCAGCAAGTCATAAAGGTCGTCTTCCAATTGCTTGGCAAGCTTATCGATCATCATGCGTGTTTCGCTTAAAGAAACTTCAATCTTCGCATTACGTTTTGGCTGTGACGCCAAAAACGCATGCTTTTCCGTCAGTTCAACAATTGAATCAAGGCTTTGATAATAAAAGCGTTCAACCTTGTAAAAACGCTTTGGTTCGTTCTTTGTGATGCTGTAAATTTTTCTGACGATACGGAGAATTTCTATATT
>NZ_CP150261.1:12500-32500 GCF_037976065.1 Bacillus sp. FSL L8-0193 | reverse complement strand
TCGCTGCAAGGACAAGATCTTGAAGCATTTCAACATCTTCAGGGTCTACGACTTCCTCTTTGATGATGACGTCGATGACTTCTTTTTGGCCGTTTACCTTAACAGTCACCATTCCGCCGCCCGCAGTACCTTCAAGTACTTTTTCTGCCAGTTCCTCCTGTGCCTTTTGCATATCCTTTTGCATTTTTTGCATTTGCTTCATCATTTTCTGCATGTTACCCATTCCACCGCGCATACTCAAATCCACTCTCTTTCATGTTTTTATTCTTTAATTTCAATCAGTTCCGCTCCGAACAGTTTTTTAGCTTCTGATACGAGCGGATCTTCTTCTTTCGGTTCATTTGCTTCAGAATCTTCCGGCTGATGATCCTGCAGAAATTCTTCTCTTATTTTACCCCATTGGGCTTCGGGAACGCCAACTATATCTATCCTTCCGCCGAGCATTCCATCCAAAATTTGCTCCAGGTTTGTCCTGACTCCATTATTGTCTTCAGCTACCATTTTACAGTGAATTTCGTATTTGAATGCGAGGACAAATGCTTTTGAAGATGCAGCCACCGGCTCGCTGTCATTTAAAAGGGCAGCATGCGATACTTTATTCTGCTGTTTAAGCTGGGCAAGCAATTGTCCCCAGCAGCTCTTCAATTTTTCGAGGTCCGGTCTTGTAGCATCTTTTAATATTTCATGAATACGGCCGACAGGCGCTTTATATGCGCTTTTCACGCTTTTTTGCGGACGGGACGTTTCTTTAGGCTGGGCGGGAGCCGAAGAAACCTGTACACCTTGTGTTTTAAGCTTCTCAATCTCCTGCTCAAGCTGCCGAACCTTGTTGACGAGATTATCCACTTCCGGCTGGGCGGCCGCGGATGCCCCTGCTTTTGGTCCCTGGCAGAGCTTCACAACTGCAACTTCAAAGAAGATACGCGGATGGTTCGTCCATTTCATTTCCTGATGGCTTTTATTTAATATATCGATCATTTCGTAAAGGTCTGGTGCAGGAATTTGCCGGGACAGAGCTTGGAACTCTTCGTCCACCTTCACCTTTTCAAGAACGCCTTCTAAATCAGGCGCCGTTTGATAAAGAAGCATATCCCTGAAGTAGAAAATCATATCCTCGATTAATTTTGCCGGGTCTTTTCCCTGCTGAAGCAGTTCGTTCAATGTTTCCAAAGCACCGGAAACATTTTTTTCGTGGAGGGTTGAGGCGAGCTTTCCAATATAGTGCTGTGACACAGCCCCTGTTATCAGCAGCGCATCATCCACCGTCAGCTCATCTCCGCTGAATGATACAGCCTGATCGAGCAGGCTCAGCGCATCCCTCATGCCGCCGTCGGCAGCACTGGCGATGATGTCTAAGGCGCCATCCTGCACCTTGAACTGTTCAGCTTCGACGATTTTTTCCATTCGTCCGACAATTGCCTGTGAGGTAATCCTCTTAAAATCAAATCGCTGACATCTAGAAATAATCGTTAAAGGAATTTTATGAGGCTCTGTTGTTGCGAGAATAAAGATACAATGTTCCGGCGGCTCTTCAAGCGTTTTTAGAAGGGCGTTGAATGCGCCGATAGAAAGCATATGTACTTCATCTATGATATATACTTTATACGTGACGGCAGACGGGGCAAATTTCACCTTGTCGCGGATGTCGCGTATTTCATCTACACCGTTGTTAGAAGCGGCGTCAATTTCAATTACATCTGAAATCGAACCGTTTGTAATGCCTTTGCACGCGGAGCATTCATTGCACGGTTCACTGACCGGAGCGTGCTCACAGTTGACAGCTTTGGCAAACAGTTTTGCGGCGCTTGTTTTTCCCGTTCCCCTCGGTCCGGAAAACAGATAAGCGTGCGAAAATTTCTTTTGTAAAAGGGCATTTTGCAACGTTTTCGTGATGTGCTCCTGACCGACTACATCTTCAAACAACTGCGGCCTGAACACTCTATATAAAGCCTGGTAACTCACAAACACGCCCTCCTCTTGTTTTCATCATTTCCATTATACATGAAGCAGCTTTCAAATCCAAAAGCTCTTCTTAAGAAAAAAACTCATCTATATTAAAATAGATGAGTTCTTAATTTGATGATTGATTTACCGTGCACCTTCTGTCGATTCGCTACCCTAAGCGTTACTTAAGCAGTTAGCTCAGCCCAGGCAACCCTGCGGCACATGGAAGGTTCCACTTAATGCTGCTTCCTTCCGGACCTGACATGGTTCATGGATTCCCATTGCGCAGGACCCAAGCGTCAACACCACTTGCTTAAGGCAGACCTTAAAGTAAACGAACCTCGAGAAAGGGATTCGGCCTCGCTCGAGCGGATTGCGAGTACAGGGCACCGCTACCTCCCCGCTTAGCACGGCAAAATAAATATCAAATTATTTAAGCTGCGTCTTCATGTGACGCACTCATTAGTATAACTTGTTTCACCCTAAATTGCAAATTTCCGTCATCACAGCTCCCTTTTCTTTTCCGCTTTCTTTTTTGCGCGGAGCTTTCTGAAAAAATCGCTTAGCATCCTGCCGCATTCTTCTTCCATTACGCCGCTTACGACTTCAGCCTGATGATTGAATCTCTCTTCCTGCAGGAGATTCATCAAAGTCCCCGCACAGCCGCCTTTCGGATCAGACGCTCCGAACACCACTTTGTCGATTCTGGAGAGAACGGCCGCTCCGGCGCACATCGGACATGGCTCAAGGGTAACGTAAAGAACAGATCTCTCCAGCCGCCAGGTTCCCAGCTTCCGGCATGCCTCTTCAATAACGAGCATCTCTGCGTGGGAAACCGATCTTTGCTCGGTTTCCCGCAAATTATGGGCGCGGGCAATAATTTCGCCATCCAGAACCAGTACGGCGCCAATCGGCACTTCGCCTTTTTCTTCAGCTTTTCTCGCTTCATTGATCGCTTCTTTCATATAAAACTCGTCTTGTGTCATCCGCATGCACTCTTTCAATGTTTTTCGCCCGACAGAATAGGCTAACTTATAGTTAAAGGAATATGCAATCTGAAAGGAGACAATCGCATTGTCCAATTCAGCTCTCATTATAGTCGACATCATTAATGATTTTCAATTCGATATGGGTGACGTTCTTTCCAAAAAGACCAGAAACATGACCGAGCATCTTCTGGCATTAAAAGAACACGCAGCCAAAAAGAAATGGCCTATCATATACATTAATGACCATTTTGGAATTTGGCAAGCGGATATTGCTGCCATTATCAAGAAATGCAAAAACGACAGAAGCGAATATATCATCGACCGGCTCGCACCGAATAACAACGATTATTTCTTAATCAAACCAAAGCACTCAGCTTTTTACGGCACCGCCCTTGAAACATTGCTGAATGAACTTCATGTCGACCATTTGATTATTACGGGAATCGCAGGCAATATTTGCGTGTTATTTACGGCAAACGACGCTTATATGAGGGAGTACGATATCACGATTCCGCACGATTGCATTGCCTCAAATAATGAAAAAGACAACAAATATGCGTTGACGATGATGGAAAATGTTCTGTTCGCCAATATTACGACGGCAAAAGAGATCACCGCCGAAACTTGAGCATGAAACACTTCCTTTCTTCATATAGTGGTAGCAATGAGAAAGGAGGCGTTTCCCATTCAGATTTATGTCGTGAAAAGAGGCGATTCCCTTTATCAAATCGCGAATCGCTACCGAACAACAGTTAATGAAATTGTCGCGACGAATGAAATTCCGAACCCGAATCGGCTTGTTGTCGGACAAACTATCGTGATACCGATCGCCGGCGAGTTTTATGAGGTCAGACAAGGAGATACATTAGCATCAATCGGAGCCCGCTTTAATATTTCTCCGGCTGAACTGGCAAGGATCAACCGCATTCAGGTTAGCGCTATTTTGCCTGTCGGGCTGCTGCTTTATATCCCCCCTCGGCCAAAACGGAACATTGAAACAAACGCTTATATCGAACCGCGGGGAGAAAGCGTCAGCCCCGCTCTGCAGCAGGCGGCAAGAGAGGCTTCGCCATACTTGACCTATTTGGGTGCTTTCAGCTTCCAGGCAAAGCGGGACGGCACACTCGAAGAACCGCCGCTGAACAACTTAAAAGAAATTGCAGACAGACACCGGACTACGATGATGATGATCGTCACCAACCTCGAAAATGAAGCTTTCAGCGACGAACTCGGCAGAATCATTTTGACGGACCAGAATGTAAAAAACAGATTGCTTGATAACATTGTTGCAGCCGCCAGAAGATACGGTTTTAAAGACATCCACTTTGATTTTGAATACTTAAGGCCTGAAGACAGAGAAGCCTATAATCAATTTTTACGGGATGCACGGGCCCGCTTCAAACAGGAAGGCTGGTTCATCTCAACCGCGCTTGCGCCTAAAACGAGAGCGGATCAGCCCGGACAATGGTATGAGGCCCATGATTACCGGGCTCACGGAGAGATTGTCGATTTCGTCGTACTAATGACATATGAGTGGGGCTACAGCGGAGGGCCGCCGATGGCGGTATCGCCGATCGGACCCGTACGGGATGTGATCGAATACGCACTCACGGAAATGCCCGCCAGCAAAATCGTCATGGGCCAGAACTTGTACGGTTATGACTGGACGCTCCCCTATACGCCAGGCGGGCAGCTGGCCAGAGCAATCAGTCCCCAGCGGGCAATTGCAATCGCGAGTGAAAACAATGCGGCGATACAGTACGATGAAACAGCCCAGGCTCCTTTCTTCCGCTATACGGACAATGCCGGCAAACAGCATGAGGTATGGTTTGAAGACGCCCGCTCGATTCAGGCAAAGTTTGATCTGATTAGGGAATTGAATTTAAGGGGAATCAGCTATTGGAAGCTCGGCCTGTCCTTCCCGCAAAACTGGCTCTTGATAGCCGATCAATTTAATGTTGTGAAAGAAACGTTCCCAAGTTAAAGGAACGTTTTTTTCATGGCAGAAGATGATGATGTGATACAATATGTATGGTTCACAAATGAATTTCTTTAGTAGGAGGACACCTATGAACACAGCCCCTTTCATCGCTGTCGAAGGCCCCATCGGCGCGGGAAAAACAACCTTGGCCAGCATGCTCTCCGAAAAGCTCTCACTCTCTTTGGTTAAAGAAATCGTCGAAGAAAACCCTTTTCTTGATAAATTTTATGATGACAAAGATGAATGGAGCTTTCAGCTTGAGATGTTTTTCCTCTGCAATCGCTATAAGCAGCTTGAAGATACCGAAAAGAAGTATTTGCATCACCACATACCCGTTGTTTCGGACTATCATATTTATAAAAACCTCATTTTTGCTGAACGGACGCTGGAAGGCAAAAAACTTGAGAAATACAGAAAAATTTATCATCTGCTTACAGAAGATCTGCCGAAACCAAACGTCATCATTTACATAAAAGCAAGCCTTCCGACGTTATTGGAACGGATCAAAAAACGCGGACGGCCGTTTGAACAGGAAATGGACAAGCAATATCTGGAACAGCTCATCAATGATTATGATGCTGCCATTAAGCAATTTAAAGAATCCGATCCGCCAATACCCGTTATTGAAATTAACGGAGATCAGGAAGACTTCGTGATCTCCGAAGCCGTTTTCAATCGAATTGCCGATCAAGTAAAGGAGTATATAGAATGAGTGTATATGCTATTCCGAAAGATGCTATCATTACTGTTGCCGGAACGGTAGGAGTTGGGAAATCCACATTGACAAAAGAGCTTGCAAAAAGACTCGGATTTAAAACTTCTCTTGAAGAGGTTGTGAACAACCCTTATTTGGAGGCTTTTTACCAAGACTTTGAACGCTGGAGCTTTCACCTGCAAATTTTCTTCTTAGCGGAACGCTTCAAAGAGCAAAAATACATTTACGAATCGGGCGGCGGATTTGTTCAAGACCGTTCAATTTATGAAGATACAGGCATTTTCGCCAAAATGCACGCCGATAAAGGCACAATGTCAAAAGTCGATTATAAGACGTATACAAGCCTGTTTGAAGCGATGGTCATGACGCCTTACTTCCCCCGCCCCGACGTTTTAGTCTATTTGGAGGGCGATTTGGAATCGATTCTCGACCGCATCAAAAAACGCGGACGAGAAATGGAAATGTTAACCGACAGATCGTATTGGGAGGAAATGTACACAAGGTACGAAAACTGGATCAGCGGCTTTAACGCCTGTCCGGTTGTCAGAGTCAATATTGATGAATACGATCTGTTCAACAACTCTGCCTCCCTCGATCCAATCATTGAAAAAATCAGTGAAGCTATTCAAAGATAAACAAGCAAAAAGAGCGGATTCCCATGAAGAGCCGCTCTTTTTTTGCTTGTGCATATAAAAAAAAACCGCTGCCCTATCCAGGCAGCGGCAACACAATCTCCAATTTATGCTTAGTCAATCACTAAAATGCAAATCAATAATGGCGGAGGAAGAGGGATTCGAACCCCCGCGGGCTTTGACACCCCTGTCGGTTTTCAAGACCGATCCCTTCAGCCAGACTTGGGTATTCCTCCGTATCGACAAGAATTAATATAACATGTCCTATCTTTTTAAGTCAAGAGATTTTTTCATAAAAAATTTATTTTATTGTTCACGCTTCTCATTATATGCAAAAATAATGATAAACGCAAAGGGTGATAGCATTGTGGAAACATTTTATAGAACGTTTACCTCAAGATTACACGCTGAACAGACCTATTGAAACAGAGGAGCTTCAGAAAGCAGAAGAACTCCTCGGCGTCTCTTTTCCAGATGAACTGGTCAGCCTTTTAAAAACGACAGACGGCATTAATGATACATTCGGGGATCATCTCATTTGGCCTGCATACAGAATGATAGAAGAGAATCTAGACATGAGAAGCACCGACTGTTTTAAGCCGTTCGATTGTCTGTTATTTATAGCAGGTGCGGGCAATGGCGATTTATTTGCTTATTCGATTTTAAACGGCTCTATACGGAAAAATGATATTTATGTTTGGAATCATATAGACGACAGCCAAATATGGATCGCATCTTCTTTAAAACCTTTCATAAAAGGCTGGATCGACGGAACAATCACCATTTAAAACAAGATCTTAGGCAGGAGCATGATGAAATGAATTATCTATCAAAAGAATTGGCGGAGGAAATTGTCGACAGGACCATGTCGATTATTCGGCACAACATTAATATGATGGATGAAAACGGGGTTATCATCGCCTCAGGAGACCGCTCGAGAATTGGTGATGAACACGCCGGAGCGAAGGACGCACTTGCAGCTGAAAGGGTTATCAGCATCACGCCTGAAGAATGCTCGGCTTTAACGGGAACAAAGCCCGGCGTAAACCTTCCCATCGTATTTCATGATGAAATAATCGGCGTTATTGGAATCACGGGGCCGCCTTCTGAAGTCAGCCGATATGGTGAACTTGTTAAAATGGCAGCAGAGCTGACTGTCGAACAGGCATTTTTAACAAAACAGCTGACATGGGATCAAAGGCTCCGGGAAGAAACGGTCATCCAAATGATTCAGGGGGCCGACCTAGCATCCCTTGACTTCCTTGAACGTGCGGAGCGATTGAATATACCGCTAGACGGCCAGCGTACTTGTCTTGTGTTTGAGCTGCCATCCGCTGATATGAAGCCGGCATTTATTAAAAGACTTGAAAAACATTTAACCGCGAAAGATTTGTACGCCAATATTTCTTTAAAAGAGATCACAGTTATTCTGGCAGGCGCTCCCGCTAAAAGCAGGGCTGATCTCTTTTCATCTTGGAACGGCTGGCTCAGCCAATGGAAAACGGTCAGAGGCGCGCTTGGCGAACAGGCGGATCAGCTTGAGCAGCTGCCATTCTCCTATCAAAGTGCAAAACAAACGCTCAAGATTGCTAAAAACAGCTCTAGTTTATACGATTATCGAGAGTTTGCGATCCCCGTTCTGTTATCAAAAATAGAGCGTCCGGATCAGGAGATTCATTTTCAAAACATCTGGGACCGCCTTTCCCAAGCAGATCAAAAGGGCGAATTAATCCATACCCTCCTCTGCTATATAGAAGAAAACGGCGAAATCGGGGAAACTTCATCAAGACTCTTTATTCACCGCAATACATTAAACTACCGGCTGAGAAAGGTTGAAATAGCGACAGGATGCAATCCAAAACGATTTGACGACCTATTCAAACTGTATACAGCCATTACGCTTTTTTCACCATTTTGTGCAAATGAACAATTTTAATATAGGATAAAGGAACGAAATCCGTATACCTGACCAATTCTCCCTTGTACAGAAAGCGTTTACAATTGGACGTAAGGGAGGGTATGCAGATGGATATTCAAATCAATGCAATAGGCGCCTTATGCGCATTAGCCATATCAATCTTTCTCATTCTGAAAAAAGTCCCGCCGGCTTACGGCATGATGATCGGCGCATTGGCCGGAGGCTTAATCGGCGGCGCAGATTTAATAGAGACGACGGATTTGATGATAGCGGGTGCTAAAAACATGATTCCTGCTGTACTCCGCATCTTGGCAGCAGGGGTGCTCGCCGGCGTTCTGATTCAATCCGGCTCCGCAGCGGTGATTGCAGAAACCATTGTCAATAAAATTGGAGAAAAAAGAGCGCTGCTTGCTTTAACATTGGCGACAGCCATCTTAACAACGGTCGGCGTATTCGTCGATGTCGCCGTCATCACAGTCGCACCGATCGCCCTTGCGATTGCAAGGCGGACCTTTATCAGCAAAGCGGCCATTCTGTTGGCGATGATCGGCGGAGGAAAAGCGGGCAATATTATGTCGCCAAACCCTAATGCCATTGCTGCTTCAGATGCCTTTCACATCCCTTTGACATCCGTGATGGCCGCCGGGATCATCCCCGCTATATTTGGACTGGGCGCCACTTATTTACTAGCAAAACGCCTTTCAAATAAAGGAACAGGAGTAGCTGCAAATGAGATTGAAACCCAAACGGCTCAACAACTGCCGGCATTTTGGGCGGCGATCAGCGGTCCGATGGTCTCCATCCTGTTGCTCGCCTTAAGGCCCGTGGCAGGTATTACGATTGATCCAATTATCGCTTTGCCGGCGGGAGGCCTCGTCACTGCGATTGCATCGGGACAAGCGGGCAAACTGAAGGATTTTGCCGCTTCAGGATTGTCGAAGATGTCAGGTGTTGCCGTGATGCTGATCGGGACTGGAACGCTTGCGGGAATCATCGCCAACTCCCAACTCAATTCTTTCATTACCGACACCCTTGTCGGCTTGGGTCTGCCGTCGTTTCTCTTAGCTCCCATTTCCGGCATGCTGATGTCGATGGCAACCGCCTCAACAACCGCCGGCACAGCTGTCGCCAGCAGCGTATTCGGCCCGACATTGCTTGATCTTGGCGTCGCCGGCCTCGCAGGTGCGGCAATGATTCACGCCGGAGCAACGGTGCTCGATCACCTGCCTCACGGAAGCTTTTTTCATACGACGGGAGGCAGCGTCTTCATGTCCATGAAAGAACGGTTAAAGCTGATTCCATATGAGTCAGTCATCGGCTTAATCCTAACCATTATCTCAACTTTGATTTTTGGAATTTTTCAATTCTTTATTTAAAAAGGAGCAGGTACCATGAAAATCGTAATCGCACCTGATTCATTTAAAGAAAGCATGACATCGCTTGAGGCGGCTAAAAGCATTGAAAAAGGCTTTAAAGCGGTTCTGCCTGACGCCGAATACGTCAACATTCCGGTTGCTGATGGAGGCGAAGGAACCGTTCAAGCTCTGATTGACGCCACCGGAGGAGACATCGTACAGCAAACAGTCACAGGCCCTCTCGGGAAGCCGGTAAAGGCGGCTTACGGCCTGCTTGGCGACGGAAAAACGGCTGTCATCGAAATGGCTGAAGCGTCAGGCCTTCACCTCGTGCCCCCTGAACAGCGGAATCCCCTGTTAACGACAACGAGAGGAACCGGAGAACTGATTCTCAATGCTGCGAAAAAAGGGGTGTCCAACATCATCATCGGACTCGGCGGAAGTGCGACAAATGACGGCGGAGCGGGAATGGCTGCAGCACTGGGTGTGAAGTTTCTAAACCGCAATGGAGAAGAGATTGAAAATGGGGGCGGTGCATTAGCTGAGATTGCCAAGATCGATGTGAGCGGCCTCAATCCTCAGTTAAAGCATATCCACTTTGAAGCCGCCTGTGATGTCGATAATCCTCTTACGGGACCTCGCGGAGCCTCCGCCGTATTTGGGCCGCAAAAAGGGGCGAACAGTGAAATGACTGCTCTTTTGGATCAAAACTTAAAACATTATGTTGCTGCAGTCAAAGCAGAGCTGGGGTGCGAAATCGATTCAATTCCGGGAGCAGGAGCGGCCGGAGGATTAGGAGCAGGCCTCTGTGCCTTTTTAAAAGCGGAATTAAAAAGCGGAGTTGACATTGTTTTAGATACTTTGTCTTTTTCCGAACGTATTAAAGGAGCCGATCTTGTCATTACGGGTGAGGGAAAAATAGACGGCCAAACAGTCAGCGGAAAAACGCCAGCCGGCGTCGCAAAACGCGCCTGCAGCGAGAATATTCCCGTTATTGCATTTGCCGGATCGCTCGGTGAAGGCTGCGAGCTTGTTTATGATATCGGCATTTCCGCTCTCTTTTCGATTGTGCCAGGGATCAGCTCCTTGGAAAACGCCCTTGCCGATGGAAGTTCAAATCTTACGCGCTGTGCCCGAAATGTAGCCGCCGTCTGGTCTCTCGCATAAAAAAAAGCGCGCCTCTTGGCGCGCACTTTTTATGGTTGAATAACATCTCTGTTCCCCATGTATGGACGAAGCGCTTTAGGAATGATGACGCTCCCGTCCTCCTGCTGGTAATTTTCCAATAATGCGGCAACCGTTCTGCCGACAGCCAAGCCGGAGCCGTTTAACGTATGGACATGCTCAGGCTTTCCTTTTGCTTCCCTTCTGAATCTGATATTCGCCCGTCTCGCCTGGAAAGCTTCGAAGTTACTGCAAGATGAAATTTCACGATATGTGTTTTGGCTTGGAATCCATACTTCGATATCGTATTTTTTCGCAGCGGTAAATCCTAGATCGCCCGTACACATGCTCATCACACGATAAGGAAGCTCAAGCAGCTGAAGAACTTTCTCCGCTTGATTTGTCAGCTTTTCAAGCTCTTCATATGAATCCTCAGGCTTCACGAATTTCACCAGTTCAACCTTGTTAAATTGGTGCTGGCGAATCAAACCGCGCGTATCACGGCCAGCTGAGCCTGCTTCTGAACGGAAGCACGCACTGAACGCCGCATAATTGATCGGCAACTCGGCAGCTGACAAAATTTCATCGCGATGCAGGTTCGTAATTGGCACTTCTGCCGTCGGAATTAAGAAATAATCTTCTTCCCTGATTTTAAAGGCATCTTCCTCAAATTTCGGCAGCTGTCCGGTGCCTGTCATGCTTGCGCGGTTCACCATGTACGGCGGGATGACTTCCGTATAGCCGTACTCGTCTACGTGAAGATCAAGCATAAAGTTATACAATGCCCGTTCAAGTCTGGCGCCTAGCCCTTTATAGAAAACGAAACGGCTTCCCGTAACCTTGCCTGCCCGCTCAAAATCAAGAATATCCAACTGATCGGCAATATCCCAATGAGGCTTCGGCTCAAATGAAAATCCGGGGAGTTCGCCCCATTTGCGAACTTCCACGTTGTCGTCTTCAGTCTCACCGACCGGAACAGACTCATGGGGGATATTCGGGATAGACAGCATGATTTTATCAAGTGAAGATTCGACCGTTCTCAGCTCTTCATCAAGCTTTTTAATGTCTTCACCGACTTCGCGCATTTCTTTAATGAGGTGGTCAGCATCTTTTTTCTCGCGCTTTAAAGCGGCCACCTGCTGAGATACCTCATTGCGCTTTCCTTTCAGCTCTTCCACTTTGACGATCAATTCTCTTCTCTTTGTATCCAATTCCTCAAATTGATCAAAATCTGATAAATCTTCTCCTCTGTGGGCAAGCTTTTGTTTGATTTCCTCCAAATTTGCCCGCAGCAGTTTGATATCAAGCATCTGCCTCGCTCCTTTTATACTGATTTGACCGAAAAAAAGAGCCCTTGTCCCCTAAATATAAGGGACGAGAGCTCTCGCGTTGCCACCCTGATTGAAAACAGGCGTCTTCCTCCTGTTTTCCGCTTCATTTTGATAACGGTTCTCCCGTAAATGCCTACTTTGACTGTTCAGCATTTCGCTCAAGGATGGATTCGGACAGCATCTTTCGCCGATTCGCACCAACCATCGGCTCTCTTGGAAAGAGAGGCTTCCTACTGCTTCCTATCAACGCTTTTCGATCTATATTGTCTTATAAATGTACTACAAGTTTTAACAGCTTTCAACCGTTTTATACGACGGCTTCCTGTTTATGCTTTTCGGCCATCTCGACAAATAATTTCGTCATTCTATGGTCATCCGTCAGCTCAGGGTGGAAAGAACAGCCGAGCAGATTTCCTTGTTTGGCAGCGACGATTCTACCGTTGTGCTCCGAAAGCACTTCCACATCTGCGCCCGCTTCCAAAATGTGCGGAGCGCGGATAAATACGCCTGTAAACGGTTCGTCAAGTCCTTTAACGGTTAAATCCGCTTCAAAGCTGTCCACTTGTCTTCCAAAGGAATTTCGTTCGACGGTTACATCCAGAACACCAAGATGGGCATCATTCGCTCCGGCGATATTCTTCGCCAGGATAATCAGCCCAGCACAAGTTCCAAATACCGGCTTTCCGGATGCGGCAAACTCCTGAAGGGGCTTCATAAACTGATACGTATCGATGAGGCGCCTCATCGTCGTGCTTTCCCCTCCCGGCAAAATCAAACCGTCGATTTCCTTTAACTCTTCCGGCCACTTAATGACTTTTCCGGCTGCTCCGCATGCTTCAATTGAGCGAATATGTTCTCTTACAGCTCCCTGAAGTCCAAGTACACCAATTGTCAGCATGTCAATCCGTCTCCTTCGTGTTTACCAGCCGCGCTCTTGCATACGCTGTTCTGGCAGCAGATTTGAGATTTCAATCCCTTTCATCGCAGTTCCAAGCTCTTTTGATAGCTCGGCAATCAGTTTGTAATCCGTGTAATGCGTCGTCGCTTCAACGATTGCTTTCGCGAATTTAGCAGGGTTGTCGGATTTAAAAATACCGGACCCTACGAATACGCCGTCAGCGCCAAGCTGCATCATTAAAGCAGCATCAGCAGGTGTTGCCACACCGCCGGCAGCAAAGTTTACAACAGGAAGGCGTCCTTCGGCTTTAATTTCCTTCAACAGCTCATACGGAGCGCCGAGGTTTTTCGCTTCTGTCATCAGTTCGTCATCGCTCATGCCGACTACTTTGCGCACTTGAGCATTCACCTTTCTCATATGGCGGACAGCTTCCACAATATTGCCCGTACCAGGTTCGCCTTTCGTACGAAGCATTGAAGCTCCTTCTGCGATCCGGCGCGTCGCTTCTCCGAGGTCGCGGCATCCGCATACAAATGGAACGGTAAATTCGTTTTTATTTAAATGAAATTCTTCATCCGCAGGAGTCAAAACTTCACTTTCATCAATATAGTCAACGCCGAGCGCTTCAAGAACACGCGCTTCAACGATATGCCCGATGCGGGCTTTCGCCATAACCGGGATTGAAACAGCGTTCATCACTTCTTCGACAATTGTCGGATCTGCCATGCGGGCAACTCCGCCTGCCGCACGGATATCAGCCGGAACGCGCTCCAGCGCCATGACTGCGACGGCTCCTGCTTCTTCTGCGATTTTTGCTTGTTCGGCATTGACAACGTCCATAATGACGCCGCCTTTCTGCATTTCTGCCATACCGCGTTTTACGCGATCAGTACCTGTTTGAGCCATTTCAAGGATCCCCCTAATCAAAGATTGAATTGTCAGATTTAATCCTATTGTATCCTATAATTCCACAAAATCATATGAAAAACACGAAGATTATTTCTATTTTAATAACAAATTGTTAGGATTGTAAATGGTAATTCTATCTGAATATGACAATAAAGAGCCCTATCAGATAGAGCCCTTTATTGATTAAAACCAGCCGGTTACCATTTCAACAATGCTGTTCCAAATACCGGCAAAAAAGCCGCCGATGCTTCTCATCGTTAAAATAAACCAATTTGCTTTCTCATCATCTTCTTTTGTCACGAGGTTTACACCTGATACATCGCTGCCGAGAAATCCGTAGTCCTTTTCTTCTCCCTTATAGGAGGCCGTCAAGGTACCGACTTTTTCACCTTTTTTAACAGGTGCGGTCAGCTCGTCTTTGTTCAGCGTCACTTTCGCCTTGTAATTCTTTTCTTCACCGTTCTTCACAGGCATTGAAAAGGCTTTTTCCGTTACGACGCCGACTTCAGTTTCTTTCCCTTTGTCGACTGTGACCGTTTCGTTGCCTTTCACTTGTGCGCCTTTTGCGTAAAACTCTTTCATCGTGAAGTTATCAAATGCATAATCAAGCATTTTTTTCGTTTCTTTAAATCGTCCCGTATGAAGGTCGCCTTTCGCATTCATAACGACGGAAATCACTCTCATGCCGTTTCTTTCGGCAGTAGCCGTAAAGCATGATCCGGCAGAGTCCGTTGAGCCGGTTTTCAGCCCGTCCACACCTTTATATTCCTGAACTAGGCCTTTCAGCATAAAGTTCCAGTTCGGCATGTCCATTTCATCGTCTGTGCCTTTTCTGAACTTCGTTTTGGCAATGCTCGCCGTATCGAGGATTTCAGGATAATCGCTTACTAAATGATCGGCAAGGAGCGCCATGTCTCTCGCAGATACTTCATTTTCTTCATTGGCATTTGTTCCGCTCGGATGTTTGCCGTGAAGATCCTTGTTTTCCAAACCTGTAGCATTCACAAATTTGAAATCTTTCATTCCAAGCTCTTTGGCTTTTTTATTCATTAACTCTACGAACTTTGATTCAGAACCGGCAACGATTTCAGAAAGTGCAATAGCCGCCGCGTTTGCAGAGTAAATTGCAGTCGCCTGATAAAGCTCTTTTACAGTGTATGATCCGTCTTTACGAAGAGGAACATTCGATAATGAACGATCTTGGGAAATCTCGTATACATAATCGTCAGGCGTGTACTTCTGATCCCATTTCACTTTGCCTTCGTGAATCGCTTCCAACAGAAGATACTCCGTCATCATTTTGGCCATGCTGGCAACAGGAAGACGCTGATCGGCATTTTTGCTGTACAAAATTTTCCCCGATGAAGCTTCCACCAAGATTGCTGCTTTCGCGTCTACATTAATTGGATCATTTGCGGCTTTTGCTGTCGACATAGGAGAAAATGCACCTACAGTCACGGCAAAAGCAACGATCAACATGATCAGCTGCTTTATTCTCTTGCTTTTCAAATCGTGATACCTCCGCTTTTCATCAGACTAATAATCTATATCAAAGCCTTTTAAGACATTTTTCAAACACAACATTATAAATTTTATCATAAGGAAGCAAAAAAAAATAGACAGAGTATTACTCTGTCTACGGTTTAATTTTTGTCATATTTGATTAGGAAATGGTATAGTTAGGCGATTCTTTGGTAATTTGTACATCGTGAGGATGGCTTTCCCGCAGGCCTGCGCCTGTCATGCGGATGAACTGCGCATCTTCCCTCAGTGCGTGCAAATCTTTTGTTCCACAGTACCCCATGCCGGATTTCAAACCGCCGACAAGCTGATAAACTGTGTCAGCAACCGGACCTTTATAAGGCGTACGGCCCTCAATGCCTTCCGGAACGAATTTTTTGTTTTCCTCTTGGAAGTAGCGGTCTTTGCTTCCTTTTTCCATTGCAGCTACTGAACCCATACCGCGATAAACTTTAAAGCGTCTGCCTTGGTAGATTTCAGTCTCGCCTGGGCTTTCGGATGTTCCGGCAAGAAGGCTTCCAAGCATGACGGCATGTCCGCCGGCAGCCAAGGCTTTGACGATATCTCCGGAAAACTTGATGCCGCCGTCTGCAATAATCGCCGCACCGTGTTTTCTTGCTTCAGTCGCACAATCGTAAATCGCTGTCACTTGCGGAACACCGACACCGGCCACTACGCGGGTTGTACAAATAGAACCCGGTCCGATACCGACTTTAACTACATTTGCTCCGGCTTCGATAAGCGCTTTTGTTCCTTCGGCAGTTGCGACGTTGCCGGCAATGATATTTAATTCAGGATAAGTGTCGCGGATTTTCTTAACGGTATCCAAGACACCTTGTGAATGGCCGTGCGCGGTATCAACGACAATCACATCGACATTGGCTTCCACAAGCTTTCTGACGCGTGTCATTGTGTCGCCTGTTACACCAACCGCTGCTCCAACCAATAGGCGGCCGTGAACATCTTTCGCTGAATTCGGGAATTCGATTACTTTTTCAATGTCTTTAATCGTAATAAGCCCTTTTAAAACACCTTGATCATCTAAAAGAGGGAGTTTTTCGATCTTGTATTTTTGAAGAATTTTTTCCGCTTCATCCAGGGTTGTACCAACAGGAGCCGTAACAAGCTCTTCTTTTGTCATAACATCGCTGATTTTCATGGAGTAATCAGAAATAAATCGCAGATCACGGTTTGTAATAATTCCAACCAGCTTCTGATCCTCTTCATTGTCAACAATCGGAACACCGGAAATTCTGTATTTGCCCATCAAATGTTCTGCATCAAAAACTTGGTGCTCTGGCGTCAGGAAAAACGGATTTGTAATAACGCCCCGCTCTGAACGTTTGACTTTGTCAACCTGCTCAGCCTGCTGTTCAATCGACATGTTTTTGTGGATAATGCCCAATCCGCCCTGCCGTGCCATCGCGATGGCCATTTGAGCTTCTGTCACTGTATCCATGCCTGCACTAATAATTGGAACATTCAGCTTAAGGGACGGTGTAAGCTCAACCGATAAATCCACGTCGCGCGGAAGTACCTCCGATTTAGCCGGAACGAGCAATACATCATCAAATGTTAAGCCTTCTTTCGAAAATTTGCTTTCCCACATTAGTAAATCCCCCTCTTTTCGGCAAAATATTATATGTAGATTATCAACTTGAATACCCACTGTCAAGAAAGCGGGAAACAGTTGTAATTTTTAGAAAATAACCATAAGGGAAGTGGAGTACATGCAAGATAAAGGATGGAAGGATTTAAAGCTGTTTTATTCGGTCGAAACAGCCCAGCATTTTCTTGAAATGGTATATAAAAATCAAGGAATGGAAGATGCCAAAAAAAACTCTTATAAAAACGGAGAGCGGTTTATTTTTTTTCTTAAGCATGCAGAAGCTTTTTACAAGCAAGCCAAAATCGCTACGTTAGAAATAAAACCCATTTTATTATTTTACGGCATGGCACAGCTATTGAAAGCCTGCCTGTTAACGACAGATCCTTCCTATCCCAGCCATACTTCAGTGCTTGCTCATGGCGTGACCACAAGAAAACGAAAAAAACAAAATTACCGCTTTTATGAAGATGAAGTGAAAATCCAAAGGAACGGCCTATGTATGCACGTGATCAGATCCCTTTTCCAATTATCCGGATTGGAAGATGAACGATTCAATATGAAACAGCTTTTGGCGAAAATTCCGGAGATCAATAAAGTGCTGGCATTTCAAAGAAAACCAAATCCGATTGTAAAAGCAGCCGTCGAAGACCGGCTAATTGAGCTGCCTGGCGAGACACCCAATGCTTACAATATGTCATCAAAGCGTTTCATCGAACATATCGAATACCATTTAAACTGGTCTTTCTGCCGTGAGGAAAAAGAGGGAATCGTTTTTTCTGCCGCTCATAAAGAATGCCGTCCCAGCACTTCGACCACATTGCTTTATGATTTGGAGCAAGACGGATACTATTTCCCGGCTGAACGAGATCATTTTTTAAAGCTCCCGGAAATATTGGCGCATTACTTGGTTGCGTACAATTTAAGCATGATTGCCAGGTATGAAACTGAATGGTGGTATGACCTTCTTCTTCAAAGTGCTAGCGATGATTATGTCATCATCCAGCATTTTTTACATATAGTCGAGTCAAAGTTCCCCTATTATATCGCTGAACTGCTTCTTCAAAAAAAGGAAAACAACAAAAAAGACCAGCTTATATAAGCTGGTCTTTTTAATCGCTTGGCGGCGTCCTACTCTCACAGGGGGAAGCCCCCAACTACCATCGGCGCTGAAGAGCTTAACTTCCGTGTTCGGCATGGGAACGGGTGTGACCTCTTCGCTATCGCCACCAAACTATTGCCTTCAGGACGAAGGTACTGGGCGTTCCTCACAGGATGTGAGGGCCTTTAGCCGAGTTTCCTTGCCTTTGGCTTTCTGAGAGGTGTTCTCTCAAAACTAGATAACGGTCAGACGATTCACAAACATTTAGGTTAAGTCCTCGATCGATTAGTATCTGTCAGCTCCATGTGTCGCCACACTTCCACCTCAGACCTATCAACCTGATCATCTTTCAGGGATCTTACTTCCTTGCGGAATGGGAAATCTCATCTTGAGGGGGGCTTCATGCTTAGATGCTTTCAGCACTTATCCCGTCCGCACATAGCTACCCAGCGATGCCCTTGGCAGAACAACTGGTACACCAGCGGTGCGTCCATCCCGGTCCTCTCGTACTAAGGACAGCTCCTCTCAAATTTCCTGCGCCCGCGACGGATAGGGACCGAACTGTCTCACGACGTTCTGAACCCAGCTCGCGTACCGCTTTAATGGGCGAACAGCCCAACCCTTGGGACCGACTACAGCCCCAGGATGCGATGAGCCGACATCGAGGTGCCAAACCTCCCCGTCGATGTGGACTCTTGGGGGAGATAAGCCTGTTATCCCCGGGGTAGCTTTTATCCGTTGAGCGATGGCCCTTCCATGCGGAACCACCGGATCACTAAGCCCGACTTTCGTCCCTGCTCGACTTGTAGGTCTCGCAGTCAAGCTCCCTTGTGCCTTTACACTCTGCGAATGATTTCCAACCATTCTGAGGGAACCTTTGGGCGCCTCCGTTACCTTTTAGGAGGCGACCGCCCCAGTCAAACTGCCCACCTGACACTGTCTCCCCGCCCGATAAGGGCGGCGGGTTAGAAGGTCAATACAGCCAGGGTAGTATCCCACCGATGCCTCCACCGAAGCTGGCGCTCCGGTTTCCAAGGCTCCTACCTATCCTGTACAAGCTGTACCAACATTCAATATCAGGCTGCAGTAAAGCTCCACGGGGTCTTTCCGTCCTGTCGCGGGTAACCTGCATCTTCACAGGTACTATAATTTCACCGAGTCTCTCGTTGAGACAGTGCCCAGATCGTTGCGCCTTTCGTGCGGGTCGGAACTTACCCGACAAGGAATTTCGCTACCTTAGGACCGTTATAGTTACGGCCGCCGTTTACTGGGGCTTCAATTCGCACCTTCGCTTACGCTAAGCGCTCCTCTTAACCTTCCAGCACCGGGCAGGCGTCAGCCCCTATACTTCGCCTTACGGCTTCGCAGAGACCTGTGTTTTTGCTAAACAGTCGCCTGGGCCTATTCACTGCGGCTCTCTCGGGCTTGCACCCTAACAGAGCACCCCTTCTCCCGAAGTTACGGGGTCATTTTGCCGAGTTCCTTAACGAGAGTTCTCTCGATCACCTTAGGATTCTCTCCTCGCCTACCTGTGTCGGTTTGCGGTACGGGCACCTCTCACCTCGCTAGAGGCTTTTCTTGGCAGTGTGGAATCAGGAACTTCGCTACTATATTTCGCTCGCCATCACAGCTCAGCCTTATGGGAAACGGATTTGCCTATTTCCCAGCCTAACTGCTTGGACGCGGATATCCAATACCGCGCTTACCCTATCCTCCTGCGTCCCCCCATTGCTCAAATGGTGAGGAGGTGGTACAGGAATATCAACCTGTTGTCCATCGCCTACGCCTTTCGGCCTCGGCTTAGGTCCCGACTAACCCTGAGCGGACGAGCCTTCCTCAGGAAACCTTAGGCATTCGGTGGAGGGGATTCTCACCCCTCTTTCGCTACTCATACCGGCATTCTCACTTCTAAGCGCTCCACGAGTCCTTCCGGTC
>NZ_CP150261.1:0-10000 GCF_037976065.1 Bacillus sp. FSL L8-0193 | reverse complement strand
TCCCCAGTTTCCAATGACCCTCCCCGGTTGAGCCGGGGGCTTTCACATCAGACTTAAGAAACCGCCTGCGCGCGCTTTACGCCCAATAATTCCGGACAACGCTTGCCACCTACGTATTACCGCGGCTGCTGGCACGTAGTTAGCCGTGGCTTTCTGGTTAGGTACCGTCAAGGTACCGCCCTATTCGAACGGTACTTGTTCTTCCCTAACAACAGAGTTTTACGATCCGAAAACCTTCATCACTCACGCGGCGTTGCTCCGTCAGACTTTCGTCCATTGCGGAAGATTCCCTACTGCTGCCTCCCGTAGGAGTCTGGGCCGTGTCTCAGTCCCAGTGTGGCCGATCACCCTCTCAGGTCGGCTACGCATCGTTGCCTTGGTGAGCCGTTACCTCACCAACTAGCTAATGCGCCGCGGGTCCATCTGTAAGTGGTAGCTAAAAGCCACCTTTTATAATTGAACCATGCGGTTCAATCAAGCATCCGGTATTAGCCCCGGTTTCCCGGAGTTATCCCAGTCTTACAGGCAGGTTACCCACGTGTTACTCACCCGTCCGCCGCTGACATCAGGGAGCAAGCTCCCATCTGTCCGCTCGACTTGCATGTATTAGGCACGCCGCCAGCGTTCGTCCTGAGCCAGGATCAAACTCTCCATGAAGTTTGATAATGACTACGCACATTCGCATGTGCGATTTATTTAATGAATTAACAGGTACGTTTGTCTTGTTTAGTTTTCAAAGAACTTCGTTTCCGCTCTCAAAGCGACCACTTAAATATAACATTTATGAGACAAGCGGTCAATACTTTTTTTCGAAAAAGTTTTTGTTGTTGCTTTTATAAGCGACCAAAAGAAATTATAGCATATCATCTTTCTGATGAAAAGATCATATTTGAAAAATTGAATAGAAAAACATGCAGCCATTTGGCTGCATGTTTTTATGATTCATCTGCTTCCTGTTCCTGTTCTTCTGTATCGTTCTCTTCATCTTTTTCAACTAAAGCGACAGTCGCGACATGCTCTTGTTCACCTAAGCGGATAAGACGCACGCCCTGAGTGACGCGGCCGGTTGTGGAAATATCTTTAATGTCCATCCGAATGATCACGCCGCTCGCTGTGATGATCATTAAATCTTCTTCTCCTGTTGTTGCTTTCACTGTCACAAGAGAGCCGTTATTTTCTGTGATTTTGCAGGTTTTCAGCCCTTTTCCTCCACGGCTTTGAACCCTGTATTCTGAAGCCGGCGTCAGTTTTCCGTAGCCTTTTTCAGTTACGATTAGCACATGATAATCCTCTTCCAAAATCTCCATGCCGACGACAACATCATCATCTGTCAGAGTGATGCCTTTAACGCCGGCTGCTGTTCTTCCCATTTGCCTTACATCTGTTTCAGGGAAACGGATCAGCAGACCGTTCTTCGTGCCGATAATCATTTGTTTATTTCCGTCCGTCAAGCGGACGGCCATCAATTCATCCTCATCGCGGAGGCTTAAGGCGATCAATCCGTTATTGCGGATATTCGCGAATTGGGAAAGCGGCGTGCGTTTTGATATTCCGTGTTTTGTCGTGAAGAACAAATAAGACTCGTCATCAAATTCGCTTACCGGGATAATCGCGTTGATCCATTCTCCTTTTTCCACTTCAAGCAGGTTAATAATCGGAATTCCCTTTGCTGTCCGTCCGTATTCAGGGATCTCATATCCTTTCGCACGGTACACTTTCCCTTTATTTGAGAAGAAGAGAATGGTGTCATGGGTGGATGTTGAAATCAGGTGTTCAACGAAGTCGTCTTCATTTGTCCCCATGCCCTGAATGCCTTTCCCGCCCCGTTTTTGGCTGCGGTAAGTGGAAGAAGGCAGACGTTTGATATATCCGTTATGGGTTAAAGTCACAACGATATTCTCGCGCGTGATGAGATCCTCGTCCTCAATCGTCTCAAGGCCTGATGTCACGATTTCTGTACGGCGCTCATCATTAAAGCGCTCTTTAACTTCCGTAAGCTCTTCCCGAATGATTTCAAGAACCTTTTCTTCGTCTGCTAAGATGGCTTTTAGCTCAGCAATCAACTCAACAAGACCTTGATATTCCTCTTCGATTTTTTCGCGTTCCAGTCCTGTTAAACGCTGAAGACGCATGTCCAAAATCGCTTGGGCCTGTTTTTCGGTCAAAGAAAACTTCTCAATCAATCCGTTTTTTGCGATTTCAGCCGTTTGCGAATTTCTAATTAGGGAAATAACTTCATCAAGATGATCAAGCGCCACTCTCAAGCCCTCAAGAATATGGGCCCGCGCTTCCGCTTTGCGAAGCTCGAATGCCGTGCGCCTTCTGATCACGACTTTTTGATGGTCAAGATAATGCTCCAGACACTGCTTCAGGCTCAATACTTTCGGCTGTCCGTCAACAAGCGCCAAAAGATTAATGCCGAATGATGTTTGAAGAGCGGTCTGCTTGTACAAGTTATTTAACAGTACATTAGCGTTTGCGTCCCTTCTCAGTTCAATGACGATGCGCATTCCGTTTCGGTCTGATTCATCGCGGAGATCCGTAATGCCGTCGATTTTCTTGTCGCGCACTAGATCCGCGATTTTTTCGATCAGCCTAGCTTTATTCACCTGGTACGGTATTTCCGTAATAATGATTACCGGTTTGCCGGAAGATGTTTCTTCGATTTGAGCTTTGGCTCGAAGCGTAATGGATCCCCGGCCTGTTTCATAGGCTTTCCGGATGCCGCTTCTTCCCAAAATCAGCCCTGCTGTAGGGAAATCAGGTCCAGGAATGATTTCCATCAATTCCGGCAGCGTAATATCAGGGTTCTTGCTGACCGCCAAGACTCCGTCAATGACTTCACCAAGCTGATGCGGCGGAATGTTCGTGGCCATACCTACAGCAATACCGGCCGCTCCGTTGACAAGCAGGTTCGGAAATCTCGCGGGCATGACAACAGGCTCTTTTTCCGATCCGTCATAGTTGTCCTGGTAATCGATTGTGTCTTTATTGATGTCGCGCAGAATTTCCATTGATATTTTAGACATTCTCGCTTCTGTGTAACGCATGGCCGCAGCCGAGTCGCCGTCGACAGAACCGAAGTTTCCGTGGCCTTGAACGAGCATGTACCGATAGTTAAAATCCTGCGCCATTCTGACCATAGCTTCGTAAACAGCAGAATCACCATGCGGGTGGTACTTACCGATAACTTCGCCGACAATACGCGCGGATTTTTTATACGGCTTATCACTTGTCATCCCAAGGTCGTTCATCGCATACAATATTCTTCTGTGCACCGGCTTCAGACCGTCTCTTACGTCCGGAAGAGCGCGGGAAACAATAACACTCATTGCGTAATCTAAAAAAGATGTGCGCATTTCCTGACTGATATTGACTTCCTGAACTTGGGGCTTATGTTGTTCACTCATTAAAAAACCTCCCTGGAGAATCTACATGAGTTGTGTGGGAGTAGATTTGTATTTATACTCTTCAACGAATTAGGCTATTCTCCATTATATCAATAATCTTGATTTTATACACATCAAATGATAGAGCGCCAAAGGCTCATTCTAGAAAAGACCTTATTTCAATTAAGCGAAAATAAGGTCTTACAATCATTAAATATCCAAATTCTTCACATATCGGGCATTCTCTTCGATAAAGTTGCGGCGCGGCTCAACCTTGTCGCCCATCAGCATTTCAAAGGTTTCATCCGCATCGATCGCATCTTTGAGCGTTACTTGAAGCAATGTCCGCGTTTCAGGATCCATCGTCGTTTCCCAAAGCTGTGTTGCATTCATCTCACCCAAACCTTTATAGCGTTGCAGGCCTGGCTTCGGATTTTGCGGAAGCTCTTTTAAAATTTCTTCGAGCTGCTGGTCATTGTACGCATACTCAACGCGTTTCCCCTGCTGTATTTTGTAAAGCGGCGGCTGAGCGATGTAGACATATCCTTGTTCGATGATCTGCCTCATGTAGCGGTAGAAAAAGGTCAGCAGCAACGTTCTGATGTGGGCACCGTCGACGTCGGCATCCGTCATAATCACGACTTTGTGGTAGCGGGCTTTTTCAAGGTTGAAATCTTCCCCGATTCCGGTGCCGAGTGCGGTGATCATAGAACGAACCTCATTGTTGGACAAAATTTTGTCCAGGCGTGCTTTTTCGACGTTCAAGATTTTCCCTCTCAAAGGCAAAATGGCTTGGAAATGACGATCGCGGCCCTGTTTTGCCGATCCGCCCGCAGAGTCACCCTCAACGATGTAAAGTTCGGAAATCGTCGGATCTTTAGAAGAACAGTCAGCCAGTTTCCCTGGCAGATTTGACACTTCAAGGGCGCTTTTTCTGCGCGTCAATTCGCGCGCTTTCTTTGCCGCCATTCGTGCTCTGGCAGCCATAACCCCTTTTTCAACGATTTTTTTCGCTGAATCCGGGTTTTCAAGCAGAAACTTTTCGAGCGCTTCTGAAAATAGCGCATCTGTTATCGTACGCGCTTCTGAGTTGCCAAGCTTTGTTTTCGTCTGTCCTTCAAATTGAGGATCCGGGTGCTTGATTGAAATGATCGCTGTCAACCCTTCCCGGACATCTTCCCCGCTTAAGTTTGGATCGCTTTCTTTGAATACGCCGTTCCTTCTCGCGTAATCATTGATAACCCGTGTCAAACCTGTCTTAAAGCCGGCTTCATGCGTTCCGCCTTCATACGTATGAATGTTGTTGGCAAACGAATAAATGTTGCTCGTATAGCTGTCGTTGTATTGGAGCGCCACCTCGACGGTAATGCCGTCTTTGGATCCTTCAATGTAGACCGGCTCTTCATGAACAACTTCCCGCGAACGGTTCAAGTGTTCAACATAGCTTTTAATACCGCCTTCATAGCAGTATTCATTCTTGCGTTCTTTTCCATCTCGCTTGTCTTCAATCGTGATTTTGACGCCTTTTGTCAAGAAAGCGAGCTCCCGGACACGAGTGGCGAGCGTATCATAGTCGTATTCAGTCGTTTCCGTGAATATTTCCGGATCAGGCTTGAAGTGAGTGGTCGTTCCCGTCACTTCCGTCTCTCCGATGACTTTCAAATCAGCTTTCGGAACGCCCCGTTCAAATTCCTGATAATGGACTTTTCCATCTCTGTAAACCGTTACATCGAGCTCGGTTGAAAGGGCGTTAACAACAGAAGCACCGACGCCGTGCAGACCGCCTGAAACTTTATATCCGCTTCCGTCAAACTTTCCTCCGGCGTGCAGGACAGTCATGATGACTTCCACAGCGGGACGGCCCATCTTCTCATGAATACCGACAGGAATCCCCCGTCCGTTGTCTTTTACAGTGATGCTGTTGTCTTTTTCAATTTCGACATTGATTTCAGTGCAGTAACCGGCCAATGCTTCATCGATGCTGTTATCGACAATTTCCCATACTAAATGGTGCAGACCTTTGCCGCTTGTCGACCCGATGTACATTCCGGGTCTTTTCCGCACGGCTTCCAATCCCTCTAGAACCTGTATCTGATTTTCATCGTAATTATTTTGCTGTTCCATTGCCACGCACATTCACCTACACTTTTCTTCAAACATAATAAATTTATAGTTAAGATTCTTTTATGAATCGATTTCCGGCTTGGATTGCGCCCGTTTTTTCAACGTGCCTGAGGCTAAAGGAGAAAAATAAATCGATTGTAATGTGACAACAATTGACTTCGGCGTGCTGTTAGAAGAGACAATCAGCTGTTTTTGCTTGTTTAAAAACTCTTCAACAATCGGCGATGTCTTTGCCTTGTAATCAAAAATAGCCACAATTTCACGCGTTGAGACGACAAAATCGTCACCTAAGTGGATATACAATCCCTCACCCCATTTTCTCAGTCCGATAGCGTGCCATTTTCAACTCGAAAGATTTCCGCTTCGTTTAAGGTTTTATGATCAATTCCATCAACGCTTGTCGTTGTTACGAAAGTTTGAACACGGCCTTGAATGGTGTGGAGCAAGTGAGACTGCCGATAGTCGTCCAGCTCTGATAAAACATCATCCAAAAGCAAAATCGGGTATTCTCCTATCTCTTCCTGAATCAAATCGATTTCAGCCAATTTAAGCGACAATGCAGTCGTTCGCTGCTGACCCTGCGATCCGTAAGTCTGCACATCACGGCCATTGACGTAGAAGAGAACATCATCCCTGTGGGGACCTGACAGAGATACCCCCCGTTCTATTTCTTTATCTCTTAATTTAGAAAACGTTTCTTGATAACTATTGATCATTTTCGACAAATCGGGCGAATCTGATACGTGAAGAGACGTATGATACTTTAGCGTCAGCTCTTCCAGACCTCTTGAAATTCCGGAATGAATGGGCTGAGCCCATTTTTCAAGCTGATCGACAAACTGAAGCCGTTTCATCACAACCTTTGCTGCGAATTCCGTAAGCTGTTCCGTCAGCACGTCAAGCATCGTTTGATCGGTTTGCTTTCTCGTTTGAAGCTGTTTCAGGAAATGATTCCGTTGTGAAAGGATTTTTTGGTAAAGAGAAAGGTCATGAAGATAGACAGGTGATACTTGGCCGATTTCCATATCGAGAAACCTTCTTCTGACCTGAGGACTTCCTTTTACAAGATTTAAATCCTCCGGCGCGAACATAATCGTGTTGACAGCCCCGACATACTGGCTCAGCTTCTGCTGTTCAATATGATTAACTTTACCTTTTTTTCCTTTTTTGGAAATCACGAGCTGAATGGGAACAGAACCGTTTTTTTTAATGACCCTGCCTTCTATTTTAGCATAGTCTTCATCCCATCGTATGAGTTCTTTATCATTTGACGTCCGATGGGATTTGGCCATCGCAAGCACATAGATCGCTTCCATCAAATTCGTTTTTCCTTGAGCGTTCTCTCCGATAATCACGTTCACTTTGTTCTCAAATTGAAGGTCAAGGCGTTCATAATTACGGTAAGACGATAATGTTAGATTTTGGATATACAATCAATACCACCTGCTTTTAGCCGACGACTTGAAATGAACCGAATCCTTCAATCGTCACCACATCTCCGACATACAGTTTTCGTCCGCGGCGGTTATCCGGCTCGTCATTGACGAGTACTTCATATTCCGATAAAAACCATTTTGCCATTCCTCCGGACTGAATGACATCCGCCAATTTCAAAAACTGGCCGAGGGTAATCATCTCTGTATCAATAGCCACCGTCTTTGTCATTATATCGACCTCTTTCAATATCACTAATATCTAATTGTACTAAAAAACAGGGAAAGAAGGAAAGGGGAAACTTGCGGTATGAACAACCAAGGCAGGGCGAGAGCGCTTTTCTCCCGAAAAAATAAGAGAAGCTGCCGGACCAGCCGGCAACTTTCTATTCCAACAAATTAATACGTCCGGACAGGAAGAATTAATTGGACGATCGAATCGTCATTCGGCGTACGGATCAGAAAAGGCCTCATAGCGCCCGTGAAACTCACGTGAATGTCCTCTCCTTCAAGAACTTTAAGGGCATCCAGCATATATTTCGGACTAAAGGATATCTTTAAGTCTTCCCCTTCAATCTGCTCGGCATTCACCGTTTCGACAACCTTTCCGATTTCCGGAGAGTTTGAAGAAATTTCGATCGACTCATTGGCGGCTGCGGAAAGTTTCACCACGTTGTTTCGTCCTTCTCTCGCCAAAAGTGAAGCCCTGTCAATCGCCTGAAGAAATTCCTTTGTATTGACGATCAGGTTCGTTTTGCTTTCCTGAGGAATCAGGCGGTTTGTATCCGGGTAGTTTCCGTCAAGCAGTCTGGAGAAAAACAGCACGTTTTTTGTTTTAAACAACACTTGTGTTTCGGTAATTACAATATCGACAAGCTCCTGGTGGTCATCAAGGATCTTGCTCAGCTCGGTTAAGCTTTTTCCTGGGATGACGACATTGTAAGAACTGTCTTCGTGAATGTCGAGCTTAGCTTTTCTTAGCGCTAGACGGTGACTATCCGTCGCAGTGCATATTAATTCACCGCTCGCGACATTCCAGTTTACACCTGTCAAGATTGGGCGTGTTTCTGAGGTGGACACTGCGAAAACGGTTTGGCGGATCAGGTTTTTTAGCAGATCGGTCGGAATTTGAAAAGCGTGATGCTCTTCAATTTGCGGCAAAAGCGGATATTCGCTCGCATCTAAACCGTTTAAGTTAAACTCTGCTTTGCCGGAGCGGATAATCGTTAAGTATTGATTTTGAACCTCGATTTCCACCGTTGACATCGGCAGCTTTTTGACAATTTCACTGAAAAAACGGGCTTGAAGCACAATGCTGCCGGGCTGTTCAATTGTCACGACCTCTAAATCGCCGTCTTCTTTCGGGATAAACGATTCGATCGAAATATCGGAATCGCTTCCTGTCAGAGAGACACCTTCATCAGAGGCCACAATTTTAATACCGGTTAAGATCGGTATCGTCGTTCTTGAAGAAACAGCTTTTAACACATCTTGGACACCTTCGACTAGGCGGTCTTTTTGAATTGTAAACTTCATAATCATCCTCCTTGCGGGAATCTATTAATTATTATGTTTTATAAAAATAGCAGAAGTACTAGTAGGGGCTGTGGATTTGTGGATAAGTGTAAAAAACGAACGGAAATACAGCCTATCCACATGTGGACAGACTGTGTAAGACTATGTTCAAGTTATTCACACTTTCCCGCTCACCACTTATCTCAGCTGCTCTTTAATTTCTTTAATCTGCTGCTGGAGCTGTTCATCATCGCTCAGCAGTTTTGATATTTTCTCATGGGCATGGATGACAGTCGTGTGGTCGCGTCCGCCAAACTCTTCGCCGATCTTCGGAAGAGAAGAATCTGTCATTTCTCTTGATAGATACATAGCGATCTGCCTCGGAAAAGCTACCGATTTTGTCCGTTTCTTCGCTTTGAAATCTTCCAGCTTGATATTGAACTGCTGGCCGACGATTCTTTGGATGTCTTTGATCGTAATGACTTTCGGCTTTGAAGACGGAATGATATCTTTCAAAGCTTCGGCAGCCAGATCGGCGTTGATGTCTTTATTGATCAGGGAAGAATATGCGACAACCCTGATTAATGCCCCTTCCAGCTCCCTGATATTGCTGTCGATCTGATTGGCAATATAAAGCATGACTTCATTCGGGATATCAAGTCCTTCTGCTTTTGCTTTCTTTCTTAAAATCGCAATTCTTGTTTCCAGATCAGGAGGCGTGATGTCTGTGATCAATCCCCATTCAAAACGGGAGCGCAAACGGTCTTCAAGCGTTGGGATCTCTTTTGGAGGCCGGTCGCTGGAAATGACGATCTGCTTTGTTTCTTCATGCAGCGTATTAAACGTATGGAAAAATTCCTCTTGCGTTTGTTCTTTTCCGGCTAAAAATTGAATATCATCTATCAAAAGAACGTCAACATTTCGATAGCGATTGCGAAAATCGACAGCTTTATTGTCTCGGATCGAGTTAATGAATTCATTTGTAAATTTCTCAGATGACAAATAAACCACTTTTGCAGATGGATTGTGATCGATGACATAGTGCCCGATCGCATGCATTAAGTGAGTCTTTCCAAGTCCGACTCCCCCATAAATAAACAGCGGATTGTAAGCTTTCGCCGGGGCTTCGGCCACTGCCAAAGACGCCGCATGGGCGAATCGGTTTCCTGAACCGATAACGAACGTATCGAATGTATATTTGGGATTCAGCATGTTTTGCGGAAAATCAGCCGGTTCTTCTTTCGACATTTTTTTGATTGGAGACTTAGGCATAAAATCTTCTTCATTTTGATTCTGAGGAATGACAAATTTAATGCTCAATTCTTCTCCTGTCAGATCGTAGATCGTATCGGCGATCAGGTGCAGGTATCTTGATTCAAGCCAGTCTCTGGCGAACTCGTTCGGTGCGGTGATGATCAGCGTATCGCCCTGCAATGAATGAGCCTTTGTCGATTTCATCCATGTTTCAAAGCTGGGCTTGCTCAATTTTTTTTCGATCTGCCCCAAAGCTTGATTCCAAAGATCCGATATGTTTTTCAT